>PVXE01000003.1 GCA_014444615.1 Tagaea sp. CACIAM 22H2 | reverse complement strand
CGATGGCGACTCGGGGAACCTCCTCGCCGGCGACACCGGCCAAAAGCGAGCGCTTCGCGACGCTAAAGCGCGTGGGCCGCGTCTGGGCGATCGGCGCGGTGCGCGGCCATGCGCAAGCGCTGGCCCAGCTCTACGACGAGATCGCGCAGCGCGTCGAACCCGGCGACCGGATCGTCCATCTCGGCAATCTATTGGGGCCCGGTCCCGACGCGGCCGGCGTGCTCGACGCGCTGGTCGATTTCCGCCGCGCTTTCATCGCCATGCCCGGCTTTTTCGCCGCCGATTTCGTCATGCTGCGCGGCGCCCAGGAGGAGATGTGGCAGAAGACGTTGCAGCTCCATTTCGCGGTCAACCCGCGCGATATCCTGACCTGGATGCTGGCGCGCGGGCTGGAAGCCACGCTGCAATCCTATGGCGTCGATCCGCGCGAAGGAATGCAAGCCTGCGGGGCGGGGGCGACGTCGATCGCGCGCTGGACCGCCAAACTGCGCGCGGCAATGGAAGCGCGCGGCGGCCATCGCGACGTGATGCTGGCCCTGCGCCGCGCCGCCCATGACGATCTGGGCCGCCTGCTGTTCGTATCGGCCGGCCTGGATTTGGCCCGGCCGCTGGCCGCCCAGGGTGATGCCTTGTGGTGGGGCAGCGGCGATTTCGCCAAAATCGACGCGCCGTTCGAGGGGTTCCAGCGCATCGTGCGCGGCCATGCCCCGGAAAAAACCCGGAATCCGGACGGCCCCTATACGCTAACCCTTTGCGGGGAAACGCCCGGCACGCTCGTCGCGGCCTGCGTGACGAACCGGGGCGAAATCGTCGAAATGCTGCAAACGGAGCAGTGATCCACCCGGCGGACCCCGGCGTATTTCTTCACGGAGATACGCATCATGGCCCGTATGGACGACACCGCCACGCAAGCCGCGAATATCCGCTTCATCCGCAAGGCGATGAAGACCAAATTGCTCGCGCGCGAACGCGAGCTCGATCTCGCCAAACGTTGGCGCGAATCGGGCGATCAAGCCGCCCTCGACGAATTGATCGGCGCCTATAGCCGCATGGTCGTGTCGGCGGCGCTCAAATTCCGCCATTACGGCCTGCCGGTCGGCGATCTGATCCAGGAAGGCCATATCGGCCTGATGCAAGCGGCGGCGCGTTTCGAGCCGTCGCGCGACGTGCGCTTCGCGACCTATGCGCAATGGTGGATCCGCGCGGCGATCCAAGACTTCGTGCTGCGCAATTGGTCGATCGTGCGCACCGGCACGACGGCCGCGCATAAATCGCTGTTCTTCAATCTGCGCCGCGTGCGCGCGCGTTTGGGCGACCGCAACGGTGAGCCGATGACCGACGATACGCGCGCCAAGGTCGCCCAGGAATTGGGCGTGACTATCGGCGACGTGATCGAGATGGAAGGCCGCATGTCGGGCGGCGACCGCTCGCTCGACGCGCCCGTCGCGGGCGACGACGGGTCGGCGCGCAGCTGGGGCGAATCCTTGGCCGACGAGCGCGCGGATCCCGAAGCCGACGCGATGTCGTGGCACGATCGCGACGCGCGGGCGCGCCTATTGCGCGAAGCGATGGGCGATCTGTCCCCACGCGAACGCGCGGTGATCGCCGCACGGCGCTTGGCCGACGAAGACGAAAGTGTGACGCTCGAAACGCTGGGCACGCGCCTTGGCGTATCGAAGGAACGCGTGCGTCAGATCGAAGCGCGCGCGCTCGGCAAGCTCAAAGTCGCGCTGGAAAAGCGCGTCGCCAACCCGGCCGATCTTTACGCCGCGTAATCGCCCTTGGGGGCCAGCACTTCGCGCTTGCCCACGTGGTTGGCCGAGCTGACCACGCCTTCGGCTTCCATCTTCTCGACGATGCGCGCCGCGCGGTTGTAGCCGATCTGCAAATGGCGCTGGATGAAACTCGTCGAGCATTTGCGCTCGCGCGCGACCAGCGCCACGGCTTGATCGTAAAGATCGTCGCCCGAGCCGCCGCCGCCACCGCCGCCCATCGCGTCGCCGCCGCCGTCGAGTGCGGCGAGCGCTTCCTCGTCTTCGGTCACTTCGTCGACGTAAGCCGGGGCGCCCTGCGCCTTCAGATGCTGCACGACATGTTCGACCTCGCGGTCGGACACGAACGGCCCGTGGACGCGGGTGATGCGCCCGCCGCCGGCCATGTACAGCATGTCGCCTTGGCCCAGTAGTTGTTCGGCACCTTGTTCGCCCAAGATCGTGCGGCTGTCGATCTTGCTGGTGACCTGGAACGAAATACGCGTCGGGAAGTTCGCTTTGATGGTGCCGGTGATGACGTCGACCGAGGGGCGTTGCGTGGCCATCAACAGATGGATGCCGGCTGCGCGCGCCATCTGCGCCAAACGCTGCACCGCCCATTCGACGTCCTTGCCGGCGACCAACATCAGGTCGGCCATTTCGTCGACCACGACGACGATGAAGGGCAGCGGCGTCATGTCGAGGGGCTGATCCTCGAACACCGGCTTGCCCGCCTCGTCGAAGCCGGTCTGCACCTTGCGCGTCAACGCTTCGCCGTTCTTGCGCGCGTCGGCCAGGCGCTGATTGTAGCCCGCGATATTGCGCACGCCGAGCTTCGACATCGCGCGATAGCGGCTTTCCATTTCCTTGACCGCCCATTTGAGGGCCACGACGGCCTTCTTGGGGTCGGTGACCACGGGCGACAGAAGATGGGGAATGCCGTCATAGACGGACAATTCGATCATCTTCGGGTCGACCATGATGAAGCGGCATTCGCCCGGCGTCAGCTTGTAGAGCAGCGACAGGATCATCGTGTTGATCGCGACCGACTTGCCCGAGCCGGTCGTGCCGGCGATCAGCAAGTGGGGCATGCGGGCGAGATCGACGATGATCGGCTGGCCGCCGATATCGCGGCCGAGCACGAGATTGAGGATGCCGTTCTGCTTGTCCTCCAGCGTCTGCTCCAGCAGATCGCGCAGATAGACCGTTTCGCGTTCGGCGTTGGGCAATTCGATGCCGATGACGTTGCGCCCCGGTACGACCGCGACGCGCACGGCGAGTGCGGACATCGAGCGCGCGATATCGTCCGACAGACCCACCACGCGCGCGGCCTTGGTGCCGGGGGCGGGCTCGAGTTCGTAGAGCGTGACCACGGGGCCGGGGCGGACCTTTACGATCTGGCCCTTCACGCCGTAATCGTCGAGCACGCTTTCCAACAAGCGTGCGTTCTGGGCCAAGGCGCCTTCGTCGACGCTGGCGATCTTCGCGATCTTGGGCTTGGCGAGCAGATCGATCGACGGCGGCAGATATTCGCCCTGCACGGCCAGATCGAGTGCCGCTTGCTTGGGCTTCTTCTTGGGCTCGGCCTTCGGCTTTTCCACCGGGGCGCTGCGTTCGACCAGCTGTGCCGGCGTGGGGCGCGGCTTTTCGATCTCGGGCTCTTCCTCGATCTCCGGCGCGGGATCGGCCGATCCGTCGAACGAAGGCTCGGCGCGGCTGCGCTTCATCTCGCGCTTTTCGCGCGCGCGCGCCTTGGCGGGATCGCCCAGGCGGATCTTCGCGACAAGCGCCGAGAAGAACGCAACGATCGTCGTCGTGCCTTGCGCGACGCCGCGTGCGGCCACGCCGCTAGCCCACGCCGCGGTGCGATACTCGCCCCAAGTAATGGCAAGGCCGAAGACGAAGCCGATCGTCGCGAGCAGTGCCGCACCCCAGGCCAGCACATCCGCGCCGTGGCCAAGATCGGCGCCCAGCGCCAGGAACTGCGCCAGGAACAAGCGACCCACGACGCCGCCCAAACCGCCATCGAGCGGGCGCGGCCAGCCAGCGGGGGCAGCCCAAGTCGACAGCGCCATCGCCGCAAGCAGCACGGTCACGGGCAGCAGCGATACGCGCAAGCCCCACAAGGGCAAGCTGCGCGAACGGATCAAGCGCCAGCCCCAGCCGAGCAAGGCGACGGGGATCAATGCGGCCGCAAGGCCCAGCGTCTGGAACAGGATATCGGCGATCGAAGCGCCCGCATGGCCCAGGATGTTGGACGGCGCCTTGTCGGTCGCGTGGCTGAAGCTCGGGTCTTCGGGCGAGTAGGTGACGAGCGAGGCGACGATCAACGCCGCGATCACGATCGCGGCCGTGCCCGCGATCTCCGCGATGCGCCGGCGCAGGAACGCGCCCGCCCCTTCGGGAAGAAGTCCGCCGGAAATGCGCGTTGCGATGGCCATCTATCGCTCCAATATCATCCAAGAACCTGCGCCATGCGGAAGAGTGCCGCATCGCAGGTTTCGTATTCGTGAACGAGCGCCACGCGGATATAGCGTTTGCCCGTATTGGTGCCGTCTTTCTCCGGCTTGGTCAGATACTCGCCGGGAAGGACCTTGATCGCGGCGTCGCGCCACAGCTTGCGCGCGGCGTCTTCGCCGTCGCCGACCTCGATCCACAAGAACATGCCGCCCTTGGGCGCGTAGAAGCCGGGCAATTTGCCCAGATGGCGCCGCGCCGATTCCATGCGCTTGGCATAGGCTTCGCGCGTCGCGATCGCATGGCCTTCTTCGGCCCACAACGCCGCCGATGCGGCTTGGATCGGGAAAGGCTGGCCGGCGCAGGAGAAACTGCGCAGCCGGTTGAGGAGTTTGATGGTCGTGGGCGAACCCACGCCGAAGCCGGAGCGCATGCCGGCGGCGGAGCTGCGCTTCGACAATGTGTGGAAGCATACGAGATTGTCGAGCGGGTGGCCGTCTTGGCCGGGCCCCAATGCCAGCGCCGCCTGCAAGCCGCCTTGCGGCGCTTCGGGCGTGTAGTAAAGCTCGGCGTAGCACTCGTCCATCACGAGCAAGAAGTCATATTTGCGCGCGAGACCCAGCGCCTTCTTGATGTAGTCGATCGACGCGATGGCGCCCTGCGGATTGCCGGGGCTGCACAGATAGAACAACGCCGTGCGTTGCAGCGTTTCTTCCGGGATCGCGTCGAGATCGGGCAGAAAACCGGTCGCCTCGGTCGTGGTGAGGTAGACGGGCTCCGCACCCGCCATCACCGCGGCGGCGTTGTAGACTTGATAGAAGGGATTGGGCATCAGCGCGACCGGCTTTTGGCCGTTCTTGGCGCCGTTCACGGCAAGCTGCGCCACGATGAACAGGCCTTCGCGGGTACCCGCCACAGGCGCGATCTGCGTTTCGATATCGATCAGATCGCGCGGCAGCGCGTAGCGCCGGTCGAGCCAGGTTTTGATCGCCGTGCGCAATTCGAACGTGCCGATCACCGGCGGGTAGCCGTTCCACTTGTCGGCATGGTCGGCGATGATCTTCATCGCGAATTCCGGCGGCTGACCCTGCGGGTCGCCGATCGACATGGCGACGGGCGCGATATTGACCTTGGGCGTGATGTCGGCGATCAGCGCGGCGAGCCGCGCGAAGGGATAGTCCTGTAACTGGTCGAGACGTTGATTGAGCATTGCCGTTTTTATCCACAGGCCCCAGATTTAGCGCGCCGGACCCCGCCCGGATCGACGTTGCCGATCAGGTACAAAGGTGAAACAAGCATAACAAGGCGACTCTTAAAGTACAAGTTTAAGAGCCCAGCCTATACCGAGTCTTGGGGGTCGCCCCGGACTCGAAATCTAAATACCCGATTCGCCCCGAGTCGTTCGCATTCCCCCGAACCGGACGCGAACAAAACGGGAGAATAGCCTTTTATTCCTATGTGTTAAGTGACGTTAACCATATTCCCCTCCGGCACAATATACGGCCCGAAAGGGGGGCCCCGTTTATCGGTGGGATTTCGCCGCAATTCCGTGGGATAAGCCCGATCCCGTGAGTATCCCGATCCTTGCCGACCAGAGCACGCGCGGTCTTCTGACCCGCCTTATCGCCAACCATGTGCGCCCGCATTGGGGCCGGGTGGCGCTGTCGATCCTGTGCATGGCTTTGGCCGCTGCCGCGACCGCCGCCAATGCCTGGCTGATGGAACCCGTGCTCGACAAGGTGTTCGTCGCCCGCGATACGGCCATGCTCTACCTCGTGCCGCTGGCGGTGATCCTGGCGGCATTGATCAAGGGAATCGCGACCTATTTCCAGGGCGTGCTGCTCAACTATGTCGGACAGCGCATCATCTCGGATCTGCAGATCAAATTGTTCGAGCAGGCGGTGCGCGCCGATCTCGCCTTCTTCAACGACAATCCCGCCGCGCGCCTGGGCATTAGGCTAACGCACGACGTGGCGCTGATGCGCGCGGCGATCACCCAATCGCTGGTCGGTCTGTCGAAGGATTCGCTGACCGTCGTGTTCCTGGTCGCGCTGATGTTCTGGCAGGATTGGCGCATGGCGCTGATCGCCTTCGTGGTGTTTCCGATGGCGTTCCTGCCCGTGCGTCGCATGGGCAAGCGCATGCGCAAAATCTCGAACAACACGCAGGTCGAAGTCGGCGCGCTGATGACGACGATCGACGAGGCGTTCCAAGGGATCCGCCATGTGAAGGCGTATCTGATGGAACGCCAGGAAACGGCGAAGCTGCGCGAGATCGTCGAACGCATTTTCACCCTGCTGCACAAGAACGCGCGCACGCGCTCGGCCGCCAATCCGATCATCGAAACGCTAGGTTCCATCGCCGTCGCCGCCGTCATCTTCTATGGCGGCTGGCAGGTGATCCAAGGCCAAACGACGCCCGGCACGTTCTTCTCGTTCATCACGGCGCTGCTGATGGCCTATCAGCCGATCAAGAGCGTGGCCAATCTCAACAACACGCTGCAGGAAGGTCTCGCCGCCGCGGCGCGCGTCTTCGCGCTGGAGGATATGTCGCCCAAGATCGTCGATCGTAAAGGCGCCGCCGCGATCTCCAAGGTCGCAGGCGAGATCCGCTTCGAAGGCGTCACCTTTTCCTACCGCGAGGATCGCAAGGCGCTCGATGGCCTGACCTTGCGCATTCCAGCCGGCAAGACGGTGGCGCTGGTCGGCCCGTCGGGCGGCGGCAAAACGACGATCCTCAATCTTCTGCCGCGTTTCTACGACGTCGATCAGGGCCGGGTCACGTTGGATGGATACGATGTTCGCGACCTGACGCTCGATTCGCTGCGCGCCAACATGGCGCTGGTGACGCAGGAAACGAGCCTGTTCCACGACACGATCCGCGCCAATATCGGCTACGGCAAACCGGGCGCCACGGACGCGGAAATCCGTGAGGCCGCGCGCATCGCCGGCGCGCTCGATTTCGTCGAAGCTTTGCCCGACGGATTCATGACCGTGGTGGGCGAGCGCGGCTCGAAACTGTCCGGCGGCCAGCGCCAACGCGTGGCGATCGCGCGCGCGTTCCTGAAGAACGCGCCGATCCTGCTGCTGGACGAAGCGACGTCTGCGCTCGACAACGAATCGGAACGCTTGATCCAGCAATCGCTCGCCACGCTGATGAAGGGCCGTACGACGATCGTCGTGGCGCACCGCCTGTCGACCATCGTCGACGCCGACATTATCTGCGCGATCGAAGACGGCCGCCTGGTCGAATCCGGCACGCATGCCGAGTTGCTCAAGCGCGGCGGGCTCTACGCCAAGCTCCACGCGCTGCAAAGCTCGGCGAAGGACAAGGAAACTAGCGCCGCGACGGCGTGACCGGCTCGTAGACTCGCAGCACGGTACGGAACAGGTCGGGCCCGCCGAATTTGCGCGACAGGTAGCGCAGCAAAGGTGCCGCTTCGTAGAGCGTCGCTTGCGTGCGGCCGATTTTGCCGGTCTTGGCGAAACTCTGCCGCCGTGCGCCGTCGAAACCGTCGTCGTAGCGATGCTCGTCCTTGTCGTCGAGCAGGCGCACGCTGCGCACGAAGCTTCTGCCGTTCTCGCGCGTCCGGTAATGGCGCAGAACCATCGCGCGGCTGCGCGGGACGGCGTAGTAATCGGCGAGCGACCCGATTGTTAGCGTCGCGGTATCGACGCCGAAATCCAGCACCTTGCCTTGCAGCGCGCAAAGCCGGTCGAGCGGCGAGCCGGGCCCCAGCGGGTCGTCCCACGGCATCGGTTCCAGCAATTTGGCCGCTTGCTTGCCGCTGGCGGCGAAGCGCGCCGCCGGGTGCGCCGCGATTTTCATATCGGGATCGGCGATCACCGCGCGCGCGAACTCGCCCAAGCGGCCGCGCGGCGGCCCGGCCAGCGGATCGAAACCGTCGCCGCCCGCCATCTGGCGGCCGACGGCGATGCGTTGATCGGCCTCGGCGAAATTGCCCGCCGTTTCGCAAGGCACATGGAACAGCAGCGTGCCGTTGGCGCCGACGGCGCGGCGAAGCGCTGCCAGCACGCCTTTGGGGCCGTTCTCGACCGGTACGAGATCGCGCATCGCGACATGGGGGATGATCGCGTCGCCCGGTCGCACGCCGAGCGCGCGCAGTTGCTCGGCGAGCGTATCGATCTTCAGCGTGGGTTCTGCGCCCATCGCGCCAGCTTCTTCAGGAAGGCCTCGCACTGGGCGAGCTGGTCGCGCGTCGTGTATTCGTCGGTCTTGTGCGCGACGGCGATATCGCCGGGGCCGCAGATGACGGTGGAGATTCCCGCTTCCTGGAATTGCCCGGCCTCGGTGCCGAAAGCGACCGACGACACGGTGTTCGCGCCGGTCATCTCGCAGGCGAGTTTCTGCGCCAGCCCGTCATGCTCGGGCTTGCAGGCGGGGATCCAGGCGTATTTGGTGACTTCGAAGGAAGCCTCGCGCGATTCCTTCTTCATCGCGGCATCGATCTCGGCGGCCTTGGCAAGCGCGCGGGCGTAGATCGCTTCGGCGTCGACGCCCGGCAGCGGGCGCAATTCCCAGGCGAGGCGGCAATCGCGCGGCACGATATTGACCGCCGTGCCGCCCTGGATATGGCCGATGCCCACGGTCGTGTAGGGCGGATCGAACTCGATGCCGGGGATCGCGTGTTTCTGGCCCTCATCGATCAATTCGCGCTGCAAATCGTCCAGGAAGGCGAGGAACCGCCCCATATGGACGATCGCGTTGCTGCCCAATTGCGGCGCGCTCGAATGCGCTTCCAGGCCGCGCGCTTGGGCGATGTTGGAGCAAATACCCTTATGCGCGACGATCACGCGCATCATCGTGGGCTCGCCCACGAAACACACCGACGCGCGCGGCAACTCGCGGCCGAACAGCGCGATCGCGTGGGGTGCGCCGAAACAGCCGACTTCCTCGTCGTAGGAGAAGCAGAAATGGATCGGCCGTTCGAGCTTCAGCTTGGCGAATTCGGGGGCGAGGCCCAAAGCCACGGCGATGAAGCCCTTCATGTCCGACGAGCCGCGGCCGTAGAGCTTGCCGTCCTTCTCGGTCAGCTTGAAGGGATCGGTCGACCAGGGCTGGCCGTCCACGGGCACGACGTCGGTATGGCCCGACAGGATCAAGCCGCCATCGACCATCGGGCCGATCGTCGCGACCAGATTGGCCTTGGTGCCGTCTTCGTTGGGAACGATGCGCGCTGGAATGCCGAGTCCGGCGAGATAGCCGCGCACATCCTCGATCAGCCCGAGATTCGAATCGCGGCTGACCGTGCGATGCGCGACCAGCCGTTCCAGGAACGCGACGGAGTTTTGCGCCGTGGTCATTCCGCGATCAGCCGTGCGATCCGCTGTCGCGCGGCGCCCCGACGATCGCCAGGAACTCGCGCCGCGTGGCTTCGTTGTCGCGGAAGGCGCCGAGCATGCGGCTCGTCACCATCGACACGCCGGTTTTATGCACGCCGCGCGTGCTCATGCACTGATGCTGCGCCTGGACGACGACGGCAACGCCCTTGGGCTGGAGAACTTCTTCGATCGTGTTCGCGATCTGCGCGGTCATCTTCTCCTGAATCTGCATGCGCTTGGCGTAGACGTCGATGACGCGCGCGAGCTTGGAGATGCCGACCACGCGCTTGGCGGGCAGATAGGCGACATGCACCGTGCCCAGGATCGGGGCGAGGTGGTGTTCGCACACGCTTTCGAAGCGCACGTCGCGCAGCACGACCATTTCGTCGTAGCCTTCGGTCTCCTCGAAGGTACGCTTCAGCAATTCGACCGGATCTTCGTTGTAGCCGGCGAACCATTCCTCGTAGGCGCGCACGACGCGTTCGGGCGTGCCCAGCAGGCCTTCGCGCATCGGATCGTCGCCCGCCCACTCGATCAGCGTGCGGACGGCTTCTTGCGCGGCTTCGCGCGTCGGGCGCGCGCGCTTGGTGACGACGGATTTAAGGGCGGATTTCAAGGGCGGGGGTCCCTTCAGTTCAGTTTCGCGGTGAAATGCGGCGAGTCGAGCGAGAAGGCGGGCACTTCGATATCGAAGCGGTCGCCGTCCGGCGTCTCCATCAGATAGGTGCCGGCCATGATGCCCGACGGCGTGCCCAACGGCGTGCCCGACGTGTATTCGAAGCTCTGGCCGGGCTTCAGAATCGGCTGCTCGCCGACGACGCCCGCTCCCTTCACTTCCTGCAAGCGGCCCAGCGCATCGGTGATCTTCCAATGGCGCGCGCGCAATTGCACGGTGGCGCGGCCGAGATTCTCGATCCGCACGTGATAGGCCCAGACGTAATGGTTTTCGGACGGCGAGGATTGGTCGTCCAGAAACACCGGCTTGACGGTGACTTTGATGTCGCGGGTCGTGGCACTGTACATGACCGGCGCACTATAGGCCCCTCGGCCGGGGCTATCCAGCCCCGGCCGGTAGGGTTATTGGGCCGGTTACCGGGCCTTGCGGGCGGCGGCCAAGGCGCGCTCGATATCCTCCAGCAAATCCGCCGGGTCCTCGATGCCCAGCGACAGGCGCAGGCTGCCGGGGCCGATGCCCAGGCGCGCCTTCTCCTCCGCCGGCAGACGCTGATGCGTCGTCGTCGCGGGGTGGGAGATCAGGCTTTTGACGTCGCCCAGATTGTTGGAGATGTCGATCGTCTGCAGCGCGTCCTGGAAGGCGAAGGCCGCCTTCTTGCCGCCCTTCACGTCGAACGCCACCAGGGTCGAGCCCGATTTCATCTGCTTGCGCGCCAGCGCGTATTGCGGATGCGATTTGAGGCCGGGGTAGTAGACGCGCTCGATCTCGCGCGCCTTCTCCAGCCGCTTGGCGACGATCAGCGCGTTTCGCGTTTGCGCTTCCACGCGCAAGGGCAGCGTTTCGACGCCCTTCAGCAGCACCCAGGCGTTGAAGGCCGACAGCGTGGGCCCCGTGTGCCGCAGGAATGGCACCAGCGTCTCGTCGATCCATTTCTGCCGGCCGAGCACGGCCCCGCCCAGCACGCGGCCTTGGCCATCGATATGCTTGGTGGCGGAATAGATGACGACATCCGCGCCCAGCGCCAAAGGCTTTTGATACATCGGCGTGGCGAACACGTTGTCGACGACGACGCACGCCCCCGCCTTATGCGCAAGCTTCGACACCGCTTTGATGTCGACGAGGTCGAGCATCGGGTTCGACGGCGTTTCCAGGAACACGGCTTTCGCGGGCTTGGCGAGGGCGGTCTTCCATTGGTCGAGATCCGCACCGTCGACCAGCACCGATTCGATGCCCCAGCGCGGCAGCAACTCGGTCACGATGTAGTGGCAGGACCCGAACAGCGCGCGCGATGAGACGATGCGATCGCCGGCCTTCAATTGGCTCGCCAAGGCCGCGAACACCGCGGCCATGCCCGACGCCGTCACCTTGCAGGCCTCCGCACCCTCCAGCGCGGCCAGACGCTTTTCCAGCATCTGGTTGGTCGGGTTGCCGAAGCGCGAATAGACGAAGCGTTGATCCTTCGGCGGCGTCTTCGACGAGAAGGCGGCTTCGGCGTCGAACGCGCTGTCGTAGACGAAACCCGAATTGAGATAGAGCGCTTCGCTCGTCTCGAACCATTCGGAACGGTGCGTGCCTTCGCGTACCACGCGCGTCGCGGCGCGCCAGGATTTACGGATCGTATCGGACTTGTTGGCCGGCATCGGAAGAAACCCCCAAAACGACAAAACCCCGACCGTGGGATCGGGGCTTTCGGGCGGAACCGCGAGGGGTTCCGGGACTTCCGGCACCGACCTTTTAGCGGGAGGATTAACGTGACCCCGCAAGCCGGCCGGCCCAAATCGTCACGTGAGGGCGAAATTATGCCCGCCCCCGATTTCTGTCAAGCCGGACCGGCTTGCGAAAAACCCGAGCGCCGCCTATCTTCCCGGACGGTTCGCGGGTGTAGCTCAATGGTAGAGCAGAAGCTTCCCAAGCTTACGACGAGGGTTCGATTCCCTTCACCCGCTCCACTTTCCCCGTAAAAGCCGCCGCCAGCAGCCGCCGCGTGTAATCCGCGCGCGGGTTGGCGAGCAGCGATTCCGTCTCGCCTTCCTCGACGATTTTGCCGTCCTTCATCACGGCGATGCGGTCGGCCATCGCGCGCACGGTGGCGAGGTCGTGGCTGACGAACAGATAGGCGAGACCGTGGCGCGCCTGCAGATCGCGCAGCAATTCGACGATCGCCTTTTGGATCGTGCGGTCCAGCGCCGAGGTCGGCTCGTCGAGGATCACGAGCTTGGGCCGCAGCACGATCGCGCGTGCGATGGCGATGCGCTGACGCTGCCCGCCGGAAAACTCGTGCGGAAAGCGGCGGCGCATTTCCGGGTCAAGGCGCACTTCTTCGAGGGCCGAAGCCGCCCGCGCGTCGCGTTGCGACGCCGTCAGGCCGGGCTCGTGGACGCGCAAACCCTCGCTCACGATCTCGCCCACGCTCATGCGCGGGGACAGCGAGCCGTAAGGGTCCTGAAAGACCATCTGCAGGGTCTTGCGGATCGGGCGTATCTCGCTCTTCGACAGCGGCAACAAGGCGCGATCTTCGAACCGCACCAAACCGGTCGCGGGGGCAAGGCGCACGATGCTGCGCGCCAGCGTCGATTTGCCCGAGCCGGATTCGCCGACCAGACCCAGCGTCTCGCCGGCGCGCAAGGCGATCGATACGCCGTCGACCGCCTTCACCATCAGCGTTCTGCGGCCGAACATGCCGCGCAGGATTTCGTATTCGACGCGGATGTCGTCGGCGGTCAGCACAATCGGCGCATCGGCCGCAACCGGCGCTTTCCGGCCCGCGGGTTCGGCGTCGAGCAATGCCTTCGTATAATCGTGCTTGGGCATCGAGAAGATAT
The DNA here is from genome assembly GCA_014444615.1 of Tagaea sp. CACIAM 22H2. Lineage (GTDB taxonomy): Bacteria > Pseudomonadota > Alphaproteobacteria > CACIAM-22H2 > CACIAM-22H2 > Tagaea. Next base: position 134,956 of record PVXE01000003.1, on the reverse strand, counting down.
CGGCGACGGCGCCATGCTCGACGATCTCGCCGCCGCGCATGACGATCACGCGCTTGGCGAAGCGGCGCACGAGGCCCAGATCGTGGGTGATGAACGCGATCGCCATGCCGAGCTCGCGCTGCAACGCGCCGAGCAGTTCCAGAATTTCGGCTTGGATCGTCACGTCCAGCGCCGTGGTCGGCTCGTCGGCGACCAGCAGATCGGGCCCGTGCGCCAGCGCCATCGCGATCATCACGCGCTGGCGCTGCCCGCCCGACATTTCGTGCGGATAGGAATCGAGCCTTGCGGCCGCATCGGGAATGCGCACGCGGTCGAGCAACGCCGCCGCTTCCTCGCGCGCCGCGACGCGACTGATCGGTTTGTGGCGGCGCAGCACTTTCACAAGTTGCGCGCCGATCGTGTAGAGCGGATCGAGCGAGGTCATCGGCTCTTGGAAGATCATCGCGACCTTGCGTCCGCGAAGCTCGTCCAAGGCGCTTTGCGATGCGCCGACAAGCTCGATCCCGTTCAGCTTCGCCGAACCCGTCACCCCGCCATTGGCGGCGAGCAAACCCAACGCGGCCAGCATCGTCTGGCTTTTGCCCGAGCCGGATTCGCCGACGATGGCCAACGTCTCGCCTTTCTCGATCGCGAAGGAAACGCGCTTGACCGCGTGCAACTCGCCCGCCCCCGTGCGGAAGCGGATATCGAGATCGCGAATGGCGAGGACCGGCGCCATGTCAGCGATCGCGCGGGTCGAGCGCGTCGCGCAGTCCGTCGCCCAGGAAGTTGAGGCAGAACAGCGTCGTCGTCAGGAAGATCGCGGGGAACACCAGCAGATGCGTGTTGCCCTGGATGTTGCGCGCCCCGTCGGCGATCAACACGCCCCAGCTCGTCATCGGCTCCTGCACGCCCAGGCCCAGGAACGACAGGAAGCTTTCCAGCAGAATGACCTTCGGCACCAGCAAGGTCGTGTAAACGACGACGGGCCCGAGCGTATTGGGAACAATATGCCGCGTAAGGATGCCCGTGGCGCTTACGCCGAGCGTTTCGGCGGCGGCGACGAATTCGCGGCGCTTCAAGCTCAGCGTCTGGCCGCGCACGATGCGCGCCATGTCGAGCCATTCGACCGCGCCGACCGCGATGAACATCAGCACGAAATTGCGGCCGAAGAACACGACTAGCATGATGACGAAGAAGATGAAGGGCAGGGAATAGAGCACGTCGACCGCGCGCATCATCAGCGCGTCGATGCGCCCGCCCGCGAAACCGGCGACGGCGCCGTAAACGACGCCGATGGAAATGGCGACGAAGGTCGCCAGCAAACCGATGGCGAGACTGACGCGCCCGGCGATCAATGTGCGCGCCAGCAAATCGCGGCCGTTGCCGTCGGTGCCGAAGAAGAAGTAATTCCGTTCCAGCGGAACTTCGACGGTCAAACGTTTGCCGTCATCTTCGCGCGACATCACGCGTGCTGCTGCGAACAAATCGGAGCGTTCGAAAAATGCGAGCGAACGCTCGTCGATGGCGCGGGGCGCTTCCAGCACGATCTTCAGCGTATCGCCGTCGCGTGAAATATCCGTCGCGCGGGCGCGTAAGCGCGACGCGATGCGTTCGACCGCAGGGGCGATCAGATCGGCCGTCGGCTGGGCTTGCAGCGACGGCGGCACGCGCACGTAATCGGGATAAACGCGGTCATAGGCGTTGCCGACCAGCATCGGGCCGAAGACGCAGGCAAGCGCCAGCAGAATCAGCATGGCAAGGCTCGCCGTCGCCGCCCGGTTGCGCCGCAGACGCCGTGCCGCATCGGCCCACAGCGAATTTCCGGCCGTACTCATTCGTAGCGCACGCGCGGATCGAGCAGCGCGTAAAGGATATCGACGATCAGATTGAAGACCAGCACGAACACCGCGACGACGACGACCGTGCCCATCACCAGCGTGTAGTCGCGATTGAGCGCACCCTCGACGAAATAGCGCCCGATGCCGGGCAGGCCGAAAATGGTTTCGACCACGACCGAGCCGGTCAGCAGCGCCGCCGCCGTGGGGCCGAGATACGAGACGACCGGCAGCAAGGCCGCGCGCAACCCGTGCTCGGCAACGTGACGGCCCCCCAGCCCCAACGAGCGCAGCGTGCGGATATGGTCGGCGCGCAAGGTTTCGATCATCGCGGCGCGGGTCATGCGCGCGACCACGGCGATCTGCGGCAGGGCCAGCACGATCACCGGCAGGATCACATTGCGCAGCGCCCCGTTGTTCCATCCGCCGACCGGCAGCCAGGCGAGCGTCAATCCGAATACGATTTGCAGCACGGGGGCGACGACGAAATTGGGGATCGTCACGCCGGCGGTCGCGAAGCCGACGACCGCGTGATCGGCACCGGTGTTCTGGCGCATCGCGGCGAAGGCGCCAAGGCCGGCCCCAAGGACCAGCGCCAGCAGGATGGCGCCGCCGCCCAGCGCCATCGAGACGGGAAGCCCTTGCATCAAAATCTGCGCGACCGAGAAGTCGCGCATGAAGAAGGACGGGCCCAGATCGCCGCGCAGCAGATTGCCGAGATAGCGCAGATATTGCTCGTGCAGCGGCAGATCGAGGCCGTAGGCGCGCTGCAAATTCTCCATGATCTTCGCCTCCAGCGGCCGTTCCAGATCGAACGGGCCGCCGGGGGCGAGGCGCATCAGGAAGAACGAGAGCGTGATCACGACGAACAGAGTCGGGATCGCGCTCAAGAAGCGTCGAAGAACGAAGCCGAGCATGCGGTCGTGTCCGGCCGCGCCGCCGGAATCAGTTCTTGATCGACACGAAGCGCGACGGGTTGGCGCCGCGCAGATTGGGGATATAGCCCTCGACTTTGTTCGAGATCAGATTGCGGTTCGAATAGAACAGCAGCCCGACATAAGGATGATCGCGTGCGACGATGGCCTCGGCGCGGGCCAGAATTTGCGCGCGCTTGCCGAGGTCGATCTCTTCGCCGGCCTGCTTCATCAGCGCGTCGAACTCGGCGTTAGACCAGCGCGCGTAATTGAAGCCCTTGTTGTCGCTTTGCAGCAGGAACAGGAAGTTCTGCGGGTCGGAGTAATCGCCGATCCAGCCCGCGCGCGCGACGTCGAAATCGCCGCCGTCGCGCAAATGCGCGAAATGGGTGCGCGTATCGGTGTTGATCGTGGTCGTTTCGACGCCGATCTGCTTCCACATATCGGCGATTGCGACGGCCGAAGCGCGGTTGTTGTCGGTCGTGTTGTAGCGGATCTGCACGCTCAGCTTCTTGCCGCCGGGCCCAAAACCCGCGGCGGCGAGCAATTTCTTGGCTTCGTCCTCGCGGTCGATCGGCGACTTCGTCTTGTAGTCGACCTCGACCGGATTGGGCACGTAATTGCCGATGCCGGGCGGAATCCAGCCGAAAGCCGGCACCATCGTTTCCTGCCACACCTGTTCGGCCAGGAACTCGCGATCGATCACCATCGACAGCGCGCGGCGCACGCGCACGTCGTCGAACGGCGCCTTCGCGGTGTTGAAGGCGAAGTACCACGTGCCGAGATAGGGCGTGATCTTGACCTGATCGCCCAGACGCTGGCGCAGGAACTTGATCTGATCGGCGGGAATGTCGGTCGTGACGTGCAACTCGCCCGCCAGGAAGCGGCGTGCACCCGCCGCCAGATCGGGATGCGGGATGAAGTTGACGATATCGACCTTCACGGCACCCGCATCATGGAAGGTCGGGTTCTTGGCGAGGCGGATATGCGAGTTGGGCACGTTCTCGACCAGACGGAACGCGCCGTTGGACACGAGATTGCCGGGCTTCACGAAATCGGCACCAAAACGCTCGACCGACGGGCGATGCACCGGGGCGCCGGTCTGGTGCGTCAGCAATTCCAGGAAATACGGCGTGGGTCGTTCCAGGTCGATGCGCAGCGTGCGCGTATCGACCGCCTTCACGCCCATGTCGTCGGCGGTTTTGCCCTGGCCCTTGTTGAACGCCTCGGCGTTCAGGATGGGGTAAAGGATGTTCGCGTATTTGGCGCCGGTCGCGGGGGTCATGATCCGCTTCAGCGAATATTCGAAATCGCCCGCGACGACCGGATCGCCGTTCGACCAGCGCGCATTGGCGCGCAAGGCGAAGGTGTAGCTTTTGCCGTCGGGCGAGACCGTCCAGCTTTCGGCGACACCCGGCGCCACGCGGCCGCGTGCATCGTGGATGACCAGATTTTCGAACAGGTCGCGGATCAGATGGGCTTCGGAGACCGTGGAGGTCTTGTGCGGATCGAGGGTCTCGGGATCGGCGTCGTAACCGCGATTGAAGGTCACCTGCGCGGAAGCGGCGGAAGCCGCGAATACCAGCGCAAAACCGCATGCGCGCAAAGCCGTCCGAATGCCCATGGATTGCCCCTGTCCGTTATTTATGACGGCCAGTTTGCCATTTCCCGGCGTTACGGAAAAGCGTCAGCGGATGCCGGCGCGCATAAAACTCTGAATGAATTGGCGCTGGAACAGCAGGAAGGCGATCAGCAGGGGCCCGCAGCTCATCAGCGTCGCGGCCGTGATGACCGACCAGTCGACACCCTGCTCGATCGCCGTGAACACCCGCAAACCCACGGTCAACGGCCGGGTTTCGACCGAGTTGGTGACGATCAGCGGCCACAGGAAATTATTCCAGTGATAACTGACCGAGACGAGGCCAAAGGCGATATAGGTCGGCCGCGCCAGCGGCACGTAAACCCGCCACAGCGTGACCAGCACGCCGGCCCCTTCCACGCGCGCCGCGTCGTCCAATTCTTTGGGCAGGCCTTTGAACGTTTGGCGCAGCAAGAAAATCCCGAACGCCGAGGCGAAATAGGGCAGGCCGATGCCCAAGATCGTATCGACCAGGCCGAGCTGCGCCATGATCAAGTAGTTCTCGACCAGCAGCACGTCGGGCATGATCATCAGCTGGACGAGGACGAGCGCGAAGGCGATGTCGCGCCCGATGAACTCGAACCGCGCGAAAGCATAGGCGGCGAGGGTGACGAGCACGAGCTGCCCCGCCAGCACCATCGTCACCAGCGCGAAGGTGTTGAGGAAGTAGCGCGCGAACGGGGCGGCGTTCCACGCCTTGACGAAATTCTCGACCGACAGCGGCGCCCACAACACGAATTTGGTCGCGTATTCCGGCGGGTGGAACGCGGTCCACACGCAATAGAGAAGCGGGGCGACCCAGAAAATCGCCAGCGCCCAAGCGCCGAAGGTTTCGAGCGCGCGGCCGAGCCCGCGTGGTGCCAGGGCGTCGCTCATCTGTAGTGGATCCGCTTCTCGAGCACGACGAATTGGATCAGCGCGACGGTGCCGAGGATGGCGAGCAGCACCACCGTCAGCGTCGCGGCATAGGCGACGTCCCAATAGCGGAAGGCGACGTCGTAGATCATCACCAGCAGCAGCATGCTCGCGTTGTTGGGCCCGCCGGCGGTCAACGCCACGACGTGATCGACCATGCGGAACGCGCCGATGACCGCGTTGACCAGCACGAACAGCGTGGTCGGCATCAGCAGCGGGAATGTCACGCGGCGGAAGAAGGTCCAGCGCCCGCAGCCTTCGATCGCCGCCGCCTCGGCAAGGTTGGGCGGCATCGATTGCAGGGCCGCCAGATAGAAGATCATGAAGAACCCGGCTTCCTTCCAGATCGTCATCACGATCAGGCAGCCGAGCACGGTGCCGGGTTCGCCCAGCCAATTCGTCGCGCGCAGGCCGAACAACCCGCGGATCTGATCGAATAGCCCGTAGTCGGGCGTGTAGAAGAACAGCCAGATATTCGCGACCGCGATCATCGGCAGCACGGTCGGCGTGAAATAGGCAAGCCGCAGCCAAGTGCGCCCGGCGAGTTTTTCGTTGACCCACAGCGCCATCAGCAGCGCAAGGCCGATCGACACGGGAATCGTGCCGACCGCGTACCAGAAATTATTGATCAACGCCTGCCAGAACACAGGGTCGTCGATCATGCCCTGGTAATTGTCGAGCCCGACATAGACCGACGGGCGGTTGCGCCGCGCGGTCGAATGGAACGAGTGATAGAGCGTGGCGATCGCCGGCCAATGCGTGAACGCGGCCAGCAGCACGAAGGCGGGACCCAGAAGCAGCCAGCCGTAGATCGTCGCTCTTGCTTTGCTCATGCGCGGGAAAACCGGGGCGGCGGCATCGATCCGCCGCCCCGTCGCTCCTTATCGCTGGAAGGGGCGCAGCAAGCGCTGGGCTTCGCGTTGCGCCTCGGCCATCGCGACCTGGGCGGACTTGGCGCCCGTCAGGCCGGCTTGCAGACCGTCATTCAGCGCCTTGGTGACGCGCTGGTTGTCGTGCGTGGACAATTCCGCCCAGGCGAGCGGCAACTGATCGCGCGCGACCGCCGCCGCCGGGAAGCCGGCGACGTAATCCTTCATGCGCTGGGTTTCGAACGCGGCCGGCGTGACCGCCACATAGCCCGTGTCGATGCCCCATTGCGCGGCGCGTTCGGGCTGCGTGACGAATTTCGCGAAGGCGGTGGCCGCCGCGCGCTCGGCGGCGTTCGCCTTCTTGAAGACGTAGAAATTGCCGCCGCCGGTGGGCGAGCCGCCGCGCCGGCCGAACGGCATCATGCCCACGCCGAAATCGAACTTCGCGTTCGTGCGCACGTTGGTCAGGTTGCCGGTCGTCGTCCACATGATCGCGACCTTGCGCTCGAAGAAATCGCGCGGCGTGGTGCCCCATTCGACGATACCGGTCGGATGCACCTTGTGCTTCATCGACAGGTCCATCCAATACTGCAGCGCCTCGACCACCTTGGGATCGTCGAAGAAAGTGCGCGTGCCTTCCGGGTTCATCAGGCGCACGTCGTTCTGCGTGGTCAGCGCCTGGAACAGCCAATAGGGGAAGCCGGAGCTGGGGATCTGCATGCCCCATTGCGAGGTGTTGCCCGACGCGTCGCGCTTGGTCAGTTTCTGCGCGATCTCGATCTGGTCGGCCCAGGTCTTCGGCGGCACGTCGGGGTTCAGGCCCGCTTCCTTGAACAATTCCTTGTTCCAGTACTGCACGATGGTGGAGCGCTGGAAGGGAATGCCCCAGGTCTTGCCCTCGGCCTGGCTGTTTTCCATGAACGCGGGATAGAAGCTCTTGATCCACGCCTGATCCGAATCGTCGAACGGCACGATCACGTCTTCGTCGATCAGCGTGAACATATCGGTCGACAGCAGGATCGCGAAATGCGGGAAGTCGTTCGACTTCAGCGCCGTCAGCGTCTTGGCGATCGTGTCCTGATACGAGCCCGTATAGATCGGCTGCACCTTGATCGACGGATTCTCGCGCTCGAAATCGGCGCACATCGTGTCGATCAGCTTGGTGATCGGGCCGCCGACGGCGACGGGATAGTAGAAGTTGAGGCGCGTCTGGCCTTGCGCCAATGCCGGGGCCGCCAGCTTGGCCGCACCCGCCATTGCCAATCCGCCGGCGACGAAGCCGCGACGTCCGAATTTCGAAACGGTCATTTGACTCTCCCTTGTTTATGCCGGCGGATCGGCGACCCGCCGCCCCGTCCGATTATCGAAGATATGTTGCGCTTCTTGTGTCCAGGCGAGGCCGATGGCCGCACCCGCTTCGATCTTGGCTTTGCCCGGAACGCGGGCGACCAGCCGCCCGGCGCCTTTACGCGCGGCGACCAGCGTGTCGGCGCCCAGATACTCGATCGATTCGACCCGCGCCTGCACGGCGCCCGGCGTTTCGATCGGCACGACGACGATATCCTCGGGCCGCACGCCCAGCGCGCCGGCGCCGCCGGGCGCGTCGGCGATGCGCCCTTCGTCGTCGAGATCCACGACGTTCATCGGCGGCGTGCCGATGAAGCGCGCGGCGAAGATGGTCGCGGGGTGCGCGTAAAGCGCGTCCGGGGCGGCGTCCTGCTCGATCTTGCCGTCGCGCAGCAGCACGACCTGATCGGCCATCGTCATCGCCTCGACCTGGTCGTGGGTGACGTAGATCATCGTCATCGACAGGCGGCGTTGAAGTTCGCGGATCTCCAGGCGCATCTCGTGGCGCAATTGCGCGTCGAGATTCGACAGCGGTTCGTCCATCAGGCAGACCGGCGCTTGCGCCACGATCGCACGGCCCAGCGCCACGCGCTGCTGCTGGCCGCCGGAAAGCTGGCTGGGCTTGCGGTCGAGAAGTTTGCCAAGGCCCAGCAATTCGGCCGCGCGTTCCAGCCGGCGCTTGCGCTCGGCCGCGTCCACGTGGCGCACCTCCAGGCCGAAGCAGATGTTCTGCGCGACCGACAGATGCGGGAACAGCGCGTAGCTTTGGAACACCATCGCGATGCCGCGCTTGGCGGGCGGCAAGCCGGTCACGTCCTGGCCGGCGATGCGGATAGAGCCGCCGGTCGGCGATTCCAGGCCCGCGATCAGGCGCAATAAGGTCGACTTGCCGCAACCCGACGGGCCCAGCAAGACCGCGAAACTGCCCGCTTCGACTTTGAACGACACGCCGTCCAGGGCTTTGGTCGTACCCCAATGACGCGCAAGTTTCTCGACGACGACGTCCGACATGAACTCTCCCCGCGTCGGAAACTAGCGAACCGCGATTGCGGTTTGGAGTCATATTTGTGACAGCCGTCGTCCGGCAGCGCCCAAAAAGAAACGGGCCGGTCTTGCGACCGGCCCGTTCGTAACGTCCGTCCCTTGCGGGAAGGGTGTTACTGCACGCTTTCGCCGTGCAGCGACAGGTCGAGACCGTCGCGCTCGGCTTCTTCCGAGACGCGCAGGCCCACGATCGCGTCGACGATCTTGAGCAGGATCAGCGAAGCGACACCCGAGTAGATGAGCGTCGCGGCGGTCGCGTAGACCTGGATCATCAACTGGCCGGGATTGCCTTCCAGCAGGCCTTGCAGGCCTTCCGGCAGGGCATCCGTCACCGACAGGGCACCGGCGGCCAGCACGCCCGTCAGCAGCGCGCCGACGATGCCGCCCACGCCATGCACGCCGAATACGTCCAGCGAGTCGTCGTAGCCCAGCGCCTTCTTGAGCGAGGTCGAGGCCCAGAAGCAGACCACGCCCGCGACGACGCCGATGACCAGCGAACCGCCCGGCGTCACGAAGCCCGCGGCCGGGGTGATCGCGACGAGGCCGGCGACCGCACCCGAGATCACGCCCAGGACCGACGGCTTACCGCGCGTCGCCCATTCGGCGAACATCCACGCCAAAGCGGCCGCACCCGTGGCGACTTGCGTGGCCAGCATGGCCATGCCCGCGCGGCCGCTGGCGGCGGCGGCGGAACCGGCGTTGAAGCCGAACCAGCCGACCCACAGCAGCGAGGCGCCGATGACGGCCAGCACCAGGTTGAACGGCGAGAAGTTCTCCGTGCCGTAACCCTTGCGCTTGCCGACGACGATCGCCGCGACCAAGCCCGCGATGCCGGCGTTGATGTGCACGACCGTGCCGCCCGCGAAGTCGAGCGCGCCCAGCGCGAACAGCCAGCCGTTCGGATGCCACACCCAGTGCGCGACCGGCGCGTAGACCAGGATCGACCACAGGCCGATGAACCACAGCAGCGCCGAGAACTTGAAGCGGTCGGCGAAGGCGCCGCAGATCAGTGCCGGCGTGATGATCGCGAAGGTCATCTGGAACATGACGAACACGACTTCGGGGATCGTGAAGGCGACCGCACCGTCGCCAGAGCCCAGCGTGAAGGGCTTGTCCCAGGTCATGCCCGACAGGAAGACGCGCGAGAAATCGCCGATGAAGGCGCCGCCTTCGCCGAAGGCGAGCGAGTAGCCGACGACCATCCACAACACCGAAATCAGCGCCGTGATCGCGAAGGACTGCATCAGCGTGGCGAGCACGTTCTTCTTGCGCACCATGCCGGCGTAGAACAGCGCGACGCCCGGAATGGTCATCATCAGAACGATGGCGGTGGAGGTGAGCATCCACGCCGTGTCGCCCGTATCGATCTTCGCGTCGTCCGCGAAGGCCGGCCCCGCGAAGGCCATGAACGCCGCCGCCGCAAGGGCGCCGCGCGTCGCAAGGCGTTTGGTGTTGGTCATTGTCGTCTCCTGGCTTGCCCGGACTCGACCGGGACGTTTGAAGCTTTCTTGCGGCACCCGTTGCGCCGGGCGGCGGCTTATAGAGTCAAGAATCGTGCCAGGGAAAATGTCGCGTTGTGCGACGCACAAGCCGGAGATTTAACTGCGAATTCAAATGATTATGGATGTGCCTTGAAAATAGGCCGGACTCGATCGCAAATCCCCAAAATGACGACGGCCCGCTAAGCGGGCCGTCAATCTGCCTAGTTTTTAGGCGAAGTGCGGAAGATTACAGCGCTTCGGCATTCGTCTCGCCGGTGCGGATGCGCACAGCGTGACTGACATCGAGCACGAAAATCTTGCCGTCGCCGATCTTGCCGGTGTTGGCCGATTTCTGGATCGATTCGACGACGCGCTCGACCAGCGAATCCGTCACGGCGATCTCGACCTTCACCTTCGGCAGGAAGCTGACCGAATATTCGGCGCCGCGATAAATCTCGGTTTGGCCCTTCTGGCGGCCGAAGCCCTTGACCTCGGTGACAGTGAGGCCCTGCACGCCCAGCGCAGTCAGCGCCTCGCGCACTTCGTCCAGTTTGAACGGCTTGATGATCGCGACGACCATTTTCATCGGAGTATCCCTTTCCCTCGGTGCTTGCCCCGGATTTGCTGATCCGGGGGCATTGCTTTCCCCGGCTTGCTGGGCGGAATGGTTCAAAAATCATGCCGCATTGCGATTTGCCGTGGCAAATGAAATCGCCCCGCGACCGAACGACGCGCGCGAAATTGCGGACATACCGTTCTGCCCGCGCCACCGCCGGGCCTGAATCGAGACGTGCTTGCTGGCGTCTATCGGTCGCGTGCGCGTTGCCACTGGCGCACGGCATCGGCGTTCGCCGTGCCATCATGACGCCCGCGTTGCAAGCGGCGCTCAACGAGAACTTGAAGTCGCGCGATGCAAAAGGAAAGAAGCCAGTAGATGCCCGCCGCGATGACGAACATCTCGAGATAGCGGAAGCTGGACGAGCCGACCTTTTCCGCAACGCGCGTCAGCTCGACGACCGTGACGACCGACGCGAGAGACGTCTCCTTCATGACGCCGATAAACCGAGTTCCGAGTGTTGGAACGGCGGCGCGCAGCGCTTGGGGCAGGATGATCAGCAGAAGCACCGCCGAGGTCTTCGCGCCGAGCGCGGCGCCGGCATCCCATTGGCCATTGTCGACGCTGCCGATCGCGCCGCGCAGATCCTCTCCGATAAACGCGCCCGAATGCAGCGCGAAGGCGGCGATGACGGTGGGGATCGGCGGCAAAACGATCCCGACCTGCGGAAGGCCGTAATAAAGAAGGAGAACTTGAACGAGCAGGGGCGTGCCGCACATGAACGACACGAAGACGCGCGATACGATGCGAAACGGCGCTGCGCCATAGAGCCGCGAGAGCGCGACGACGAGTGCGACCGGCAGCGCAAGCGCGAAGGACACCAACCCGAGGCCGATAGTCGCTGCCGTCCCGGCGACGAGAAGGGGCCACGCCCGAACGAAAAGGTCGATCACCGCGCCGCTGGCCTTCGGCTTACCGGCCCGCCTTTTTAAGTTCGGCCGCCATATCGACGGTGCCGAGCCACTTCGCGGATAAGGCGCTATAGGTCCCGTCGTCGCGAATGGAAGCGTATGCCGCGTTCAACGCCTTCTCGAACGCCGCCTGATCTTTTTTGAAGACCATCGCGTTGATCTCTTTATTGACCTGAACCGCGCGACGGACCGGTAAGTTCCGGATATTCGCGATATAGGCGCCGGCATCGTCCGAATAGATCACCGCGTCCACGCGCCGGACGGCGAGATCGGTGAGTGCGAGCGTCGCGTTCTCATAGGCGCGAATATCCAGTTTCTTGTCCGCGTGTTTTTCCGTCAGATATTTTTCGGTCGTCGATCCGGCCAATGTGCCGATCGATTTGCCGTTGATATCGTCGAGCGTTTTGATTCGTTCGTCGCCGTCTCGGACGAAAATGCTTGTGCCGATCGCCATATAAGGCTCGGAGAAGCTGACGATCTTCGCGCGTTCCTCTGTGATGCTGTGCCCGGCGATAACCAAGTCGAATCGGCCGGCCTGCACGCCGGGAATCAAATCGGGGAACCGGGCGGGAATGAACTCGACTTTCGGGATGCCCATTCGCTTGGCGATCTCGCGCCCAAGATCGATGCCCAAGCCGACGAGTTGATTGTTCGCGTCAAGGAAGTCCCAAGGCGCATGCCCTTGTGTGTTGGCGATACGAATCGTGCCTGCGGCCTTGATGCGGGATAGCACGTCTTCTTGGGACAATGCTTGGCCGGGGAGTATGGCGGCCATCGCCATCAACGCAAAAGCCAAGAAAATCCGCATTTCTTTTCCTCCGAAACCGCCCCGACGACTCTAATATGAAATAGTATAACGTTTCATTTGGAGGCGGCAATGACTTGAATCAGGAAGCGCGCAACCGCGCCGCACGCAAGTTGGATCGTTCTTCGCGGCACTGACCGGAGTTGGTCTCCGCGACGTGGCGTCGCGCGCGGAAACGCTGATACGGGCCGGTCGGTTCTGCTAGATAAAGCTCCATGTCGAATGTGATCGAAACCGATGTCGCGATTGTCGGCGGCGGCTTGGTCGGCCTGACGTTGGCCTTGGCCTTGGCGCGCGGCGGTATTGCCAGCGTCGTCGTCGATCCCGAAACGCCGGCATTGCGGGCCGCCGATGCGTTCGATGGCCGCGCCTCGGCGATCGCGCTCGGTTCGGTGCGCGTGCTGCAAGGGATCGGTTTGTGGCCGGCGCTTGCGCAAGATGCGTCGCCCATCCGCGACATCCGCGTGTCCGACGGCGATTCATCGCTGTTCCTGCATTACGACCATCGCGAGATCGGCGACGAACCTTTCGGCTATATCGTCGAAAACCGGTTCACGCGCCGCGCCCTCTACGCCGCGTTGGCGATGGAACCGTGCGTCAAGCTGATGGCGCCGGAAAAAGCGCTCGACGTTGTCTCGCGTTCCACGCATGCCGACGTGGCGCTTGCGTCGGGGCAAACCTTACGCGCGCGTCTGGTCGTCGCTTGCGACGGGCGCCCGTCGCCGTTGCGCAAAGCCGCGGGTATCGGTGCCGTGCGCTGGGATTACGAGCAATCGGGTATCGTCTGTTCGATCCGGCACGAAAAGCCGCATGACGGCATCGCGCATGAGCGTTTTCTGCCCGCGGGGCCCTTCGCGGTGCTGCCGCTCAACGACGCGCCCGACGGGACGCATCGTTCGTCGATCGTGTGGACCGAGAAATCCGAACTCGCGAAATTGTTCGCGGCCCTGCCCGAAGACGAATTCTGCGACGAGATCCCCGAGCGTTTCGGCTGGGGTCTCGGCAAGATCGAACTTGCCGGGCCGCGCTGGGTCTATCCGCTGGTCTTCGTCCAGGCGAAGAAATTTTTTGAAGGCCGCGTGGCGCTGGCGGGGGACGCGGCGCATGGGATTCACCCGATCGCCGGCCAAGGTTTCAATCTGGGCCTGCGCGACGTGGCGGCCTTGGCCGAAGTGCTGGTCGAAGGCCAGCGCCTGGGCCTCGATCCCGGCTCGGCCGAGCGCTTGGAGGCTTACGCGCGCTGGCGCGGTCTCGACACGGTCAGCATGTCCGCCGTCACCGACGGATTGCTGCGCCTGTTCTCCAACGATATCGCGCCGATCAAACTCGTGCGCGATCTGGGGCTTGCGGCCGTGCAAGCCGTGCCGCCGTTGAAGCGGCTGTTCATGCGCCACGCGATGGGCACGGTCGGCAGCTTGCCGCGGCTGATGCGCGGCGAAGCGCTTTAGTCAGCGCGGCGGCAATCTTTTCTGATCGAGATCGATGTCGGGCGCGTCGCCTTTGGGCGGGGTGACGTCCTTCATTTCGCGCGGACCCCAATCGCCGCGTTCCCCGAATTGGACCGTTTGCACGCGGATCGTCGTCGCGTGGCGCGCCGCCCGGCGCAGCGTGAACCCGGCGAAGGCGATCAGCGCCGCCCCCGCCAGCCACACCCAGGCCAACAGAAACGTGCCGAAGGCTTCCAGAAAGCCGAGCACGGATCGCGCGATATCGTCGCCACCCAAAATCCCGGCGAACCAGCGCAGCAGATCGCCGCCAAGCGCGATAACCCCCCAGAATCCAAGGCAAAGCAGGGTCCACAGCGCGAAGGCCGTGACGGCGAAGCTCGAAACGAATCGCGACAGCATGGCGGGAATATAGGTATCCCGCGCGGCGCGCGAAAGCGGCGGCGTTAGCGTCCCTTTAACCCGGCGGGTGGCATCAATTGGCTGCATATTGCTGGGGGAAAGACGATGCTCATCGGAAAGACACTCGGATCGCTCGCCGCACGGCTGATTTTGGCTTTCTTCGCCGTCGCGCTGCTGTCGTCCGCAACGCTGTTCGCGATCTCGTTCTACGAGCGCAAACGGGCGGACGAAACGGCCGAGTTGCGCGCCATCGATCAGGCGCAAGCCGATGTGATGGACGAAATCGAGGCGCGGGTCGCCGTCGTGCGCGGCATCGTCTCGACGCTGTCCGCCGTACCCGCCTTCCGCGACGCGCTGTTGCGCCAGGATCGCGCGGCGGTCGCCGCGATCGCAGGGCCGGCCCTGGCCCAAGCGCGCGAAGCGGTGGGGTTGTCGACGGTTACGACGATGATCGCGCCGGGTATCGCCTTCTACCGCGCGCACGCGCCCGAATCGTTCGGCGACGATGTGACAAGCCGCCGGCGCACGGTCACCGAAGCGCTCCGCGACGGGCGCCTGTCGTCGGGCCTCGAACCCGGCCGCGACAATTTCAGCGTTTTCGCGACCGCGCCGGTGAAGGACGGCGACAAGACGATGGCCACGATCGACGCAGGGATTTCGCTGGCCCAGCCTTTCGCCGAGACGGTCAAGCGCAAGCTTGGCGTCGAAGTCGCGTTCCATGTGATCGACGGCGATAAGTTCAATACCCTGGCCGCGACGCGCGCCGGCGGGACCGCTTTGTCGGCCGATGAAATGAAGCGCGCCATCGCGGGCCAGAAAATCCTGCGCGAGATCCAGGCCGGCGACCGCACGTTCCTCGTCCGCGCCGAAAAGCTGGTCAGCAAAGCGGGTGTGAATTTCGGTGTGACCGAAATCGTCAGCGACATCACGGATCGCCGTGCCGCCGCGGCCGCCGCGCGCATGCAGCAAATTCTGGGCGCGGTGGCCGTGCTGGCCGTCGCGATCGTGCTGGGCGTGTTCATCGCGCGCCGGATTTCCAAGCCGATCCTGTCGCTGACGTCGGCGCTCGACGCGATCAAGGACGGCAAGACCGATCTCGAGGTGCCGGGCACGTCACGCGGCGACGAGATCGGCCGCATGGCCAAATCGGTCGATGTGCTGCGCCAAGCGCTGGTCGAGGTCGAACGCTTGCGCGCCGAAGCCGAAGCGCACGAACGCGATGCCGAACGCCAGCGCCGCGAACAGGCATTGGCGTTGGCCGATTCCTTCGAACGCTCGGTCGGCGGCGTGGTCAGCGCCCTGTCGCAGGCCGCGACGGTGCTGGACGACTCGTCGAAGGGCATGAGCGACACGGCGGCCGCCACGGCGCGCGAGGCCGAACAGCTCAACACTTCCACCGAACAAGCGGCGACCGGCGTGCAAACCGTCGCGGCCTCGGCGGAGGAACTCTCCGCCTCGGTCCGCGAAATCGCCAGCCGCGCCTCGAACTCGGCCGCGAAAAGCGGCGAGGCGGTCGAACAGGCGCGCACTGCGACCAAGACGGTCGAAAGCCCGGTCGAAGTCGCCGCGCGTATCGGCGACGTCACCAAGCTCATCAACGACATCGCCTCGCAGACCAACCTGCTCGCCCTCAACGCCACGATCGAGGCGGCGCGCGCGGGCGAGGCGGGCAAGGGTTTCGCGGTCGTCGCGTCGGAGGTGAAGAATCTCGCCGGGCAAACGGCCAAGGCGACCGAGGAAATCGCGCGCCAGATCGCCGAAATCCAGGGCGCGTCGGACGGCGCGGTCGTCGCGATCCGCGGCATCGCGGGCACGATCGACGAAATCTCGACCATCGCGGCGGCGATCGCCGCGGCGGTGGAGGAGCAAGGTGCGGCGACCGGCGAAATCGCCCAGACCGTGCAGCGCGTGGCGAGCGACACGGCCGAAGTCTCGCGCGGCGTTTCGGGTTTCAGCCAATCGGCCGCGCATACCGGCGAAGTCGCGTCGGGCGTGCGCAAGAGTGCGGGCGACGTCGCGGCGCAAACCGAACGCCTGCGCGAAGACGTGAAGCGTTTCCTCGACGGCGTGCGCGCCGCCTGAGGCGCAACGAAAAACCCCGCCGGTTGGCCCGGCGGGGTTTCCGTGTTCCGCAGGATGAAGCGGGCGCTTACGCCTTGTTCATCCGGTTGTTGACCAGATCGTCGACCACGGTCGGATCGGCGAGCGTGGACGTATCGCCCAGCGCCGAATGCTCGTTCGCGGCGATCTTGCGCAGGATGCGGCGCATGATTTTGCCCGAGCGCGTCTTCGGCAGGCCGGGCGCCCATTGGATCAGATCGGGCGAGGCGATCGGGCCGATCTGCTTGCGCACCCAGGCGACCAATTCCTTGCGCAATTCCTCGGTCGGGTGTTCGCCGGCCTTGAGCGTGACATAGGCGTAAATACCTTGGCCCTTGATGTCGTGCGGATAGCCGACGACCGCGGATTCCGCGACCTTCGGATGCGCGACCAGCGCGGATTCGACCTCCGCCGTGCCCATGCGATGGCCCGAGACGTTGATGACGTCGTCGACGCGGCCGGTGATCCAGTAATAGCCGTCGGCGTCGCGCCGGCAGCCGTCGCCGGTGAAGTAGTAGCCCTTGAAGGTCGAGAAATACGTCTCGACGAAACGCTTATGGTCGCCGAACACGGTGCGCATCTGGCCGGGCCAGGAATCGGCGATGCACAGATTGCCGTCGGTCGCCCCTTCCAGCAGCTTGCCGTCGTTGTCGACCAAGATCGGCTTCACGCCGAAGAACGGCTTGGTCGCCGAACCCGGCTTGGTCGGAATGGCGCCGGGCAGCGGCGTAATCAGAATGCCGCCGGTTTCGGTCTGCCACCACGTATCGACGATCGGGCAGCGCTGGTCGCCGACGACGCGGTGATACCAAAGCCAGGCTTCGGGGTTGATCGGCTCGCCGACCGAGCCGAGCAAACGCAGGCTCGCGCGGCTCGTCTTCTTCACCATGCCTTCGCCTTCGCGCATCAGCGCGCGGATGGCGGTGGGGGCGGTGTAGAAGATATTGACCTTGTGCTTGTCGACGACCTGCCAGAAGCGCGAGGCGTCCGGATAGTTCGGCACGCCTTCGAACATCAGCGTCGTGGCGCCGTTGGCCAGCGGCCCGTAGACGATATAGCTGTGGCCCGTGACCCAGCCCACATCGGCCGTGCACCAGTAGATGTCGCCGTCGTGATAGTCGAAGACGTATTGATGCGTCATCGACGCGAAGACGAGATAGCCGCCCGAGGTGTGCAGCACGCCCTTGGGCTTGCCGGTCGAACCCGAGGTGTAGAGGATGAAGAGCGGATCCTCGGCCGACATTTCGGCGGCCGGGCAGTCGGCGGCAACACTGGCGGCTTCGTCGTGCCACCAGATATCGCGGCCCGCTTCCCAGGCGACGTTGCCGCCGGTGCGCTTCACGACCAGCATCTTCTTGACCGACGGGCAGGATTTCAACGCCGCGTCCGCATTGGCCTTCAGCGGCACTTTGCGCCCGCCGCGCAAACCTTCGTCGGCCGTGATGACGAAGTTCGAATCGCAATCCTGGATGCGGCCGACCAGCGAATCGGGCGAGAAGCCGCCGAACACGATCGAATGCACCGCGCCGATGCGCGCACAGGCCAGCATCGCGTAGGCGGCCTCGGGGATCATCGGCAGATAGATCGTGACGCGGTCGCCCTTCTTGACGCCGTGCTTCTTCAGCACGTTCGCCATGCGCGACGATTGCTCGTGCAGTTCCTTATAGGTGATGTGCTTCGACTCGCCCGGGTCGTCGCCTTCCCAGATGATCGCGGTCTGGTTCGCGCGCTTGGCGAGGTGCCGGTCGGTGCAGTTCGCCGCGACGTTCAACGTGCCGTCGTGGAACCATTTGATATGGACGTTGCCGGTATAGGAAACGTCCTTCACCTGGGTATAGGGCTTGATCCAGTCGACGCGCTTGCCGTGTTCGCCCCAGAACCCGACGGGGTCGGCGATCGATTTGTCGTACATCGCCTGATACTTGGCGGCGTCGACCCACGCCTTTTTGGCGAAATCGGCGGGAACGGGGAATAATTCGTCGGACATCGGCGGCTCTCCCTGGGCGCAACGTCTGGGGCGCGAATTCTGGCGGGGCCGGTTGATCGCAACCCCGTCGCCCGATGGTTTTATCCGGTTGCGGCGGGGTTCGACAAGCCGAACCGGTTGCGCTTTACCGCATTCCGCAGCGTGACAAGGGGACGCAGGGTGGGGGCTATTCCCCGTCGTTCCAGACGATCGCCGGGCATTCCAGATCGCTGGTCACGACCCGGATATCAAGTTTGGTCAGCGACCGGCCCCGGCAGGGGCCGGCGACGCACGCACCATCCGCGATGGCGAACAGGGCGCCGTGCAGCCCGCATTGGATGAAATCGCCCGACGGCGCCAAAAAGTTGTTGGCCCCGCCCGCCAGCGCCACACCCGCATGCGGGCAGATATTCACATAGCCGTAAACATGGCCGTCCTTGCGCACGACGAAAATCTCGCGCGGGTCTTTGCTATCCTGCTCGATCAGGAACCCGGCGCTACCGGGGTCCGAAATCTCGTCGAGGCGGCAAAGAACGGTCACGCTTTGACGCCCAGCCGTTTGGCGATGAATTTCCACTCGGCCGGCGTCACCGGCTGAACCGACAGGCGCGAATATTTCAGCAGCGCCATCTCGGCGAGCTCGGGGGTGGCTTTGATATCGGCCAGGGTCAGCGGCGTTTTGGCCACTTCCACGGGCTTCACCGTGACCTGCACCCACGGGCCTTCCTCGGCGGTCGGGTCGGGATGCGCCGTCTTGGTGACTTCCATCACGCCGACGATCTCCTTGCCGATATTCGAATGGTAGAAAAACGCGCGGTCGCCGACCTGCATCGCCATCAGGTTCAGCTTGGCGGTGTGGTTGCGCACGCCGTCCCAATTGCCCGTGCCGTCCTTGACCAGCTTGGACCAGGGATAGACGTCGGGCTCCGATTTCATCAGCCAGTATTTCATGCGCGCTCTTCCTTCAGGGGGCGGGCCAGCAGGCTTCGCATCGCCGCGTCGGGATCGGCGCCGCGATGGACGATTTCGTAAACGGCGGCGCAGATCGGCATTTCCACGCGGCACTGCTTGGCGAGTTCGTTGACCGAGATGGCCCCATCGATCCCTTCGACCGCCGCGTGGACGAGGCCGAGTTTCGGATCGCGCAACGCTTGGTCCTTGGTCAGCCCGCGCCCCAGCGCGATGCCGAAGCGCATATTGCGCGATTGGTCGTTGTTGCAGGTCAGCGAAAGGTCGCCGAGGCCGGAAAGCCCCATCAGCGTCTCGGGCTGGCCGCCGATGGCCACACCCAATCGCACCATTTCGGCAAGGCCGCGCGTCATCAACGCGGCGCGCGCGTTGTCGCCAAGGTCTTTGCCCGCAACGATGCCGCACGCGACCGCCAGCACGTTCTTGACCGCGCCGCCGACTTGCGTGCCCGGCACGTCGGTCGAGGAATAGACGCGGAAAGCCGGCGTGGCGCAAATCGACGCAAGCTTCGCGGCGAGCACGCCGTCGGCTGCCGCGATCGTCACGGCCGTCGGTTTGCCCAGCGCCACTTCGCGCGCGAAGCTCGGGCCCGACAACACGGCGATCGCGCGACCCGGCGCCAATTCGGCGGCGATGTCGCTCATCAATTTGCCCGTACCCGTCTCGACGCCTTTGGTCGCCAGGATCAACGGGGCGTCCGGCGGCAAATGCGGCGCGGCGTTCGTCAGCGTGGCGCGCAGATGCTGGGCGGGTGTCACCCACACCAGCAAATCGGCGCTGTTCACCGCTTCGGCCAAATCGGTCGTCGCGCGGATGTTCTTCGCGAGTGCGACGCCCTTTAGGAAAACCGGGTTCTCGTGCGTCGCATTGATCGCGTCGACCGTCGCGGCTTCATGTGCCCACAGCATCGCCTCGAGCCCGGCGCGCGAAAGGGTTTGCGCGATCGCCGTACCCCAAGCGCCCGCACCGATGATGGATGCTTTCTTCATGCGGCTTTCGGATCCAAAGGCCAGCGCGGCCGGCAGGGAAAATCGAGCGGATCGTTGGCGCCGAGCACGAAACGCTCCAGCCCCGCCCAGGCGATCATCGCCGCATTGTCGGTGCACAAGCTGACCGGCGGGGCGACAAGGTCGAGCCCCGCCTTGTTCGCGACGCGCGCAAGACGTTCTTTCAGCGCGTTATTGGCGGCCACGCCGCCCGCGACGACCAAATGCTTGCCGTGCGGGTATTTGTTCAAGAACGCGTCGATCGCGTTTTGCGTGCGATCGGCCAGCGTATCGGCGACCGCCATTTGGAACGCGGCGGCAAGATCGGCGGCGTTCGCGTCCGGCGTTTTGTCGAGCACGTTGCGCACGGCGGTCTTCAACCCGGCGAAGGAAAAGTCGCAGCCTTTGCGGCCCTTCAACGGGCGCGGCAGATCGAAAGCCTTGGCGTCGCCGTCGCGCGCCAGCTTTTCGATCGCCGGCCCGCCGGGATAGGGCAAGCCCAGCAGCTTCGCGACCTTGTCGAAAGCTTCGCCCACGGCGTCGTCCAGCGTCGTGCCCAGGCGCGTGTATTGGCCCACGCCCTCGACGATCAGCAACTGGCAATGCCCGCCGGAAACGAGCAGCAGCAAATAGGGGAAGGGCACGTCGGCGATCAAACGCGGCGACAGCGCATGACCCTCGAGATGGTTCACAGCCACGAAGGGCAAGCCCCGCGCCATCGCGGCGGCTTTGGCGAAGGTGGCGCCGACGATCACGCCGCCGATCAGGCCGGGGCCGGTGGTCGCGGCGATGGCGTCGATATCCTGCCAATCGGCCTTCGCCTCGGCCAGCGCATCGCGCACCAGGTCTTCGAGAACGGCCAAATGCGCGCGCGCGGCCACTTCCGGCACGATTCCGCCATAGGGCGCGTGGGCGCGGATCTGGCTCGCCAATTTCTGCGCGCGCAGCGTTTTGTTCGAATCGACCAGGGCGGCGGCCGTTTCGTCGCAGCTTGTCTCGATACCCAGGACCAAAGTCATGGCGCTTGTGTAGCCGACCGGTCCCTTGCGATAAAGAATGAAAGCAAGGCTGGGGACGCATGACGGAAACTTTGCGAATCGGCACGCGCGGCTCGCCGCTGGCCCTGTGGCAAGCGCACGAGACCAAGCGCCTTCTGACGGAAGCGTTCCCGGCGATTGTCGTCGAAATCCGCATCTACAAAACGACCGGCGACCGCATCCAAGACCGCAATCTTTCGGAAGCGGGCGGCAAGGGCCTGTTCACGAAGGAAATCGAGGAAGCGCTGCTGGCGCGCGACATCGATCTCGCCGTCCATTCGATGAAGGACGTGCCGACCTATTTGCCCGACGGGCTCGGCATCGTCGCGATTTTGAAGCGCGAAGATCCGCGCGACGCGCTGATCGCGCGCGAAAGCGCCAAGACGCTCGCGACCTTGCCGCAAGGTTGCGTCGTCGGCACGTCGTCGTTGCGCCGTGCCGCGCAATTGCGCGCCAAGCGGCCGGATATCCGCATCGTCGAGTTCCGCGGCAATGTCGACACGCGGCTCGAGAAGCTCAACAACGGCGTCGCCGACGCGACGTTCCTGGCGCTGGCGGGTTTGAAGCGTTTGGGCAAGGCCAGCGTCGTTTCCGCGATTTTGGAGCCCGCGGAAATGCTGCCCGCCGTCGCGCAAGGGGCGGTCGGGATCGAATGCCGCCTGGACGATGCGCGCACGCGCGAATGCCTTGCCGCGATCGATCATGCCGATACGCATATCGCCGTGCGCGCCGAGCGCGGGCTGCTGGAACGCTTGGATGGGTCGTGCCGCACGCCGATCGGCGCGCTGGCGATCCTCGACGGCAAAGGCGGCTTGCGGCTCGACGGTCTGGTCGTGCGCCCCGATGGAACCGGTTTGCTGACCACGTTCCGCGAAGGCCGGATCGCCGACGCCGAAGCGCTGGGCCGGGATGCGGGCGAAGAATTGAAGCATCGCGCGGGGCCGGGATATTTCGCCGTATGACCGAGAAACGCCGCCTTACCATCCTGGTCACGCGCCCGCGCAGCGAAAGCGAGGTCTTCGCGTTGACGCTGGCGATGCGCGGCCATGATGCGGTTCAAGCACCGCTGCTCGATATCGTGCCGGACGAAACGGCAAGCGTCGATCTCGATGGCGTGCAGGCGTTGTTGTTCACCTCGATCAACGGCGTGCGCAGCTTCGCGCGCGTCTCGACCGCGCGGCACGTGCCCGCCTATTGCGTGGGCGATGCAACCGCCCAGGCCGCGCGCGATATGGGTTTCCGCGACGTGCATTCGGCGGGCGGCGATGTGGTGGCACTTGCCAATCTCGTGCGCATGAATTTGGCGCCCAGCGAGGGCGCGTTGCTGCATGTCAGCGGCTCGGCCGTCGCGGGCGATCTTGCCGGCGATTTGGGCGGCGATCGCTACGATGTGCGCCGCGTGCAGCTCTATCGCCAGGACACCGCGCGCGATCTGCCCGACGCGGCGGCCGAAGCGCTGAAATCCGGCGCGCTCGACGCCATCACGTTCTTCAGCCCGCGCACCGCCGCGACCTTCGTGCAACTCGTCCGCAAGGCGGATTTGCTCGATACGTTGAAGAACGTCTCGGCATTGGGGTTGTCGCAAGCCGCCCTCGACGCCGCCCGGGTCGAAGGGGCACACTGGAAGTCGGAGCGCGCGGCATCCCAGCCGACCGAAGCGGCGCTGCTCGAAACCATCGATGCCTTGGCTGCGGAGATGCCGCCGCAAGAAGCGCCCAAGCCCCAAGCTTTCAAGATCGAGACGGATATGCCCGATCCCAAGCCAGCAACCAAACGCCCCGCCCTCGGCGCCATCGCCGTGGCGCTGGTCGTGGGCGTGGCCGGCGCGTTCGCCTTCACCTATTGGCAGACGCAGATGATGCCGTCGGAATCCGCGACGGCGCTGCGCGCGATCGATCTGCGCTTGGCCGCACTCGACCGGCGTTTGACAGCACTCGAAAACAAACCGGCGCCCGAAACGGTGACGATCCAGGCGCCGGCGCAAACCGCCGCGCCGGTCGATCTTTCGCCGCTCGAACGGCGTTTGGCGACGCTCGAACAGCGCCCCGCCGCCGATCCCGCTTTGGCGGAAACCATCGCGCGGCTGACGCAGGAGAATCGCGAGCTCGCGCAAACGCTGGCTTCGATCCGTACGGAAGCGCAGACGATTCGCGAAGGCGGCGAGCGCGATCGCGCCGACGTGAAGCGCGCGGAATTCCTGCTCGCGGTCGGGCAGTTGCGCGACGCCGCACTCGCCGGGCGCGGCTTCGCGCCGGAATTGGCGTTGGCGCGCGGCCTAGCGCCCGAGAACGCGGCGCCTTTGCTACAGCAATTGGATTCGCGTTCGGGCGGCGTGGAAACGCGCGCCGGTTTGGCGCGCCGCTTCCCCGCGATCGCCAATGCCGTTGTCGCCGCCGCGCGCGTGGAAGCGGCATCGGACACCCCGGTTCTGGCCGAAGCGTTGGAGCGCGTGCAGCGTTTCTTGTCCATCCGCCGCGTGGGCGAGATCGAGGGCGATTCCGCCACCGCGCGCGTGGCGCGCGCCGAAGCGCGTTTGGCGGTCGAAGATTTGCCGGGGGCGCTGGCCGCCCTCGATCCGCCCGGTCCGGCATGGCTGGCCCCGGCGGCGGAATGGATGGAAGCCGCGCGCGCGCGGCTGGCGGTCGAAGCGGCGCTGCAACGCCTTGCGTCGGGCGGGTAAGGCCCCTTATGCGCCGCGTCCTCGTTATTCTGGTTCTGGCGCTGGCGGCGATGCTCGCCGCGGTGTGGCTGGGTGCCACGCCCGGCCGCGCCACGTTGGAATTCGCCGGCTGGCGATTCGATTCGTCGTTCGGCGCGCTGGCATTGCTTGCGGCGATCGCGGGTTTCGCGCTGATCGTCGTCGATCGCATCTGGCGCTGGATCGTGGGCACGCCAACGCGCATTAAAATGTGGCGCCACGCGCGGCGCGAACGGCATGGCTATGCGGCGTTAACGCGCGGGCTGGTCGCAGTCGCCGCGGGCGATCCGCGCTCGGCCTTGCGCGAAGCGGCGTTGGCCGATCGCTTGCTGGGTGCGCCGCCCGCGTCGTTGTTGTTGTCGGCGCAAGCCGCCCAGTTGGCGGGCGACGAAGCCGCCGCGCGCAAACATCTGGAAGCGATGCGCGCCGCACCCGAGACCGAATTTGCGGCGCTGCGCGGCCTTGTCGCCATCGCGATGCGCGAAGGGCGCGACGACGAAGCCTTGGGCTTGGCGCGCCGCGCGCGCGATTTGCGCCCCGATGCGACCTGGGTGTCGGGCGCCTTGATCGACCTCGAAACCAAGGCCGCGCGCTGGGACGATGCGGCGCTGACCATTGACGCCGCGCGCCGCCAGCAAATGCTGCCTGCTCCGGATGCGGACAGGAAGCGCGCCGCCGCGTTGCACGAAGCCGCCCGTCAGCACGAAGCGAAAGGCGACCGGCGCGAAGCGGTCCGTGCGGCCGAGCGCGCGTTCAAGCTTGCGCCCGATCGGCCGGAAATCGCGGCGACGCTCGCGACCCTCTACGCCAAGGATGCGCGCGCGCGCGCGGCGGCCTCGCTGGTCGAAAAGGAATGGACGCGGGCCCCGCATCCCGAATTGCTCGACGCCTATCGCAAGGCGCGGCCCGTGCCCGACGCGCTGCAATGGATCAAGCAGGTGGAGCGTCTGGCGAAGCTGGCACCCGCGCATGCCTATTCGCACGGTGCCCTGGCGGAAGCCTCGCTCGCCGCCGAATTGTGGGGCGAGGCCAAGCGCCATGCCCAAGCCGCGATCGATGCCGAGGGCGGCGAGCCCCGCGCTAGCCTGTGCCGTTTGATGGCGCGCATCGAAGAGGAATCCGGCGGCGATGCGGCCGTGGCGAAATCCTGGCTCGCGCGTGCGGCCGATGCGCCCGGCGATCCGGCATGGACGTGCGATTCCTGCGGCCATCCGCATGCCGAATGGCATGCGATCTGCCGGCGCTGCGGCGCCTTCGACAAGCTGGCTTGGACGGCGCCCGCGCGCCTCGCCCCCGCTTTTGTCGCGATCGATACGACGAAAGACCAGCAATAAAAGCGACTTACCGCCGTATTGCGGTGCGGCCGTGCTCCGTTGACCCAAGCACTTCGGGGGTCTAGTGTCGCGCACCCTCTCGCAATATCCGGGGAAGTCGCTGGAATGAAAGTGCTAGTCGCGGTCAAGCGGGTCGTCGATTACAACGTCAAGATCCGCGTGAAGGCCGACAAGACGGGCGTCGAGCTCGCCAACGTCAAAATGTCGATGAACCCGTTCGACGAGATCGGGGTCGAAGAAGCGGTCCGCCTCAAGGAAAAAGGCGTGGCGACGGAAATCGTCGCCGTGTCGATGGGGCCGACGCAAGCCCAGGAAACGCTGCGCACCGCGCTGGCGATGGGGGCCGATCGCGGCGTGCTGGTGCAGTCGGACGCGGAATTGCAGCCGCTCGCCGTCGCCAAGCTGATGAAGGCCGTGGTCGACAAGGAACAGCCCAAGCTCGTCATCCTCGGCAAGCAGGCGATCGACGACGACAGCAACCAGACCGGCCAGATGCTGGCCGCGTTGCTGGGCTGGCCGCAGGCGACCTTCGCGTCGAAAGTGACCATCGACGGCGACGACATGACCGTGACGCGCGAAGTGGACGGCGGTTTGGAAACCATCGCCGTCAAGCTGCCCGCGATCGTCACGACCGATCTGCGCTTGAACGAGCCGCGCTACGCTTCGCTGCCCAACATCATGAAGGCGAAGAAGAAGCCGATCGATACGCTGACGCCCGACGCGCTGGGCGTGGACGTGGCCCCGCGCTTGGAAACGCTGTCGGTCGAAGAACCGCCCAAGCGTTCCGCCGGCATCAAGGTGCCGGATGTGGCGGCACTCGTCGAGCGGCTCCAGACCGAAGCCAAGGTGATCTGATATGTCGATTCTCGTTCTCGCCGATCACGACGCCTCGGGCCTGAAGCCCGCCACGCTGCACGCGGTTTCGGCCGCCGCCAAGCTGGGCGGGCCGGTCGACATCCTCGTCGCCGGTGCGGGCACGGCTGCCATCGCCGAAGCCGCCGCGAAGATCGCTGGCGTGGCCAAGGTGCTGCATGCGGACGATGCGTCGCTCGCCAACGCCCTTGCCGAAAATCTCGCGCCGCTGATCGTCAAGCTCGCCGCGGGCCGCACCCATGTGGTCTCGGCTGCGACCGCGCAGGGCAAGAACACGCTGCCGCGCGTCGCCGCGCTGCTGGACGTGGCGCAGATTTCCGACATCGTCGGCGTGGTCGACGCCAACACCTTCGTGCGCCCGATCTATGCGGGCAACGCGCTCGCCACCGTGCGCTCGAAGGACGCGATGAAGGTGCTGACCGTGCGCACCACGGCCTTCCCGCCGGCGGTCGCCGAGGGCGGTTCGGCGGCGATCGAAGCCGTGTCGGGTGCCGCTGATTCGGGTCTGTCCAAGTTCGTCGGCCAGGAGCTGACGAAGTCGGAACGCCCGGAACTCACCGCCGCGCGCATCGTCGTGTCGGGCGGGCGGGGCCTCGCCTCGGGCGAGAACTTCAAAACCTATATCGAGCCGTTGGCCGACAAGCTGGGTGCGGCTGTGGGCGCCTCGCGCGCCGCCGTCGATGCGGGCTACGCGCCCAACGATTACCAAGTCGGCCAGACCGGCAAGGTGGTGGCGCCGGATCTGTACGTCGCCGTCGGTATTTCGGGCGCCATCCAGCATCTCGCCGGCATGTCCGCGTCCAAGACCATCGTCGCGATCAATAAGGACGAAGAAGCGCCGATCTTCCAGGTCGCCGATTACGGCCTGGTCGGCGATCTGTTCAAGCTCGCCCCCGAGCTCACCGCCGCTTTGCCGGCGAAGAAGTAACCCAGGAAGGATCGATCATGGGCATCCAGATCATCGGCGTCGTCGGTGCGGGCCAGATGGGCAACGGCATCGCGCATGTCGCCGCCCAATCGGGCTTCGATATCCGTCTGCTCGACGCCAACCCGGACTCGCTGGGCAAGGCCATCGCGACGATCACGGCCAATATGGACCGTCAGATCAAGAAGGGCGCCTTGACCGAGGAAGCCAAAGCCAAGGCGATCGGCAAGATCAAGACCGGCACCGATTACGCGATTTTCGGCGACGCCGATCTCGTCATCGAGGCCGCGACCGAGAACGAGGCGATCAAGCGCGAGATCTTCAAGAAGCTCTGCCCCGCGCTGAAGAAGGAAGCTTTGGTCGCGTCGAACACCTCGTCGATTTCGATCACGCGCCTGGGCGCTTCGACCGACCGGCCCGAGAAATTCATCGGGATGCATTTCATGAACCCGGTGCCGGTGATGCAGCTGGTGGAGATCATCCGCGGCATCGCCACGTCGAACGAAACCTACGAAGCGATCCGCGATCTTACCGCCAAGCTCGGCAAGACGTCGGCGACGGCCGAAGATTTTCCGGCCTTCATTGTCAATCGCATTCTGCTGCCGATGATCAACGAAGCCGTCTATACGCTGTACGAAGGCGTGGGCTCGGTCGAATCGATCGACACGGCGATGAAGCTGGGCACCAACCATCCGATGGGCCCGCTGGAACTGGCGGATTTCATCGGTCTCGACACCTGCCTTGCCGTCATGCACGTGCTGTACGACGGCCTGTCGGATTCCAAATACCGCCCGTGCCCGCTGCTGGTGAAATACGTCGAAGCCGGCTGGCTCGGCCGCAAAACCAAGCGCGGTTTCTACGATTATTCGGGCCCCAAGCCGGTCCCGACGCGCTGACATTCGGCGCACGGCGAAACGACGAAACCCGGACCTTCGCGTCCGGGTTTTTCGTTTGCGGGGGCGCGGGCCGAAGCGTCATAGTGCGCCCGTCATGATCGATTCCGCCGATATCGAATTCGCCCATCGCTTGGCCGAAACGGCCGCGAAGGTTTCGCTCTCATATTTCCGCACCGCCGTTCAAGTGGACGACAAGGACGATGCGTCGCCGGTGACGATCGCCGATCGCACGGCGGAAAAGGTGATGCGCGAATTGATCGCCAAGGAACGCCCGGGCGACGGGATTCTAGGCGAGGAGTTCGGCCGCGAGCGCACGGATGCGCGCCGCGTGTGGGTGCTCGATCCCATCGACGGCACCAAGGCCTTCATCAGCGGCAATCCGCTGTTCGGCACGCTGATCGGCCTCGCCATCGACGGCAAGCCCGCGCTGGGCGTGATCGATTGCCCGGCTTTGGGCGAACGCTGGATCGGCGCCAAGGGCCAAGCCACGCGCTTCACCGACGCCAAGGGTACGCGCGAGGTGAAGACGCGCGCTTGTCCGGAATTGTCGCTCGCCTCGCTCTATTCGGCCGTGCCGGTATCGAACGACACGAATTTCCCGGCTTTCGATCGCTTGCGCCAGCGCGTGAAGCGTCCGCTGCCGGTCTGCGATTGCTATGCCTATGGCTTGCTTGCTCGCGGCGGCGTGGACCTCGTCGTCGAAGCGGGGCTCGGCATTTACGACTTCACCGCGCTGGTGCCGGTGGTCGAAGGGGCGGGCGGCACGATCCACGATTGGCAGGGCAAGGCGCTGACGACCGATTCGCCCGGCTACGTGATCGCCGCGGGCGATGCGCGCATGGCGGCGGCGGCGGTCGCCGCGTTGCGCGCTTAGGCTTCGGCGCCGGGGCCGGGCTCGGCGCCCGGCGGGCATTTGCCCAGAATGATCATGCCCAGGACTTCGTCCTTGGTGACGTCGCCCACGCGTGCCGTGCCGACCAGCCTGCCGTTTTTCATCACCGCGACGCGGTCGGCGAGGTCGAACACGTCGTGGATGTCGTGGCTGATCAGGAAAATGCCGATCCCTTGGCGCTTCAGCTCGCCGACCAGATCGCCCACTTGGCGCGTTTCGGCGGGGCCAAGGGCGGCCGTCGGCTCGTCCATGATCAGCACGCGCGCGTCGAAATAGATCGCGCGCGCGATCGCAACCGATTGGCGCTGGCCGCCCGACAAGGCGCGTACTGGCTCGGTGAAGCGGCGGAAATGCGGGTTGAGCCGCGCCATCACCTTGCGCGTTTCGGCTTCCATCGTCGCGTCGTCCAACGTGCCCCAGCGCGTCGTGCGCTCGCGCCCCAGGAACACGTTCGCCGCCGCGTCGACGTTGTCAGCCAGCGCCAGCGTTTGATAGATCGTTTCGATCCCATAGCGTTTGGCGTCGCGGGGGCTGGCGATATCGACCGTTTCGCCGCGCACGCGGATCTCGCCCGAATCGGCGCGATAGGCACCCGACAGAATCTTGATCAGCGTCGACTTGCCCGCCCCGTTATGGCCGAGCAACGCGACGACCTCGCCTTCGTCGAGATCGACCGACACCCGGTCGACGGCTTTGATGCCGCCAAACGCGATCGACACGTCGCGCATTTCCACGAGCTTGGGCTTCATTTGATCCCCCGCCGGAACACGACGTCGACCCACACGGCCAGCACCAGCACGCCGCCGACCACGACGTTCTGCAAGGGCGCATCGACGCCCAGCAGGATCATGCCCGATTGCAGCGATTGCATGACCAGCGCTCCCAGCATCGCGCCCGCGATCGTGCCAATACCGCCCGCCAGCGACGTGCCGCCGATAACAGCGGCGGCGATTACGTAAAGCTCGTCCAGCGTGCCCGCCGCATTGGTCGCGGCGTTGAGGCGTGCGGCCGATACGCACGCCGCGATGCCGCACAAGGCGCCCATCGTGCCGAAGACGAGCATCAGCGTGCGCTTGGTATCCACACCGGCGAGTTCGGCGGCCTCCGTATTGCCGCCGATCGCAAAGACATAGCGCCCGAAGCGCGTGCGCGTGGCAAGCCACGTCGTCGCGATTCCGGCGGCGATGGCGATCAACACCGGGATCGCGAAACCATGCGCGATGAACACGCCGCCCGCGGGCCAGGTGCCGCCGGCTTCTTCGACCAACCGGCGCGCAATGCCCGGCGGCACGGCATAGGCATTGGCGACCCACGCGGCACCGATCACGGCGGCGCAGGCCGCCAGCATGACGGCGATATGCGCCCAAGTGGGCCGCACGGGAAACCCGAAGCTGCGGCGCCGGTTGCGCGCGTAATGCATCGCCGCCGCGATGGCGGCACAGGCGATCACGGCGATCGCCCAGGTCGCTGTCTCGCCGACGGCGCCGGTAGCCCCGCCCCCGATGCGCTGGAACCGCCCGTCGAGCGGCGCCACGGTCTGGCCTTGCGTCACCCACCATGCCGCTCCGCGCCAGACCAGCAAGCCGCCCAGCGTCACGATGAACGAGGGAATGCCGAGATAGGCGATCAGAGCACCCTGGAACAGGCCGATCGCCGCACCCGTCGCGATCGCGGCGATCACGGCGATGATCCAGGTCGCGGGATGTTCGAGACCAATCAGTTCGGGCAGCAGGCGCGCTTGCAGCACGCCGATGATCATGCCCACGAAGCCCAGCATCGCGCCGACCGACAGGTCGATATTGCGGGTGACGATCACCAGCACCATGCCGCAGGCCATGATGGCGATCGACGCGGTCTGGACCGACAGATTCCACAGATTGCGCGGGGTCAAGAACGCGCCGCCGGACAGGAAATCGAAGCCGATCCAGATCGCGGCAAGGGCGCCCAGCATGCCGGCAAGCCGCGGGTCGAATTCGAGCTGACGCAGTTTGTCGTTCATAAGCCGCTAAGAAAAAAGCGGACGGGCACGATCGCGCCCGTCCGCGTTGCTGGGACTAGTTGCAGGCCGGAACGCGGCCCGCCGGCACGCCCTGGCAGACGGCGGCGCGCGTCGCCCAGCCCGCTTCGATCACGACGTTGAGATTGTCGCGCGTGACCGGAACGGGTTTCAGGAAGATCGCGTTCATCGGCACCTTCGACGGGCCTTCGGCCCATTTCATGGCGCCGGGGATCTTGTCGACCGCCGTGCCGCCCGCGAGCTGGATGGCGATTTCGGCCGCCGTGCGGCCCAGTTCGCGCGCGTCCTTCCAGATCGTCACGGTCTGGGTGCCCAACGCCACGCGGTTCAGCGCCGCGCGGTCGGCGTCTTGGCCCGAAACCGGGACGGACCCGGCCAGACCTTGCGCGGCCAGTGCCGCGACCGCGCCGCCGCCCGTGCCGTCATTCGCCGCCACGACTGCGTCGACCTTGTTCTGATTGCGGGTCAGGAACTGTTCCATGTTGCGCTGGGCGTTGGCGGGCAGCCAGCCGTCGGTGAAGGCTTCGCCGACG
Source organism: Tagaea sp. CACIAM 22H2 (assembly GCA_014444615.1). GTDB lineage: Bacteria > Pseudomonadota > Alphaproteobacteria > CACIAM-22H2 > CACIAM-22H2 > Tagaea. Next base: position 103,525 of record PVXE01000003.1, on the reverse strand, counting down.
TTCTTGATCTTGCCGGCATCGATCGACGGTTTCAGAATTTCCATCGAGCCCTGGAACAGGAAATTCGCGTTCGGGTCCGCGCTCGAGCCCTTGATGAACACGTAATTGCCTTCCGGCTTCGCCTTCAAAATCTCGCGCGCCATCATGCGGCCGACTTCGACGTTGTCGAACGTCAGATAGAAGGCGCGGGGATTTTCGATCAGGCGATCATAGCCGACGACGGGAATGCCTTCGTTCAGCGCGCGTTCCACCGCCGGGCGCACGGCTTGCGCGTCCTGCGCCAGCACGATCAGCGCCTTGGCGCCGCGCGCGATCAGGCTTTCGATATCGGTCAGCTGTTTGCCCGGCGAAGACTGCGCATCCGCGGAAATATAAGTGCCGCCGACCTTCTCGATCGCGGCGCGGATCGCGGCTTCGTCGGTCTTCCAGCGTTCCTCCTGGAAGTTCGACCAGCTGACCCCGATCGTGGGGCCGCGCGTTTGCGCAGGCGCCGGGCCCGCGACTGCCATCGCCGCGACCACGGCGCCGGCGAACAAAAATTCACGACGGATCATTGTAGCGTCCTCCCTTTTGGATCGTTCGACCGTCGCCGACGCGGGTTTCCCGTCTTCGGTCGCGGCCTTTCCGATATCGATAGAACGGCCGTCGAAGTCAAGCCAATTAGGGTAGAAGGAATATTTTCACCGGCTTCCGACTGGAAACCATCGAACACGCGCGCTGCCGCTCCCGGCGGCGAAAATCCGCGCCGGATCAGGGATTAAGCGACGCCGTTTCTATTCCTGCGCGCGCGCGCCATGATAGAAAGGAACAACTCGTCCATCAGGAGTACGCCCCTTGTACGCCCCCCTTGGATTCGCCGCCGCCCTTCTGACGACGGCGCTTTTCGGCGCCCCGCTGGCCGCCCAGGAATTGAGCCCGGGGACCGGCCCGCGCCACGCGATCGCCATGCATGGCGACATCAAATACCCGGCCGATTTCCGCCATTTCCAGCATGTGAATCCCGACGCGCCCAAGGGCGGCGAGGTGAAGTTCCACGCGTTGGGCACGTTCGACAGTTTCAACCCGTGGATCATCCGGGGCACGGCGAACGGGCTGGTCGGTTTGACCATCGAAACGCTGATGGTGAATTCGGACGACGAGCCGTTCACCGAATACTGCTTGATCTGCCGCACGGTCGAAACGCCCGCGGACCGGTCCTGGGTCGAGTTCGAGTTGCGCGCGGAAGCCAAGTTCCACGACGGTTCGCCGATCGCGCCCGAGGACGTGATCTGGTCGTTCGAGACCCTGCGCGACAAGGGCCGCCCGTTCTTCCGCGCCTATTACGGCGACGTGGCGAAGGTGGAGAAGACGGGCCCGCGCAAAGTGCGCTTCGTGTTCCGCAATGCGCAAAACCGCGAGCTGGCGTTGATCGTCGGGCAGATTCCCGTGCTGTCGCGCAAATGGTGGGACGGCAAGGAGTTCGACCGGCCGCTGACCGAGCCGCCGCTGGGCTCGGGCCCCTATCGCATCGAAAGCTTCGAGATGGGGCGCAACACCGTGCTGCGCCGGGTCGAAAATCACTGGTCGCGCGATGTGGCGGTCAATCGCGGCCGCTACAATTTCGGCACGATCCGCTACGACTGGTATCGCGACGCGCAGGTGGCGCTCGAAGCCTTTCTCGCGGGGGGATATGACCTTCGCCAGGAGAACACCGCGCGCTTCTGGGCCCAGGCCTACGAAACCGACGCGCTGCGCGCCGGTCTGATCCGCAAACACGAAATCGCCGAAACGCGCGTCTCGGGCATGCAAGGCTTCGTGTTCAACACGCGCCGCGCGCCCTTCGACGACCGTCGCGTGCGCCAAGCGCTCGCCCATGCGTTCGATTTCGAATGGTCGAACAAGAACCTGTTCTTCGACGCCTATACGCGCACGCGTTCCTATTTCGACAATTCGGAACTCGCCGCGAAGGGTCTGCCGCAGGGCGAGGAACTCGCCATCCTGACGCGCTTCAAGGACAAGCTGCCGCCGGAAGTGTTCACCACCGAATACAACCCGCCCAAATCCGACGGCACGCCGGAAAATCGCGGCGGCTTGCGCGAAGCCGCGCGCATTCTGCGCGAAGCCGGCTGGCGTGTGCAGGGCGGCAAGCTCGTCAACGCGCAAGGCCAGCCGATGAGCTTCGAATTCCTGCTGCCGCAAGGCCAGGCGGCGTTCGAGCGCATCATTGCGCCCTTCGTCCAGAACCTGGAAAAACTGGGGATCTCCGCGCGTATCCGTCCGGTCGACGTCGCGCAGTATCAGAACCGCGTCGACGATTTCGATTTCGACATGATGTTGTCGACCTTCGGCCAATCGGAATCGCCGGGCAACGAGCAGCGCGACTATTGGTCCTCCGCCAAGGCGGATCAAAAAGCTTCGCGCAACATCGCCGGCATCAAGGATCCGGTGATCGACGAATTGATCGAACTGGTGATCTCCGCCCCCGATCGCGACTCGCTGGTCCAGCGCGTGCGCGCCCTCGATCGCGCGCTGCAATGGGGCCATTGGGTCGTGCCGAACTGGTATTCGAACGTCGATCGCGTCGCCGCGTGGGACAAATTCGGCTGGCCGGCGACGACCGCGCGCGCCGGATTCGATTGGACAAGCTGGTGGGTCGATCCGCAACGCGAAGCGGCGTTGCGCGCCAAGCGCGGACGATAATCCACCGACATGGCCGCGTATCTGATCCGCCGGTTGCTGCTGATCGTGCCCACGCTGCTGGGCATCATGATCGTCAATTTCGCGATCATCCAGGCGGCCCCCGGCGGACCGATCGACGTGATTATCGCGGAGATGCGCGGCCTGTCGACCGACGCCACGCAGCGCATTTCGGGGACCGGCGGTACTGAAACCCAGCGCCAGACCCAATCGAGCGGATCGACGAACCAATATCGCGGCGCGCAAGGCATCGACCCCGCCTTGATCGCGCAGCTCGAACGCGAATTCGGTTTCGACAAACCGCCGCTCGAGCGGTTCGTCACGATGATGACGAAATTCCTGACCTTCGATTTCGGGCGATCCTTCTTCAAGGACCGGCCGGTGGTCGATTTGGTCTTGGAGAAAATGCCGGTTTCGATTTCGTTGGGCCTGTGGACCACGCTGATCGTCTATCTCGTGTCGATTCCGCTGGGGATACGCAAAGCCGTGAAGGACGGCTCGCGATTCGACATCTGGACGTCGGGCGTCGTCATCGTCGGCTACGCGATTCCCAGCTTCCTGTTCGCGGTGCTGCTGATCGTGCTGTTCGCGGGCGGCCGATTCCTCGATTGGTTTCCGCTGCGCGGCATCCTGTCGGACAATTGGCGCACGCTGTCTTGGCCCGCCCTCGTCGTCGACTATATCTGGCACATGACGCTGCCCGTGCTTGCCATGGTGATCGGCGGCTTCGCGGGCCTGACCATGCTCACCAAGAATTCGTTCCTCGACGAAATCGGCAAGCAATATGTCGTGACCGCGCGCGCCAAGGGCTTGACCGAGCATCGCGTGCTTTACGGCCATGTGTTCCGCAATGCGATGCTGATCGTGATCGCCGGTTTCCCCGGCGCGTTCGTTTCGATCTTCTTCACGGGATCGCTGCTGATCGAGATCATCTTCAGCCTCGACGGTTTGGGCCTGCTCGGCTTCGAAGCGGCAGTCAATCGCGACTATCCGCTGATGTTCGCGACGCTCTATTTCTTCACCTTGCTCGGATTGCTGATGAAGATCGTGTCGGATATCGCCTACACGCTCGTCGATCCGCGCATCGATTTCGACCGGCGCGGCTGATGGCTTTTCAGGATCGTTTGTCGCCGCTCAATCGCCGCCGTTTCGCCAATTTCAAGGCGAACCGTCGGGGCTGGTGGTCGTTCTGGATTTTCGCGGCTTTGTTCGTCGTGACGCTGTTCGCCGAAGTCATCGCGAACGACAAGCCGATCTTCGTGCTTTACGACGGCAAGCCGCATATGCCGGTTTTCGTCGAATATCCCGAAACGCATTTCGGCGGCGATTTCGAAACCGAAGCCGATTATCGCGATCCCGAAGTCGTGCGCCTGATCGCGGAGAAGGGCGGCTTCATGATTTGGCCGCCGGTGCGCTTCTCCTACCAGACGATCAACCGCAATCTGCCCGTGCCGGCGCCAGCACCGCCCTCGGCGGAAAACTGGCTCGGCACCGACGATCAAGGCCGCGATGTCGTGGCGCGGCTGATCTACGGCTTCCGCATTTCGGTGCTGTTCGGTTTGACGCTGACGATCCTGTCGTCGATCGTCGGCGTCGCGGCGGGCGCCGTGCAAGGCTATTACGGCGGCTGGGTCGATTTGCTGTTTCAGCGCTTCATCGAAATCTGGGACGGCCTGCCGCAGCTTTATATGCTGATCATCCTGGCCGCCTTTGTGGAGCCGAATTTCTGGTGGCTGCTGGGCCTGCTGCTGCTGTTCCAATGGATGGGGTTGGTCGGTGTGGTGCGCGCCGAATTCCTGCGCGCGCGGAATTTCGATTACGTCCGCGCGGCCAAGGCGCTGGGCGCCTCCGACGCGTCGGTCATGTTCCGCCACGTTCTGCCCAACGCGATGGTGGCGACATTGACCTTCATGCCCTTCATCCTGTCGGGCTCGGTCGTGGCGCTGACCTCGCTCGACTTTTTGGGCTTCGGCCTGCCGCCGGGCTCGCCGTCGCTGGGCGAATTGCTGGCCCAGGGCAAGGCGAATCTCAATGCCCCTTGGCTCGGCCTCACCTCGTTCTTTACACTCGCCATCATGCTTTCGCTGCTGATCTTCATCGGCGAAGCGGTGCGCGACGCCTTCGACCCCCGAAAGACATTTCGATGAGCATCGGCGAAACCTTGCTGCGCGTCAGCGATCTATCGGTCCAGTTCGATATGGGCCGCTCGGCGAAATTCACCGCCGTCGATCGCGTGTCGTTCGACCTGCATCGCGGCGAAACATTGGCGCTTGTCGGCGAGTCGGGCTCGGGCAAGTCGGTCACCGCCTTGTCGGTGCTGCAATTGCTGCCCTATCCGCTGGCTTCGCATCCGTCGGGCAAGATCGAATATCGCGGCGAGGAGTTGCTGGGTGCCGGCGAAGGCCGGTTGCGCGAAGTGCGCGGCAACCGCATCGCGATGATCTTCCAGGAGCCGATGACCTCGCTCAATCCGCTCCACACGATCGAAAAGCAGATCGGCGAAGCATTGACGATCCATAAGGGTTTGAACCGCGAGGCGGCGCGCGCGCGCATCGTCGAGTTGCTGCAACTCGTCGGTTTGGGTGAACAGGCGAAGAAGCGCCTCGACGCTTATCCGCACCAGCTTTCCGGCGGGCAGCGCCAGCGCGTGATGATCGCGATGGCGCTGGCCAACGAGCCCGACATCCTGATCGCGGACGAGCCGACCACCGCCGTCGACGTGACGATCCAGGCGCAGCTTCTGAAGCTGCTCAAGGAGCTTCAGGAAAAGCTCGGCATGGCGATGCTGTTCATCACCCACGATCTGGGCGTGGTGCGCCGCTTGGCGCATCGCGTGGCGGTGATGAACAAGGGCCGCATCGTCGAAGCGGGGCCGGTCGCCGACGTGTTCGGCAAGCCGCAGCACGACTACACGCGCCATCTTTTGGCGGCCGAACCCAAGGGCAAGGCGGGCCCGCGCGACGCGAAGGCGCGCACGGTCTTGCGCGGCGGCGATATCCGCGTGTGGTTCCCGATCAAGGCGGGCGTGTTCCGCCGCACGATCGGCCATGTGAAGGCGGTCGACGGGATCGACGTGAATTTGAAGGCCGGGCACACGCTGGGCGTGGTCGGCGAATCCGGCTCGGGCAAGACGACGCTGGGCCTGGCGCTGCTGCGCCTGGAACGCGCCGACGGCACCATCGAATTCGACGGGCGCGATATCGCGAAGCTGCGCGGGGGCGATCTGCGCCCCTTGCGCAAGGAAATGCAGATCGTCTTCCAGGACCCGTATGGCTCGCTGTCCCCGCGCATGTCGGTGGCGGAGATCGTCGCCGAAGGCTTGGCGATCCACGAGCCGGGCTTGAGCGATGCCGAGCGCGACGCGCGCGTCGTGGCGGCGTTGAACGAAGTCCGTCTCGATCCTGCGACGCGCCATCGCTATCCGCACGAATTCTCCGGCGGGCAGCGCCAGCGCATCGCGATCGCGCGCGCGCTCGTGCTGAAGCCTAAACTCGTCGTGCTCGACGAGCCGACGTCGGCGCTGGATATGTCCGTGCAGGCGCAGATCGTCGATCTGTTGCGCGAGTTGCAGGCCAAGCACGGCCTCGCCTACGTGTTCATCAGCCACGATCTGAAGGTCGTGCGCGCGCTCGCCGACGACGTGCTGGTGATGAAGGACGGCAAGGCGGTGGAACAAGGGACCGCGGCGCAGGTTTTCGAAACGCCGCAGGCGCCCTATACCAAGGCGCTGATGGCGGCGGCCTTCGAACACAAGGTCGTCGAGGGCGCGGGGATGCGTACGTGAAGCTTCTGTTTTTGTCCGAGTCCGACCGCGCGGAAATCTGGCGGCCGGTTTTGCAGCGTTTGGCGCCCGAACTCGAATTCGTGCAATGGCCGAACGTGCCCGATCCCGCCGCGATCGATTTCGCCGCCGTGTGGAAATATCCGCCGGGCGAGTTGAAGCGCTATCCGAATTTGAAGCTCGTCTCGTCGCTGGGGGCGGGGATCGACCATATCGTCGGCGATCCCGATTTCCCCGCGCACGTGCCCTTCGTGCGCTTGACCGATCCCACGCTGACGGCAGGCATGATCGAGTACGCGCTTTACGGCGTGTTGCGCCATCACCGGCAGATGCGCGCCTATGCCGCATCTCAGCGCGACGGGCGCTGGAAGCCGCTGCCCGCCCCGGTCACCGCATCGTGCCGCGTGGGCGTCGCGGGGACGGGCGAGATCGGCGGGGCGGTCGCGCTCGCGGTCAAAGCTCTGGGATTCGACGTCGCCGGCTGGTCGCGCACGGGCCGCGGTCCCGAAGGTCTATCCATGTATGCCGGCGAATCGGACTGGATGCGATTTTTGGCGCGTTGCGACATTCTGATCTGCGTTTTGCCGCTGACCGAAGCGACGCGCGGATTGCTGAATGCGCGGGCATTCGCGGCGATGCCCAAAGGAAGTGCGGTCATCAACATCGCGCGGGGCGGCCATGTCGTGGACGCCGATTTGATCGCGGCGCTCGATACCGGGCATTTGCAATATGCGCTGCTCGATGTGACCAGCCCCGAACCGCTGCCGCCCGAGCACGCGTTCTGGGCGCATGAAAAAGTCGAGCTGACGCCGCATATCGCCAGTCTGACCAATGCCGAAACGGCCGCGCCGCAGATCGTGGACAATATCCGTTCTTATCTGGCCGGGCGGCCACTGCGGAATGTCGTCGACCGGACCCAGGGGTATTGACTACCCAGATGAGTCCTGCGAGTTAACCCTACCGGCCCGAACCCGATCGTTCGGGCCAAAGGAAAGTCATTCGCAATTGCGACGGCAAGCCAGTCGAAACGATGTCCGAGGCCGCCACCAATAACGAACCGCCTGCCGAACTTCCGCCACCGAAGAAGGCGGATAAAAGCAAGCATTTCGCGTTCGATCACGCCGTCTTCCAGGTGAAGGGGGCGTATTTCGGATTCGGCAAGGACGGGGACACGGTGTGCCTGCACGTGCCGCTGGGCGACATCATGGCCGCGCTGCCGCTCGACGCGGTGCTGATCCAGTTCAAGATCGACAAGGACAGCGAGGACGCCAAGCTTCTCGACGTCGTCCAAAAGTCGATGAAATACGCGCGCCGGATCGAGCCGGGCGATTCGATCCCCGCCGAAATTCTCGACGGCACCGCGTCCTGGCGCGTGGAGCCGCATCACGTTGCGCGGGCCAATGCGCGCATCTCGGTGTCGATCCTGTCCTGGATCAACGGCAAGCCGGTCGAATTCGGCGACGGGCATCAGCTGGAATCGATCGCGAACAATCCCGAGACCAAGAAGAAGGTCCAGGAAGGGTTCGAGGTGCTGGCCGAGAAACTTGGCTTGGGCCGCGCCAACAAGAATCAGGTCGTCGACAAGATTGAACAGCTCGCCAAGGAAAGCGCCTATATCGAGGCGCTGCGCGAGCGTTTCGCCGATATTCAGAAGGTCTATGCCGGCTTCAACATCCTGTTCAACGCCTACAAGCGCGAGCGCGGCGTGCAGGAGGAGATCGGCCGTATCCGAATCCTGATGAAGAAGCCGGTCGACGACATCTCGGGCATTCTGCTGCAGGTCGACGCGAATACGGGCGAGGTCTTCAACGTCTTGAAGCGCCTGCCCGAAGTGATCAGCTATATCCGCGAAAAGCGCGACGAGCTGCATCAGCGCTTCATGCTGTGGGATGACATTCTGCCGGCGTGGAAGAACATGCCGATGGAGCGCGATGGGCGGGTCGACAAGCTGGTTCGCACGACCTATCGTTTCGTCGCGCGCCATTTCCCGCAGAATTCCGAGTGGAGCCTGATGCGCTAGGCATCGGCGCGGAAAGGACTCGATGACCGACCCCGATCTGATCGTCGATCGCCGGCGTTTGCGCCGCTCGCGCTCGCTATGGCGCGCGGCGGCCGTCGTGTTCGGCGTTGGCGCGATCGCGATCGCCGTCGGGCGCAGCGATCTGGCGCGCGAATTCAGCCCCTATGTCGCCGAATTGCGCGTCGCGGGCATGATCGTGCAGGACCAGGACCTGCTCGACGCGGTCGAGGACACGATGGCGCGCGATCAGGCCAAGGCGCTGGTCTTGCGCATCGACAGCCCCGGCGGCACGGTCGTGGGCGGCGAAAGCCTGTATCACGCGATCCGCAAGGTCGCGGCCGAGAAGCCGGTCGTCGCCGTGATGGGCGAGATGGCGGCGTCGGGCGGCTATATGGTCGCGATCGCCGCCGACCGGATCTACGCCCGCGAAGGCACGATCACCGGTTCGATCGGCGTGATTTTGCAGACGACCGACGTGACGGGGCTCCTCGACAAGCTGGGCGTTTCGGCCGAGGCGATCAAATCCGCGCCGCTGAAGGCCGTGCCCTCGCCGTTCGAGAAATTGACCGACGATGGGCGGCGCGCCACCCAAGGGCTGGTCGACGACATGTATGCGATGTTCGTCGGCATGGTCGCCGAACGGCGCGGGCTGGACGCCGAAAAAGCCAAGGAATTGGCCGACGGGCGGGTTTTCACCGGGCGCCAAGCCGCCGCCAACGGCCTGATCGACGGGATCGGGGGGGTGGCCGAAGCTCGCGCCTGGCTCGACGAAAAGGGCGTTTCGGCCGATCTGCCGTCGCGCGAAATCCGGGTTTGGCGCGAAGACGATTGGCTTGGCGGGGCCGCCAAAGGCGCGATTCGGGCCATTTTCGGAAAAACCTATCTTCCCGAACGGCTTACGCTTGACGGGCTGGTGGCGGTCTGGCACCCTGAACTGCGTATTCGTTAGTGATTTCAACGGGGTGTTGGGGCGATGACCAAATCCGAGCTGATTTTGCGCCTAGCCGAGCTCAACCCGCACCTTTATCAGCGCGACGTCGAGCGCATCGTCTCGACCGTGTTCGATGAAGTCGCCGCCGCTTTGGCGCGCGGCCATCGCGTCGAACTGCGCGGCTTCGGCGCGTTTTCGGTCAAACGGCGCGGCTCGCGCACCGGCCGCAACCCGCGCACCGGCACCTCGGTCGAGGTCTCGGAAAAGCATATCCCGTTCTTCAAGACGGGTAAGGAACTGCGCGAAAAGCTGAACGAACAGCCCAAGCCGGCCGCCTGAACGGGCGGGGCCGCACCCCTTGCGCACGCTCTATTGGATTTTGGCGGGATCGCTCGCGGCCCTCGCGGGTTTGTTCGCGCTCAATAATCGCGGCGAATTGACCGTCGATCTGTGGCCGATCGGCCCGCAGATGCAGCTGCCGATCTTCGTGGCGCTGGTCGGCGCGCTCTATTTCGGCTTTCTGTTCGGCGCGTTGGTCGCGTGGCTCGCGGGCGGTGCCGCGCGCAAACGTGCGCGCGAAATGGCGCGCAAAGCCGCAAAGCTCGATCTCGAGCTTCAGGAATTGAAGGTCAAGCAATCGGGCGCCGCGGTCGAAACGCCGCCGCCGATTCCGCTGCCGCCCGGCTCGCCGTTCTAGACGATCGTTCCTTCCGGCAAAGACAGCGCGTGTTGGGCGATCTCGCCGGTGCGCGCGAGCCAGATTTCATCGCGGTGCTTGGCGATGTGCGCCAGCGCGCGGCGCAGATGCAGCAAGCGAAACGGCACGCCCACCAGATAAGGGTGGAGCGACAGGTTGAACACCAGCGGGCGCTTTGCCGACAAACGCCGCATCTCGTCGAACATATCGATGACCGCGTCGGCCCAGACCGAGGGCGGCCATTTGGCGCTCATCAAGCAGGGCAGATCGTTGGTGTGGCGCGCATAGGGGATCGACAGCAGCTTCTTGCCGCTGCGTGTGGCCAGGAAATGCGGCTGATCGTCGGCCGGCCAATCCATCGTGTAGCGATAGCCCGCTTCGGCCAGAAGATCGGGTGTGGCGCGCGTTTCCGAAACCCACGGGCCCATCCAGCCTTGCGGCGGCGTGCCTTCCTCGGCGGCGATGCGGTCGCGGCACGCGGCGATCAACGCGGCTTCGCACGCTTCGTCCATCGACGATTGGCGCTCGGCATTCGTGCGGCCATGGCCGACGATCTCCGCCTTGCACGCGCGCAACGCCTTGGGAATGGCGGGCGCTTCGTCGTAAGTCGCGATGTTCATCAACGCGCTGATCGGAAATCCGTCGAGGGCGTCGAGCACGTTCCAGACGCCGACACGATTGCCGTAATCGCGCCAGGCGAAGTTCTGCACGTCCGGCTCGGGCTGTTTGGGTGCCAACTCCGGCCCCATGCCTTCGCCGAACGGAAAGACTTCGACGTTGAGTGCCACATAGACCGCCAAGCGCTTGCCGTCGGGCCACGACCAATCGGGCCGGTCGGGCAAGGCGGAGTAGGGATAGCGGCCGTGGCTCGTCAGTCTTTCATGCGCCATTCGGAATCTCGTCGTGATCGCCGTTCAGGAACTGACGATACGCCGCATCCGCCTGATCCAGAAACAAGGTTCGCGTGACACCCGCGACGATGCGGGGTGCAATGTATTTCATGCCGCTATTGGACGCCGAAACGGGGCCGAGGCTCATTACCGACGCGCGAGTGATGTTGAAGATGCGCTTGAGATAGGGCGCCGACCCCGGCGTCTTCTCCAGCATCTCGCCATTGGGGCCGAGATAGAGGAAATTGCCGAGGCGCGCTTCGGCCATGTCGGGCGGCGGGGCGTAACGATCCTTCCACAGCGCCGCGTGTTCGCGGATCGCGGCGTATTCGGGCCGCTTGGCGATATTGACGTAAAGCCCCGTCGCGACGATGGCGAAATCGTATTCGAGTTTGCGCGTCCCGCTTGTCACCACGATCGTCTTGCCGTCGGGGCTTTCGACCTTGTCCCACGGCGTGGACGGGCAAAGCTTGAAACCGGCCTGTGCCATCGCGCGATCATAGGTCGGTTTGGGCGGCGGCTGGCCGATGGCGTAAAGCCTTCGCATATAGGCCCAGCGCTGCGCGTCGGGCAGCGCCGCGAAATGGGATAGGAAGCCCGGATACTCCATCCAGCGGCGCGGATTCTGCCGCGGCAATTGCGCGCGCCGGAAACACAGATCCGCGCTCGCCGCCCCCGCTTCCAGCGCGGCGGTGGCGTTGTCGAAGGCCGAAGCGCCGGCCCCCAGAATACCGATGCGCTTGCCCCTCAACGTCGTGAAGTCGATCGCATCGTTGGTGTGGGCGTAGAGTTCGGCGGGCAGCGCGGTCCGGATGAAATCGGGAATCGCGCGCCCGCCGGAACCTTCGGCCCCCATCGCCATGACGACGGTGGATGCATAGAACACCTTGTCGCCGTCGGGCGTGGCGAAAGTCAGCTTGAACAACGTATCGCCCAGCGGTTCGATCCGCATGCAGTCGTGACGGTTATGAACGACCGCACCGGTCACGTGGCGATACCAGCGCAGATACTCCATCCAAGTCGGGCGCGGGATGCGGAACATCGCGTCCCACGCCTTGGCGCCGTATTTCGCTTCGTACCAGGACCGCACGCCCAGCGACGGAATGCCGAATTCAGGCCCGGTCAGATCCTTGGGTGTGCGCAGCATCGACATGCGCGCGAAACTCATCCACGGGCCTTCGAAGCCTTCCTCGGCGCGATCGAAACACGCGATGCGCGCAACGCCTTCGCGCTTCAAACCGAAGGCGAGGGCAAGGCCGTATTGCCCCGCCCCCACGATCGCGCAATCCAACGCCGCTTTGCCGTCGGGCGCCAGGACCGGCGCCACCCAATCGCGCTTGGGATAGGCGACGATATCGAGATCGCGCGCGATCCGCGCTTCGAGGGCGGGAAGTCCTTCGATTGCCGTCGTCGTCATGTGCGTTCCTTGGCCGTCGATTACCGGAATGTATGCCCACGCTTTGGGCATGCGTCGCAGCAATCGACGTGCCATTCGCGCCGCATTCGGGCAATTCGCGGGCGATGGCACGCGCGTTGCTGAAATACCGTCCATGCGGGCGTCAACCGGTTGCGGCGCCCCGCGCGGAGGTCGCGGATTTGGATTTCGAGTGGGGTTTATTCGTCGAATCGCTGCCGGCGCTGGCCAAAGGCGCCGTGACGACCGCCTATCTCGCTTTGGGCGCGGCGTTCTTCGGCTTGGCGATCGGATTGGTCGGCGGTTTGATGCGCGTCGCGCGCAACGCCACGCTGCGCGCGGTCAGCCTGTTCTACGTCACCGTCATGCGCGGCGTGCCGTTGCTGGTGACGCTGCTGTTCATCTATTACGGCCTGCCGTCGGCGGGCATTCTTCTTGAAGCGAAAACCGTCGCGATCCTGGCGCTGGCGCTGACCAATGGCGCCTATGTGACCGAAATCGTGCGCGGCGGAATCGAATCGATCGATCGCGGCCAGATGCGCGCGGCGCGCTCGCTCGGCATGTCCACGGCGCTCGCCATGCGCCGCATCGTTCTGCCGCAGGCGTTGCGCCGCGTGCTGCCGCCGATCACCAACGAAGCGATCACGCTGCTGAAGAACACCTCGCTCGTCTCGGTCATCGCCATCCCCGATCTGCTGCGCGCGGGCACCGACATCATGACCTGGCAGGCGAACACGTTCAGTCCCTTCGCGGGCGTGGCGCTCATGTATCTCTGCCTGACGCTGCCGCTGGTGGCGCTGAACGGCCATCTCGAACGCCGCTTTCGGATTCGGTGAAAACAATGGCCGTTCTGTTCCGCGCCGCTTCCTATCTCGACGCCGATCTCGCCCTCGTGCGCGGCAGCGACATTTTGGTCGTCGGCACGCACATCGCCGCGATCGGGAAAGACATCGCCGCGCCCGGCGGCGCCGAGATCGTCGATGCGCGCGGGCTTCTGCTCGCCCCCGGTTTCGTCAACGCGCATACGCACTCGCCCGAGGCGTTGGCGCGCGGCCGCGCGCCCATGGCGCGGCTGGACGTTTGGCTTGCCGACGCCTGGCGCGGCCTCGATGCGATCGACGAAGCCGGGATCGAAGCGGCGATCGATGCCTGCGCGGACGAGATGATCCGCGAAGGCTGCGTCGCGGTGCTCGACCATTTCCGTCAGACGCCGCAAACCGAATGGGGCTTGCGTGCGGCACGGCGGGCTTGGGCACGCAGCGGGCTCGACGCGACGCTCGCGATCATGCTGCGCGACAAGCCGACTTCGTCGGGGGCGTCGCCCGGCGATCCGGCCGAAAGCCTGGCGTTGCTCGACGCTGCGCTCGCCGTCGACGACGGCGTGAAGATCGCGGTTGCGGCATCGGCCCCGGATCGCGCGTCGCCGGAATTCCTGAACGCCCTGGTCGCGCGTGCGCGTGCGGCGAAGGCGCCGTTGCATATGCATGTCTGCGAAACCGCCGAGGATGCCGCCGCTTGCCGCGCGGCGTTCGGGATAAGTGCGATCGCGCATTTGGAGAAGATCGGCGCGCTGGGAACGCGGACCTCGCTTGCGCATTGCGTCCATCTCGATGCCGACGATCCCGCGCGCTTGGCCGCGACGGGGACGACGCTGGTACATAACCCTGTCGCCAATCTGCGGCTAGGCAGCGGGATCGCGCCGATCCGCGCGGCCCTTGATGCCGGTGTGACGCTCGCCATCGGCACGGACGGGGCGGCGTCCAACGATTCGCAATCGATGCACGAAGCGATCAAGCATGCCTGCCTGCTGTCGCGCGTCGCGGGCGGGCAAGACAAATGGCTTTCGCCGCGCGAAGCCTTGGCGGCCGGGATCGGCGGCGGGGCGTCCTTCGGCGTCGCGCCTCCGCGGATCGCGGCGGGTGCGCGCGCCGATATCGCCTGTTTCGCGGCGGTTGCGGCGTCGCTCACGCCGCTCCACGATCCTGTCGCGCAGATCGCGTTCGCCGCCGCGCGCGGCGACGTCGTGCATACGATGGCGAAAGGCCGCTTCCTGATGCGCGATGGCGTCCTCGCGCGCCGCGACCGTCCGGAGGCGGCATGAGCGAGCCAACGATCCGTGTGCGCAATCTGCACAAAAGCTACGGCGAGACGGCCATCCTGCGCGGGGTCGATCTCGACGTGGCGCAAGGCGAGGTCGTGTGCGTGATCGGGCCGTCGGGCTCGGGCAAAAGCACGTTGCTTGCCTGCATCGACGGGCTGGAGCCGTTCGAGCACGGCGAGATCGTCGTTTGCGGTGACCATGTCGGCCTGGGGCCGGAGCGTGGCGGTGCGCGCCAGCGCTTGCCCGAAGCGCACATGAACAAAGTGCGCCGGAAGATCGGCATCGTCTTCCAGCAGTTCAATCTGTTTCCGCATATGACGGCGCTGGGCAACATCGTCGAAGCGCCAATCCATGTGTTGGGTATCGCGCGCGCCGAGGCCGAAGCGCGCGGCCGGGCGCTGCTCGCCGATGTCGGCCTCGCGAGCAAGGCCGATTCCTATCCCGGCGAATTGTCGGGCGGGCAGCAGCAGCGGGTAGCGATCGCGCGCTCGCTGGCCATGCGGCCCGCCGCCATGTTGTTCGACGAGGTGACGTCCGCACTCGATCCCGAGCTGGTGGGCGAAGTGCTCGGCGTGATGCGCAAACTCGCCGCCGCCGGCATGACGATGGTCGTCGTCACCCACGAAATGGCGTTCGCACGCGAGGTCGCCGACCGGATCGTATTCATGGACGAAGGGCGCGTCGTGGAAGTCGCGCCGCCCGCCGAATTCTTCGCCGCCCCCAAAAGCCCGCGCGCCGCCGTCTTCCTCGCCCGGATCCTGTCCGGCGGGCGCGACGCCTAGTTCCAGCCAGAAAGAAAAGGAGCATCCGATGATCCGCAAATTCGAGCCCAGCCGGCGCGCCGTTCTCGCCGGTCTCGCCGCCGCCGCGGCGTTGCCTGCGATGGCGCAGGTGCCCGCCGACACGCTCGCCAAGGTCAAAGCGGCAGGCAAGCTGGTGATCGGCAATGGCGGCGCGTTCCCGCCGTTCGAATTCGTCGAGAACGGCAAGCTGACCGGCTTCGACGTCGAACTCGGCACCGAACTCGCCAAGCGCATCGGCGTGCCGGTCGAATGGCAAGTGATCGAGTTCGCCGGGCTGATCCCGGCTCTGACGTCGGGCCGCGTCGACATTCTGCTGACCGCGATGACCTGGACGAAGGAACGCGCCGAGCGCATCGCCTTCTCCGAACCCTATTACAAGACCGCCATCGCCGCCGCCTATCGTCCGAATCTGTCGATCGACAAGCCCGAGGATCTCGCGGGCAAGGTCGTCGGCGTGCAGGTCGGTTCGGCGGGCGAGCGTTTCGTGCGCGACGGCTACGCCAGCGTGGTCAAGGAACTGCGCACCTACAACGAATTACCGCCGGCGTTGCGCGATCTGGAGATCGGCCGCGTCGAAGCGGTCGTCAACACGCTGCCGGTGATCCGCTACAATGTCAGCCGCCGCGAAAAATTCGGGCTCAAGTATTCCGCGGCTTGGGACCAGCGCGACGTCGGCATCAACGCGCGCCTGGGCGACGCGCCGATTATGGCGGAAATCAACAAGCATCTTGCCGCCCTGCGCGCCGAAGGCTTCCTCGACAAGCTCGACGAGAAGTGGTTCGGCGCCAAGGGCTGACGCTTCCGCATCGGCGCGGTCTTGCTATAGTCGCTCCGGCGTCGCCAGCTAGGCGGCGCCGGATTTGCGTTCGGGAGGCGTCATGCGGGGCGGGACGGGCGGTCCCTTGATCGTCGGGGCAAGCCAGGTCGAGAACATCCTGGAAGTCGGTCCGCTGGTCGAAGCGTTGCGCAATGCGTTCCGGCGCGGCGCGGTCGTGCCCGTGCGCCATCATCACGCGATGGACGTGCCCGGTGCCGCGACCGCCACGCTGCTGCTGATGCCGGCGTGGCAGCCGGGGCGCTATGCCGGCATCAAGATCGTCACCGTCTTTCCGTCGAACGGCGAACGCGGCTTGCCGTCGGTCATGGGCAGCTATGTGCTGATCTCCGCCCGCGACGGTCAGCCGCTCGCGGTCATCGACGGCTCGATGCTGACATTGAAGCGCACCGCCGCCGCGTCGGCGCTCGCCGCCAAATATCTCTCGCGCCCCGACGCGTCGAAATTGCTGATGGTGGGCACGGGCGCGCTCGCGCCTCATCTGATCGTCGCGCATGCGAGCGTGCGGCCGATAACGGAACTCGTCGTGTGGGGCCGCGACGTTGCCAAGGCCGAACGCCTCGCCAAGAATTTCGACGGTCGCCGCTTGAAGGCGCGCGCGGTGCGGTCGCTCGACGAAGCCGTCGCCTGGGCCGATACGATCAGCTGCGCCACGCTGGCGAAGGAACCGCTGGTGCGCGGCGCTTGGCTGCGCCAGGGCCAGCATCTCGATCTGGTCGGCGGGTTCACACCGCAGATGCGCGAAGCGGACGACGAAGCGGTGGCGCGCGCGCGCGTCTATGTCGATACCTATGCCGGCGCCGTCAAGGAAGCGGGTGACATCGTCCAGCCTTTGGCGAACGGCACGCTCGACGAAAAGCAGATCGCCGGCGAATTGACCGAACTCGCGCAAGGCCGCGCGGCGGGCCGTTCGTTCCATAACCAGATTACGCTGTTCAAATCGGTCGGCACCGCGCTCGAAGATCTCGCGGCGGCCGAGCTCGTTTACGAATCGATCCGCCAATGAATCTGCTGCCCGACCCGGCGTTGCTCGCGATGTTCCTTGCCGCCACGCTGGCGCTGAATCTGACGCCCGGTCCCGATATGGCGTTGGTCGCCACGCGCGCGGTCGGCCAAGGCAAAGCGGCGGGCATCGCGGCGGCGCTGGGTGTGGGTGCAGGCTGCCTCGTTCACACGGGCCTTGCGGCGCTTGGAATCGGCGCGGTGCTGCGCCATTCCGAAACCGCTTTCGCGATCGTGAAATACGCCGGGGCGGCGTATCTGCTTTATATGGCGTGGGGCCTGTGGCGCGCGGGCACGGGCGAGAGCGGCGTCGCGCCGGCCGCCGCGCGGGTGTCGCTGACGCGCGCCTTCCTCGAAGGGGCGATTACGAACACGCTCAACCCGAAGGTCGCGCTGTTCTTCCTCGCGTTCCTGCCGCAATTCATTCCCGCCGATCATCCTTCGCCCGCGCTGGCGATGGCCGTTTTGGGGTTGTTGTTCAACGTCTCGGGCACGGCGGTGAATGCGGGCGTCGCGGTGCTGTCGAGTGCGGCCCGCCGTCGGGTTGGGGCATCGGTGACGGTCAAGCGCCTGCTCAACCGTGCGGCCAGCGTGTTTTTCGTCGGCCTCGCCGTCCGTCTGGCCTTGGCCCAGCGCCCCTAGCCGACACATTCCCTGGTGTCCGCCCGGCCCGGCGGCAACGCGATATATGATATCCGCCACCGCGCTGTGAATCTCCGTCGCGCGCCGGCGGACCATCGCGAATTTCGCGTTCGTACAAGCCAAGGCGGTTTTCCCCGCTTGGCGGTTTTCCCGCCCGCTGCTAAATTCGATGATGGCGGAACAGGATCGTCTTCGAAAAGAAAGACACCCGATCCGCCGCAAACGCGCACGGGATTGCGAAGGGCGGACGGAGACAGCAATCGCGGCGAGCGGACAGGGAAACGAAGACGTCGTGCCGGTCAACGCCCGACGACGCAACACTGAGGACGATGGATATGCCTTCGGGTGACGGGACGATGCGGGCCACGGTGAAGTGGTTCAACACCGCCAAGGGTTTCGGGTTCGTGACGCCCGGCGACGGTTCGCCGGAAGCTTTCCTCCATCTCTCCGCGTTGAAGCAGGCCGGTTACGAATCGGTCGGCGAAGGCGCGTCGGTGACGGTGGAGATCGGTCAGAGCCCCAAGGGCCGCCAGGTGCTACGCGTGCTGGAAGTCGATAATTCGACGTCGCGGGCGCCGGCGCCGCGCGCGCGTCAGGGCGGCTTCGGCGATCGCGGTGATCGCGGCGGCTATGGCGGCGGCGGCGGTTACGGCGGCGATCGCGGCGGCTACGGCGGCGGTGGTGGCGGGTATGGCGGCGACCGCGGCGGCTATGGTGGCGGCGGTGGCGGTGGCGGCGGCGGATTCGGCGGCGGTTACCAGCCGCCCGTGAATCTCGAAAACGCCGAAGACATGGACGGCGTGGTGAAGTGGTTCTCCGGCCTTAAGGGATATGGCTTCGTCCAGCCCAATGGCGGCGGTAAGGACGTGTTCGTCCACATCACCGTGCTGCGCAACGCCGGTCTTCAGAATTTGGCGCCCGGCCAGCCGGTGCGCATGAAGGTCGTGACGGCCCGCAAGGGGCCCGAAGCCGTGACGGTGGAACTGACCGGTCCGGTCGGTCCGGCCCCCGGCGAGTGAGATCCGCGACAGCGGAATGAGAAAGGGCGCGGCGGCGAAAGCTTCCGCGCTCTTTTTATTTTAAAGCGCAGCGTTCATTCGCGCGCTAAAGCGCGACCGCTTCGAACGGCCCCACGGCGCGGGTCGAGGTGATGAGCTTCGCGCCGTCCCACAAATGCAGCTGGAAGCCGGGCGCCTCGTCGGTCCACATCGCGGGCGCTTTCTTACGCCAATCCAGCGCGAATTGATGCGCGGTCGACGGGCACACGCTGGCGATCGTGCCGCCGAACGGGGCGATCATCTGGCGATGCAGATGGCCCGACACGATGCGCACGATCTGCTTGTTCTTCGCCACGATCTTTTCGAACGCCGCCGCGCCCGCGAAGGGCCATGCTTCGACATGGCCGATCGCGGTGTCGAAGGGCGGGTGATGCGTGGCGATCAGCGTGGGCCGGTCGGGTGCCGCCGCCAACGTGGCTTCCAGCCAGGCGAGCCGCTTTTCGCAAAGTTCGCCGTTCACCTTGCCGGGCACATGCGTGTCCAGGCCGATGATGCGCAAGGGGCCCAAATCGTCGCGGACCCAATGCAGGAATTCGCCTTCACCCATGATCGCGGTCTTGCCGAAAGCCGCATGCAGCGTGTCGCGCGCGTCGTGATTGCCGGGAATGATGGCGAGCGGAATGCTAAGCCGGTCGAGCAACGGTTTGAGACGGGCATATTCCTCGGCCGAGCCGCGATCGACCATGTCGCCGGTCAGCAAGGCGAGATCGGGTTTGGGGTCGAGCGCCACGATCGCGTCGATGGCGCGCGCCAGCATCGCGTGGCTGTCGAAGCGGTCATAGACGCGCTTGCCGTCTTCCAGCACATGGGTGTCGGTGAATTGAACGATCAGCATGTCACTCCCCCGCCAAAACGCGGATATCGACTTTGGCGCCCGGCTTGAACCGCGCGGCGCACCATTCCCAGGCTTCGCGCATCGCTTCTTCGTAGCGCCACGGCGCGTTGATCGCCAGAATTCCGCAGCCGCGCAAGCCTTTCGCGTCGGGCGCGGGCGGCCATTCGATCTCCGCGAGCGTCACGCGGCGCACTTCGCCGCTCGAATAGGCGGTGATCAGCGCGTCGGGCCCTTCGCGATCCTTGATCGGATACCAGGCGAGGAACACGCCCGTCGCGAAACGCTTCAGCCCGTGGCGCAGCGCGCGCGCGAGTTTGTCGAATTCGTCGGTCGATTCGAAGGGCGGGTCGATCAGCACGACGCCGCGCCGTTCGCGCGGCGGGAGCTTGGATTTGACGGCCGCATAGCCGTCGTCGGCGACGATCTCAATCCCGCTTTCGCCCGCGAAGGTCCGCTGCAACGTCGCGGCGTCGACCTGGTGCAGCTCGCACAGCATCGCGCGGTCGCCATCGCGCAGGAAGTGGCGCGCGATGCGCGGGCTGCCCGGATACCAGCGCGGCGGCAAATCGGCGAGGGCGGCGGCATAGGGGGCGAGCGATTCGGGCGCAGCCGCCAGATCGTTGCGCAGCTTGGCGACGCCGTCGCGCCATTCGCCTGTGCGCGTCGCTTGATCGGCTTCGAGATCGTATTCGCCCAGCCCCGCATGGGTGTCGAGCACGGCGAAGGGTTTGGGCTTCTCGGCCAAGCGCGCGAGTACCCAGGCATAGGTCGCGTGTTTGACGACATCGGCGAAATTGCCGGCGTGAAAGGCGTGGCGGTAGTTCATGGCGCGCAATCTAGCGCGCGTTCACGTCAGGTGTTCCAAAAAGTAATCGGGCCGCCGTCCGGTCCCGGGAGCGGGGGGAGGACGGCGGCCCGACGCCGCGAAGCGGGAAGTAAGGGGCTCGAAACCTTACTTCCAGCCCGCGCGGTCCGTGAGCCGCAAAGCGGCTTCGTTGTTGCGGCCGAACGTGGCCGCGGAAAGCGTATCCTCGCGGAACTCGCCGAACTGCTGGAGGGCGGCCACCAGCTTCGTGCCGCGCACGACCGGGTACTCGCTGTTGCCTTCGGCGAAAATCGTCTGCGCGTCGGGCGAGGCGAGATATTCGAGGAAGCGGATCGCGTTCGCCTTGTTCGGCGCGGTTTTGACGACGCCGGCACCCGAGATGTTCACATGCGTGCCGCGATCGTTCTGGTTCGGGAAAATGATGCCGGTACGGGCCAGCACATCCTTGTCCTTCGCGTCGTTCGAGCGGAACAGATTGGCGTAGTAGTAGGTGTTGACCACCGCGATTTCGCCTTCGCCGGCCGCGACCGCGTAGAACTGGTCGCGATCGCCGCCGCGCGGCGGGCGGGCCAGATTGGCGGCCAGGCCGCGCGCCCATTCCTCGGTCTTCGCCTCGCCGTGCACGGCGATCATCGCGCCGGTCAGCGACTGGTTATAGATATTGGTCGAGGAGCGGATGACGACCTTGCCCTTGAGCTTGGGGTCGGCGAGCGATTCGTAGGTCGGGGCGTCGGCGGGGTTGAACTTCGCCTTGTCGTAGATGAACACGCGCGCGCGTTTCGACAGGCCGAACCAATGGCCTTCCGGCTCGCGGAAATGGGCGGGGATCGCGGCCTCCAAGGCGGCCGACTTCACCGGCTGCAGCACGCCGGCTTGGTGGGCGCGCCACAGGCGGCCTGCATCGACCGTGACGAACACGTCGGCCGGGGAATTGGCGCCTTCGGTGCGGATGCGCTGGAGCAGCGCGTCGGCGTCGCCTTCGATCCGATTGACCTTGATGCCCGTCGCCTTGGTGAAATTGGTGTAGATCGCTTCGTCGGTGTCGTAATGGCGGCCGGTGTACAGATTCACCACGCCGCCGGCCGCACCCTGCGCCCACGCCGGCACGGAAGCGGTCGCGGCGAGGCCGGCCGCCGTACCGAGCAATGCGCGACGCGAAATTCGGGGGGTCACCAGGGTCATTTCCTTCGAGCCTCGTTAGTTGAGAATGATTTGCAATCGCGGACGAAACATACCGCCGACGATTTCGAACTGCAAGTGCAAATTACTCGCAAGGTAAAAATCCGCAAACAGCACCACACACCGGCAGATTCGTTTTATCTGACAATGTCTTGCACCCGTCCTCTATCCCTTGCCCTCGACTCGCGGTTGGGCGTAGGGTTCGAAAATCGGCATGGACGATCTGATTCAAAGCAAGATCCACGATCTGCTGCGCGTGGCCCAAACGGGGCAGCGGGCGGCACGTGCGACGGTGGGTAACGAACTCGGCGAGATTCTCGCCGACGTGCCGATGGCGCTCGACCGCACGGAATACGAAATCGCCGCCGATATCGTGCGCCGCCTGGTGCGCGACATCGAAACCGATATCAAGCTGCGCTTGGCCGAACGTCTCGCCGAAACGCCGGACGCGCCCAAAGAATTGGTCGTCGCGTTGGCGAACGACGAGATCACCGTCGCCAAGCCGCTGCTGACGATGAGTGCGGCCCTTGCCGACGAAGATCTGATCGAAATCGTGCGCCAGCGCGGGGCCGCCCATCGTTTGGCGATCGCCAGCCGCGACGGCGTGTCCGAAGCGGTCGCCGCCGCGTTGGTCGAAAGCGGTGACAGCGACGTGATGAAGGAGCTGCTTGAAAACCGCTCCTCGCGCATCGCCGAAGCGACCTACGCCTATCTCGCCGAATTCGCGCGCGAGCGCGACGGTCTGCAAAAGCCGCTCGTCTCGCGCGAAGATCTGCCGGGCGATGTCGCCGCGCGCCTCTATGGCTGGGTCGCCGCCGACCTCAAGCGACAGATCCGCGAACGCCATCCTTTCGACGCTTGGGCCGTGGAATGGGCCGGCGAAATGGAATGGGCGATCGAGGAAGCGAGCGTGCAAGCCGCGTCCGATCACGCCCAATCCTACGATTGGGGGACGGCGACCGACCATTTGGCCGACGCGATTCAAAGCGAACGCCTCAACGATCCCGCGATCCTAGTCAAAACGCTGCGCCAAGGCCATGTGTCGCTGTTCGAAGCGATCTTCGCGCGCTTCGCCGAGTTGCCGATCAAGATCGCGCGACGCTCGCTCTACCAGCCCGACGGCCGCGCACTCGCCGTCGCGTGCCGGGCGCTGGGCATGGAACGCACGCATTTCCTGGCGTTGGCGCAACTCGTGCGCCGCACGTCGTCCAGCGAAGGCCGCTTGCTGCCCGAAGGCGAAAATCCGCAAGGTGCGCCCGACGGCGCGGTCGCGTTGTTCGATCGCATGGGCACGCCCGAAGCGATCGGCATTTTGAAGAAGTGGCGCGATCAGCCGTCGGCACCCTCGGGCGTGCGCGGTTTGCCGTGGGCGCGCCGCATCGATCCGGCCGCCATGCCGGGGGCCGGGGCCTGACGCCATGATGGACCCCAAAGGCGATCAGACCGACGAGGAAACCCTCCTCACCGAATTGGAGCGCATCAAGCGCTCCGATGATATCCAATATCGTTACGGCGCGATCATCGCGATGAACTCGCCCGCGTGGTTCAGCCGCCGGCGCGAGAATTTCCAGCAGATCATCAAGGCGCTGCAGCAGCTCGTCGCGGGCTCGGACGCGGGCGTCTACGCGATGCACAACTACAACATCGTGCTGCTGTTCCGCCGCGACCATCGCTATCACCTCGATTCGATCGAGGACGATCTCAAAGGCATTCTGCGCACCCATGCCTCGGCCGCGGGCCTCGAGGAAGGGCAGGCGGCGCAAGCCTACGAGTTGTTCGCGTTCAAGGACACGTTCGCCGATTTCGAGGCGATCGTCGGCAAGATCTACGAGGATTACAAAGCCTTCCAGGAACGCCGCCAGCGCCTGTTGCAGAAAGCGGGCACGGCGATCGGCTCGTCGCAAGGCCAGCCGCTGACCACGTCGTCGCTGTCGAAGCTGGAAGACCTGCTGCGCAAGGCCGACATCACCGGGTTCCTGAAAAGCCAGATCGCCTGCGCGATCGCACCCGGCGAACCGATCCGCCCGTTCTTCCGCGAAGTCTTCGTCGGCGTGAACGATTTGCGCCAGCTGGTGGCGCCCAAGAACGATCTGCGCGCGGTCAAGCCGCTGTTCCAGCAGCTGACGCGCACGATGGATCAGCGCGTGCTGCGCGCGATGTTCGACGGCTTCGTCACGCGCCAATCGGGCAACGTGTCGCTGAATCTGAACGTCCAGACGATCATGTCGTCGACGTTCCGCGAATTCGATACGCGCATCGCGAACTTCATCCCGAAAAGCCAGCTGATCATCGAGATCCCGCGCTTGGACGTGTTCTGGGATTTCGCCGAGTACCTGACCGCGTGCGAATTCCTGCGCAACGCCGGCTATCGCGTGCTGCTGGACGGCGTCACGCTCGACACGCTGCCGATGTTCGCGCGCCCCGAAATGGGTGCGGACTTCATCAAGATCTTCTATCGCACCGAACGCCCGGCCGAATGGCGCGAGGCGGGCGTGGCCGAAAAGATCGCGCAGGCCGAACCGGGGCGCCTGATCATGGCGCGCTGCGAGAATGCCGAGGCGCTGGAATTGGGCCAAGCCTCGGGTATTCGCATCTTCCAGGGCTTCCATATCGACGCGCTGATGCGCGATCCGAACCGGCGCATCGCGTAAGCGCCGCATTGCGCCCGTCGCAAAACGTAACGCGACTTCCCTAAAATCACCGATCCGTCGCCAGGATTTCGCCACGATCCGCAGCGATACCCATCGCAGCCGATTTTGGGAGGCTGTGATGTGGGACCTTCGCTACGACGAGCCGCGTTTGGACGAGATGCTGCGCGACCCGGTCATGCTGGCCGTGATGGATCGCGACCGGGTGACGCGCGAAGACTTGCTGGTGTGCGTCGAGCACGCCCGCCGGCGGCTGGTCGCCCAGCGCCACGCCGCGCGGCGCAGCGAGCGCGCCCGTTTGCGCGCGATCGACTGAGGCCGCGTCGTCAGGCGGATTCGAGTTCCGAATCCCAGTAGAGGAAGTCGCGCCAGCTTTCGTGCAGGAAGTTGGGCGGGAAGGCGCGGCCGTTCTCCTGCAATTGCTGCGAGGTCGGCGCCTCGGCCGCGTGGCGCGGGAACATCCCCACCTCGTGCGGCAGATGGCTGCCTTTGGCCAGATTGCAGCTCGAACACGCGGTGACGACATTGGCCCAGGTCGTGCGCCCGCCGCGCGAGCGCGGGATGACGTGGTCGAAGGTCAATTCGTGCGCCGGAAAACCGTCGCCGCAGTATTGGCAGATAAAGCGGTCGCGCAGGAACACGTTGAACCGCGTGAAGGCGGGGCGGCGCGCCGCCGGCACGTATTCCTTCAGCGAGATGACCGAGGGCAGGCGCATCGCATGGGTCGGCGAGCGCACGACCTTGTCGTATTCGTGCACGACATTGACGCGATCCTGAAACACGGCTTTGACCGCGTCCTGCCAGGACCACACCGACAACGGGTAATATGACAGCGGCCGGAAATCGGCGTTCAAAACCAGCGCTGGACAAGCATCGGCCGAAACGTACACGACAAGATCACTCCCTCGAGGTGGGTCGAAGGCCGCCTTGTCGATTCGCCGATGATCAGTCCCGGCGGGAACGCCAAGGCGGAAGCAACGTCGTAGACTCCATTAATTGTTAGGCGAATCGCGGTCCGAACACAATATGTCGGATAACGCCGAATATTGCGGCGCCGTTAAATCACCCGTCGAGCGCCTTGACCGCCGCGATCGCGGCTCGGGTCAGGGGCTGCGGCAACGCGTCGCGCGCGAACCAGCCCAGATCGGCGAGTTTGTCGGGTTCGTGGATTTTGGGCGTGCCCGACGCGATCTGCGCGCGCTCGACGACCGAAACCCAATGCACGCCGTTTGGCAGAATCAAATCGACCGCGCACAGGAAACCTTGCAGTTCCAGGCACACACCGATTTCCTCCGCGATCTCGCGAAGAATCGCGTCGCGCGTGGCCTCGCCGGGCTCGATCTTGCCGCCGAGCAGCCCGTAGCAGCCGGCTTCGGGTTCCGTCAGCCGCCGGGCGAGCAGCATCCGGCCAGATTCGTCCAGGATCGCCGCCCCGCAGCCGAGGCGCGGCACCATCAGCCGAGAACGCGGGCGAGGAATTCCATGCCCTTGGCGATGCCCGCCTCGTCGATCGAATGCGGCAGGCCGGGGCAGGCGAGGGTTTCGACCGGCACGTTCAACGCCGTCAGCGCCTTTTCCGCCGCCGCCATCGAATCGAACGGCACGATCGGGTCCTGGTCGCCATGGACCAGCAACACCGGCGGCCGCGATTTGATTTCGTCGGCCAGCAGGCCGCCGCCGATCAGGCGCCCGGAATAGCCGGCCACGCCCGCGATCGGCGCCGCCCGGCGCGGGGCGACGAACAGCGACATCATCGAACCTTGGCTGAAGCCCATCAGCGCGATCTTCGCGGGCGGCAATTCGGCCTTGGCGAGTTCGGCGTCGATGAACGCGTCCAGGATCGGGGCGGCGGTCTGCACGCCCGCCAGAATCTTGGCCGGGTTGCGGTCGAGCAGCGAGAACCATTGCCGCCCATACGGCGCCATGTCGCAAGGGAACGGGGCGTGCGGCGACACGAAAGCCGTGTGCGGCATCGCGCGCGCGAAAATCGGCGCGAGCGAAATCAGGTCGTTGCCGTCGGCGCCCAGGCCGTGCAGCAACGCGACGATGGAACGGGGCTTTCCGCCGGCGGCCGGGCCCATGCGCGGCCCATCGAGATGGATATTCGACATGGGCCTTTCCTAGCAGCGCGGCATGTTAGTGTCGATCCTGCCATGATCGTCACGCGTTTCGCGCCCTCGCCGACCGGCTTGCTGCATCTGGGCTCCGCCTATTCGGCGCTGTTCGCCTGGGATCAGGCGATGAACGTCCCGGGGCGCGCCAAGGGCCGCTTCCTGCTGCGGATCGAGGATATCGACACGGCGCGCTGCCGGCCCGAATACGAATCGGCGATGCGCGAAGACCTCGCTTGGCTCGGCTTGCGCTGGGAGGAGCCGGTGCGCCGCCAATCCGAACACCGCGCCGACTACGCCGCCGCACTCGACCGATTGAAGGCGAAGGGCGTGATCTATCCGTGTTTCTGCACGCGGGGCGATATCGCGCGCCTCGCTTCCGCGCCGCACGGGATCGAGCCGATCTATCCCGGCACATGCCGGGGTCTTGCGGCGGACGAGATTGCCCGCCGCCAGGCGCAAGGCCAGCCCTTCGCGCTGCGCCTCGATTCCGCCAAAGCGGCGGCGCTGACCGGGCCGCTCGAATGGCGCGACCGCGATCGCGGCGTGTTCACGGCCGATCCCGCAAGTCACGGCGACGTGGTGCTGGCGCGCAAGGATATCGGCACGTCCTATCACCTCGCGGTCACGCTCGACGATCATCTGCAAGGCGTCACGCTGGTCACGCGCGGCGAGGATTTGCTGCCGGCGACGCATATCCATCGCCTGCTGCAAGCCTTGCTCGATTTGAACGTGCCCGAATGGCGCCATCACCCGCTGATCCGCGACGACGAGGGCGGGCGATTGGCCAAGCGCACGCAAGCGCTGGCGATCCGCAACATGCGCGAGAGCGGCGAGACGCCGGAATCGCTGCGGGCGCGCCTCGGCCTTTAGCGCCGCATGCCTTCGACGATGGCGAGATAGTCGGGATGCTCGGGGCTGATCAGCCCGTGGCGCACGAAGAAATCGATCAGGACGAGATTGCAGTTGAACTTGAATTCGCGCGTGCGCTCGACCGTCTCGGCAACGCGCGTCCAATGCCACAGGAAGAATTCGTCGATCTCGCCATCGGTATTGCGCGGCGTGAAATCCGGCGGCAATTCCAGATCGAAGCAGAACTGCACGTCGGGCTTCAGCCCGTCGGACGCGTCCATGCGATAGGAAATCGCGCCGACCGGCACCACCTTGCGCGCCAGTTCGGGCGGAATGCCGCCTTCCTCGCCGCATTCCTTCACCATGTTGTCGATCAATCCCATGCCGACCGGCTGGCCACCCGCGACGGTGTTGTCGAGCATGCCGGGATAGGTCGGTTTCAAACGCGCGCGGCGTGCCACCCAGATATGGATGCCGTCCGCTTTGCGCGTGTAGCCGGTCATATGCACGCCGAAGGATCGGATGCCGAAATGCGGCGCGGCGGCGCGCTCGATGACGAAATCATAGGGCCGCCCCCATTCGGGGCAGGCGGGATAGTTTTCGTCGCGCCGGCCTTTCACCACGCCTTCGGCTTCGAGGATTCGCACCGCCTTGTCGATCGCGGCGCTGCGTTTTTCGACCGTGTCGAATTCAGGCAGCAACGTCACGCTGGTCCCGTCGACCGCGAAAATCGCCGGCATCTTCGCCAAGCGTTCGGCCAAAGCGTGGCGCACGGCCCCCACTTGCCGTCCGGCGGCGAAAAAGGGGCGGTAAGCGGCAGGGTCGTGCTTGTTGCACTCGGCGATGCGATCGAGGAAAGACATGCGGCCCATCTGTGCGAAGCTTCGATGGCGCGCTATATAGCACGCGATGAAACGCTTTTTCGTGCTTCTCGTCGCATTGCTGGCGCTGCTCGCGGGCCCGGTTTCGGCCGCCGATTTGCGCGGTTTCGCGCGTGAAATGCGGCTCAACGATGTCGAAGGATTCGTCGCGACGGTCGAATCGATCCGTGCGACCGGCCGCCTGCCGGCCGACCGCTATATCGACAAGGACGACGCGGCCAAGCTCGGTTGGCGGCCCGGCGGCGATCTGTGCCGCGTGGCGCCCGGTAAGGCGATCGGTGGCGACCGTTTCTTCAACCGCGAAAAGCGCCTGCCCGAAGCCGCCGGACGGCGCTGGACGGAAGCCGATCTCGATTTCGCTTGCGGCCGGCGCAACGCCAAACGCCTCGTCTTTTCCAGCGACCGGCTGATCTATGTGACGGTCGATCACTATTCCAGCTTCCGCGAAGTGCCGAAATGAAACGCGCCGTCCTGACATCGGGCCACGACACAATGGAAAAGGTCTACGCGGCGCTCGCGGCCGACCTGGCGTTTCCGGCCCATTTCTCGCCCAATCTCGACGCGTTGTGGGATACGCTGCTGCGCGACGTCGAAGGTCCGTTCGAGATCGCCTGGCGCGATGCCGCCAAAGCCGGGCACAAGATCGGGCCGCAATTCAAATCGCTGTTGATGCTGTTCGCCGATCTGGCGGAAGCGCGCGGCGATTTCAGTTTCCGCCGCCGGTGAACCCATGCAACTCCTTCTCGCCGTCTTCCCCTATCTGATCGGCGCGGCCTGCCTCGCGGTCGTCGCCACGCTGTTCACCGGGATGGGCGGCATGGCGCAAGGCGGCGAATTCAACCGGCGCAACGGCAATAAAATGATGCGCTGGCGCGTGGGCTTGCAGGCCTTGGCGCTGTTGCTGATGCTGACTTACGCGCTGCTGCGCAAATACGCGGGTTGAGAAATGGTGAAGCTGACGCGCATCTACACCAAGGGCGGCGACACGGGCGAAACGTCGCTGGGCGACGGCAGCCGCGTGCCGAAGGACGCGCTGCGCGTCGCCGCGTTCGGCACGGTGGACGAGGCGAATGCCTGTATCGGTCTCGCGCGCCTGCATACGAAGGGCGAAGCGGATTCGATGCTCGCGCGCATCCAGAACGATCTGTTCGATCTGGGCGCCGATCTGTGCACGCCCGAAACGCCCGATCCCAAATATCCGCCGCTGCGCATCGTCGAAGCGCAGGTCGAACGGCTGGAGCGCGAGATCGACGCGATGAACGAGAAACTCGCCGCGCTCAATTCCTTCGTGCTGCCCGGCGGCAGTCCGGCGGCGGCGGCACTGCATCTGGCGCGAACGGTCACGCGCCGGGCGGAGCGCGAAATCGTGGCGCTCGCCGCGCGCGAAGCGGTCAATCCCGCCGCGATCCGCTACGCCAACCGGCTGTCGGATCATCTGTTCGTGCTGTCGCGCCACCTGAACGAGAACGGCGCGGCCGACGTATTGTGGGTGCCGGGCAAGAACCGCTGAGAACTTACTGTTCGCGCGTGTTCTCGTCGATCAGGTTCAGGCCTTCGACCAGCGTCTTTTCCGCCTTGTCGGCGCCGACGACGAGTTCGAGCATGCGCACGCTCGAATAAAGCTCGGCCTCCGCGTCCTGGCGGTTGTCGACCGTCAGGCCGCGCGAGCGGATATCGCCGAACAGGCGGCCGGTATGGCCGTCGATCTGGCTTTCGACACGCTTGATCTCGTCCTTCAATTCCTTGTCGAGGCCCAGATCGCCCGCGTATTTCGCGGCGAGTTGCAGCGCCACCAGCCGGTCCTCGACCAGCTGCATTTCGCCGATATCGCCTTCACCCGCCGCCTTGGCCGCCAAGCGGCCGATATCGGCGAGAACGGCGCTGACGTCCTTGCTCGCGTTCTCGATGATGTTCGAGTTGACGACGTCCTTGAGCTTGATCTTCACGCGCTCGAGCCGGCGCGACGCGGCCGCACCCGACTGGCCCTTCAACTGCTCGCGGCCTTGGGCGATGCCCTTCAGATGGTGCTCGATTTCCTTGGCGAGATCCTCGCGCACCGTGACCTTGCCGTCGTTCGCGCCGCTGGCGATGGAACGGCGCACTTCCTCGAAACGCTGCTCCATGTCGGTCACCATCACCTCGGTGGTGATAGAGGCGAGTTCGCCGGTCGAGCCCGCCATGCCCTTTTCGGCGACGCGCACGAAGATCGACAGGATTTCGGTCGGCTGGTCGAGGCGTGCCACGAGCGCGTAGACGACGACCGGTGCACGCTGGCGCATGCGCGCATCGACCGCCATCACGGTCTTGCCGATCGTCTCGATATCCTCGTCGGCCAGCGCCACGATGGGCTTGGGCGGCAGCCCCTCGCGCATCGTCTGGATCTCGACCGCGATTTCCATGACGTCGGTGATGTCCTGGAAGTCGAGATACATTTCCGGCCCGCCCAGCTTGGGCGTGATGTCGGCGCGATAGGCGACGTTCTTTTCCGCGCGCGTGACGATGTCGCGCATTTCCTTGGCGCATTGCGGCCACAGCCGCGCGCCCAATTCCAGCCACGAATTGTTGCCCTTGGGCATCGCGCGGATCGCGGTTTCGATCTGCTCGACCTCGGTGCGGCCCAGCTTGTCGACCATCAAATCCCAGGCGGGGTCGATGACGTTGCGGCTGATCTTGCCGATGATCTTCGACTGCGTCTTGGGCGCATTGGTCAGCATGTCCTCGAACGGCATGGCGAACAAGCGCTTGGCGCTCATACGCCGGCCCGGCCGGACAAGCTGCAGACGCGGACGGAACTGGCCCAGCAGGCCCAGCGCCGTTTGATCGGTGTGGTTGCCCGCGCGCTTGCCTTCCAGCGCCCACACGATCTCGATCAGCGTGGACTCCGGAATCTGCGAGAGCCGCTGCGACAGGTCGCCCAACGCTTTGGTCACGTCGGTCATGCGGCCTTCGCCTTGTATTTTTCGAGGCGGGTGCGCAGATCGGCGTCGATCGTGCCGGTGACCCAATCCTCCATCGGTTTGACGAGCTTGCGGCGCTGCACGCCGATATCGCGGATCTTATCGCGCCGCGCGCCGGTCACTTCCTCCTCGGGAATGATCGGCAGAATGCGCGCGAGCTCCTGCACCACGGCCTGCTGCTCGTGCGGCGCCTTGACGACGGCGTCCTCCCACATCGCGACCAGCAAATCCCAGCCGTCGAGCATCCACGAAATGCGCTCGATCGCGTCGGCGATCTCGGTCTGCGTTTTGTCCCAGGCGGAGACGGTCTTGTCGATCTTCTCGAGATAGGCGTCGGCGACCGCGAAGGTCTCGGCGGCGAGGGCAGAGGTTTCGCGGGCGACGAGGCTGGCGAGCCCGCCCAGCGGCGCGTGTTCGGATTTGTCGACCTCCGACCAGCCGCCGATCGAATTGGCGAATTCCTCGATCCGCTGGCGCATGCGGCGCAGGCGTGGTGCGCGCGTCAGCTTCGGCGTGCCGATGGGGCCGAGCAGATCCGACCATGCTTCGATGCGCGCGTAGAGCTCGTTGCCTTCGATGTTCACCTTGTGCGCGACGCGCGCGAGGATCAGCTTCGCCTGCTGGCGGCCCGTCTCGCTTTGCACATGGGCGAGCGTGATCTGCAACTGGCCGCCCGACAATTGCGTGACCGTTTCCGACAGCAGCGAAAACTGGATCAGCAATTTGAAATCTTCCTGCTCCTTCAGCAGGGCCTTGGCCTGCTTGGCCGCGGCGGGACCGGCAAGGCCGGTCGCGGCGGTGCGCATCGTGGCCGCGCGCACGGCCTCAGGCGTCGAGGCGCCCGCTTCGTCGAGGGCCCGATGCAGAACCCGATCATGGACCGTGAGCGAGAACACTTCCGGCAGAGACTTCCACCCCAGAATGTAGTTGCCCTTTGCACCCGAAGGATTCGGCACGACGAGTTCCAGCTCGTCGTAATGCCCCCGGACGCGGCTGCCGACGATGATCGGTGTCGTGAACGGCACCGACGCCCCCCGCTCGGCGAAAGTCGGGGGAGCCCAGAACGATTTCGATACGGCTCCGTCCATCGTTCTTGTGCGTCCAACCCGTCCGTTCGACCGATCACCCGGAAGGGGCCCGAAGCGGCAAGGTTGCCGCGCCGTAACCCCGGCAACTTATCCACGGAAAATAGCAGATAAGGTAATATGAGGCCAGAGATCGCCTATTTGAGTCAAATTGTTAATATCCCAATTCGCAAAATGAGACGACTGAATATGTCCCGTCCGGCAGCCCCCGTTTCGATCCTGCCCGCGAGCGGCAGGCCGTCCTGTTCGCCAACGAAATCTTTTACCGGGCGTTTTCCGATCGGGATTTCGCGGCCATGGAGCGGATCTGGGCCAAGGCGGCGGCGGTCGCTTGTATTCACCCCGGCTGGCCGATTCTGACCGGCCGCGACGCCGTGATGGAAAGCTGGCGGCGGATTTTGTCCGGCCCGGCGCCGTCCAGCGTGCCGGTCGAGCCGGATGTCATTTTTGCGGGCGAAACCGCCCTTGTGGTGTGTTTTGAATCGCTGGATGGCGGCAAAGGCTGGTGTGCGGCGACCAATGCGTTCGTGCGGGAAGGCGGCGAATGGCGGATGGTATTGCATCAGGCGGGGCCGGCGCCCAAACCCGCCGAACCGCCCCCGGCGAAGGCGCCGCGCGCGAATTAATCTCTCCCACGGGTGAGGGAAATACATCGGCCCCGCCCGCTGCGGGAATTATGCTGTTGCCATGGCCTATCGTCTTCCGCCGCTGAAAACCTTGCGCCTGTTCGAAGCCGCTGCGCGCCACGCCAGCTTCAAAAAGGCGGCCGAAGAATTGGCGCTGACGCCCAGCGCCGTCAGTCACGGCATCCAGACGCTGGAGGATTGGCTGGGCGCCAAGCTGTTCGCGCGCGGGCCCGGCGCCCTGTCGCTGACCGAAGGCGGGCGCGACTACCTGCCCAAGATCCGCGCCGCGCTGGAGACAATCGCGCGGGCGAGCGAGGGCGTGCCGGGGCGGCGGGCCAACGGCAAGCTGACGGTCAGCGTCGCGCCGACCTTCGGCATGCGCTGGCTCGCCCCCAATCTCGCCAAATTCGGCGAGGCGCATCCCGGCATCGAGATCACGCTGGATACCAGCCAGCGTCAGGTCGAATTCCCGCGCGACGGGGTCGATGTCGCGATTCGGCTGGGGCGCGGCGATTGGCCCGACCTGACCGCCACGCTGCTGTTCCACGAATGGCTGGTACCGGTCGCGTCGCCCGCGATCGCCGCCGAGATACGCAGCGTCGCCGATCTCGACCGCTTCGCGCCGATCCGCATTTCGACCGCGCGCGACGATTGGGATTCGTGGCGCGAATTGGCGGGGGCGCCGCAAGCCGGCCCCGGCACGCCGCCCGCGCGCAACGTCGATTCGATCTTCATGGCCTGCGAGACGGCGGCGGCGGGCGGCGGAATCGCGATCGGCCGCCTGCCGTTGATGCAGGCGGAGTTCGCGCAAGGCCGCGTCGTGCCGGTGCTGGGCCCGCCGCTGCGTTCGCTCTCGGCCTATTGGCTGGTGTCGTCGCGCGAAGCGATGGCGCGGCCGGAGGTCGCCGCGTTCCGCGCCTGGGTCAAAACACTGGTCAAGCCGCAGCGCCGCCCGCCGGTGTCGCGCGCATAAGCCACGCGTCCAGCGCCTCGCGCAGATCGCGCGTGGGCACCATCTTGGCGAATTGCTCGCTTTCCACCAGCAAGCCTTCGCCGATCGGCAAATTGATCCCGCGCGTCGTCGCCGCGATCACCGACGCCACCGCCAAAGGCGAGTGCCGCACGATTTTGTGCGCAAGCTCCAGCGACGCCGCCATCAAATCGGCATGGCCGACGACGCGATTGACCAGGCCCAGCTCCAGCGCGCGATAGGCGTCGAAACTGTCGCCGGTCAGCAGCAATTCCAGCGCGCGTTTGCGGCCCGCCAAGCGCGGCAAACGCTGCGTGCCGCCGAAGGTCGGCGGCATGCCGAGCTTGATTTCCGGCTTGGCGAACATCGCGCGCGCCGACGCGACCGCCAGATGCGCCGCCTCCGTGATTTCGCACCCGCCGCCATAGGCCAGGCCGTTCACCGCCGCGATCACCGGCTTGGGGAAGGCTTCGATGCGCGCGGTCAGCGTCTGGCCCCGGCGCACGAAATCGCGCACGGCTTGGAACGCGCCTGCGCGCACGCTTTCGGAAAACTGCGGAATGTCGCCGCCGGCGGAAAACGCGCGCTGGCCGGCACCCGTCAGGATCACGGCATGCAGATCGGGATCGATCTCGATCGCGTCGAGCCGGGCGAGCAGCGCGTCGGCGGTCGCGTAATCGATGGCGTTGAGCTTCTTGGGCCGGTTCAGCGTCAGGATCGCGATCTTGCCGTCGCGATGGAACAGCACTTCGTCGGGCATCATTACCTCCGTCGGGATCGGCGATCCTGGCGGCCGGGGCGGTGCGCGCGCCAACGAGAATTTCTCGTCCGCGGGTGAATCGAACGCGTTTGGCCTGCGCCGCGCGATTTGGCGCAATGGCGATCCAGACGACGGAGGATTTCCATGCGCGACGATTCGCCCGCCCCCGATTCACCCGAAAGCCGCAGGCTCGATCTTTTCTTCTCGCTCGGTGTCGCGATCGGCGTGGCGATCGTCTACATCGCGTTCCACGTGATGGCGGCGACGCCGGACAAGGAATTCCGCGTGCTGTCGCCCGATTTCGCCGACGGCGTGGCGCTCGACGACCGGCTGACGCATTCGCAATTCGGCTGCTGGGGCGCCGATCGCTCACCGCTGCTGTCGTGGAGCGGGGCGCCCGCCGGCACCCAAAGCTATGCGGTCACGCTGTTCGATCCCGATGCGCCGACCGGCAGCGGCTGGTGGCATTGGCTGGTGATCGATATTCCCGCCGCGACGAAAGGCCTGCCCGCGACGTCGCCGGGCGCCAAGCCCGCCTTGTGGCCGGCAACCGCGCGCGAAATGCGCAACGATTTCGGCGCGGCCGGTTACGGCGGGCCGTGCCCGCCGCCGGGGCCGTCGCATCGCTACGTGCTGACCGTGTTCGCGCTCGGGGTGGCGAAGCTCGATCTGCCCGACGACGCGTCGGCCGCGATGGTCGGCTATCTCATCAACGCGAACGCGCTGGCGCGCGTGCGGATCGTGTCGCCCTATGGGCGGCCTTAGAGCTGGCTCTAATGCCGCCCGAACGCCGCCAGGAACAGCAGCAGCCAGCCGGCCAGAAACGCCATGCCGCCGGCGGGCACGACGGGCCCCAAATCCATGCCCAGCAACGCGCGCGCGTAAAGCCCGCCCGAGAACATCAAGCCGCCCAGCGCGAAGCAAAGGCCCGCGAAGGACAGGCGGAAGGTCAGGCGCTTTTCGCTCAACGCCGCGACGCCGATCAAGGCGAGCGCGTGGATCGCCTGATAGAGCGACGCCGTGCGCAGCCATTCCTTGCCCGCGTCGTCGATGCCCGGAAAATGCGCGCCCATCGCCCCCATCGCGACCGCGACGAATCCGTAAAGCGCACCAAGGGCGAGCCAGAATCGCATGACCGGAAACATGCCATTTCCGCGCGGCGGCGCAAATCGGATAACGTGCCGTAAATCCTTCGGTTGGAGACGGCGGATATGGATCAAGGGCTGGCGGGCAAAGCGGCGATCGTCACGGGCGCGTCGCGCGGTATCGGGTTGGCGATTGCGGAGAAGCTGGCGGCCGAAGGCGTCAATGTTCTGCTGGTCGCGCGCTCGGCCGGCGAACTCTACGCGCATGTGGCGCGGCTGTCGCGCCAGACGACGTGCGCGGCCTTCGCCATCGATCTGCGCGAAGCGGACGCGGCGGCCAAGGCGGTGGCGGCGGCGATCGCGCGATTCGGGCGGCTCGATTTTCTGGTGAACAACGCGGGTGCGACCAAGCGCGGCGATTTCGCGGCACTGACCGACGACGATTTCCTCGACGGCTTCGCGCTTAAGTTCCACGGCACGGTGCGCATGACGCGCGCCGCGTGGGCCGCGTTGAAAGAGTCGCGCGGCGCCATCGTCAACATCATCGGCATCGGCGGGCGCATGGCGGCGGGCGATTTCACGATCGGCGGTACGGTCAACGCGGCGCTGTTCAACTTCACCAAGGCGATCGCGCAACCGGCCACGCGCGACGGCATTCGCGTCAACGGCATCAATCCGGGCTGGATCGAAACCGATCGCTTGAAGGGCAGGCTTGCCCAGGCGGCGAAAGACAAGGGCGTGGACGAAGCGACCGCGCGCGCCCAGGCGCTGGCCGATCTCAAAATCGCGCGTTTCGGCCAGCCGGCGGAAATCGCGGAACTGGCCGCCCAGCTCCTCAGCCCCCGATTCGCCTATGTGCAGGGTGCCTTGATCGACTGCGACGGCGGCCTCACGCGGGCACTGTAGGGCGCTGAAAATAAGGGGTTTTCGGGCTTTCGCGCGCGTGCCGCCCCGGCAGTTGCATCTTGGGCCCGCGTCCTGTAGTTTCCGCGCCGCTTCGAAAGACCCCACGTGTGCCGCAGTAGCTCAGGGGTAGAGCAGCGCATTCGTAATGCGCGGGTCGGGGGTTCAATTCCCTCCTGCGGCACCATTTTTCAAAATCGCAAAAGACCTTCGGCGCGGCGCTGATTTAGGCGCCGTTCTTCGCCGCGTCCTTCATTACGCCGGCGAGCAAACCATATGTCGCGGTCCATGCGGATTCGGTGTCCGGCGTGAACTTGTCGCCCAGGCCCTGCTTCAACGTGAACAGAAGTGCGGCACCGACGATGTCGTAGTGCTCGTCCTTCACGCCGTATTTGACGTGGCGCGCGCCCAGCTTCGCCACCGCATCCGCGATTTTGTCGACTTGGTGCAGATTGGTGACCGCCGTGCCGATCATCTGCATCAGCTTCTTCTTCTGGTCCTTCATGTCTTGCGGGAACATCGCGCGGACTTGCGGCGCGGTCGCGAACAGGCGGTCGTAAAAAATATCCGCCGCCGTGTCGGCGATCGGCGCCACCATTTTGAAGCTCTCTTGGACGAGTTTGACTTGCTCGGGCGTCATCGGCCTTCTCCCGCCAATCCGGGGTTGGGGTCGGCAATCGCGCCGCCCGCAATTTTTGGGGCGCGATTCTCCGAAATCGCCGCAATCTATGCGAATAACGTGCCGACCTCAGGTGGCAGCGCCGCGCAAACAACTATCGCGCCGGCGCGCCCGAGCTTCGCTCACAGCACGTAATAAAGCCCCGCCAGGACCAGCGCGATGGCGCCGTATTTGATGATGTTATAGGCGGTGCGGTTGCGCTTTTTGACGTTCTGCTTGATGTAGGCGCGCAGCTTGTAGATCGGCTTATACGCGGCCGAGATCCACGAGATTTTGCCTTGCGCGTCGGCACCCGTGAACTTGCTGACCACGCCGAAATCCAGTGCGTCGGCCAGCGGCTTGATCGGCCGCCACAGCTGCGTCTTCTCGACGTCGCAGAACAGGATGATGCGCACCACATCCGTCTCGTTGATCGCGCTGTGCAGATAGGTCGGGTCGAACAGCAATTCCTCGCCGTCGCGCCATACATGCGGCACGCCGTCGAGCGTCAGCGCGCATTTCTCCGAATTCGGCGTCAGCAGGCCCAGGTGATAGCGCAGCGACGAGGCGACCGGATCGTGATGCCGGCCCAGGCGCGCGCCCGGCGGCAGCACGGTGAACAGCGCCGAGCGCACCGACGGAATCGAATCGACGATCGCGCAGGTCTGCGGGCACGCCGCTTTCGCGCTGGGGTCGCATTCGCGGCTGTACCATTTGAGGCGATAGAGCCGCCAGCCGCCCTTCTCGAACGTGTTGTAGCCGGGCTCGTCCTTCGCGGGCGCGCGGTTGAACACGCCCGCATCGCGCAGCGCCTGCGCCTCCGCGCGGATGATGGGATAGGCGGCTTTCAACTGGTCGAGCCCCGGCACGATATGGGCCGGATAGGTGGCCGATTGCTTGCCGCGCGTGAAGAACGTGAACAGGAAGTTCAGCGGCGCGAAAAGCATCACATGGTTCGCGAGATACCGATGGAATTCCAGCCGGTCCGCGTAACGCGAATAGGTATAGGCGAAGGTCGCGCCGTAAACGCCCAACACTGCCGCAAATTCCCACTTCATCGCGTCCCTTTCCCCGCGTCGCAACTGTCGCTGGCGAAACTACCGAAGGGGATTCGCGCTGGCAAGCCAGCGCCGGAATCCGGCGTCTAGCGGATGCCGTCCTTGTTCGAGAAATCGAGCTGGACGGAGGCGACGTTGGCGCCCCATTCCTCGACAAGCGCCTGCTGACGTTCGCCCAGGCGCCGGTTCTCGCGCTCTTCCTCGACCTTCGCCAAGTAGCGCACCAGCATCGGCACGCCGTAATAAAGCGTGGCGCCCAGCAACGCGCCCAGGAACGGCCACATATAGGCGTTCAGCGTCCACAGCGGCGTGAAGCGCATATTGCCCACGACCGACAGCAGCACGAACGGCAGCGCGCCCGCGAGATTGAGCGCCCCCACCGCGAACACGCCGCGCTGCTCGGGATCGTCGTCCATCATCAGCATGGCGAGCGTGGGCAGGCCCGCGATCAGCAGATAAACCGCCGTCGTCGGCTGCACCACCAGCAGCGCCAGAAAAATCAGCGCCGCGCCGGACCAGGCGGCGGGCAGAAGCTTCGTGAGCGAGGAGCGCGGAACGATGGCCATCGATCCACGCTAACCCAAATGCAAGGCGAGCACGACGAAGAACAGCGCCAGCGCCAGCGAGCCCGCCGCCAGCGCCGCCGATTCCCGGCCGCGATAGATCGCCTGGCGCGCGCGGTCGATCATCACGAGATCGGCCTTGGAAAGTTTTTCGGTCGCGTTGGCGTATTCGGTTTTGGCGGCACCGAAGCCGCGCTGATCGGCCTCCAGCCCCACCTTGTCGTCGACCAGGCGCACGAGTTCGCGCAGATCGCCCGCAAGGATCGCGGCCTCCGCCTTGGTGCGGATCAACTCCTTCGTCGCGATGCGCTGATAACGTTCGAGCGTGGGCCGCACCAGCCCGGCGCATTCGCGCGCGAGATTGGGCAGCGAGCCGACGAGATAGGTTTCCTGCAATTCCGCGAGCAGGCGCAGCGCCGCAAGGCGCGCTTCCTCGTCCGCCGCCCCGCCGGCCAGGCCCCGCAGCGCGTTTTCGTCGGCCGAAACGCGCGCGGCAAGGAAGGCGGGCACATGCCGGTCGAAGCCGCGATTGGCGCCGTCTTGATCCTCCAGCGCGCGATCGATCTCGGGCAGCAAATCGCCGGCCGTTTCGACCCAGCCATCGACGCTGAGCGGCGACAGGCACGGCATGCGCGGGTCGAGTTCGTAAAGGCAGCGCTCCAGCCCCGCGCCGACGACCGGCTCGTTCGCCCAGCGTCCCAAACGCTCGAAGGCGTTGATGCGCCGCGTCGTGGATTTCTGGTTGGGGTTCGCGGCTTTCTGCGCGTCGGCCCATTCCAGATGCAGGCCCGCCCGGATCGCCGCGTCGATCGCGGGCAGCATCTGGCGGTCGGCGGTGAAGGCGCGGCCCAGGGCGGCGGCGATCCCGTCGGGCCGGAACGCGTAGCCCGCGACCCGCAAGGGTCCGGTCGGATCGAGCGCCATGCACGCGCGCGCGACCAGCGGTCCGTCGCCGTCGCGCGCGGCGGGGCTGCCGGGGCCGGACATGGTGTCGAGCTTGCGCGAAGCGATGTCGTCGGGCAAAGCGCGGCGCGCCCAATCGCGCAACAGGCCGGTGCGCAAAATCGCGGCGGCGGGCTGCGGATTCTTGCCCATCGCGATCGCGA
Source organism: Tagaea sp. CACIAM 22H2 (assembly GCA_014444615.1). Classification (GTDB taxonomy): domain Bacteria; phylum Pseudomonadota; class Alphaproteobacteria; order CACIAM-22H2; family CACIAM-22H2; genus Tagaea. Next base: position 63,572 of record PVXE01000003.1, on the reverse strand, counting down.
TTTCGCGGCCCGTGCGCAAAAGCTTGCCTTCGAACAGGAAGGGTTCGCGCGCCTTGGGCGGCATGGTGAAGCGCGGCAATTGCGGGCGCGAGCCTTCGGCCCATTTGGCGAGCGTGGCCAGCGACCAGCGCTCGTTCGGGTCGTCGCACAACAGCCCGCGCAGCAGATCGTACATTTCGGTCGGCGGATTGTACTTGCCGGCCAGCGCGTCCCAGCTGCCGAGCTCCATCCGCTTTTCCAAGATCTGCTCGTCCGTCAGATCGGCGAGCGGCCATTCGCCGCGCAGCAAAGCCAGCACCGTAACGCCCAGCGAAAACAGGTCGTCGCCCGGCGTGCCAAGCCCTTTGCCGTAGGAGTCGCAAATCGCCATTTCCAGCGTTTCGCACACGGCGGGCTGCATCGCGCCGGCGGGGCCGACGGTGGCGGGCCCCAGCGTCAGGCGCGTTTTGCCGTAGTCGTACCAGAACACGTTGTCGGGCCGGATCGCGCGATGCGCCACACCGCGCCGGTTGTATTCGGTCAGCACCTGGGCGGCCGGGATCACGAACATGCGCGCGAGCAGGCGCGCATCCATCGCCTCGATCCGCTTGCCTTTGCGCAGCAGCGGCGGTCCGGCCGGGGTTTCGTAGACCATGGCGAAACGCTGCGCGCCGTCGGGCCAGGTTACGGGCCCCGCTTCCAGCAGCTTGACCACGCCCGCATGTTCGTAAGTGCGCAACTGCGCGCAAGCGCCCACGCGCGGCAATTGTTCGGGACGCGCGACCAGCGCCACGCAAGCCGTGTCCGGGCGGGTCGAATCGCTGGCGGCGAAGGCCTCGGCCAGGGGGCTGGCCATGTCCAACACGGTTTGGGTCGGGTGGATCTTGATCCGCTCGCCCAGCGTGACGGATTCGCGGCCGCCCAGCGCGGCGCGCAAGCCCGCCTCGACGGCGCCGACCGTTGCTTCCGCCAATTCGCCGTCGTCGGCCATGAATCCGATAAACCCTTCCCGCCGCGCAAACGCGGCGCCGGGTATGGAGTTTCACGCCTTGGGCGCCGGGGTCAAGGGCCGGATTTTGGACGTTGTCAGGCGGGCTCGGGGTCGGCAGGCGTCAATTCCAGCAAGGCGGGCGCCTTGTCGATGATCTCCCGCAGAATTTTCTCCGCCAGATCCAGATCGTGCGTGGTGTCGCCCGGCAATTGGCCCAGGAAAGGCGGGCGCGACAGCGTGTTTTTGAGGTTGTAGATCGACCGCAACTCACGCAGGAACACGTCCTTGGCGCCTAGCGGCAATTCCTTCTGATTGGCGACCGCGCCGATCAGCTCGATCGAGGCCTTCAACATGCGCGTCATCGCGTGAACGCGCGCAGTCAGCAGCCGGCTTTCGAACCCGGCACGTTCCGCGTCGCCGGGGATCTTCTTGATCCGGTACTCGATCAGAATGCAGAATCCGTCGAAATCCGACGCGGCGTCCGAAAACGTCTTGTAGGCGGCGAAGGACGAATGCGCCACGCCGCTTTTGGCGTGGGCGATCGCCGCGTCGAGGGCGAGAGACTTCTCGTCCAAGGCGCCCAGGAAACGTTCGGCCTCGGCGGTGGGGTTGACAGTGCGGGCCATGGCCTCAAAGGTGGCGAGAGGACGACATCTGTCCTTCTTAAACGCAGCCGATTAAACGACGATTAACCGCAATGTCGCAATTTACCTTGTCCGAACTCGATGCGGCCGCCGAGCGTTTGCGCCGCGCTATACCGCCCACGCCGCAATATCACTGGCCGCTGCTCAGCGCGCGGGTGGGCGCTGAGATCTGGGTGAAGCACGAGAATCACACACCCGTCGGCGCCTTCAAGGTGCGCGGTGGCATTTTGCACATGGCCGATCTGGCTGCGGCGAAGCCGGGGCTGCCGGGCGTGATCTCGGCCACGCGTGGCAATCATGGCCAATCGATCGCCTTCGGCGCAGCGCGCGCGGGGTTGAAGGCGACGATCGTCGTGCCGCACGGCAACTCCACCGAAAAGAACGCCGCGATGCGCGCTTTGGGTGCCGAATTGGTCGAGCACGGCCATGATTTCCAAGCGGCCCTCGAACACGCGCGCGACTTGGCGGCGTCGCGCGGGCTTCACTTCGTCGGCTCTTTTCTTCCCGATTTGGTGCGCGGCGTCTCGACCTACGCGCTCGAATTCTTCCGGGCGGCACCGGCGCTCGATCGCGTCTATGTGCCGATCGGCTTGGGCTCGGGCATTTGCGGCGTGATCGCCGCGCGCGATGCGTTGGGCCTTGCGACCGAAGTGATCGGCGTGGTCGCGGAAAACGCGCCCGCCTATGCCCTGTCGTTCGAAGCGCATAAGCCCGTCTCGACCAACACCGCCGACACGCTGGCCGACGGCATGGCGTGCCGCGTGCCCGTCGAAGGCGCACTGGAGGTCATCTGGAAGGGGGCGGCGCGGATCGTGCGCGTTTCCGAAGCGCAGATCGAAGGGGCGATGCGCGCCTATTTCTCCGACACGCATAATGTCGCCGAAGGGGCGGGGGCGGCGGGATTGGCCGCAGCCCTCGCCGAAAGACATCTCAATGCCGGCAAGCGGGTCGGATTGATCTTGTCCGGCGGCAATGTCGACCGCGCGATGTTCGCGCGTATTATTTCGCAAAAGGACGACGCATGACCCAGGAGCTGTTCCGCGAGGATTCCTATCTCAAATCCTGCCGCGCGCGCGTGGTCGCTTCGGGGCCGGAAGGCGTCGTGCTCGACCGGACGGTTTTCTATCCGATGGGCGGCGGCCAACCGGGCGATACGGGCACGCTGATTTTTGACGACGGCAAGCGCCTTGCCGTGACCGACACGCGCAAAGGCGAAGCGGGGATTCTGCATCTCCTGGCCCCCGGTTCGGAAGCGCCGGCGATCGGCAGCGAACTCACCGCCGAGATCGATTGGGACCGCCGCCACCGCCATATGCGGATGCACACGAGTCTGCATTTGCTGTGCGCCGTCATCCCGGCGGGCGTGACCGGCGGGCAGATCGGGGCGGAGCGTTCGCGTCTGGATTTCGACCCCGGCGACGTCGTGTTCGATAAGGACAAAATAGAAGCCGAGATCAACCGCTTGATCGGCGAGAACCATCAAGTGGCGCCGCGCTGGATCGACGAAGCCGAACTCGACGCGAAGCCCGATCTGGTGCGCACCATGTCGGTCAAGCCGCCGCGCGGTACCGGAAAGATCAGATTGCTGGATATCGCCGGGGTGGATTTGCAACCTTGCGGCGGTACGCATGTCGCCCGGACCGGGGAAATCGGCCGCATCGCGGTCGAAAAGATCGAAAGCAAGGGCAAACGCAATCGCCGGGTCGTATTGGCGCTTCACGATTAGGATTTGGAATAGCTTGCGCCTATCCCCCCGCATGCTTAACTAAGCGCAATGATTCCTGCCGACACCCTCAAAACCATTCTGGTCGGCCACTCCGCTTTCCTTTTCGGCAAGCAGGGCGGCAAGCGCGCCGATATGCGCGGGCTGGATTTGCTGGGTCTGAAACTGAACGGTGTCAATCTTTCCGCGGCGCTGCTCGGCGACGCGCACGTGGCGGAATGCGAGTTGATCGGTTGCGACTTGTCGGACGCCGACGCGTTTTGTGCCGATTTCGCCACCGCCACGTTGGTCGGCTGCGATATGCGCCGCTTCGACGGGCGCGGGGCGAACTTCGCCAAGGCCAAGCTTTCGGCGTGCGATTTGCGCAACGCCGATTTCCGGCCGGGCAAATCGGTCAAGATGTCCAGCGACCCGGAACGCAAATCGACCTTCGATGGCGCCACGTTCGACGGCGTCGATATGGGTAAGGCGAAGCTCGACAACGCCAGTTTCGACAATGCGAGTTTCGCGTCGTCCAGTTTCGTCGACGCCGAGATGAACGGCGCGAGCTTCGCGGGCGCGGATTTGACCGGCTGCGATCTGTCCGGGGCCCGCCTTGCCAACGCGAATTTCCGGGGTGCTGCGTTGTGCGGCACGCGCCTGGCCGGTTGCGATCTGCGCGGCGCCACGTTGACGGGTGCGAATGTCGCGGGGGCTTCGTTCGACGGCTCGAATATGGATCAGGCGAAGCTGCCCCAGCCCGCCGAGGGCACGGTGCCGCCCGACTCGCTGAAGGTGATGGTGCGCAACCATGCCGATTGGATGCGCTCGGGCGGGCGCGTGGGGGCCCGCGCCGCGTTCGCGGGGCTGGGCCTGCAAGGGGCCGATCTGGTCGGCGCCGATCTGTCGGGCGCGGCTTTCGACGGGGCGGATTTGTCGGGCGCCTCGCTAATGGGGGCGCGGCTCGTGCTCGCGACCTTCGTCAAGGTGCGGCTCGACGGCGCCATTCTCGACAACGCCGATCTGTCGGGCGCCGTGTTGATGGGCGCTTCGCTGCGCGGCGCCAAGCTGCGCAAGGCGATCCTGTTCCCCGCCGACATCATCGGCAAAGACGGCAAGCCGTCGGGCCGCAAGATCGCGGCCAATCTCACCGATTGCGATCTGCGCGCGGCCGATTTCTCGGGCGCCGATCTGCGTTTCGCGCGTCTGCTGAACGCCAAGACGACGGCCGCGAAATTCGCGGGCGCCAAGCTCGATCAGGCCGAATTGCCGCCGGGCACGAAAACGTGATCTTCCGCGCGGGGCTTGCCGCCGCGCTGATCCTTTGCGCTGCCGCCGCAAGCGCGCAAACGCCGCAAGCCGCGGTCGAATGGGTCGCGATCCGCCACGCCGATAAGGCGGGCGAGTACGAATTCTCGGTCGAAATCGACTATCCGCGCTTCCACGGCGCAAAATTCGCCGAAGTGAACGACGCCTATCGCCGCGACGCGCAAGCCGCCGAGGCCGAAGCGCTCGAAGCCTTCGCCGAACAGCGCGACGACGAATATTTCCGCGGCTGGGAAACGTTGCAGCGCGGCTCGGCTGCGCAAATCGGCGCGCATGCGGTCGGCGTTCGCTTGCTCGTCTGGGCCTATACCGGCGGCGCGCACGGCAATGGCGGCACGCTGTGCTCGCTGGTCGATCTGCGGACCGGGAAATTCGCCGCACCCGGCGATGTGTTTTCGGGCGCTGACTGGCGCGCGAAACTTCTGCCGCGTGTGGATAGCGGCTTGCGGCGCTTGTTCAAAACCAAGCCCGGCTTCAGCGATTCCGTGCCGCGCGAAGAACTGCTCGAAGCGCTTAAGGCTGATACGCGCTTCTGCTGGGGCGAAACGGCGCTGACGATCGTGTTCGATCCCTACGAGGTCGGCCCCTACGCGCATGGCACGTATGAAGTCGTGCTGCCTTACGCCAATCTCGCCGCCCTATTGCGCAAAGACGGACCGGTGAAGCTGGGGCGTTAGCTGCGGCGCGGCGCTGCCACGCCGATTTCCGCCACGATGCGCGAAGGTTCGCCGCCGAGTTCCAAAATGCGATCGGCCATGCTTTCGGCTTCGGCGCGATCATGCGTGACCAACAGCATCGCGGTGGGTGTGGCGCGCCACGCGGCCAGCACGAGATCGCGGCTTTGTGCCGCCATCTCCGCATCGAGGGAAACGAAGGGCTCGTCCAGCAGCACGAGTTCGGGCGCCACGGCGAAGGCGCGGGCGATCGAAGCGCGCCGCGCCATGCCCAGCGACAACGTGCCGGGATGGGAATCCGCAAAGGGCAACAGGCCGAGCGTGTCGAGCAGCTTATCGGCCAAGGCCGGATCGGGCGTTTCTTGGGCAAGGCGCAGGTTCTCGCGCACCGTTCGCCAAGGCAGCAAGCGTGGTTCCTGAAACACCGTGCCGATGCGCGGGCATTGGCCGCCGCGCCAGTCGAGCGTGCCGTCGAAGTTGCGCTCCAACCCGCCGGCGATGCGCAGCAACGTCGTCTTGCCGCAGCCGGACGGGCCGACGATCGCGACGATCTCGCGTGCCCCAAGTTCGATGTCGATTTCGCCCAGCACGTGCCGCGCGCCGAACGCTTTGCGCGCGATATGCAGGCGAAGGATCACATCCGCCATTTCGCGACCCGCCTTTCGAGCGGCTGGAACGCCGCCCATTCGATCAGTTGCACGACCATCACGAAGGCGAGCGCGTAGGCAAGGATCGCGGTCACGTCGAAAAGCTGGAAATGGATCTGGATCTGGAAGCCGACACCGTTGCTGCGGCCCAGCAATTCGACGACCAGCACGATCTTCCAGATCAGTGCCAGGCCCGAGCGCGCCGCCGCGACGATATAGGGGGCGAGCTGCGGCAGGATCACATGGCGCAGCACGCGGCCGTGCTTCATGCGGAAGCTGCGCGCCATCTCCATCACGGTGGGGTCGAGCGCACGGGCACCCTCGCGCAACGTGACCGCCGTGTTCGGCAGTTTGTTGAGCGCCACGGCGCCGATCGCGGCGGCCTCGGTCAGGCCGAACCACACATAGATCAGCACGATCAAGACCAGGGCCGGCATGTTCAGCAGCAGCGTGACGGCGCTGTCGAGGGCCGCATCGAGGCGGCGCCAGCGTCCCATCGCGATGCCCAAGGCGCTGCCCAGAAAAAGCGTCAGCGTGAAAGCGGCGGCGACGCGCGCGAGCGTGATGCCGAGATGGAGCGGCAACGTGCCGTCGGCCGACAGCCGCCACATTTCGGCCGCGACGTCGCTGAAGCTCGGCAGCAAGCGATTATCGGCCAGCATCGCGCCGAATTGCCAAAGCGCGAGAAGGCCGAGCGTTGAGGCGAGCCTTATGGGCAGGCTGTGGATCACGCGCTTTCCCGCCACTCGACCGGCCAGAACGTGCCGGGCGGAACCGCAGCGCTCGGGCCGACCAAAGCCGGCCCGCCGATGCGCGCGAGCAGGGCGTAGAGCTTCGCCGCGGCTTCGCGTTCCTCCGCGCGCCAATTGCGCGGCCTGCCGGCGCGATACCAGTCACGAAGTTTGAGAAGCTCGGCGTCGTCGACGGCTCCGGTCAGTGGACGCAAGCGCCGCCATTCGTCGTCCGACCGCGCGAGGATTTCGCGCGCTTGGCGCGATGCGGCCAGGAAGTTCGCGAGTGTCTCGCGATTGCGCTGGGCCCACGCAGCCGAGAACGTGTAGCCGAGATAGGGCACGTTCGCGCCAATACCCAATTCCGCGACCGCCTCTTCCACTGCCATCACGCGGCGCGCCCCCGCCGCTTCGGCGCGCGCGGCGAAGGGCCAGAAGGTCAACACCGCGTCGAGCCGGCCCAGCTTCATTTGCTCGGCCAACAGCGACGGTGCGGCGAAGCTGCGCTCGCTCGCGCTATCGAGATCGATCCCAAGGCGATCTTTGGCGTAGGCGCGCAAGATCAGCCAGCTTTTGTCGAGCGGCGAGCCCGCAATACCCAGCCGCTTGCCGGGAAGATCGGCGACGTTGCGCACCGGCGACGCATCGGGTGCGATCAACGCGCCGACGGCGTTGGAGAAGGGCACGAAGCTCCAATCCGCCCCGGTGGCGCGCTGGCGCGCGACCCACATCCAATCGACGACGATCGCGTCGACCTGGCCCGCTTGCAGCGCGATCTGTGCGGCTTGCGGTGCGGCCAATTCCTGCGGCGCGACGGCCGCCAAGCCGTGCGTGCGGATCACGTCGATCTCCCACGACACGGTGCCGAAGCGCAGCACGCCGACCCGGATGGCGGGCGCGGCGATGGCGATTGCGGGGCGTGAAGCGGCGGCGAGAAGAAGGGCCGAGAAGCGGCGGCGGGCGAGCATGCGGTCGCTATTCCAGAAAGATCGTATCAATGGTACCAACCCGTTCCCGCCATTGCCAGCGGGGCTACGAGTCGGGAGAGGGCGTCGATGAGCTTTTCCAGGATGTTCGCGAATGTGGTCGCGTTGGTCGGCGGCGGTGCGGTGGCGCTGCGGCGGATGCGCGACGGCGATCCGACTCCGGCTTGGGGCAGTGCGCCCGCAATCCCTGCGGCCAAGCCGCAAGGTGCGGTACCGACCTTGAAGATGCCGACCGCGCAAGGCTGGGCGCCGGGGCAAGTGCCGATGGCCGCGCCGGGTTTGAAGGTGAACGCCTTCGCGCGCAACCTCGATCATCCGCGCTGGATCTATTGTCTGCCGAACGGCGACGTGCTGATCGCGGAATCGAGCAGCGTGCCGGGACCGGTGAAAACCATTTTCGGCCTCGCCACGCGCGCCACGATGGAGCGTGCCGGCGCCATCGTGCCCAGCGCCAACCGCATCACGCGTTTGCGCGACGCCGATGGCGACGGTGTCGCCGAAATCCAGGCGCCGTTCATGGAAGGCTTGAACCAGCCTTTCGGCATGGCGCTGGTCGGCGACACGTTTTACGTCGGCAACACCGATGGCGTGATGGCGTTCCCCTATGCGAAAGACGCGACGCGCATCGATGCGCCCGGCAAGCGCGTGACCACGTTCAAGCCCGGCGGGCATTGGACGCGCAGCCTGCTCGTCAGCCAAGACGGCACGAAGCTTTATGCGGGCGTGGGCTCGCTCACCAATATCGCCGACGACGGCATGGAAGCCGAAGAAGGCCGCGCCGCGATCCATGTGATCGACATCGCGAGCGGTAGCAGCCGCATTTTCGCCGGCGGCTTGCGCAATGCCGTGGGCATGGCGTGGGAGCCGACGACCGGCAAATTGTGGACCGTGGTCAACGAGCGCGACGGGTTGGGCGACGAAACGCCGCCCGATTATCTGACCTCGGTGGTCGATGGCGGGTTCTATGGCTGGCCCTACAGCTATTGGGATCGCATCGTCGACGATCGCGTGCCGCAGAATCCCGAATTGGTCGCGCGTTCGATCACGCCGGATTTCGCGTTGGGCGGGCATACCGCCTCGCTCGGCCTGTGCTGGATGCCGGCGGGCACGCTGCCGGGCTTCCCCGACGGCATGGTGATCGGCCAGCACGGCTCGTGGAACCGCAGCAAGCTCAGCGGCTACAAGGTCGTGTTCGTGCCGTTCGAAAACGGCAAGCCCTCGGGCCCGTCGCGCGACATTCTGTGGGGCTTCCTCGCACCCGACGAAAGCGTGTCCTATGGCCGCCCGGTCGGCGTGACGCTCGGCCCCGACAATTCGCTGCTGATGGCCGACGACGTCGGCAACGTCATCTGGCGCGTGACGGCGGCGTAGGGCGGCGTCACGGCACCTTTGGCGGCCGAACGACGACACGCCGACGCCCGCGCCAGGGATGTGGCTGCGCACGTTCGATAAGCCAGTCGCTCGGTGGGAGGTCGCAGGGCAAAAGGCGGATGCGCTTTGGGAGCCAAGGACGCTTCGCGTATTGGCTCGGATGATGCGCTTTGCATGACCGAGTGCGCTGCTTTGTTCGCTTGTGACTTGCTGTGGTCCGGCATGGCCCCACCGGAAGCGCATTTCGTGCGCAGTACTCGCGCCCGTTATGGAGTTTTAACTTTGCGAGACCAAGCGCGCGCGAGCGCGTAATTGAGCCGTGGGATCTCTCCGAAGAGCGCGAGGCGATGGCAACCGAAAATTGTCCAACTATTGAACTTTGAAACAAATCACCTTCTTTGATGTCTTGCTTTTGCGATTCGTTGAGCTTCGATGCAGCTGTCATGCAGCATCTGTTGGTTAACTTGTGACTGCCAATCTTCCAAATGATACTTCAGCGCTCGTTCAAACGCCTCACAAAATGCCTTTGGATCAACCCATGTCTTTTCTGCCATATGCACGGGCCAATCGTAAAACGTGCCGTTTGGGCGCTTAGTGATTTCTAAGAGCCGCTTCGCATCAACCAAATATCTGCTGGTAATACCTTCCGGTGCTGGGCCCCCTTCTATGGCCTCAATCCCAGCCTCAGTAACTCCCCACTGCTGATTTACAACAATCATGGCGGTGCCCTCTCGCTTCCCGTCAATAGTAGCGCAAGCGATTTTTGCCGGCTAGGTTGAATTCCGGCGTCCAGTTTGGGCCGATCTTGGCGTAAAATGCTTCGACCTTTAATTATTTTAGCTAGGGTATCGCATGACGACTAATCGACTAGTTCTTGTAGATAACGCGACACTTAGTGGTGTTGAGCGCATCACCGGGGTTAGCCAGATAATGAATTTGAACTATGTCGACAACGATATTCTCTGTCTTGAGAAACTTGTAACTGCAATTTTATTTAGCGACAAGTTACTCGGCGTCGATGACTACAAGGATGAGTTTCGTGCGGGCAGGCTTAAGAACTTTGATTTAATTGGGTTTATCAAGATAGACCAAGCTGCGTATTCGTCGCTTGCGACTGATGCGGCACAATTTGCACGTAGCATGACTTTTTCATTCGAGGGTTCCAAGCCAGCAGGTGACGTAGTGAGATTTTTTGAAGCCCTTCGAATCAATCCTCAGTTGAGATGGGACGTTTGGGTTTCAAGCGAATATTTAACCCTTTCCTACTTGGTCGAAAATCCGAAGTACGCAAGCTACGAAACATCAATAGACAGTATGTTCCGCAATGAGGGTGTTGATCGTGAAGTCGTTGCAGCGGAAACAAATCATCGACCGGCGTTGAACATCGCAGGACGCCCCGACATTAAGGACGTCAAAGAGTTTGTTCATGCACTTGCCTCAAATAACCCTCAATATAAGCGCGAAGATGCAAAAAGCGCGTTAGCACGCCTTCTGTTCGGATATGGTTGGGCTGCCGAGCGGTCGTATTTTTACAATGCAGTTGCGCACAAGGAAGGAGCGGATGCTTATTTGGCACCGCTTCGTGACGCTTTCTGTGAGAGTTGTTGTCGGATCGATCATCCCTCGCAACTGACCGGCTTGCTGGAGGCGCTGAAGGCCAAGTCGCAGCAGGCCCTATCGTCCATACTTGAGCCAACTGGACGGGCAAGATTTGCTATGCGCTTACCCTTTTTCACTGCCTATTTGATATCGAAAACAGATAATCCAAAGCAGTGCATTGATCTTGCGCTTTCGATGCGAAAAGCGAGCGAATTTCAGGATTGCCGAACGATCTTCAACAATCTCGGTCACTTAGCTGCAGCGGATCGAGTGCAGGAAATCAACCGTATCCTGAATTACCTAGATCAGTCGTGCGCCAAACTCTTGAAAAAGTATGCGGTATCAACCGAAAATGGATTGTCGTTTTCATTGTCTGTTGGATTGACAGGGCCAACGCTGGGTTTCAGCACGAAGCTCGATCAACTTTTTCGATTTTATAAAAACGAACCATTTGCCCGTGTTTTCCGGAATATCGCTCAGGACATGCTGAATGTAGAGCGCCTTGGAAGCTTGCATGAAAAGCTTTGCTCCTCAATTCGAAAGCATTCAAAGGCAAACTACCCCGGAATTTCGAAGACGCCGAAATACATGGAGTTCAAGGAAAGTGAGCATAGTCGCCCCGCGAAGCTGTAAACGCTAGCTAGCAGGCGTGGTGGCAGATTAGTGTGGCGCGATTACTACGCGTAGGTACAGCTAGCCCGCGAGAACGTCGAAGTACGTGCCGGAAGAGTCCGCGACTTGGCGGTGCATGATCGCTGTTCCTGCATCGAATGCCTCGGATGCTACCGGCAGCATCGGCCCCACTTCGGCGAGGTGCGCGGCGATGATCATTGCTCGAAACGCGGCCGCAGCAAACGACAAAACTGGCACTTGTCGAATATTTATACTGATCCTAGGCTCGGCGGTATGGCAAGAAAATCGCGCCGATCGGTCATTCGTTCCTTTTTTGAGTTACGTCCGCGCTGGCGGCTCGATCTATTTATATATTTCTGCATCACCTTAGGAATTTTAATCTGGGCGATGTATCTAGACGCGCGACAGGGCACCGCCGAGCTCCTCGTGGAAGCCGCAAAATTTTTTCGCGAAGGTAATTGGAAAGAAGCAATCGCGAGTATTATTGGTAGTGCTATTGGTGTGTTTGGCGCGTTTCTCGTTGCCCGCTGGCAGATAACTTCAGCCGAGCGTACGAAAAGAAGGCAGCGCTCCGCTTTGGCATCAGCCTTTTATAACGTTGTGCAGGATAGGTACTTGGGTCTCAAAGGATTGGTCGAAGCGCTGGAGTTAGCAAACGATCTCGAAATAGAGGTTTTCCTTACGAAGGCTACACAGATCGATCAAAGCACGATCAATTTCACGTTCGCGCCCATCCCCGATGCGGTCCAGACGATGATTGCGACTGAATTGCCTTACGAAAGCGTCGAACTTTACGATCTTGAGACATGCTTAGCTTTCGCGCGTAACAGACTCAGGACCGTCATCGGTTCCAAAATCCCTCGCGACGAGCATTTAGTGCGAAAAGAACTTATCAAAGCGATTGATGCACTTGCGACGGCGGCGCTCGATTGGCAAAACATTGTGAACGGCTGCGATATTCTTGCAGCTGATGCGGGTTTTCCTGAGAAGTTCGCTGAAGATGTAGAGGCAGCCGACAAGATGGTTGCGACGTTGAAGGCGCTGAATGCCATATCGGCGAAATGAATTTGCACCCGCTGCGATCCTGCTTACGCAATATCGATTTGGGGCCGCGACGCGAGATCGAAGTCGTTCTCTGCTGGACGTGCCGCAGTTGTTTGTCGATGAAAAAATCTATCTGTCCCCAGAAAGCACGACGCCCGAGAATCCCTTTTGGGATGCTCGGGCGTAGTGGCGGACAGGGTGTCCGCCTTATTTCTGGAATTATGTATTGTTTATCAATATGTTAAAAAATCACAAAACATATGATCCACAATCTAATCCACAATTTCGCATGCGATGCAAGGCTACAATCGGAGACGGTGCGCAACCCTGCCATTCGTTGGGTCAAGTTCTTTGAAACCTAAGTCTTTCAGACGTGAAGGCCTCTTGTGCAATTCGCATCTAAGCCTTTGATATAGAAAAATTTTTCTTTTTTGCGGACCGCAAATCTTGAGAGAACCACATAGGACACTACGCTTGCCGGTTTCACATATTCACAAAACTGGCCTTGTCGCTTCGCGCAGTCCTAAAGAAGATTGGAGCAGTTGACACAGGTTCCGGCGCGTGAGCACCATCCCGCAGAATCAAGCCGATACACTGAAATGTATTGGCTTGCGGACTTTAATTGGCACCCTAACTGTCTAAATGATTGGGAGAAGTGCCATGCCATCTCATGAGGATATTGCGTTGCTCTCTAAGAAGGCTTTTTGGTCAAGCTTCTTTCTGACCTTAAGCACGCTGGCGATTTCTCATAGTGCCAGCAATCACTATTCTTTTGCCAAGTATCGTGGTGACGGTCTCCGTGGTGACTGGCGCGCAATCGGAAACGATTTGCGTAGTGCAATGCGTAAAGTCGATGAAGAAGCCGAAGCGCGGTAAGAAGTCCGTGGGCTCTACAGGCGGGCAGGACTTAGCTGCGAAACCGAATGGTAATATTTCGGCGAGCGGCGCACTTGAGCCCGCTTCTATTCCGACGCTTGAAGCGGAAATACTTCAGGCCCTTCCGCCGTCGCTGCCGCCTGAAAAGGCAAAGATTGTTATCAGTGCTGTAAGAAGCACCGTTGCTCAATATAGCGGTCCCCTGCCGCATCCGGATCATTTTGCTAAGTACAACGCAGTTTTGCCTGACGCCGCGCAGCGCATTTTAGTGATGGCGGAAAAAGAACAAGATCATCGTCAATCTTGGGAAAATCGTGCCTTGGACGCGCAAGTCGCGGACACTAAAAGAGGGCAATTTTTTGGACTGATCGTTGCTGTAATGCTCTGCGCTGGCGCATTGTATTGCTCGTATATTGGACAGCCTTGGGTTGCTAGTGTGATGGTAGGCGCAACGTTTGTTGGCGCATGCGGGCTATTCATTCGAGGCAGATTGCATGGAAACGCCAACAAGCCTGAGCGCCCGACTTCTCCCGCAAAAACCGGCGGTAAGAAGAAGTAAATTCAAGCGAAGTAAATTTTAGTATTCCTATTCAAATGCGTGTGCAGGTCCACCTGCCCGCGACGTGATCGTACCGGCATGCCGCGACCTTCCGACCGCTTCGCTTATCGAAGCACTCGGCTAGGTGTTCCCAAGTCTGACGACATTCGGCCGGTGCATCACCGGCCCAAACCGGCGGCGGCGGATCGGCTGCGAGCGTCGGTATGGCGATTAGCGCGACCAATGCGAAGGCGACGAACCGGATCATGGGCCGGAGTCTAAACCGGCCTAGAACTCGCTAGGAAGGGCAAGGCGCCGTCCGGGCCACATCCCTAGCGCCCGACGCCCTGGAATGGGCCAGTGGCCGCCGCAGAGTCGGCGCGGGCCGGTTTGGCAGGTGTAGGACTGGCTGCCCGGCGCCGGAGTTCGTCGCGGACCCGGCGGATGGCCCCAATGACCTTGGCGCGATCCCCGGCGGGATGATGCCCCCACTCGGCTTCAAGCATTCGCGCAATCCAAGCCGTATCGGCCGCCAGGGCAGCGTCAGGGACCGGGGCGGCCATTGGTCTAGTTAAGGTTCGACAGATGCGCGCGGCGAAGCGCGCTCAACCGCTCGACGATGCGGCCCAAGGTTTCCTCATTCGTCGGTTTGCTCGGAAAAGCGGGATGCAGCGGCGGCATAGGGGTGACGGGGCCGCCAGTTTCGATGATCTCGACAAGGCGTTGACGCAACACGGCGCTGGGTTCCGGCGCCAAGCTATCGGCTTTGGAATACGCGGCGCGCGCGCGACTAAACGCGCCGTCGCGTGCTGCCGAGTTCTCGCGGCTGCTGCGCGCTGCTTCCGTCCACAGATCGCCGATCTTGCGCCACGCCGCCGCACGATGCGCCGGGTGCGCGGTGTCGTCGGCCGCCAATCGTTCGAAGGGTAGCATCTTCCGGCGCAACGCCACTTCGCGGCGGAGCTTGGCTTCGATCTTCACGATGCGCGCGCGATTAATCGGCATTCGACTTGCCCTCGTGCAATTCGGCTTCAAGCGCGGCGAGGCGGCCTTCCAGATCGGCGGTTTCGATTGTCGCGCGCAACGTGCCCAGCATGTACGCCAGCTTCGCACCGTCACCGGACGACGTGCGGCCATTACGGCAGTCGCGATAGACCCGGCCCAACTCGGTCACGATCCCGCCAAGCGTATCCAACCGCCCGACGCGGCGCGCGGGCATTTGGGGGGTATGGGGCTTGGTTTTCTTCGCTTTCGTCATGGCTTGTGCCGTTTTGACCGTGCGCGCAGGGACCGTTAAGGGCCGTAATCGGCCGTCTAGGAGCCGTTAAACGCCCTGGATACCGGGGTCTTTCTCGCGCATGGCAGCGAGGGTCCACTGGGTATAGAGCGCTTTGTCGGCCTCGATGATCTTCGAGCGCGCCGCTTCCATCGTCATCATCGGATAGCGGGCGCGCAGTTCGACGGCCTGACGCTCGATTTCTTGCTCGATGCTCAAGCGTTCGGCCTTCGCACGTTCGCGCGTTTGTTCACGCGCCATTGCCAGGGACTTGCTCACGCCGCCGTTGTCGCCTTCGCGGGTACGGGCGGCGAGATAGCCGACGTACAACTCGTTGACCTTGGGGTCGTTCATCGCGCGATCCCAGGCCATCGTGAGCGTTTCGCCGTCCTTGCGCATCGCCTGAACCTTCGTGGTGATCTCGACGTAAATATCCGACGCGGTGCGTTCGCGCTCGATCCGCTGAACGGGCAACGGTTCGGTGCGGGAGGTCGCACCCGGCGCGGATTTGAGAATGACGCCATGACGCGCGAAGGCTTGCTCGACGCCCTTCTTGATTTGATCGCCAAGTTCGCGAGCAGCCGACTTCTTCGCGACTTCGATCTCGTTGAACGACCGGGCCTTGCGAATAGTCACGAAGGCGGTAGAGCCAAAGTTTTCGAGTTCCATTGTTCGATATCCTTTCAGAGCTTCAACTACTCCGCCGCGCTGGCGGTCGGAGCGGGAATGAGGTGAGCGAGCAAGGCGCGCTGGTCGTCGTGAAGGCGGCCGGTGCTATCGGCGAAGTTGGCGTGACCGAAGATCGTAGCGAGGCGCAATTCGCCGGTCGCAGCGACGGCCGCACGCATCGCGCGATCAGAGCGCAGATTGCCGGACGAAAGTTTCGTCACGGCTTCCAGTGCGGCCAACTCGTTGCCCAAATTCTCGAACGTCGAAAACTGGACAGCAAGGTCCGCGAGGGTCTTGTCGATCGTGCGCGCGATCTCCATACGCTTCACCGCCAAATCGGCAGCGAGGTCGCGGTCGCGGGCGGCTTCGGCTGCCTTCTCGCGGGCGCGGTGGGCGGCCTGCTGGCGGTTATGATCTTCGACGACAACGGCCAGCGTGCGCGCCTCGTTTTCGAGTGCGCCAATTTGGGTCGACAAGGCGAGGACCGTGCGATCCTGCGCGGCAATCTGATCGCGATCATAGGCATCGCGCGGTTGCGGCATGCTGCGACGTTCGGCAAGCGCGCGGGCTTCGCGTTGACGCAAATCACCGATCTTGCTGGCGATCTCGTTCAAGCGACGATTGGCGTGAGCGACTTGATCCACGTTCGGAATTTTTTCGATGGTCTGCATTGTCGGCCCTTTCGAGGTTTAGAAACAGTTCGTCCACGCGCTAAGCACGCGGCGTTGGTCGAGAGAGGAGAGGCGGTCGAGTTCGTCGTCGGCTAGGGCGAGCGCAACATCGCTGCATTCGGCCTCGCGCAAGGCTTGGAGAAGCGTGAGGGGCTTGGGGCGCGCCATGACACCCACCAACGCAGCCAACGCGCGCAGACGGGCCGCGCGCTCGATTACGGGCACATGGGCGACGATGGGCGCGATCAAGTCGGACGAGGGATGGCGAGCCGAGCGGAGAAATCCCGGCCCGCCACTGCGCAACGCGCACGCCGAACCACCAGCGCCCTTGTCCGCGCGCCCGGCAGCAACGGGCGCGATTTCATTCAGCGGCAACATGAAGGCCCCCGTTACGAAGTTTCATCGGAACCTGGGTTCCGCGCTGATCCGGAGCCGGACCCCAAGCGGGCGTCCAAAAGTTCTTCTCGGTCCAAGCCTTCATGCGAGACTCCCAAACGAAGTCCATATCGGGCTTGCGATTGCGCGAAACGAACGTCGCCACGGCTTCGTCGAAGCATTTCGCACCTTCGACCTTGCCGAGCGTGTCGGGCGACGGGAGGCACTTGAAGATCGCCGCCATGTCGTCGTTGGTCGCACCAGCATCGCGGAGCTTCTTGATGGCTTCCTTGCGTTGCTCACGCCCCTTGCCATAGCGGCCCGCGCGATTTGTCCAGCCTTCCACGTCGAAAGCATCCGCGACCGACCGGCCGGGTTCGATACCGGGCTCGATACCGGGTTCGGGCGAACCACCGTTCGCCGTTTTCGACTCTGCCGTTCGCCCTTTCGTGCTTTGCGGTTCACCTTTTCCGCTCGGAATAGGCGAACCATCGTTCATCGTTTCCAATGCACAGATGGGCGAACAGCCATTCGCCGTTTCGACAATGCGAAAGGCATTTTTGAAGCCACGGCCGCCACCCTGTTCGACGGCGAGATAGCCAAGCCCTGCGAGAGCAGCGATAGCCTTTTGCGCGCCACGGCGCGTCAGCATCGCGCGCTGTGCAAGGCCAGGGACGGAGGGATAGAGATCGCCGCCCGGCGCAGTCGGATGAATTGCCAAGGCCGCCGCGATGGCGACAGCACCTTTCGACGCATCGGGGTCAACGGCGATGCGAGCAAGCCATTGCAGACGCGCAACGGGGGCGGGCGAAGGCATTCGACCGAAACCTTAGGCGGCCTTCGAAGGGACGGCGTTGATCGCCGCACCAGTCGCCAGAAGCGCGTCGAGACTTTCACGCAGGACGACGCGACGCGCGCCGATCTTCGAAGTACGCAGCGGCGAGTTCGGAATACCGATCAAGCGATAGAGAGTGGCACGCGAGAGACGCGCGTAAGCGCAGGCTTCGGAAATCGACAAGGCGGCGGGCGGCAGCGGGATCGGGTTCATGGGGCACCTCTGAAGATTGCCGTTTCTCACGGCGTGTCTTCATGGTGGGCCGTATCGCGTGCCCGCACATCCGGGAAAAAAGATCGCCCGGCGCTGATCTTTTTTACATGGTGTTGATGATGCGGCCTAAGGTGCGAAAGTTCGGCAGGCGCCAATCTTTAAGGCGTAATTCTGTGCCGATAGCTTCAAGGATGATCGGAAACGCGCCTTGAGAGGTCACGCGAATTTGGCGCTTACGCGCGATGGCTCCGACCGTACGAACTACCGGGACATAGAGATCATCAACGCTTGGCCTCCCCGTCGTGATGCTCCGACCAGCCCGCAGTTGCCAGTCTTGTTCGATCCGCGAAAGCCATTTGAGAAAATCGCGCATTTCTTCCGCACGACCGAATGCGAATGTTTTTTTCGATGGGCCAAATTCATGGAGCTTCGCAAGTGACTCGCAGTCGTCGCGGAGCTTTGCGATCAACGGCAACACCCGCTCGGCTTTGCGTTTCGTTGAAGTGCTTTGAGTGCGGAAGAAGGCCGATTGGACTTGATCGAAGTTGCCTTCGGCCCATGCAGCGCGGATGGCTTCTTTTTCGCTAGCAGTCAATGACGCGACAAAATCGGCAGACGAGATGCGGCGCTTCGATTTACTTGCCATTGCGCGCCCCAATCGAAATGACTTTGCCGCGCTTCGGTTTTTCCGTCGTCGGGCTCGTCGCAAACTCCGACCATTCAGCCATCAGCTTGCGGCGACGCTCGAAGAAATCCGAGCGCTGATATGCTGCTTCAACCTCATCACCGTTGACATGCGCTAGAGCGGCTTCCGCGATCTCACGCGGATACGCGGTCTGTTCGGCGGTCCAAGTGCGGAAGGTGGAGCGCATGCCATGCGTGGTGATCGTGCCGCGCACGCCCATTCGATCAAGCAAAGCGAGCATGGCGCCATTCGATAGACCTTGACCCGGCAAACCGAAAACGTAGTGATCGGCGGAGAGTTCGATCTTCTCGTCTTTGCGCAGAGCTAGTTGCTCTTTCAGGATTGCGACGGCCTCGGGGGAGAGGGGCACGCGATGCTCGCGCTTCGCCTTCATTCGCGACGCGGGCACACGCCACTCGCGCTTCTCCAAATCTATCTCGCTCCAAGTCGCGCCGATGATCTCGCCGGTACGCGCGGCGGTAAGGATCGCGAAGCGGAGCGCGCGGGCAGCTTCGCCGGGCTGCGCCTTGAGCTTCGCCATAAACTCCGGCAAAGCGGCGTAGCCAAGTGACGCATGATGCAGCACCGCGCGCACCTTGCGCGGGTCCGGCAAAAGCACTTGCAGATGACCGCGCCAGCGTGCCGGATTTTCCCCTGTGCGCTTCCCTTCGACACGCGCCGCATCAAGGATGGTTTCGATCCTGCCACGCACGCGACGCGCCGTTTCGGGCTTCGACACCCAAATCGCATTCAAAAGCTCAAGCACCATCCCGGTATCAACGTCCGCGACGGAGACCTTGCCGATGGTGGGGAAGGCATAGGCTTCCAGCGTTGCGAGCCATTGGGCGCGGTGCTTTTTGTTAACCCACGCCGCCTTACGGCGATCAATGTATGTGCGCGCAAAGCTCTCGAACGTGACGGTACTTGCTGCTTCGGCCGCTTGCTTGGCTTGTGCCTTGGCGCGCTCTACGAGGGGGTCAAGCCCTTCCGCCAACTTCGCGCGTTCGACAGCGGCAAGCTCACGCGCACGAGCGAGAGCGATATCTGCCGCACTCCCCAGGCCCATTTCGCGTGCCTTGCCCTCGAACATGTACCGGAACGTCCAAGCGCGGCCACCGTGAGCAGTGATGCGAAGCCCAAGGCCCCCGCCATCATTGTAAAGGCCGGGTTTAACCAGCGCCTTGAGGCTTAGGGCATTAAGACGGTTTCTAATATTCGACATATTCAATCCAAAGTATATGGATCGATCCACAAACTGATCCACGGGCAGGCATGAGCTTGCCCGAGACGCCTTGAGGCGGCAAGGCATCCAGCGCTGAATATAAGGGGCTTTTCAATGATCCCCCGAGCGGGGGGAGACGCTAGGAAACATGAAGTGGCGGACAGGGTGGGATTCGAACCCACGATACCGTTGCCGGTATTTCAGTTTTCGAGACTGACGCCTTCAGCCACTCGGCCACCTGTCCGCAACGTCTTCGCGGTCTCGAAGGGCCGGGAACCTAACCCCGAACGTCGCGCCGGGCAAGTGTCGTCATTCGCCTTTGGAATCCGGGGCTTCGTCGACGCGGTGGGTGAGGATTCGGGGGTTGATCCCGTTCGCCAGCACCCAGGCGAGCGCCACGCACAGGCCGAACACGAAGGTCAGCGCATGGGTGAGGATGGCGAAGGCCAGGGCCGCTTCCGCCGGCACGCCGAAGATCGACAGCGCGAACACCGCCGCCGCGTGAAACACGCCGATCCCGCCGGGGGCGGCGGGCACCAAGAAGGCGAGCGAGATCACCGCCACGGTGAAGATCGCCATGGTCGGGCGCAGATCGGGCAGGATCGCATCCATGCCGAAATAGAACGACGCGGCGATCAAGCTCCAGATCGCGCCCGTCCACAAGACGGCGCCGAGCGCCACGCGCGGCCTGGCGAGCACGCTCAACCCGTCGAGCAAATGGCCGAGCGGCGCGATCAGACGCGCCGGCAGGAAACGCGCGGCCACGCGCAACGCGAAGCCGCGATATCGCAAGCCGATCGCGAATACGACCAGGCTTGCGATCAACGCCGCGGCGAAGATCGGCACGCCTTGCGAAATCGTCGCCGGCATTTGCGACATGCGCGACATCGCGATCAGCAGCAAACCCAGCGCGCCGAACAGATCGCATAAGCGGTCGAGCACGATCGCCGACGCGCCGCTGCCCGCGGGCACATTCGCGCGCTTGTGCAGCAGCCAGATCATCGCGACTTCGCCCGCGCGCATGGGCAGCAGCGAATTGACCGAATTGCCGACCGCATGCGTGCCGAACGCGTCGTTGACCGTCAGCCGCTCGCCTTGGCCGGTCGCGCGCACGAACATGCGCATGCGCATCGGCCGCACGATCAGCCACAAGCCCCAGACCGCCAGCATGGCGGCGAGTTCGGGTATCGACGCGCCCGCCAGCTCCCGGCCGACCGTTTTCCAGTCGACCAGCAGGGCCAACCCCGCCACAGCGGCCAGGGTGACGGGGATCCAGGCCCAGCGCAGCAGCCGGGCCGCTCCCGAAGGGGCGGTTTGGGTCATCGAGGGCCGGGGTGTAGCAGGGTTTGCAGGTCCTGTCCGCAATCGACTATACTTGGCCGATCAAGCGCTTAACGGGTGTGTGCCGATACCCCCTTGCGCGCTTGACAGGCCCGAGAACCCGCGTATATTCCGCGCCCTCACGCCGCGAGGGCCCTTCCAGGCTCGTCGCGGCCGGTTTTTTGCGCGGTTTCGTCGTCCTTGGCCCTTCGGCCGCCCGGATACGCGGAACCTGGAGAACGGCAAGATGTACGCAGTCATCCGCACCGGCGGCAAGCAATACAAAGTCGCCAAGAACGACGTCGTCGTCGTCGAGAAGCTGGCCGGCGAGGCCGGCAAGACGGTCGAACTGAACGACGTTCTGATGGTCGTCGACGGCGCCACCGCCAAGGTCGGCGCGCCGACGCTGGCCGGCGCCAAGGTCACCGCGACCGTTCTCGAGCAAGGCAAGGGCGACAAGGTCCTGGTCTTCAAGAAGCGCCGCCGCAAGAACTCGCGCCGCAAGAACGGCCATCGCCAGTTCGAAACGACGCTGCGCATCGTCGATATCAAGGTCGCCTGAGGGAGCACGGGATATGGCACATAAGAAAGCAGGCGGTTCTTCCCGCAACGGTCGCGATACCGAAGGCCGGCGCCTTGGGTTGAAGCGCGCGGGCGGCCAGACCGTCCTCGCCGGCAACATCCTCGTGCGTCAGCGCGGCACGGTTTACGTCGCCGGCAAGGAAGTCGGCATGGGCCGCGACCACACGCTGTTCGCGCTGAAGCCGGGCAAGGTGAAGTTTCACAAGGCCGGCGGCAAGACGATCGTCTCGATCGACGTGGCTCCGGTGCCGGCCGCCGCCGAATAGGCGCCGCCGACCCTTCGCCACGAACGGATTACGGAAGGGGAGCGGCCGCCAAGGCCGCTCCCCTTCGCGCATTTAGAGCCCGAAAACGATGAAGTTTCTCGATCAGTGCAAAATCTTCGTGAAGTCCGGCGACGGCGGTGCGGGCGCCGTCAGCTTCCGGCGCGAGAAATTCATCGAATATGGCGGGCCCGACGGCGGCGACGGCGGGCGCGGCGGCTCGGTCTTCATCGAAGCGGTCGCCAATCTCAACACGCTGATCGATTATCGCTACCAGCAGCATTTCAAGGCCGAGAAGGGCCATCACGGCGAAGGCCGCCAGCGTTCCGGCCTGTCGGGCCAGGACATCACGCTGAAAGTGCCCGTCGGCACGACGATTCTGGAGGACGATCAGGAAACCGTGGTCGTCGACATGATCGAAGCGGGCCAGCGCGTGATGCTGTGCAAAGGCGGCGACGGCGGCTTCGGCAACACGCATTACAAAAGCTCGACCAATCAGGCGCCGCGCAAGGCGCTGCCCGGCTGGCCCGGCGAAGAACGCTGGCTGTGGCTGCGCTTGAAGCTGATCGCCGATGTCGGCTTGGTCGGATTGCCCAATGCGGGCAAGTCGACGTTCCTCGCCGCCACGACCTCGGCCAAGCCGAAGATCGCCGATTATCCTTTCACCACGTTGAAGCCGCAGCTGGGCGTCGTGCGCATCGACGACGAGGAACTCGTCGTTGCCGATTTGCCCGGCCTGATCGCCGGTGCCGCCGAGGGCAAGGGCTTGGGCCATCGCTTCCTGGGCCATGTCGAGCGTTGCGGCGCCATCCTGCATCTGATCGACGGCACGCAGGATAAAGTCGCCGCCGCCTATAACCAGATCCGCGACGAACTCGAAGCCTATGGTGCCGGCATCGAATCGAAGCCGGAGATTCTCGGCCTCAACAAGATCGACGCGATCGAGCCCGAGGATCTGAAAAAGAAACTCGCCGCCTTGAAGCGCGCGGCCAAAAAGCGTGGCGGCGGGCAGGCCGTGCTGGCGCTGTCGGGTGCGGCGGGTAAGGGCGTGAAAGAAGTCTTGCGCGAACTCGTGCCGCCCGTGCTGGCGCGTCGCGTCGAGGACAAGGCCGCGCGCGACGCGATGCGCCGCGACGACGATTACCGATGACCGCCGCCGCCACCCCCTTCGCCGCGACGAAGCGGATGGTCGTGAAGACCGGTTCGGCGTTGATCGTCGACGACGCGGGCGCTATCCGCAAAGCGTGGCTCGACAAGCTCGCCGACGATATCGCCGTGCTGGTGAAGCGCGGCATCGAGATTGCGGTCGTTACGTCCGGCGCCGTCGCGATCGGGCGCTGGAAACTCGGCTTCGGCCGCCGCGGTTTGAAGATCGAGGAGAAGCAAGCCGCCGCCGCGACCGGGCAGGTGTGGCTCGCCCATGCCTGGGCCGAAGCGTTGGGGGCGCGCGGCATCGTCGGTGCGCAAGTGCTGCTGACGCCCGACGATACCGAAGCGCGCCGCCGTCACCTCAACGCGCGCGCGACGGTGGCGAAATTGCTCGACGCCAAGGCCGTGCCGATCATCAACGAGAACGACACGATCGCGACCGAGGAAATCCGCTTCGGCGATAACGACCGTTTGGCCGCGCGCGTAGCGCAAATGGCCTCGGCCGATACGCTGATTCTGCTCTCCGATATCGACGGGCTTTACACCGCCGATCCGCATTCCAATCCCGACGCCAAGCATATTCCGGAAGTGTCGGAACTGACGCCCGAGATTCTCGCGATGGCCGGCGAAGCGCGGCCCGGCTATTCGTCGGGCGGCATGGTGACGAAACTTGGTGCCGCGCGCATCGCGCTGGGGGCCGGTTGCCGCATGGGGATCGCACTCGGCAAGCGCGACAATCCGTTGATGGCGCTGGAACAGGGTGCCCGCGTGACGTGGTTCGTGCCGCAAGGCTCACCCGCGTCGGCGCGCAAACGCTGGATCGCATCGACCGTGCAGCCCGCCGGGTCCGTCGTCGTCGACGATGGTGCGGCCGCCGCGCTTGCGCGCGGCAGTTCGCTGTTGCCCGCGGGCGTCGTTTCGGTCGACGGCGAATTCGATCGCGGCGACGCGATCCGCGTGCTGGACAAAGCGGGCCGTGAGTTGGCGCGCGGCCTCAGCGCCTATTCCGCCGCCGACGCGCGCGCGATCCAGGGCCGCAAATCGGCGGAAATCGCCGAGCTGCTCGGCTATCGCGGGCGCGACGAACTCATCCACCGCGACGATCTCGCGATGGCCGGGGGGCCGGGACGATGAAAGCATCACGCCCGATCCGACCGTGCGCCGGCGATTTGCCGCCGCCCGCCCTTCGCCGTAAAGTTGCCGGATAAGAATCATGACACCCGCCGAACCCGCCGCCACGAATTCGACCGACCTGGACCTTAAAGCGACGATGCTCGCGATGGGCAAACGCGCGCGCGAAGCCGCTGCAGCACTGGCCCAGGCGCCGACCAAGGTCAAGAACGCCGCTTTGCGCGCCGCCGCCGACAAGCTGCGCGCCGCGACCGATGCGATCCTCGCCGCCAATGCGCGCGACATCGCCTTCGCGATGGACAACGGCAACTCGGCCGCGATGGTCGATCGCACGCGCCTCGATCCCAAGCGCGTCGAAGCCATCGCCAAGGGCTTGGAGGACGTCGCCGGTTTGTCCGATCCCGTCGGTTCGATTCAGGCGGGCTGGACGCGGCCGAACGGTTTGCTGATCAGCCGTGTGGCCGTGCCCATCGGCGTCATCGGCATCATCTACGAAGCGCGGCCCAACGTGACCGCCGATGCCGGCGGGTTGTGCTTGAAGTCGGGCAACGCGTGCATTCTGCGCGGCGGGCAGGAAAGCTTCGAATCGTCGATGGCTATCGTCGGCGCGATGCGTGCGGCTCTTGCCGCCCATGGCTTGCCGGAAGACGCGATCCAATTCATCCCCACGCGCGATCGCGCGGCGGTCGGGCATCTGCTGAAGCTCGACGGCTATGTCGACACGATCGTGCCGCGCGGCGGCAAGTCGCTGATCGAACGCGTGATGAAGGAAACGCGCATTCCGGTGATCGCGCATCTCGAAGGCCTGTGCCACACCTATGTGCACGAATCGGCGGATATCGAGATGGCGCGCAAGATCGTGATGAACGCCAAGATGCGCCGCGTGTCGGTGTGCGGCGCCACCGAGACGCTGCTGATCGACCGCACGGCCTTGGCGACGCATGGCCCTGCGATCCTCGACGATCTGATTTCGGCGGGCTGCGAGATTCGCGGCGACGACGAGGTGCGCAAGCTCGACACGCGCGTCGTGGCCGCGACCGAAGCCGATTGGACGACCGAATATCTCGACGCGATCCTGGCGGTGAAGACCGTCGCCGGGCTCGACGATGCCATTGCACACGTGAACAATTACGGCTCGCACCACACCGACGCGATCGTGGCGGGCGACAAGGATGCGGCCGACGCATTCCTCGCCCGCGTCGACTCCGCGATCGTGCTGCACAACGCGTCGACCCAATTCGCCGATGGCGGCGAATTCGGCTTCGGCGCGGAGATCGGTATTTCCACCGGCCGCTTGCCGCCGCGCGGGCCCGTCGGCGCCGAACAGCTCACGACCTATAAGTACGTGCTGCGCGGGGCGGGTCAGACGCGGCCGTGACACTGCCTTCGCCCGGTCTGGTGCTGCAATTGCCGGCGCTGGGCCGCGTGCCCCGCAAACGCGTCGGCTTGCTCGGCGGCTCGTTCAATCCGGCGCATGACGGGCATATCCATATCGCGCGCGAGGCGTTGAAGCGCCTCAACCTCGACGAGGTTTGGCTGCTCGTCAGCCCGCAAAATCCGCTGAAAAGCCCGGCCGAGATGGCGCCGCTCGCATCGCGTTTGGCGAGCGCGAAAGCGCAATGCGGCGCCGATCCGCGCTTGCGGGCGGTGTCGCTCGAAACCGCGATGGGCACGCGCTACACGGCCGATTCGCTCGCCGTGCTGCGCCGCCGCTTCCCCAAAGCACGCTTCGTCTGGCTGATGGGGGCGGACAATCTCGGACAGATCGACCGCTGGCAGCGCTGGCGGTCCATATTTCACGCGATGGTCATTGCCGTGTTCGCGCGCCCCGCGTATGATGTCAAAGCATTGGCCGGAAAGGCGGCGCGGGCGTTATCCACAGTCCGGGTCGCGCCTTCGCGGGCGCGGTCCCTGGCGACGTTCGATCCGCCGGCCTGGACGTTCTTCCCCGTCCGGCACCACCCGGCCTCCGCCACGCGGCTGCGCGCTTTGACCAAACGCGCGAAACCGGGGCGGAGCGCTCGGTAGACGGACGCGAAGCATGACCGGCATGGTCGATGCAGAGGATCATCGTCGTCACCCGAGCCTGTCGAGGAGAGCGAAGATAGCCACTGCGAAGCGCAAGACCGTCGGCGCCACAAAGACGGTTCTCAAAGTCGTCGAAAAAACCTTGGACGACGACAAGGCGGCCGATCCGGTCGTCATCGATCTCGCCGGCCGCACGCCCATCGCCGATTACATGGTCGTCGCCAGCGGGCTTTCCGCCCGCCACGTTCAGGCGATGGCCGAACATCTCGTCGAAAAACTCAAAGAAAAAGGCCTGAAGAGCATCCGCGTCGAGGGTGTGGCGCAGGGCGATTGGGTATTGATCGACGGCGGCGACGTGATCGTCCATCTGTTCCGCCCCGAATTGCGCGATCACTACGGCATCGAAAAAATGTGGGGTGCCGATTGGTCGCGCGCGGAAGCGGCGCGCGCCTGACGGATTGAAAGGCGGCGGCGCAATCCACGCGCCGCCGGAACGACGATGCGCTTGATCATCTGCGCGGCCGGCAAGGCCCGCGGCACGGCGGAAGACGCGCTCGTCGCCGAATATGCGAAGCGGCTGAAACCCGCCCCCGCCGGGCTGGGGCCGCTCGACATACGCGAAATCGAAACCAAGGAACGCGAGCCTGCGCGCCGCAAGGACGACGAGGGCGCCAAGCTGCTTGCGCAAATTCCCGACGGCGCGCCGCTGATCGCGCTAGACCCCAAAGGCAAGGCGCTGTCGACCGAGGAATTCGCGGCGCTGCTGGGCCGTATCCGCGACGAAGGCCATGCCAACCTCGCCTTCGTCATCGGCGGGGCGGATGGGCTTGCGTCACCGTTACTCGCCAAAGCGCGCACGAAACTCAGCTTCGGCCCGATGGTGTTTCCGCATTTGCTGGCGCGCGCGATGCTGGCCGAACAGCTTTACCGTTCGGCCTCGCTGCTCGCCGGCCACCCCTATCATCGCGGTTAGTTACGCGACCGCTTTATCCAGCACGCGGCGCAGGGTTTCGATCTGCGGGGTCAGATCCTGCGGATGGTTGCCGACGAAGAAGCCGCGATCATGCGCCAGCTCCGCGTTCGGCGTGCCGTTCCCGGCGATCGAGTAATCGTAATACTTGATCGTGTCGTGGCGCAGGAAGCAGCCGCCGGTGATGATGCGGAACCCGATATCCGCCGACTTCAACGCCGCGAAAATCTTCTCGCGGTCGAGATCCTTCTTCGGATTGAGGATCATCGTGAAGCAGAAGGACGAGCTTTTGCCGTGCTCGCGCTGGATGATGAAATTCTCGTCGCCGGCGAACAGCTTCTGGAACAGCGCGAGGTTCTTGCGCCGGGCGGCGGTCATCGCGGGCAGCTTCTTGAGCTGCTCGCTACCCACCGCCGCTTCCATTTCCAGCGGGCGGACGTTGTAGCCCGGGAACAGGAAGCGATAGGCCTCGAAATGGTCGCTCGCCCCGCGCTTGTAGAGCGGCGAGTCGGTCGGGATATCGCGCGTCCAGCCATGGGCGCGCATGCATTTCAGCAGATGGTAAAGCTCCAGATCGTCGGTCAGAACGATCCCGCCTTCCATCGTCGAGATGTGGTGCGAGAAGAAGAAGCTGAACGTGTTGAGATCGCCGAGCGTGCCGGCCTTCTGGCCCGACGGCAATTCCGCGTCCATGGATTCGCAATTGTCTTCCATGAACCACAGCCCGTGCTTGTCGCAGAATTTGCGCATCACATCGAGCTGGCACGGATTGCCGAGGATCGACACGGCGAGCAGCGCCTTCGTGTCCTTGGTCAAGGCCGCTTCAAGCTTCGACACGTCCATGTTCAGCGTGTCGAGCTCGACATCGATGAACCGGCATTTCAGGCCGTATTGCTGCAGCGGGTGATAGGTGGTGCTCCACGAAATCGCGGGCACCAAAACTTCGTCGCCGCGCTTCAACGGCCGCGTCGAGTGATAGGCGAGTGCGGCGATCGAAATCAGATTCGCCGACGAGCCCGAATTCACCATCACGCCGTATTTCTTGCCGTGATAGGCGGCGAATTCGGCTTCGAATTTCGCCACGCGCTCGCCCATCGTGAAACGGCCGGACACGATCACCGCTTGCAGCGCGTCGATCTCTTCCGGACCCCAGGACGGCGTGGCCAATTCATAAAACATCAGAACGGCCCCTTGAACTGAAGCTGATAGGCGAGTTTCGTGGCCGCCGGATCGGGCGCCCAGGCGGGCGCATCGGGCTTGGCCAGCGCATAGGCCGCCGCCGCGATCGTGCCGGGGTTGGGATAGAACGCGTTCTCCAACTCGGGCGAGGGCGGGCAGGGCGTGGGCGCGAAGCCCACGCGCTTGATCTGGATCGGGCCTTCGCCGGCGAGCGCTTCGGCAAGGCGCGCGGCGATTTCGGCCGACGCACCGCAATTGAGCCAGCCATTGTCCGCGATCAGCACTTTGCGCGTGCGCCGGGCACTTTCGATGATCGTGTCGGTGTCGAGCGGAGCAAGCCAAATCGGGTCGATCACTTCGGCCGACACGCCCGCTTCCGACAGCAACTCGGCGGCGCGCAAGGCTTCGACGACCATGTTCGACACGCCCACGATCGTCACGTCGCGCCCGAAACGGCACACGCGGCTGCGGCCCGGCGGCACCACGTAAGCGCCTTCGTTGACGACCGCCTCGGTCGGATAGAGCAGGCGGTGCTCCATCATCAGCACCGGGTTGTCGTCGCGGATCGCGGCGATGGTGCAGCCCTTCGCGTCATGCGCGTTGGACGGGGCCGCCACTTTCATACCGGGCAAATGCATGAACAGCGAGTGCAAAGCCTGGCTGTGTTGGGCACCCTGGCCCCAGGATTTGCCGATGATCGAACGCACGACCATCGGCACTTTCACCTGGCCGCCATACATGTAGCGCGCCTTGCTGGCGATGTTGACGATCTGGTTCATGCACAGCATCAGGAAATCCATGCGGATATGCACATGGATCGGCCGCATGCCGGCCATCGCGGCGCCGATCGCCACACCGGTCATCGCGTCTTCCGACAACGGCGTGGTGAACACGCGATCCTTGCCGAAGCGTTCGAGCAATCCGCGCGTCGAGCCTTGGATCGATTTATGGTCGTCGACGTCCAGGCCGAACAGGAAGACCTTCTCGTCGCGCGTCATTTCCAGCGCCACGGCTTCCGACAGCGCGTCGACATAGCGCAACACGCGCCGCCCGTCTTCCATGCGGCCGGGCCAGGTCAGCGGCGGCGGGGGGAGTTTCTTACGCGAAGACATCGCTATACAGCTCCTTCGCGTCGGGCCAGGGCGAGGTCTCGGCGAATTGCACCGCAGCGGCGAGCTCCGCTTCGATCTCCGCGTCGATCGCGGCTTTGACTTTCTTGTCGAGCTTTTTGGCCAGCACGACGACCGGATCTTTCTTCTGCCACTTCGCAAGATCGGCTTTGCTGCGGAACCCGGCGTCGTAATCCTCGCCGGGGCCGACATGCTCGCGCCAGCGCCAGGTCATGCATTCCAGGAAGATCGGCCCGCCACCTTTGCGCATCGCGGGCAACGCCTTGGCGATGTGGTCGCGGATCTTCACGGTGTCGGAATCGGCAAAGCGCACCGCCGGAATGCCATAGGTGCGCACGCGCTCGCAGAGTTTGTCGGTCGCCCAGCGCTTGGCGAGCGGCTCGTGAATCGCGAAGCCGTTATTCTCGCAAACGAAGATCACCGGCAGCTTGTGCAGGGCGGCGAAGTTCAGCGTCTCGGGGAAGCAGCCTTCTTCGGAGGCGCCATCGCCCAGGAAACACGCGACCACGGCGCCGGTCTTGCGCATCTTCTGCGCCATCGCGAAACCCGCGGCGACCGGCACGGTCGTGCCGACGACGGCCGAACAGCCCAGCACGTTCGCCTTCATGTCGACGAGATGCATCGAGCCGCCCTTGCCCCGCGCGCAGCCCGTGTCCTTGCCGAACAGCTCCGCCATCATGGCGTTCAGGTTGCCGCCCTTGGCGAGATAGGTGGCGTGGCCCCGATACGTGCCCGACACGGCGTCGCGCGGTTCCAGCGGATCGCACACGCCGACGGCGATGCCTTCCTGACCGATCGACAGATGGACGGGGCTTTTGATCTTGTCGGAGGGGTAGATACGCGCCACCTCCTCCTCGACCCGGCGGATGCGCCGCACGGCGCGGTAGAGCCGGGCCGGATCGGCCTTTTTCGGCGGGACGGGTTTCGGGGCGGGCATGGCTCTCCCTAGGGTGCCGACTCGACGCCTGGGATCGTACCGGTCCCCCTCGAATCCGCCAAGTTCAGTCCTGAAAAGCGTCGTCGGGCTCGTAAACCACGATGCGGCTGCCGGGGGCGTTGATGCGGATCTCGACCTCGATCAAATGGCCGAGTTTCTCGCGCACCGCTTGGCGTTTTTCCGGCGGCACGACGAAGGACATGAAGCCGCCGCCGCCGGCCCCCAGCAGCTTGCCGCCGACGGCCCCGGCCGAAATCGCGGCATCGTGGATCGCGTCGATCTCGGGCGTCGACACGCCCTCGGCCAATTCGCGCTTCAGGCGCCAGGCTTCCAGCAGCAGCGTGCCCAACTCCAGCATCGGCCGGCGGGGGGCAGTGATGATCGCCTGCGCTTCGTCCACCATCTCGCGCATCCGGTGCAGGTTGCGCTCCTTGGCGTCCATATTGGCGATCTGTTTCTTCGCCATGGTCATCGCGAAGCGCGACAAGCCGGTAAAGAACAGCATCAAGCTGCCTTCCAATTCGTCGCGGCGCTCGCGGCCGAGGATCAACGGCGTGACGGCGAACGAGCCGTCGCGCTCGAAATCGATACGGTTCAAACCGCCATAAGCGGCCCAGACTTGGTCCTGCGAGCCCACGGGTTCGCGGATCACCTCTTGCTCGATGCGCAGCGCGTCCTTGGCGAGTTCGTCCTTCGACACCATGCGCCCGCGCATCGCATGCAGCGCGTTCAGCAGGCCGACGGTGAAGGACGAGGACGAGCCGAGGCCCGAGCGCGCCGGCAAATCGCCGTCATGGTGGATTTCCAGGCCCCGGCGTTCCTTCATATCCAGCAAGATCGCGCGCACGGCCGGATGGTCGATTTCGAGCAGGTCGTTGACCAGTTCGATCTTGCTCCAGACGATGCGATAGCGGTGCTCGAAAAAGGGCGGCAAGCGCCGGACAGAGATATTGCAGTATTTGTCGATCGCGGTGCCGATCACCGCTCCGCCGTGCTTCAGGTACCATTTCGGGTAATCGGTCCCGCCGCCGAACAGCGACAGGCGATAGGGCGTGCGGCTGATGATCACGGGCTTGGCGACTCCGGCGGGAAATTCTTATCCTGACTATCGCCCGAAGCCCCATCACTTGCCAAGTGAACGGACCTGACTTAGACCCAAGCGGACTTCTCGGGAAGGAACGAAAATGGCGCAGAAAACGCGGATTCTCGTGACCGGCGGTGCGGGCTATTTGGGCTCCACCATGGTGCCCGCCATGCTCGACGCGGGCTATGCGGTGACGGTGCTGGATAATTTCATGTTCAAGCAGGCGCCGCTCGCCCATGTCTGCGCGCATCCGGATTTCGACATCGTGCGCGGCGACGCGCGCGACGAAGCCGTGCTGAAGCCGCTGGTCGCCAAGGCCGATGTCGTGGTGCCGCTCGCGGCACTCGTCGGCGCTCCGCTTTGCAACGCCGACAAGATCGGCGCCGAGACGATCAATCTGGGGGCGGTCAAAACGCTGCTGAAGCTGTTGTCGAAAGACCAGCGCGTGCTGATGCCGATCACCAATTCGGGCTACGGCGTGGGCGAGAAGGGCAAGGAATGCACGGAAGATTCGCCGCTGCGCCCGATCTCGCTTTACGGCACCACCAAGGTCGACGCGGAAAAAGCGGCGCTGGATCGCGGCAACGCGATCTCGTTCCGCCTCGCCACCGTGTTCGGGATGAGCCCGCGCATGCGCATCGATCTGCTGGTCAACGATTTCGTCCATCGCGCGGTCACCGATCGCGCGGTCGTGCTGTTCGAGCCGCATTTCAAGCGCAACTACGTGCATGTGCGCGACGTGGCGCGCGCTTTCCTGCATGGGCTCGCGCGGTTCGATGCGATGAAGGACCGGCCTTATAACGTCGGCCTGTCGGACGCCAATCTGTCGAAATGGGAACTTTGCGAGCGCATCCAGAAGCACGTGCCCGGCTTCGTGTTCATGGAAGCGCCGATCGGCGAGGACCCGGACAAGCGCGACTACATCGTGTCGAACGCGCGCATCGAAGCGACCGGCTTCAACCCGGCCCATTCGCTGGACGACGGCATCGTCGAGCTGATGAAGGGCTTCAAGATGATCCGCAACACGGTTTACGGAAACGTATGAACGTCACCGAACTTTCGCTACCCGACGTCAAGCTGATCGAGCCGAAGATCTTCAGCGACCATCGCGGCCATTTTCTGGAAACCTGGAACGCGCAGCGTTACGCCGAGATCGGCATCGGGCCGTTCGTGCAGGACAATCTGTCGCGTTCCGTGCGGGGCACGTTGCGCGGGCTTCACCTGCAAAACGAACCCAACGCGCAGGGCAAGCTCGTCCATTGCGTCGCGGGCGCGGTGTGGGATGTGGTGGCCGAAGTGCGCAAGGGCCATCCCAATTTCGGCAAATGGCTGGGCGTCGAGTTGACCGCCGATAATCGCCGTCAGTTGTGGGTCCCGCGCGGCTATGCCCATGGATTTGCGGTGCTCAGCGACGTCGCGGATTTCGCCTACAAGGTCGATGCGCCCTATAGCCCCAAGGACGAGGTGACCGTCCGATGGGACGATCCGGCCCTGAAAATCGACTGGAAGATCGATCCCGGGACCGTTTTGCTGGCCCCGCGCGACGCGTCGGCACCTTTTTTGGCCTAAGACTCGCCTTTTTGGCCGTTTTGGGTTGAAATCCGGGGCCCTGGAAGAAATCCGGGGAAGAGAGGTCCGGATGAAACCGATCAAGATCGCGGCCGTCGCGGCGGCCAGCCTGACGCTCGCGGGGTGCTACATGCCCTCGCGCCAGGAAGCCTTTACCGGCGGCGGAGCCCTGGCGGGCGCCATCGTCGGCTATAATTTCGTCGTCGGCGCGCCCGGCGTGACCACGGCGGCCATCGCCGGGGCCGCGGTCGGTGCGGGCGCCGGCTACGTCATCGAGCGCTATACCCGCCCGCCGCCGCCGTCGTCGACGCCGTCCGGCGGCACGCCGCAGTAAGCGCTTGATAGGCAAGGCCCCTTCGCCTAAACCCGGCGCTTATGGGCCGTAAGGGAATCATTCTGGCGGGGGGTGCGGGCACGCGCTTGCATCCGTCGACATTGGCGGTCAGCAAGCAATTGCTGCCCGTCTACGACAAGCCAATGGTCTACTACCCGCTCAGCACGCTGATGCTGGCGGGTTTGCGCGAGATCCTGCTGATCTCCACGCCGCAGGATCTGCCCGCGTTCAAGCGCGTGCTGGGCGACGGCTCGGCCTATGGCATCGAACTGACCTATGCCGAACAGCCCAAGCCCGAAGGCTTGGCTCAGGCGCTGATCATCGCGGAGAAATTCCTGGCCGGTGCGCCGTCGGCGCTGATCTTGGGTGACAACGTCTTCTACGGCGAAGGCCTCTCCAACCGATTGCAGAGCATCGCCAAGCGCGATGCGAAAGGTGCCACGGTCTTCGCCTATCAAGTGCGCGATCCCGAACGCTATGGCGTGGTCGAGATGGACGCGAACGGCAAGGCGCTGTCGATCGTCGAAAAACCCAAAGCGCCGAAAAGCAATCTCGCCGTCACCGGGCTTTATTTCTACGACGGCACGGCGCCCGCGCGTGCCAAAACGCAGAAGCCGTCGCCGCGCGGCGAGTTGGAGATCACCGATCTCAACGCGTCGTACTTGGCCGAGAACACGCTGACGGTCGAAACCTTGAGCCGGGGCACGGCGTGGCTCGATACGGGCACGCAAGATTCGCTGCTCGACGCCGCGAATTTCATCGCCGCCGTCGAACGCCGCCAAGGTTTGAAGATCGGCTGCCCCGAAGAAGTCGCGTGGCGCCAAGGCTGGATCGATGCCGATCGCCTCGCCACGCTCGCCGAACCTTTACGAAAATCCGGTTACGGCGACTATCTGCTGCGCTTGATCGGACGCGCGTGACGATGGGCACGATCCTCGTCACCGGCGGCTGCGGGTTCATCGGCTCGGCATTCGTTCGCTTGGCCTTGCGCGATGCCGATACGCGCATCGTCAATGTCGACAAGCTCGGTTACGCCGCCAATCCCGAAGCGCTGGAAGGGGCCGCGCAGAATCCGCGCTATGCCTTTCACAAGGCGGATATCGGCGATCGCGCGGCGATGCGCGATATCCTCGCCAAGCACAAGCCAGATGCGGTGGTGAATTTCGCGGCCGAAACGCATGTCGATCGCTCGATCGACGGGCCGCTCGCCTTCATCGAGACGAATGTCGGCGCGACCGGCCGTCTGTTGGTCGAGGTGCTGGAATATTGGCGCGGACGCGGCGCGCCCGCCGATTTCCGTTTCCTGCATGTCTCGACCGACGAGGTCTTCGGCGCGCTGGAACCCGACGACGAACCGTTCCGCGAGACCACGGCCTACGCGCCGAACAGCCCTTACGCGGCCAGCAAGGCGGCGTCCGATCATCTGGTGCGCGCGTGGTTCAAGACCTATGGCTTGCCGGCGTTGATCACGAATTGCTCCAACAATTACGGGCCGTGGCAATTCCCCGAAAAGCTGATCCCGCTGATGATCGCCAAGGCGAAGGCCGGCGAGAAATTGCCGGTCTATGGCGACGGGCAGCAGATCCGCGATTGGCTGCATGTCGAAGATCACGTACGCGGCCTCAAAGCCGCCCTTGAAAAGGGCAAGCCGGGCGAGGTCTACGCGTTCGGCGGCGGGGCTGAACTCGCCAACCTG
Organism: Tagaea sp. CACIAM 22H2; assembly: GCA_014444615.1. Taxonomy (GTDB): domain Bacteria; phylum Pseudomonadota; class Alphaproteobacteria; order CACIAM-22H2; family CACIAM-22H2; genus Tagaea. The sequence continues at coordinate 28,513 of PVXE01000003.1, read as the reverse complement.
ACGATCGTGAAAACGATCTGCGCGCATATCGACGCGAAGCTGGGCATCGCGATCGAAGGACCGCGCACGCGCTTGATCGAATACGTCGCCGACCGCCCCGGCCATGATCGCCGTTACGCGATCGACGCGACGAAAGCCGCGCGCGAACTCGGCTGGGCGCCGCAGCACGATTTCGAATCGGGCCTCGCCGCGACGATCGATTGGTATCTCGCCGCCGGCGATTGGCTCGGGCGCATCAAGACGGAGCGTTACGCGCTGTCGCGCCTCGGGACCGGCTGACGATGCGCGTGCTCGTCCTTGGCGGCGACGGGCAAGTCGGCCGCGCGCTGCAAGCGCGGGCGGAGAACGCCGGGTACCACGCCATCGCCTTCGGGCGCGATGCGGTCGATGCGACCGACGAAAACGCGATCCGCGCGGCCATCGAAACGACCGACGCGCAAGCGCTCGTCAACGCCGCCGCTTATACGGCGGTGGATAAGGCCGAAAGCGACGAAGCGGCCGCCCATAAGCTCAACGCCGAAGCGCCCGGCCTGCACGCCCGCCTCGCCGCCGAAGCGAGTATTCCCTATCTTCACATCTCGACCGACTACGTTTTCGCGGGCAACGGCACGGCGCCTTACAAGGAAAGCGATCCCTGCGCACCGCAATCGGTCTATGGCCGCACGAAGCGCGCGGGCGAGATCGCCGCGTGGCAAGCGGGCGGGCGTGTGGCCATCCTGCGCACATCCTGGGTGTTCGCCCCGTGGGGCAATAATTTTGTGCGCACCATGTTGCGCTTGGCCACGACGAAGCCGGAGCTTCGCGTCGTCGACGATCAGCGCGGCGGACCGACTCCGGCGCTCGACATCGCCGATGCGATCTATCGCATCCTGCCCAAGCTTGGCGATCCTGCGCAGAAAGACGCGACCGGCGTATTTCATTTCCAAGGCCGTCCGGCCGTCACCTGGGCGGCCTTCGCCGATGCGATTTTGGACGAAGGGGCGAAGCACGGGCATAAGCGCCCGCCGATCGTGACGATCACGACGGCCGAATATCCCACGCCGGCCGTGCGGCCCGCGAATTCGGTGTTGGATTGCGCGCGTTATTCGCGGGTGTTCGAAGTGGCGCCGCCGGATTGGCGCGTGGGCCTCGCGGACGCCGTGCCGGCGTTGCTCAAACTTCTTTGAATTCGGGCACGAGCTTTTTCAGTAGCGCGCGTACGGCTTCGTGATCGCCGTTGCGGGCCACGATTTCCAGCTCGGCCAAGGCGATGCGCAAGGCATCCAACGCGTCGGCCTCGGCCAGTGCGAGCATGATCCCCGGCGTGGCGGTGGGCGAGGGCGCTTCGTGACCGTGGAACAATTCCTCGTCCAGCTTTTCGCCGGGGCGCAAGCCGGTGAACGCGATCTTCACGTCGCGGTCGGGGTGCTTGCCGGCCAAGCGGATCATCCTTCGCGCGAGGTCTTGGATACGCACGGGCGAACCCATTTCCAGCACCATGATCGCACCGACCGACGGGCCGTTCGCGGATGTGGCCAGCACGCTCGCCTGCAAGACGAGCTCGCAGGCTTCGCGAATGGTCATAAAATAGCGGCGCACATCAGGATGCGTGACGGTCAGCGGCCCGCCGGCGGCGAGTTGGCGCTGGAACAGCGGCACGACCGAACCGGATGAGCCCAGGACGTTGCCGAAGCGCACGGTCACGAATTGCGTCGGGCTTTGGGCCGCATCCAGCGCCTGGCACAGCTTCTCGGCCAAGCGCTTGGTGGCGCCCAGAATATTCGACGGGTTCACCGCCTTGTCGGTCGAAATCATCACGACCGCGCGCGTGCCCGAAGCGATCGCGGCGTCGGCGACATTGCGCGTGCCGATGGCGTTGGTGAGCGCGCCTTCGGACGGATTGTCCTCCAGGATCGGCACGTGTTTCAGCGCCGCCGCGTGGAACACGATCTCCGGCTTCTCGGCGGCGAACACGCTCGCCAGGCGCTGCGGGTCGCGGACATCGGCCATGATGCCCACGCGCTTCACCTCGGGCCAAGTTTCGGCGAGCTCGCGGTCGATCGTGTAGAGCGCGTGTTCGGCGTTCTCGATCAGCGCGAGCTTGGCGGGGCCGCGCTGCGCGATCTGGCGCACGAGTTCCGCGCCGATCGAGCCGCCGGCCCCGGTCACCAGCACGCGCTTGCCGCGAATAAGACCATCCATCGCCGGGCGGTCGAGCACGCGTTGCGGGCGGCCGAGTAGATCTTCGATCGCGATGGGCGCCGTGGCGGTCGCGTCCGCGTCGCCCGACAGGTCGTTGATGCGCGGCAAGCGCACGGCATTCATGCCCAGGCTGTCGGCCGTATCGACCAAGGCTTCCAGCGCTTGGCCTTCGATATGCCGGGCGGCGATGACCAAACGCTGCGGCCCGCGCCCCTTCGCCTTCATCGCCTGCACGATTTCCGGCAGGCGGTCGAGCGAGCCCAGAATTTCCACGCCGCCAATGCGCCGTCCGGTGCGCGTGTTGCCTTCGTCAACGATACCGAGCACGAAATACGGCGCGCGGCGGCGGCGGCGATTGGCTTGGATGAACAACTCGGCGCCATCATTGGCGCCGACGATCAGCACGGGCACTTGATCGTCGCGCGGCGCGCCGGCGACGAGGTTCAAATTCCCTTCGCGCAAGGCGCGATAGAGCAAGCGCGATCCTGCGATGAAGGCGAACAGCACCGTCCACACGATGAACAGCGCCGAGCGCGGCATTGCGCCCAAACGCTGCCACAGGAACATCGCGGGCAGGAACAGCAGCACGGCCAGCGTGACCGCGCGTGCGGCGAGCAGAAGGTCTTCGACGCCCGCGTAGCGCCACACGCCGCGCGGCAAGCCGGTCAGGCTGAAGGCGATTCCGGCGGCGAGCGCGAAGACCGCCGCCCCGCCCCAGATGAATTCGCCGGGATAATCCCAAAGATCGTCGCCCAGGCGCAGATACAGCGCCGCGACGAACGCCACGGCCGCCAGGCCGATATCGATCGCCATCGACAAGCGCACGCGGTCGAACCGCGACAGGAAAGTGCCGGGACCCTTGGCCATTTGGGGCTCTTGCGTAAACAAGCCCGTCCGATTTGCCAAGGGAATTGCGGCACTTGGCCTTTCCGGGCGGGCGTTTTAGGGTCGGCGCCATGATGCAAAAACGCGCCCTTGGCCGTACCGGCCTGTCCGTCTCCCCTATCGGCTTCGGCGCCTGGGGGATCGGCGGCTTCGTGCCCGGCGCGTCCTACGGCAAAACCGACGACGCGGTGTCCAAGGCCGCCTTGCGCCGGGCCTTCGAACGCGGGATCGATTTCGTCGACACGGCACCCGCCTATGGCGACGGGCATTCGGAAGAATTGATCGGCGAAACCCTGGCGGAAATGCCGAAAGCCGATGCCGACCGCATCGTGGTCGGTACCAAGGCGGGGCAAACCCGCTTCGCCGATCCGGTGGATTTCTCGCCCGAAGCGATCAAAGAATCGGCGGCGGCTTCGTTGAAGCGCCTGCGCCGGCCGGCGATCGACCTGTTGCAGCTCCATAACGCCACACCGGAATTGCTGCGCGAACGGCCGGAGATCCTGGGCGCGCTGGAGGATTTGCGCCGTGCCGGCACGATTCGCGCCTGGGGTCTGTCGATGAAATCGCCCGCCGAAGCCAAGGCGGGGATCGAGGAATTCGCCGCCCCGGTGGTGCAGGCGAATTACAACGTCATCGACCACCGCGCGGCGGATTGCGGATTGTTCGACGCGGCGGCGAAAGTCGGGGCGAGCGTCATCGCGCGCACGCCGCTGGCTTTCGGCTTCCTCAGCGGCAGTTTGTCGGCCGACGCGGTGTTCCCCGAAGGCGATCACCGCCGCCAATGGCCCAAGGAACGCTTGGCGCTGTGGGCCAAGGCGGCGCGCGAATTCATCGGCGACATCGCCGCGCGCGAAAAACAAAGCCTCGCGCAGATCGCGTTGCGCTTTTGCCTGTCCCGCCCCGAGGTGGCCACGACGATCCCCGGCATGTTGCGGCCCGAGGAAGCGGACCTCAACGTCGCCGCCGGCGAAGCGGGCGCGCTCACCGCCGCCGATCTCGACCGGATCGCGCGCGACTACAAGGCGTCCGCGTTCGCTTAGCGCACCAGCGGGACGACCTTGTCCTTTACCGTCGCGATCACCTGCTCGATATCGGCATCGGGCATGCCCGGCCACAGCGGCAGCGTGATTTCGCCTTCGCCCCATTCGTAGGACACGGGGAAGGACGCGGGCGTGAAGCCGTATTTCTCGCGATAGTAAGTGAGCGTCGGGACCGAGCGATAATTCACCGTCACCGGCACGCCCGCCTCGTTCAACGCCGCGATCGCCGCGTCGCGTTGCGCGGGCTTCACATGGATCGGGAACAAATGCTCGGCCGACACGCTGCCCTTGTCGAGCTTGGCCAGACGAATGGGCAGATTGGCGAAAGCGTCGCGGTAGCGATCCGACAACGCCGTGCGCGCAGGCAGGCGTTCGCGGATCGTCGCGATCTGGTTGGGCAGCAGCGCTGCGAGCAGGTCGGGCAGGTTCGCCTTCACGCCCAGGCGCGCCATGTCCCAATGCCGGTACTGGCCCGATTTGAAACGATCGGCGGCGATGGCGCTCATCCCGTGCAGGCGCGTCTGCTGCAATTTGCCGAACAGATCGGCATCGCTGGTGACGATCGCCCCGCCCTCGCCGCAGGTGACGTTCTTGGTCGCATAGAACGAGAAGATCGCGAGATCGGAATGCTTGCCCGGCGGCTCGCCGTCGCGCGTGCCCTCGAAGCAATGCGCGCAATCTTCGAGGATGCGCACCGATTTGGGCAGTGCTGCGCGCAAGCCCTTCATGTCGCACATCTGCCCGTACATATGGACGGGAATGACCAGCTTGGTGTTCTTGGTGACGGCCTTCGCGGTCAGCTCGGGCGTCATCAGCAGCGTTTCGGGATCGACGTCGACGAAGATGGGCTTGGCGCCGACCAGCTCGACCATATTCGCCGTTGCGATGAAGGTCTGGGCGGGGACGATCACCTCGTCGCCCGGGCCGATATCCATGGCAAGGATGGCGGCGAGCGCCCCGTTGGTCCAGGAATTGACCAGCAGCGCATGGGTCTGGCCGAAGAACTCGCAAAGCTGCGCTTCGACCTTCTTGCCCACCGCGCCCGAGGTCAGGAACGGCGTATCGAGAACCTCCGCGATCCCCTTGGCGTCGGCCGAGGACAGGCCGTGACGGTAGAACTGCATGGCGCACTCCGGAAATGACCGCTTCTTGTCGGCAGGATGGGCGCGGAAGTCAACAGAGGCTAGAATCTCGACGGTTCGATTCGGGAGACGCGAAAAATGGCCATCGCCGATATGGAAGCCGTCATCCTCGCGGGCGGGATGGGCACGCGGCTGCGCGAGGAAACCGATATCCGCCCCAAGCCGATGATCGAAGTCGGCGGGTTGCCGATCCTTGTGCACATCATGCGGATCTATCGCCGCTTCGGGGTGAAGCGGTTCATCGTGTGTCTGGGCTACAAGGGCAACGTGATCCGCGATTACTTCGTGAATTACCGGCTGCACAACGCCGATCTCGAGATCGACCTTTCCACCAGCGCCGTGCGCGTGCTGGGCGACGTGGCCCCGCTCGATTTCACCGTCACGCTGGTCGAGACGGGGGCCGACGCGCTGACCGGCAGCCGGATCGCGCGGGCGTTGAAACACGTGCGCGGCGACACGTTCTTCGCGACCTATGGCGACGGTGTCGCCGATATCGACATCGCGGCCTTGCTCGACACGCATCAACGCAGCGGCAAGCTCGGCACCGTCACGGCCGTGCACCCGCCATCCAGGTTCGGCGAGATCGATATCGAAGGCCACGAGGTGCGCACTTTCCGCGAAAAGCCGCAAATCGCCGAAGGCTGGATCAATGGCGGGTTTTTGGTCTTGCGCAAATCGGCGCTCGATTCCATATCGCCGGAAGACGGCGCGCGCAGCTTGGAAGTCGATGTCTTGCCGAAGCTCGCGGCCGGCAATCAGCTTGCCGTGCATCGCCATGGCGGGTTCTGGCAATGCATGGACACGTATCGCGACATGACTCTTCTCAACGAAATGTGGGCATCCGGGAAGGCGCCGTGGGCATGACGATTGAAAATACGATGGGCGAACAAACGACCGAGAAACTGATCCGCGATTATTACGCCGCCTTCAACGCCCGCGACTGGAGCGGCATGCTGGCGCTGCTGACCGACGACGTCGCCCACGATATCAGCCAGGGCGGGCGCGAAATCGGGCGCGACGCATTCAAGGCGTTCCTGGCGCATATGGATGCGCGCTATCGCGAAAACGTGCGCGAGCTAGTCGTCATGGTCGCCGCCGGCGGTGCGCGCGCCGCCGCGGAATTCGAGCTCGACGGCGAGTATCTCGCGACCGACGGCAATTTTCCGCCGGCCAAGGGCCAGCGTTACACGCTGCGCGTGGGCGCTTTCTTCGACGTGAAGGGCGGCAAAATCGCGCGCGTGTCGAACCACTACAATCTCAAGGATTGGCTGGCGCAGGTCAAATGAGCCTCGCCTTCCAAGTCCTGTCCGGGGCTTCGGTCGAAAGCGTCGTGCCCGATCTGGCACGTTTGCGCGTGACCGTGTTCCGCGACTGGCCCTATCTCTACGAAGGCTCGCTCGACTACGAGCGCAAATACCTCGCCAAATACGTCAAGCTGCCGCGCGCCACGATCGTGATAGCCAAGGACGGCGACGCGATCGTCGGGGCGTCCACCGCCTTGCCGATGAACGACAGCGAAGCCGAGTTGCGCAAGCCCTTCGTCGAAGCGGGATTCGATCCGGCGGATATCTACTATTACGGTGAGTCCGTGTTGCTCGCCGAATATCGCGGGCAGGGGGCGGGGGTGCGCTTCTTCGTCGAACGCGAGAAGCGCGCGCGCGAACTCGGCTTCAAGCTCGCCACGTTCTGCGGCGTCGTGAGGGCCCCGGATCATCCCGCAAGGCCCGCCGACTACGTGCCGCTCGACGCGTTCTGGACCAAGCGCGGGTTCACGCCGCGCCCCGATCTGACCGCATCGTTCGAATGGCGCGATCTCGGCGATCCGGCGCCGACCGCAAAGCCGATGGCCTTTTGGACCAAGGATTTGACGGCGCCGTAGCGAGGTGGCCGCCTTCGCAGGCGCAAAAAAAATCTTCGCGGACGCGGTATGCGGTTGTTGACTCGGGACTGCATACAGGATGATGCTGGAGATAACCCCTCCGCGTAACAGAACGCTGTTCTGACAGGTAGAATGATCGTTCCGATGTCCTATATCGACGTACCGCCCCCTGCTGCCGCCATCGCCCCCAAACCCAACCGCGACAAAGAAGGCGTCGCCGCCGTCGGCCGCGCACTCGCCATCGTTGCCGCGTTCGACGAGCGCAACCCGCGCCTGACGCTGGCGGAACTTGCCAAGCGCACCGGCCTCTACAAGAGCACCATTCTGCGCCTGTCCGTGTCGCTCGACCGCGCCGGGTTCCTGACCCGCGATTCCGACGGCGCGTTCCGCATCGGGCCGGCGGCGTTGAAGGCGGGTCATCTTTATCAAGCCGCGTTCAAGCTCGGCGACGTGGCTTTGCCCGTCCTGCGCAACCTGGCCGAGGAGACCGGCGAGACCGCGTCGCTCTATGTGCGCGAGAAGGACGTGCGCGTTTGCCTGCATCGCGTCGAATCGAACCATGTCGTGCGCTCGATCGTGCGCGAAGGCGACCGCCGCCCGCTCGGCAAAGGCGCCACCGGCAAGGCGCTGCTCGCCGCCGAAGGCCAAGGCCCCGATTACGACAAGCTGCGCGCCGACGGCTACATCACGTCGCTCGGCGAAGTGACGCCGGAAAGTGCGGCGATCGCCGTGCCGGTCTACGGCGCCGACGGGCGCGTCGTCGCCGCGATCGGGCTGTCCGGCCCCACGCAGCGTTTCGCCGCCCATGCGATCGATATGCTGGCCGCCACGCTGAAGCGCGCGGGCGCGGAGCTTTCGCGCCAGCTGGGCGGGACGGCGCCGAGTTGACGGCGCCGTCGCAAGCGCGCCTGACCGAATAAAAAAATATCGGGGAAACGTCATGACGAAGAACATCACCATCAGCGAGGTGGGTCCGCGCGACGGATTGCAGAACACCAAGATCTTCATGCCGACCGACGCCAAGAAGCGTTGGATCGCGGCGTTGGCCGCCGCCGGTTTGCGCGAGATCGAAGTGTGTTCCTTCGTCAACCCGAAGCTGATCCCGCAATTCGCCGACGCGGCCGAGATCGCGACATTCGCGATGACGATCCCGAATATCCAGGTCGTGGCGCTGGTGCCCAATTTGAAGGGTGCGGAACGCGCCGCCGAGACGGGCGTGCATAAAATCTCGCTGCCGATTTCGGCCAGCGAAGCGCATTCCAAATCGAATGTCCGCAAGACCGTCGACGAACAGGTCGACGAGCTGAAGCGCATCGTCGCCTTGCGCGATTCGTTGCCCGCGGGCCGCAAGATGGAAGTGAATGGCGGCATTTCGACCGCTTTCGGCTGCACGCTGCAAGGCGAAGTGCCGCAAGCGGACGTGCTGCGCTTGGTCGAACGCATCGCCGCGACGGGCGCGGACACGATCTCGATCGCCGATACGGTCGGCTACGCCAACCCCAAGCAAGTCCGCGAGATGTTCGTCGAGGCGCGCAAGATCGCCGGGCCGAAACTCGACGCGGCCCATTTCCACAATACGCGGGGCTTGGGCCTCGCGAATTGCATGGCGGCGCTCGAAGCGGGCGTGACCGCACTCGACTCGTCGATGGCGGGCTTGGGCGGCTGCCCCTATGCGCCGGGCGCCTCGGGCAACGTCATCACCGAAGATCTTGTCTTCATGCTCGAAGCGATGGGCTATTCGACCGGCGTCGATTTCGACAAGCTGATCGAAGCGCGCCGCATCCTCGAAGAAGCCTTGCCGGGGGCCGAATTCCACGGCCATCTCGCCAAAGCGGGTCTGCCCAAGGGTTTCAAGGAAGCGGCGTAACCATCATGTCGAATGTGCAAGGGCCGCAGCCGCTCGCCGGCCTCAAAGTCGTCGAATTCGTCCATATGGTGATGGGGCCGAGCTGCGGCTTGGTGCTCGCCGATCTCGGCGCCGACGTCATCAAAGTCGAACCTGTGCCGGCCGGTGACAATACGCGCCGCCTGGGTGCGTCGGGGGCCGGGTTCTTCGCGACGTTCAATCGCAACAAGCGTTCGCTGGCGATCGATATGAAATCGCCCGAAGGCCTCGCGATCGTGCGCCAGCTGGTCGCCGACGCCGATGTGGTCACCGAGAATTTCCGCCCCGGTGCCATGGACAAGCTCGGCCTCGGCTATGACGAGCTTTCCAAAACGAACCCGAAGCTCGTCTATTGCTCGCTGAAGGGCTTCCTCGACGGGCCTTACGAACATCGCACGGCGCTCGACGAAGTCGTGCAGATGATGGCGGGGCTTGCCTATATGACCGGGCCCGCTGGCCGCCCCTTGCGCGCCGGTACGTCGGTCAACGACATCATGGGCGGTATGTTCGCCGTGATCGGCATTCTGGCCGCGATCCATGAGCGCCAAACGACCGGCAAGGGCCGTTACGTGAAGTCGGCATTGTTCGAGAATTGCGCCTTTCTGATGGCCCAGCATGTCGCGCAATATTGCGTGACCGGTGTCGCCCCGCCGCCGATGGCGGTGCGCCGCGCGGCCTGGGGCGTCTACGACGTGTTCGACACGGCCGACGGCGATCAATTGTTCCTCGCCGTCGTCTCCGACACGCAATGGGGGCCGTTCTGCGACGAATTCGGCCTCGCCGAATTGAAGGCCGACCCGGCCCTCGCCACCAACAACCAGCGCTGTGCCGCGCGCGACACGATGCTGCCGGTGATCCAAGCGGCGGCGAAGAAATGCACGAAGGCCGAGTTGTTGGCCAAGGCCGAGAAACTCGGCATTCCCTATGCGCCCATCGGTAAGCCGGTCGATCTGCTGGACGATCCGCATCTGATCGCCAGCGGCGGCCTCGCCGAAGTCACCAATCCCGACGGCAAAAAGGTGCGCATCCCCGCCTTGCCGATCAGCTTCGACGGCGAACGCCTGCCGATCCGTCGAGATTTGCCGGGGATCGGTGCGGATGGCGGCGCGATCCTGCGCGAGATGGGAATCGTCCCCGCCGAGATCGAGCGCCTGATCGCGTCCGGTGTCGTCAAAACCGAAACGTCGAATAATCGTTGACGATTCGTCAACGTTATCCTAGCTTCCCTCGTAACAAATCAGGGACTAGGCTTTTCGTCATTGGAACCGGCATGCCGGCTGCATGGTCGCGGACCGACCGCATCCATGATCGACGGCACCGGAATCGCAAGGAGTCGTAAAAAGATGAAGAAGACAACCGTTTCGCGCCGCCATTTCCTCGCCGGCACGGCCGCCGCCGTTCCGGTGCTCGGCATGCCGATGATCGCTAGCGCCCAAGCGCGCTGGAAATGGGATTTGCCCGCGGGCTATCCGGCGACCAACTTCCACTCCGCCAACCTCATCCAATTCGCCAAGGACGTGAAGGATGCGACCGGCGGCCAGCTGGAAATCACCGTCCATCCCGGCGCCTCGCTGTTCAAGGTGCCGGAAATCATGCGCGCGGTTCAAACGGGCCAGGCGCAGATGGGCGAATTGCTGATGGTCGTCATGGAAAACGACGACGCGATGTTCGGCGCCGACAACGTGCCGTTCCTCGCCACGTCGTTCCAGGCGGCGCGCCGCCTCGCCGATCTGCAGCTGCCCTATATCGAGAAGCGCTTGGCCGCGCGCGGCGTGCGCCATCTCTTCTCGGTGCCGTGGCCGCCGCAGGGCTTCTACAGCCCCAAGGCGCTCAACGTGCCGGACGATCTCAAGGGCCTGTCGTTCCGCTCCTACGGCGCTTCGGCCGGCCGCTTCGCCGAACTCGCCGGTATGCGCGTCACGACGGTGCAGGCGGCGGAGCTCGTCCAAGCGCTCGCCTCGGGCCGCGTGAACTCGATGATCTCGTCGGGTGCCACGGGCTTCGATTCGAAGATCTGGGAGCACATCAAGTTCTATTACGACGTCCAAGCCTGGTTGCCGAAGAACATGACGATGGTCAACGCCCGCGCCTGGGGCACGTTGCCCGCCAGCGTGCAGGCCGCCGTCACCCAAGCGGGCAAGGTCGCCGAAGCGCGCGGCTGGGCGGAATCCCAGCGCCTCGATCGCACCTTCCTGGAAGCTTTCGCCAAGAACGGTATGACGGTCTCGGAACCGTCGCCCGCGCTGCGCGACGGCTTCAAGCGCTGGGGCGAAGATCTATCGAAGGGCTGGCTGGAGCGCGCGGGCGCCGACGGCCAAGCGCTCGTCAACGCCTTCCGCGCCGCGTCCTGACGCGTCTCGCGGAAATCGGGCCGGCGGGGTAACCCGCCGGCCTTTTTCTTTCGACCCGAACGGCTTGGGATCATGCGCCGCGCTCTCGATCTGCTTTACGAATCCTCCGCCTGGCTCGCCGGGTTCTCGATGCTGGCGATCCTGATCGTCACGCTGATCCAGATCCTCGGCGGCGTTTCGGACATCTTCCTGCGCGGCACCGACGCTTATGCCGGCTACGCGATGGCCGCCGCGTCGTTCTTCGCGCTCGCGCATACGCTCAAGCGCGGCGAGCATATTCGCGTGACGCTGATCCTCCAGCGCCTGCCGGCGGCCACGCGCCGCGTCATGGAAATCCTGTGCCTGGGCGTGGCCGTGCTGATGACCGGCTTCTTCGCCTGGTACGCCTGGGACATGGTCTATTGGTCCTGGGAATTCGAAAGCCGCTCCGACGCGATGGACGCGACGCTGCTCTGGATTCCCCAACTCGCGATGTCGATCGGCGTGACGATCCTGTGCGTCGCCTTCACCGACGAATTCGTCCAGGTCCTCGGCGGGCGCGAAATCCGCGAGAGCGATCTTTCCGCCGACCAGCAGCACACGGAATAAGGTAAGCGCGCCATGGAAAATCTTTGGATCGCGGGTCTGCTGATCGTCCTGCTCTTCGTCATCCTCGGCTCGGGCGTGTGGATCGGCATCGCGTTGCTGGCCGTCGGCTGGGCGGCGATGGAAATGTTCACCAGCCGCCCGGTGGGGGCGGCGATGGTGACCACGATCTGGGGCTCGGCCTCGTCCTGGACGCTAACCGCACTGCCGATGTTCATCTGGATGGGCGAAATCCTGTTCCGCACACGCCTGTCGGAAGACATGTTCAAGGGCCTCGCCCCGTGGATGCAGCGTCTGCCCGGCCGCCTCATCCACACCAACGTCATCGGCTGCACGATCTTCGCGGCGATCTCGGGTTCCTCGGCCGCGACCTGTGCCACGATCGGCAAAATGTCGATCCCGGAACTGCGCAAGCGCGGCTATCCCGAAGGGATGATCGTGGGCAGCCTCGCGGGCTCGGGCACGCTGGGCCTGCTGATCCCGCCGTCGCTGATCATGATCGTCTACGGCGTGCAGACGAACACCTCGATCGCGCAGCTTTTTATCGCGGGCGTGATCCCCGGCCTGACGCTGGCCGGGCTGTTCATGCTGACCGTGATGATCTGGGCGCTGATCGAGGGCAAGAACGTTCCCGGCGCCGACATGTCGCTGTCGTTTCTGCAAAAGCTCTATGCCGCGCGCCATCTGATCCCGTCGGTGGCGCTGATCGTGATCGTGCTGGGCTCGATCTATGCCGGATTCGCGACGGCGACCGAGGCGGCGGCCGTGGGGGTGGCGGGCGCGTTGATCGTTTCGACCGTCCAGGGCGACATGAATTGGAAGGTGTTCAAGGAAAGCCTGATGGGCGCCACGCGCCTTTCCTGCATGATCGCCTTGATCCTGTCCGGGGCCGCTTTCTTGACCCTTGCCATGGGGTTCACGGGCCTGCCGCGCCATCTGGCCGAATGGATTGATTCGCTGAATCTTTCCTCGGGCATGCTGATCGTCGTGCTGACGGTGTTCTACGTGGTCCTGGGGTGTTTTCTCGACGGTATCTCGATGGTTGTTTTGACCATGGCCGTGGTCATGCCGACGATCGAACGCGCCGGTTTCGACCTGCTTTGGTTCGGTATTTTCATCGTCATCGTCGTTGAAATGGCCCAGATCACCCCGCCCGTCGGGTTCAATCTGTTCGTGCTTCAGGGCATGACCGGGCACCAGATCACCTATATCGGCAAGGTCGCCTTCCCCTTCTTCGTCATGATGTGCGTGATGGTGGCGCTGCTGGTGTGGTTCCCTGAACTCGTCACATGGCTGCCCAAACAAATGGTCGGATGACGGCGCCGCGATGGTCCGTTAAATAGAACAAGCGGGAGTTCCCGGACGGCCGGGCGTACTCCTTGTAGGTTCGGGCGGCGGATGTCTTTAAGTCGGCGCCGGTTATTGGCGGGAGCAGGGGGGGCCGGTTTGGCGGCTCTCGGGGGCGGATTCTGCCCGAATCCCGCCGCGGCCCAAGACGCCAAATTTTTCCGCATTGCCTCGGGCCCCACGGAATCCAGCCTTTTCCAAGCCGGCACGCTGATCGGCCAGGTCGTCTCCTCGCCGCCCGGTGCGCGCGATTGCGCGCGCGGCGGATCGTGCGGCGTGCCGGGCATGATCGCGGTCAATCAGACCACGGCGGGCTCGCTCGCCAATCTCGAATTGCTGACGACCGGCAAGATCGACTCGGTGCTGTGCCAATCCGATCTCGCCTATGCCGCCTTCACCGGCAAGGGCGCGTGGCGCGGCAAGGCCGCGACCGCCAATCTGCGCGTTCTCGCCTATCTCTATCCCGAAACCTTGCACGTCATCGTGCGCAAATCGGCCAACGTGACCGAGTTGCGCGGCTTGCGCGGCAAACAGGTTTCGCTGGGCGAGCGCGAATCGGGCACGGCCAACAACGCGCGCTCGCTGCTCGCCGCCGCTGGCGTGCCGGAACGCGATCTGCGCGCGCAATATCTCAAAACCGCCGAAGCGATCGACGCGATGAAGGCGGGCAAGCTCGACGCGTTTTTCGAAACGGCCGTCGTGCCGTCGTCGCTGGTGCGCGAACTCGCCGCCGATCAGGACATCACGCTGCTGCCGCTGGGCGGCTTGGTCGCGCGGCTTCGTCAGGAATTGCCGTTCCTCACCGAAACGACGATCCCCGCCGATTCCTATCCCGACACGGCGGAAACCAAGGCCGTCTCGGTCGGCATTCTGTGGGTGGTGAACGAATCGCTCGACAGCGCGATCGCGCAGGGCTTGGTGCGCGCACTCTGGCACCCGAATAACCGCCGGACGATCGACGCGAACGAACGTTTGGGCCGGTTGATCCGTCCGGAATCGGCGGCCGACGGATTCGGCCTGCCGCTGCATGCCGGCGCCTTGGCTTATTACCAAAACGCCGGGCTTACGCGCTGACGCCCAACTCGGCGTCGAGCCACGCGGTCAAGCGCGATCCGTAATGTTTCCAGGTGAATTCTTCGGCGCGCGCGCGTGCCGCGACGCCCATGCGCGCGCGCAGATCCGGATCGCGATGGAGCGTGCGCAAACGTTCGACGATCGCGTCGACGTCGCGCACGGGGACGAGGAATCCTTCCACGCCGTCGCGCACCACCGAACCCGTGTTCGGCGTGCAAACGACCGGCAGGCCCGACGCCAGCGCCTCGTAGCTCGCGAAGGCCGAGCCTTCATGCAGCGACGGATAGGCGAACACGTCGGCCGTTTGGAACAGCGTGTGGACCTCGTGGAACGGCACATGCGGCACATGCCGGAACACGCCCGCATAGGGTGCGAAGGCCGCTGGGTTGCCCGCGAGCTTGCCCACGCAGACGAGCTCGAGGCCGGGAATATCCGCGCGCTTGGCCGCTTCCAGCAAATATTTGATGCCCTTGCGCTGCGACAGGCCGCCGACGAACAGCACACGGAATTTTCCGTCCGCCGCGCGCGGGGCGGGGCGGAAGCGATTCGTGTCGACGCCATAAGGCAGCACGAACACGCGTGCCGCATCCACGCCGCGCGCGGTCAGCGTGTCGCGCACGTAATCCGACGGCACGATCACGCGATCGGCTTCGATCGCTTCGCGGCGGCAAATCTCGATCACGCGCTTGGGCGGCAAGGGCAGCGTTTCGGCGAATTCGGGGGCGGCTTTCGCCTCCGCGGCGAAAACCTCCAACCCCGCCTCGATATGGCCGATGACTTGGTTGAGAATCGCGAGCGACCCCACGCTTTGCGCCGCGCGCTGCGCCTTCAACGCCGAGGAGTCGTGACCGATCACGAAGCGCGGGCGCTCCCGGCGCACGCGTTCCGCGAACTGCGCGTCGAACACCTCGTTGCGCCACGCGATCGCTTGTAGCTGGCGTTCTGCCGATAATTTGAGGCGCGTCGAAGCCAGATAGATCATCTCCGGCACTGGCAGGAAGTCGACGCGGGCCGGATCGACGCCGGGATGCGAGCGGCGTTTGAGTTCGCGTTCGATCTTGGCGCGGATCGCTCCCGGCAATAGGCCGGTCAGCTTCGGCAGCAGGCCTTTGCCGGTCCAGAAAATCCCGGTCTCGAATCGCGCGTCGTAGCCTTGCGCTTGAAGTGCTGCGACAAGTTGATACGCGAGGTGGTTGGACCCCGGATGGCCGATCAGGCCGGTGGCGTCGCCGCGCTTCATTTGCGCAACAGCCGGCGCATCGCCGCGAAATCGTCCTGCGTCGGGCGGAACAGCGGCAGCAGCTTCGCCTCGATCGTCGCGCCCAAAGTCATCGCCATGACGACCATCGCGACGACGTTGGCGACGACCATCGCCCAGGCCGCCCCTTCCAGGCCCAGGCCCGGCAAGAACAGCGCCAACGCGCCGGCGGCACCGATCAAGCCGATCAATTCCGCGCGGCCGATCGACAGCGAGCGGTCGAACGCGTTCAACGCCTGAATGAACATCAGCTTCGCCGCGAAGAAAGGCAGACCGATCAGCATGATCTGGCTGATGGTCGCGCTATGGTCGAAATCGCCGCCGAAGATCAGGGGCACGAGGAATTCGGCGAGGATGGCGAGCGCGACCGCGCTTCCCGCCGATACAATCATGGCGAGGCGCAAATAGATGCCGAAGATGCGCAGCTTCTCTTCCTTGTCGGGGGCGGCGCTGATTTTCGGAAACGCGATGCCCGCGATCGTGTTGACCAAAATCATCGGGCCGTTGGCGACGGTCAACGCGACGGCGTAAAGCCCCAGATCGTGCGAGGTCAGGAACATCGCGACCGCCGCTTGATCGACGCGCTGGCGCGCGGAATTGACGATCTCGCCCACATGCACGCGGATGCCGTAGCCGAGCAATCCCTTCGCGGCGTCGAGATCGGGTTTCCACGCGACCCAGCCTTTGCGCCACAACCAAACGAAGCCGACGACGCCCGACAGCGCCATGCCCGCGACGAAGGCGGAAGCGAAACCGTTCACGCCGATATTGCCGGTCGCCCATAACAGCAGGATGAAGCCGAGATAGCCCATGCCGACGAGCAAGCGCACGACGTTCCAGCCTTTGATGTCGAGATGGCCTTGGAACATCGTGGCGACGAACAACGCGAACAGATAGATCGGGATATAGCCGACGATGTAGAGATGGATCGTCGCTTCGAGGCGTACGGATTCGCCGACCAGCACGAACGGGATGACGAAATAACCGATGACGATCAGCACCGCCGACAACACGGCACCCAGGAACATGATCGTCGCGAACAGCGTTTTCGGCGCGGCCGAGCGCGTCGCCGCGCGATAGAGCAGCGCGTCCGACAGCGCCAGGATACCGAACTCGACCAGCAGACCCGGCCAGAGCATGATCTCGGCGAGCTGGCCGCGCCCTTCGGGGCCGAGCAAGCGCGCGGCCAGAAGCCCGGTCAGAATATTGACGACCTGGATGATCGCGGTCGTCACGAAGGACCAGGACATGTCCTTCATGGCGCGATCCGCCCCGGCAGCACATGGGCAAGGGCCGCGCGGATACCGGCGACGTCCTCGCGATAGCTCCAGCGATCGACGATTTCCAGCGAACGCTTGCCGTAAGCGGCAAGCTTGTCCGCGTCGCCCAGCACGTCGGTCAACGCGCGCGCGAGATCGTCGACGTCATCGCTGCGGAAGATCGCGCCGTTCTCGCCCGGCCGGCACAAATCGGGCGCGGCGCCGATCATGTCGGAGCAGATCACGGCCTTGCCCGCGCACATCACTTCGTTGACGACCAGGCCCCAGGCTTCCTGGCCCGAGGGCAAGACGAACGCGTCGCAAAGATCGTAGCAGGCGGGCAATTCGTTCTGGCGCTTGAAGCCCAGGAACTTGACCGACCCTGCGGGCAATTCGCGCGCAAGCGCTTCCAATTCGGCGCGCTGCGGCCCGTCGCCCGCGAAGGCGAGAACCGGATCGCGCAAGGCCGGATTGGCGCGGACCTTGGCGAACGCTTCCAACAAAAGGCGCGGTCTCTTGCGTTCGATCAGCTTGGCGACGAACAGCACGATCGGCCGGCCTTCTTCGATGCCCAGCTCGCGCTTGAACGCGGCGCGCGATTTTGCGGCTTCCTGCGCCTGCGCCTTGAAACGGTCGTTATCGACCGCGTAAGGCACGCTGAAAATGTCCTTCGGATCGACGCCGTGCTCGACATAGTAGCGCTTGTTGAGTTCGCCGATGGCGAGATAGGCGTCGATGCCAAGCTTGAACGCCTCGAAGAAGGCGCGCTTGGCGAAACGCTTCAACCCCGAGCGTTGCGCCGAGATCGGCGTCGCCTCGTCGCGGATCATCACCTTGATGCCGCGCTTTTTGGCGGACGCGATCGCCGCCCAATGGCTGACATGGGCGTAGCCGTGAATCCACAGCGCGTCGAATTGCCCGCGATCGAGCTCGCGCGCGAAACCGCGCGACAGCGGGCGCCACAGCGTGAGCGGTTCCAGCACGCCGGCGGGCGGCTGCGGATCGAGACGCGCCAGAGTTGTGGAGCGATAGCCCTCCAGCAACGGCACGTCCCAATCGATCATCTGCTTGAACTCGCCCGCAACGAAGGGGCGCGTCGTGAAATCCGTGCCGAAGAAGGCTTCGAATTCGATATCGGGCTGGGCCGCCATCATCCGCAGCAAGGGCGCCTGGTACGGGATCGGATGCGTGACCAGGTAGGCGAGCCGGATTTTCTTGCCCATGGTCAGACGAACGCCCGATGGACTTGGTGCGCCCAGCCGCGAAGGCCGCGCTGTGCCGCTTCCGGCGACGAATCGCCCATCAGCCATTCGCGCACGGGCACGACGAAGCCGGTTTTCGGCCGGTCGAGGATTTCGGGCGGCAAGGGCGGGCGCGGTGTTGCTCCCAGGTCGCGCTTGCCCGGCGCGCCGGCACGGTTGAGCGCGGGCGCGATCTTGGCCAGGAAAAACGGATCGACGAAGGGCACGCGAATTTCTATCGATTGCGCCATGCCCGCCCAATCGGAATCGCGTAACAGGCGATCGCGCATATAATTGGCGATCTCCAGCGCGGAGACTTTCAACCGTCCCGCGTGTAGCCGGTCGAGGCCCTTGTCGAGCGACCGGGGCAGGTCGAGCGCGGCCAGCCCTTCGCGGGCGAGCTTGGCGCCCAAAATTCCTTCGATTTCCCAGGGCATGAACAAGGCCCGGCGCAAAAGATACGCCCCTTCGTAGCTGGCGCCGTATTCCAGCAGCCCGGCATATTTGGGCGACGTGAGATTGCCGATCCAACCTTGGGTGAGGGCGCGGAAAGCACCCCCAAACATCGCAAACGGTGCGGTGCGCGCGACCAGCGACGGGATCTGCGCGAAGCCGGGATAGCCCGCAAAAACCTCGTCGCCGCCCAGGCCCGACAGCGCGACTTTCAATCCCGCTTGCTTGGCCGCGCGCGCGACGAAATAGGTGTTGATGCCGTCCACGCTCGGCTGGTCCATCGCCGTAAACAGATTGTCGCGCTCCGCCGCGAACGCCTCGCGCCCGATCCAGATTGTGTGATGGTTCGTGCCGCGCGCCTTCGCGAATTGCTCGGCCAGCAATGTCTCGTCGTTCTCGGTGCCGCGATAGGCGTCGAAACCGAGCGTCACGGTGTCGAGCCGGCCCGCGATGGTTTCGGCGGCGACGCCCGCCAGCACGGTCGAATCGATCCCGGCCGACAGGAACACGCTGACCTTCACGTCGGCGACCATGTGATGGGCGAGCGTATCGACGACGGCGCTGCGCAAATCGCTGCCTTCGCCGTTGCCGCGCAAGGCTTCGATCAGATCGAAGAATGGCTTGCGCGGACCTTGACCACGCGCATCGACCCACAGCGATGTGCCCGCGGGCAGCGCCACGATGCCGCGATACAGCGTGTGCGGATCGGGCACATGGCCCCAGACGAAGAATCCGGCATGGCCCGCCGGGTTCGGCGTCGTGTCGGGCGTATCGGCCGCGAGCAGCGCCTTCACTTGGCTTGCGAAGCGGATCGTGCGCCCGTCGTCGGCAAGATAGAGCGGCTTGATCCCGAACGGATCGCGCGCGAAGAACATGCCGCCCTTGTCGGGATCGAAGATCGCGAAGGCGAACATGCCGCGCAGTGCCGCGACCGTCTTCTCCGGCCCGCGCCGCGCATAGAGGTGAAGGATCACCTCGGTATCTGACTCGGTCGCAAACTGCGCACCTTCCGCGATCAACTCGTCGCGCAAGGCGCGGTAGTTATAGATCTCGCCGTTGAAAACGATATGGAGGCCGGTGCCGGCGAGGCGCATCGGCTGATCGGCGATCGAGCGCAGATCGATGATCGACAAGCGGCGATGGCCGAAGCCCACGCGCCCGTCGTCGGAAAACCACTCGCCGGTTCCGTCGGGCCCGCGTGCCGCCATCGCGTCGCGGATGGCGACGAGCTCGCCCCGCCTTACGTTCGGGGCATCGGGTGCGTAGGCGAAAATGCCGGCGATGCCACACATGTCACTTGATCGCGACGGCGTAGAGGTTCTGCGTGAGCACCTTATGCTCGCGCGAACCGGTTTCGACCGCGAGATAGAAGCGCAACGCCGCGCGGATCGCGCACCACAACACGCCGCGGATCTTGCTTTTCAGACCATGCGTCGCGGGCGGGTCCTCGAAACTCTCGACCGACTTCCAGCCCGAGGCCAGGAACAACTGCGCCAAGCTTTCCGGCGTGAAGGCGATTTCGTGCGTCAGGTCGGAATAGATCATCAGCGTGCCGAAGGGCGAGGCGCCGTTGGGAACGTGAAGGATCAATCTTCCGCCCGGCTTCAGCACGCGATGGATCGCGTCGACCGTGTCGAGGATTTCGTCGCGCGTGAGATGTTCGAGCACGTCGAACAAAATCACGGCGTCGAGGCTGTCGTTCTGCGTTTCGCGCAACGCGGTCTGCAGATCGCCTTCGCGTATACCCTCGATGCCAAGCTTGCGCGCAGCGGCGACTTGGGCGGGCGAACCGTCCACGCCCTGCATATTCGCGTAGCCGGCTTTGCGCGCGAAATGCAGCAAGGCGCCGTGGCCGCAGCCCAGTTCCAGAATCTTCGCCGCGCGATCGGCGGGGAAATGCTCCGCGATCAGGCGGTTCAAATGCGCGGCGCGTGGCGCCAAGCCATCGACCGTATCGGGCGCCAAAGGCGCGTTGGTCGCAGAGGTGTAGTGCCGGTAGATGCGCTTGCGCAGACGGTCGCTGGTCATGCTGCGGCTTTCCGCTGCGTGAAGCGTTCCAACAAGCGGCCCTGCTGTTCGACGTAACGCTCGAACGCGAACACCTTCTCGACCGTGCGGATACCGGCCTCGCCCATCTTGCGGCACAGGGCGGGATCGGCCGCGAGCTTGGCAATGGCGGCGGCGATCGCGTCGATATCCAAGGGCGGCAACGCGAAGCCGCAGGGATCGTCGGCGAGGATCGCTTCGGGCGAACCGTCTTCGTTGCCGCACAGGAACGCCGTGCCGCAGGACGCGGCTTCGATCAAACCGAGCGGCACGGCCTCGCCCCAGCCCGGGCCGCCGCGCGCGATCAGCGTGGCGAGGTCGGAGGCTGCGTAAAGGATCGGCAGATGGTCCTGCGGGGCGCGGCCGGTGAAGCGCACTTGATCGCCCAGGCCCTTCGCGGCGACATAGGCTTCGAGGTCCGCGCGATCGGCACCCGAGCCGACGATGATGTAGACGAGGCGTTTGTCGCCGAGCTTCGCCATCGCATCCATCGTCTGGCGCTGGCCCTTGTTGGGCGGCAGCAGCATCGCGGCGACGGTCGTCATGACGAATTTATCGGCAAGATCGGCCCAGCCGTAATGCTTGGCGATCTCGGCGCGCGCCGCCCGCTTGTCCATCGGCTTGAAGAAATGCACGTCGACCGGATCGTAGAGCAACCCGCTGGGCGGGACCTTGTCGCGATATTTCGGCATCCAGTCGATCGTGTAATTGCAATCGGCGATGACCAGATCGCAGGCCTGGAACGCGGCTTCGCGCAGGCGCGGCAGCTTGGTCAGAATGTCGATGTTGTAGACGTTCACCGTGAACGGCGTGCCCGACAGCTTTTTCACCAGCCAGCCCAGCCCGGCGAGATAGACGTGGTTGAGCATCACCAAATCGTAACGCCCGCGCGCGGCGATCGCCTCGCGCACCAGCGTCGCGACCGCCTTCAGGCGATTCTCGAAGGGCAGCTTGCGATGCGCCAAGCCGGGGGCCAGCAACTTGCCGTCGGTCTGCTTGTCGATCGACACGATATCGGCGTCGTGGCCCAGGCGTTTGAGCGCTTCGATCTGATAACGGCTATAGGTCGCGATGCCGCCATAGCCTTCGATGTCGAAGCCGAGAAACAGGATGCGCATGGGGCCCGAATTCGAATGGAACGTCCGGCCCATGTAACGGCCGGCGGGAAAGCGATATTCCCTTTGCGGGACGGGAAGATAGCCCTACTTCGTCGCGACCGCCAGGAAGGTCTGGCTGAAAATCGCGTCGCGGCCGGTTTCGCCGGTTTCGGCGGCCAAGGCCAGGCGCAATACCGCCCGCAAGCCCGCCCACAGAACGGCCCGGACGGAACTTTTGAGGCCATGGGCGACCGGCTTGTCCTCGTAGCAGCGCACGTCGCGGAAATCGCAGACCAGCAGCAATTGCTCGATGGACTTCCGGGTGAAGGAACCCGTCGCCATGAAATCCCAATAGCGCACGCGGCCGGCGAACAGCGCCTCGCCGTTGGGCAAATGCAGGATCCAGCGTCCGCCCGGCTTCAGCACGCGGCGCACTTCGTCGGCCAGCTTCATCTGCGTGGCCGGATCGAAATAGTGATAGAGGTCGAACAACACGACGACGTCGTAGGTGGCGTCCGGCGTTGCCGCCAATTCGGCCATCAAATCGCCTTCGCGCACGCCCTCGATGCCCAGCGTTTTGGACATCGCGACCTGCTCGGGGCTCGCGTCCACGCCGATGAAATTGGCGTAGCCCGCGCGGCGTGCGGCCCATACCACGGCGCCGTGGCCGCAGCCCAGATCGACTCCCGTAATCGTCCGGTTCGCCGGGAAATGCTCGGCAATCAACTTGTCGAGGAACGGCCGGCGCCGGTCGAGATTGGCGGCGGCGTCGGAAACGGCGCCATGGGTGGAGACATAGCGCTGCAGGACGCGGCGGCGCCAATCGGTGGCGGGGTTGGTGGAAGAGTCGGACATGCTGGTTACTCCAACGCGCTCAGCCGTTCATGCATTCCCGGCGGACGACGATCCACTCCGGTTCGCGCATCATGGTGGCAAGGCCGCGCCCGGCATCGCCGCCGCCGCCAGCCGGATTCACGGCGAATTCGAAACGGTCGGGCAGCGTTTTCGCCCGGCCTTGGTCGCGGACCGTCCATTCGAACCGGGCGATCCGGCGCCGCCGGTCAGTCGGGTGCGGCTCGACGGTCAGCGCGCGATAAAACGGGCCCGGCCCTTCGACCGCGATCGGATCGATCGCCATTTCCGAGGCCCCGTAACTGCCCGCTTCCAGCCGCGTCAGCGGCGCGTTTTGCAGGCATTCGGGGTCCGGGTCGGGCAGGCGCCAGCCGGCCAGTTCCAGGGTCAGAAAATCCCGCGCCAGCTCGATTTCCAGGGCCGATTGGGCGATGGAAGGGGCGGAGCCGAGCAACAAGGCCAGGAACGGTAAAAGGGCGCGCTTCAAGATGCGGGTACGTACCCCGTCCCAAGTTCCTTCGCAAGCGGGCCCCGGAGCCGCTATTGTGGCGTCATCATGTCGACACACCATCTCGCGGCCGACTTCAAGGCCGGGATGCGCCGGCTCGGGGCCGGCGTCACCATCGTCACCACCTTCGACGGGCAAGCGCGCGCGGGGCTCACGGCCACGGCCGTCTGCTCGCTGTCGGCCGAGCCGCCGCAATTGCTGGTTTGCGTCAACCGGCAAGCCTATCCCAACAAGGTGATCGCGCGGGCCAAACGCTTCTGCGTCAACGTGCTGTCGGGCGGGCAGAAGGGCTTGGCGCTGCGTTTCGCGGGCGCCACCGGCCATAAGGGCGAGGACCGCTTCGCCAAAGGCCGTTGGAACGTGCTGGCGACGGGTGCCCCGGTGCTCGACGGCGCGTTGACCAGTTTCGACTGCGAACTCGCGCGCGCGATCCAGTCGGGCACGCATACGATCTTCATCGGCCGCGTCGTGGCTGTCGCGACGCGCAAGGGCGGCAAGGCGCTGCTTTACGCCGACGGCGGATTCGCCGGCGTCGCGCGGGGCCCGGCGAAAAAACCGGCCGCCAAGAAAACGAAGAAGTGAGGGCCTTCGCCCCGCTGGCCGAACCGATCGTCGCGCGCCTTTGGGGCGCGATGGCCGTTTTCACGACCGGCGACGAATTGTTCCGCGTGGCGCTGATCTGGCTCGCCGTCGAAACGGTCGGACGGGATGTCGGCTACCTCGGCGCGCTGCAATCGGGCGCCGTTTTGGCGGGCGCCATGTTCGGCGGCGCGCTGACCGCCTTCCTCGATCCCAAACGCGCGCTGACGACCTATTGCATCTTCGGCGCGGCATGCACGATCGTGCCGTTCCTGGTTTGGCAATTCGGGACGCCCGCCTTCCTGGCGCTGGCCTTCACGGCGGTGGGCGTGGGCTCGCTGCGCGCGCAGATCGAGCCGACGGTGCAGGGCAATCTGCCGCTGCTGGTCAAAAACCGCGACGTGTTGTTCGCGTCCAACGCCCTGTTGGAAGGCACGCGCCGCATCGCGCGCGTCACCGGCCCGATGATCGCGGCGGCGCTGGCGCTTGTGCTGGCCGTGCATCAGATTTTCCTGATCCATATGCTGACGCTGCTGCTGGCGGGCTGGCTGCTGCTGGCGGTGGGGGCGAAGTTCCCCGAGCGCGAGCCGCGCGAGGCGGGCGGCTTCGTGCTGGGGCTGAAAATCCTGCGCGACGATCCGGTGTTGAAACGCCTGCTGGCGGTGAAGACCGTCACCGACGGCGCTTGGGTCGTCGTCATCTCCCACGCTTTTCCGGTCGTGGTCGAATCGACGGGGGCGAGCTGGTCGGTGTTCGGCTTCCATGTTTCGGGCGTGGCGGCCTATGGCCTGGGGATCGCGGTCTATGGCGTTTCGAATTCGGCATCGACCTTCGCGGTCGGCGCCTTGCCCGCGACCTTGTCGCCGCGGCGCATGTTGATGGGCTCGACGGTGATGAGCGCGGGTCTCGCCGCGATGGCGGCCGCCCCGCTGCTCGCCCCGCCCGATCTGGTGCTGCCGTATTTCTACGTGGCGCTTGGCCTGTGCGCGCTCGGCTCGCCCTTCTTCGACATTCCGCTGTCGCTGCATGTGCAGATTTCCGGCGGGCCGGGCGCGCCACGCGCCGCGGCGGCGTCGGTTCATCGCGTGCGCCTGGTCACCGCGTTCGGCGGCATCATGATCGCCGGCCTGATGTCGCCCACGCTGTTCGCGCTGTTCGGGCCCGGTTATTCGGTGCTCGGCTCGGGCATCGTGGCGCTGATCGCCTGCGCCGCCGGCTTCCGGATGCTGGCGCCGTATCAGCGCTCGATCAAATAGGCGGTATCGCTGGCGCGCGCCTGCCAACCCGCGCGCTCCAACTCCGGCACGTCGTCGCTGCGTTCGGGATAGCCCACGCACAGATACGCGACCAGCGACCACGGCAGCGGCACGTCCAAAATCCGCGCGACCTCGTCCGGCTCGACGATCGACACCCAGCCGACACCGATGCCGCGCACGCGCGCGGCCAGCCACAGCGTGTGCACGGCGCAGACGACCGAATGGCGCAAGGTTTCCGGCATCGTCGCGCGGCCCAGGCCGTGGCCCTTGGCCTCCGCGTCGTCGCAGAACACGGCGAGCTGTTCGGGGGCCGCGTCGAATCCGGCGAGTTTGAGCGCGGCATAGGCTTTGGCGCGTTCGCCGTCATAGCCCGCGAGGGCCGCTTTGTTGCAGCGCTCGAACTCCGCGCGCACGGCGGCACGGCGGGTGGCTTCGCGCACATGGACGAAGCGCCAGGGCTGGCTGTTGCCGACCGAGGGTGCGAGCTTCGCGCGCCCGACCAGTTCGGCGATCGTGCCGGGCGGCAGGGGGGCGGGGCGGAAGCGGCGCACGTCGCGCCGCCAGGTCAGCAGCCGGTCGAATTCGGCGGCAAAAGCGGTATCGAAATCGGGGTCGACATCGGACATGGGGGCGCCATCCTACAGGCCTTCGCCCCGGTTGTGGCGAAACGCGGAAGGCGTTAATCAGGAACCCTAAATTCGAATCATAAAATGGGGATCCGAAGCGCCATGAAGCTCGCGTCGTTCAAAGCCGGAAAAACCGAATCCTATGGGGCGGTCGTCGAGGGCGGCATCGTCGATCTGGGCAAAAAATTCGGCAAGAAGTTCCCGACCTTGCGCGCGGCGCTGGCGGGAATGGGGCTCGCCAAGCTGAAGGCCGCCGCGAAGGGCAAGAAGCCCGACGTGAAGAACGGCAAGTTCACCTGGCTGCCGGTGATCCCCGACGCCACGCGCATCTGGTGCGTGGGCGTGAATTATCGCGAGCATCGCGCGGAGACGGGCCGTCCCGACACCGCGCATCCAACAATCTTCATGCGCTATGCCTTCACCCAGATCGGCCACGACCAGCCGATGCTGAAGCCCAAGGAAAGCGAACGCCTGGATTGGGAAGGCGAGTTGGCCGTGATCATCGGCAAGAAGGGGCGGCGCATCGCGCGCGAAGACGCGATGAAGCATGTCGCGGGTTACGCTTGCTACAACGACGGCTCGGTGCGCGACTATCAGCGTCACACCTCGCAATTCGGGCCGGGCAAGAATTTCGTCGGCACCGGCGGCTTCGGGCCATGGATGGTCACGGCCGACGAGCAGAAGGACATCGTGCGCCAGACGCTGACCACGCGCGTCAACGGTGTCGTGAAGCAGCAAGCGACGATCGACATGCTGATCCACGATATCCCGCAGATCATCGCCTATATCTCGATCTTCTGCCCGCTGGAGCCGGGCGACGTGATCGTGACGGGCACACCCGGCGGCGTGGGGGCCGCGCGCACCCCGCCCGAATTCATGAAGGCGGGCGACGTGGTGGAGGTCGAAATCACCGGCGTGGGCTTGTTGCGCCATACGATCAAAGAAGCCTGATCGTTCCGCATCGGATTGAAGGCCGTGTCGGTAAAGGGCACGGCCTTTTTCTTTTTTATCAGCGTATTAGCCGGCGCACGGCGAGATATTGCAACTCATTCGCATTCGCGTTACGTTACATCCCTTCGCGTTTGATTGTCGGGCCGCCGCACGATGTTCATCTGCAATTGCCACGGTATTCGTTCGAGCGAGATCCACGCCGCGTGCGCACAAGGCTGCCGCACGGTGCGCGAGATTTTCGAGCGCACCGCCGGCGCGCAGCCCTGCTGCGGAAAATGCGTGCGCGAGATTCGTGAAACGCTGAAAGGCCAAGCCTGTGCGATGGCCGCAGAATGAGTCTCGCGACTGCGTTGCAATTGCTTGTGGCGCTTGCGATTTTCGCGACTTTCGTTGCCTTGTTCTTGAGAATTCGCCATGCCCGTTTTAGACCTTTCGCAGGGGTCGCACGGGAGCGGCGCCGGATTTTCAGGAGGCGGCGATGAAGGGCGACAAGGCGGTTCTGGCGGAGCTGAACAAGCTGCTGACCAACGAACTCACCGCGATCAACCAATACTTCCTGCATGCGCGCATGTGGAAGCATTGGGGCTTCGTGAAACTCGCCAAGCACGAGTACGAAGAATCGATCGAGGAGATGAAGCACGCCGACAAGCTGGTCGAGCGCATCTTGATGCTCGACGGCCATCCGAACATGCAGGATCTCGGCAAGTTGAAAACGGGCGAGACGGTGCCCGAGGGGCTCGGCTGCGACCTGGCGTTGGAACGCGCCGCGCGGCCGATGCTGCAACACGCGATCAAGGTTTGCGAAAGCCACGAGGATTTCGTGTCGCGTGAAATCCTGGTCGATATCCTCGACGACACCGAGGAGCATATCGACTATCTCGAAACCCAATTGTCGCTGATCGAGCAGATCGGTTTGCAGAATTATCTGCAAAGCCAGATCGAGCCCGGCTCGAGCAGCTGACGCGACGACCAGCCGCCCGGCGGGCCCTCATCGGCTCGCCGGGTTTTTTCGGATCTTAGTATGCGAATGACTCGCAATCGCATTATGGAGAAAGAGGCATGACGATCGATCCCGGCATCAAAGCGGCTTCCGCGGCGCAGGCGCGGCCGATCGCGTCGCTGCGCCGCGCGGAGCAGATCGTCGTCTGGGCCTTGCGTCATACGGCGGCGATGCCGCGCGCGGGGAACATCCGCCGCGCCGAGCTTTCCAATCTCGATTCGCGCCGCGCCGCCGAATTGGAAACCGCGTTCGCGTGCGTAATCGCGGCAGCGTCGCGTGCGGGGGTGAATATCGCCGTTCCGCTGGCGCTGCGCGTGGTCTCGGCCGGCGAGGAAAAATTGCTCGCCGCGCTGCGCGCGTTCCATGCCAGCGCCCCCGATCTTTTCGACGCGGCGATCGCGGACCTGACGCCGCGGGACGGCGGCGAATTCGCGGGCCATGTCGCCACGCTCGCGGCGGCGCTGGAGGCGAGCGGCGCGTCGCTCGCCTGGAAATTCGCGGCGCATGTGATGCCGGCATCGGCCGCCGCCGCGCAATGGCGCCACTGACGAAGGGATCGTCGATCATGGGTTACGTCGTATTGGGCGCGCTCGTCTCGCTGGGGGCCGGGTCGGTGTTGATCGGGATCGCCAAGGACCGTCTGCGCAAGAAGGGCGGCGCGCGATGAACGGCCACGAATGCGGCGGCTTGCCGCTGTGCGAGCGCGATCCCGGCGAGATCGCGGCCGGTGCGGCCTTGGTGCTGTGGGGATTCCGCTATCGCGCGGGCCTGATGCGCCGGGACAAACCCGCCGATGCGCAATATCACGCGGCGTTCATCCGCAACGGCGTGGCATCCGCCGCCTACACGCTGGAAGCGATGACGTGGCTGATCGGCACCACGGCGACGCGCAGCGTGGATGTGCGCTGCGTCGCCTGCCCCGAAATCTCGCCCGACGAGGCGGCATTGCTCGACGCTTGCGCGCGCGCGGTCGAAGGCGACGGCGAAGCGGCGGCCTTGGCCGCGTTTCTGCCGGAAA
>PVXE01000002.1 GCA_014444615.1 Tagaea sp. CACIAM 22H2 | reverse complement strand
AAGCGACGCGCATCATCGGTCAGGCCGCCACGGCGTCCCGCCAGGGCAACGTCACGCGCATCACCGCGACGGGTCACACGGATACGTCCGGCACGCCGCAGTACAACCAGCGCCTGTCGGAACGCCGCGCCGCCGCGGTGCGCGACGAGCTCGTCCGCCAGGGCATCCCCGCGAACCAGATCGTCACGATCGGCCGCGGCGAAAGCGAACTGCGCGTTCGCACCGCCGACGGCGTGCGCGAACCCCAGAACCGCCGCGTCGAGATCGTTCTCCAGTAACGATCCCGCCTTACGGCGCCACGGAACAGGGCCGGTCGCAAGACCGGCCCTTTTTCGTTGGGTGCCGCCGCCATTTGCGCAAAGAGAAAGGGCCGGTCTTGCGACCGGCCCCTTTTCGTTGCCCCCGGCGCTTCGCGTCAGCGCGCGAGCGCGTATTGCATCGCCGGATCGCGGCCGCATTGCTCGCCGGTGCGCAAGCTCCCCTCGCGGCCCATATTGGCGACATAAGCGCCCAGGCGCCCGCGCTCGACCGCGGCGATCGCGTCGAACAGCTTGTACGAGGTCTCGCAGAAATCTGCGGCGCCCAGCGAACGGTTCGACGCATCGTTGGCCAACGCCGTCGTGAAGGTGTCGTAACGGCGCTGGGCATTGCCGCCGGTACGACCGAAATGCTGCTGGATCACGCGATTATGGCGTTGCAACTCGGCCGAATGCCGGTCGATGAAGTTGTTGTAGGCGGCCTCGTGACTGACCGCGCGGCGGCACGACAAGGTTGCGACCATCAGCTCGGTCTGCAGCATGCGGGCCTTGATCGCGACGGCTTCGTCGTTGGTCAGGCAGTTGGCGTTCTGGGCGATGGCGACGCCCGCACCCAGCAGCGTGGCCAGAGCGGTACCGGCGAGTATGGAACGGAATCGCACGCGGGTTTGCTCCTCGATAAAGGTCGCCCCTTATACATCACCGGCCGCGCCATAAAAATCCCCTTGGCGCTATGGATAAACACCTGAAATCGGGCGAATTTCCGCCCCGGCAAGACTTGCGGCGGCCGACTCGCGCCGCGGCTCAATCCGGCACGGGCGTGATCGGCGACTTACCGGCGAAATGCGCTTTCAGATTTTCGAGCATCAGCCCGGCCATCGCCGCTTCGGATTCCGGCGCGCGGCCGGCGATATGGGGCGTGAGCACGACGTTGTCCAACGCCGCGAGCGCGGGCGGTATCGCGGGCTCGCCGTCGAGCACGTCGAGCCCGGCCCCCGCGATCTTGCCCGTCTTCAACGCGTCGATCAGCGCCGCCTGGTCGATGATGCTGCCGCGCGCGATATTGACGACGTAGCCCTCGGGGCCCAGCGCCGCCAGGACGCCGGCATTCACCAAATGGCGCGTGCCGGGGCCGCCGGGCGACGCGATCGCCAGGAAATCCGCCCATTCGGCGAGCGCCACGAGGCTGGGGAAATAGCGGCCAGACGCGCCCTCGACCGGCCGGCGATTGTGATAGCCGACCGGCATATCGAAGCCGCCCGCCCCGCGCTTGCCGATCGCCGAACCGATGCGCCCCATCCCCAGAATGCCGAGCTTCTTGCCCGTGATCGTCGGGCGCATTTGCTTGCCCTTCGCCCAATCGCCGGTGCGCGCCACGCGATCGCCGGGCACGATCATTCGCGCCGCCGCCATCAGCAGCGCCATCGCGTGATCGGCGACGGCGACGACGTTCGTGCCAGGCCCATGCGTCACGACGATGCCCCGCGCCCGCGCCGCGGCGACGTCGATATTTTCGTAACCCGCGCCGATCGCGCAGATGATTTCCAAATTGGGCATGCGGTCGATCTCGGCAGCGGAAAAGCCGAGCGTGCCGAAGGTCAACACGCCGCGGAACTCGGCGCCGCGCGCGGCGATAACTTCGGCGTGATTGTCGGCGGCCAAAGTCAACGCGAAGCCCGCCGCCTCGAATTGCGGCACGAATTTGGGTTCCAGCGGCAGCGTGACGAGCAGCGGAATGGGCATGGTTTCGGCTCCAGCGAAAGAGGCGCCGATCATGCCGCGACTTCGCCGCGCCGCAAGCAAGCCTTGATCGCAAGGCCGCCATGCGCTCCACTGCGCGCCGCATGAACAATCCGTCCCCCACGCTGAAAATCGGCATCGTCGGCACCGGCGCCATCGGTACCGCCGTCGCCGCCCGCCTCGCCGCGGGCGAACCGCGCCTCGCCCTTGCGGGCATGGCCGCGCGCGATATCGCCAAGGCCGAAGCGGTTTTGCGCGCCAAGTCGATCGTCACGCCGGTGATGTCGACGGCAGCACTCGCCGCGCACGCCGATTTGCTGGTCGATTGCGCCGCCGGTTCGGCGCTGCGCGACGTGGCGCTGGCCGCTTTCGCGCAAGGCAAGTCGCTGGTCACGGTCAACGCCGCCGCGTTGCTCGATCATATGGACCTTGCGGATATCGCCGCGCGCAGCGGCGCCAAGCTGATCGTCGCGACCGGCGCGTTGCTCGCCCTCGATGCCGTCGCGGCCGCATCGCTCGGCCGGATCGAGCGCGCGACGATGCGCAACCGCAAGCCGCCAAAGGGTTGGTCGGGGGCGCCCTACGTCGTCGCCAACAAGATCGATCTCGACGCGATCGACAAACCCACGCGTATCTTCACGGGCACGGCGCGCGAAGCGGCGAAGGGTTTCCCGGCGAACGTCAACGTCGCGGCCGCGCTCAGCCTTGCCGGCCCGGGCCCCGACTGCACGCAAGTCGAGATCTGGGCCGAGCCGGGCCTGACCCGCAACGTTCACGAATTCGACATCGTCGCCGATTGCGTGAAGTTCTCGGTCTCGACCGAAGGCTTGCCCTCGCCCGACAACCCGAAGACCAGCGCGATCGTGCCGCTGTCGGTGCTCGCGACGCTGAAGCGCCTGGTCGATCCGCTGCGGATCGGCACCTAAGCCGCGACCGTTTCGATCACTTTTTGCCCGAGCAGAAATTTATGCACCGGGCAATGTTCGGCGATCTGAATCATGCGCGCGCGCTGCTCGGCGTCGAGTTCGCCCTCCAGCGTGATCGCGCGCACGATCCGGTCGATCTTGCCCTTGCCGTCCGGCGCGGCGATCTTCTCCATCGTCACGCGCACGCTGACGTTTTTAAGCGCCCAGCCTTTGCGGTCGGCATACATGCGCACGGTCATCGACGTGCAGGCGCCCAGCCCGGCCAGCACGTACTCGAAGGGCTGCGGCCCCGCATTGCCGCCGCCATCGGCGACGGGCTCGTCGCAGATCAATTCGTGGCCCGCGGCCTCGATCTTATTGGCGTATTTGACGCCTTTTTCGCTGACGACAACGGGCCCCGGACCGGACATGGCATTCCTCTACGGCTTCGGACTAAACTCGCCGCCATGAATCGCGACGACATCGAAATCCTAGCACGCGAACGCCGCTACGGCGGCTTCCTGAAAGTCGAGGAGTTCCGCCTTCGCCATCGCCTGTTCGCCGGCGGCTGGAGCCCCGCCATCAGCCGCGAATTGATGGAACGCGGCCATGCGGTCGCGGCCGCCCTTTACGATCCGGTGCGCGAACAGCTGGTGCTGATCGAGCAGTTCCGCATTGGCGCTTACGCGGCCGGCGAAGCGCCATGGATGGTCGAATGCGTCGCGGGCATGCGCAAAGCGGATGAAGACCCGATCGAGGTCGTGAAGCGCGAGGTGAAGGAAGAAACCGGCCTCGACGTGCGCGAAATCGAATTCGCCTGCCGCACCATGGCCTCGCCCGGCGGGACCAGCGAATGCTGCGACATTTTCGTGGCGCGCGTCGATGCGCGCCACGCGGGCGGCATCCACGGCCTCGCGCACGAGGGCGAGGATATCCGCGTTCTCGTCGAGGATTTCGACGACGCCTACGCCAGTTTCTTCGACGGGCGGCGGCTGGGCAGCGCCTTCACGCTGCTGGCGCTGCAGGCTTTGGCCTTGAATCGCGCGCGGCTACGCGCCACATGGCTCGGTACCAAGGAGACGCAAACGTGAGCGACATCAAGAACGGCTTCGTCGAAGCGATCGGCAACACGCCCCTCATCCGCCTGCGCAAAGCGAGCGAGATGACCGGCTGCGAAATCCTCGGCAAGGCCGAGTTCATGAATCCCGGCGGCTCGGTCAAGGATCGCCCGGCGCTGTTCATGGTGCTCGACGCCGAGAAGAAGGGTCTGCTGAAAAAGGGCGGCACGATCGTCGAAGGCACTGCCGGCAATACCGGGATCGGCGTGGCGCTGGTCGCCAATGCGCGCGGCTATCGCAGCGTGATCGTCATTCCGGACACGCAGAGCCAGGAGAAGAAGGATTATCTTCGCCTGATCGGCGCCGAACTGCGCGAAGTGCCCGCCGTGCCCTATGCCAACCCGAACAACTACGTGAAGGTTTCGGGGCGCCTGGCCGAGGAGATCGCCAAAAGCGATCCCAACGGCGCCATCTGGGCCAACCAATTCGACAACGTCGCCAACCGCCAGGCGCATATCGAAACCACGGCGCCCGAAATCTTCCGCCAGACCCAAGGCAAGGTCGATGGCTTCATCTGCGCGGTCGGTTCGGGCGGCACGCTGGCCGGAACGGCAATGGGACTGCGTTCACTGAAACCGTCGATCAAGATCGGCCTCGCCGATCCGCATGGCGCGGCGCTCTATTCCTATTTCACGACCGGGCAGCTTAAATCGGAAGGCGGCTCGATCACCGAAGGCATCGGCCAAGGCCGCATCACGGCGAACCTGGAAGGCTTGAAGGTCGATCACGCCTATCGCATCGGCGACGCGGAAGCCGTGCAGATCGTATTCGATCTGCTGCTCGAAGAAGGCCTGTTCCTGGGCGCGTCGTCGGGTATCAACGTCGCGGGCGCCATCGCGCTCGCCAAGGAACTCGGGCCCGGCCACACGATCGTGACGATCCTGTGCGACGGCGGGGCGCGCTACGCGTCCAAACTTTTCAATCCGGAATTCCTGCGCGCCAAAAATCTGCCGGTGCCGAAATGGCTCGACGCCAACGCGCCGAAGGTTCCGGTCGCCACGCCGTTCCAGTGAGGTCAACGATGGGTTACGCACATCCCGAAAGCCTCGTCTCGACCGAGTGGCTCGCGGCGCATCTCGGCGACAAGAATATCCGCGTGCTCGACGGCACGTATCACTTGCCGACGGTCAAGCGCGACGCGCGCGCGGAATTCGCCGCGAAACATATTCCGGGGGCGGCATTCTTCGACATCGACGGCATCGCCGATCACGCGACGGACCTTCCGCATATGCTGCCGACGCCCGAGGTTTTCCAGGCGGAGATGCGCAAGCTCGGAATTTCGGCCGAGACGCGCGTGATCGTCTATGACGTGTACGGCTTCCAATCGGCGGCGCGGGTGTGGTGGAGCTTGCGCATCTTCGGCCACGACAACGTGGCGCTGCTCGACGGCGGCTTGCCCAAGTGGCTTGCCGAAAACCGGCCAACCGAAGCGAGCGCCCCCGCCCCGGCCGCCGGAAACTTCGTCGCCAAATTCCGCCCGGAACTCGTGCGATCGAAGGCGCAAATCGCCGCCAATATCGAAACGAAGGTCGAGCAGGTTCTGGACGCGCGCGCCGCGGGCCGTTTCGAGGGCACGGCGCCCGAGCCGCGCGCCGGTTTGCGCGGCGGGCATATTCCGGGCTCGCGCAATCTGCCGATGACCGACCTCGTCGATCCCGCGACCAAGCAGCTCAAATCCGCCGAGGATCTCGCCAAGCTTTACGCCGCCGCCGGGATCGACGTGAAGAAGCCGATCGCCACGACCTGCGGCTCGGGCGTCACGGCCTGCGGCCTCGCCTTCGGGCTGCATCTGATCGGCGTCGACAAGGTCGCGATCTATGACGGCTCGTGGTCGGAATGGGGCCTGCCCGACGGCCCGCCGGTCGCCACCGGCC
This sequence comes from Tagaea sp. CACIAM 22H2, assembly GCA_014444615.1. Taxonomy (GTDB): domain Bacteria; phylum Pseudomonadota; class Alphaproteobacteria; order CACIAM-22H2; family CACIAM-22H2; genus Tagaea. The sequence continues at coordinate 202,794 of PVXE01000002.1, read as the reverse complement.
CGGCGTAATCGCCAAACAAAAACCCCCGGATTTGCGTCCGGGGGTTTCGTTTTTTGGGGTTCGCGATCCGATCAGTGATTCAGGATCTGCGACAGGAACAGCTTGGTACGCTCGTTCTGCGGATTGGCGAAGAACGCGTGCGGCTCGTTGGCCTCGACGATTTCGCCCTTGTCCATGAACACGACCGCGTCGGCGACGGCCTTGGCGAAACCCATTTCGTGGGTCACGCAGATCATCGTCATGCCTTCGCGCGCCAGTTCCACCATCGTATCGAGCACTTCCTTGACCATCTCGGGGTCGAGGGCCGAGGTCGGCTCGTCGAACAGCATGATCTTCGGTTTCATGCACAGCGAGCGCGCGATCGCCACGCGCTGCTGCTGGCCGCCCGAGAGCTGGCCCGGATACTTGTTCGCCTGCTCGGGGATGCGCACGCGCTTCAGGAAGTGCATCGCGGTTTCCTCGGCCTCGGCCTTCGGCACCTTGCGCACCCAGATCGGCGCCAGCGTCAAATTCTCCAGCACCGTCAGATGCGGGAACAGGTTGAAATGCTGGAACACCATGCCGACTTCGCGGCGGATGGCTTCGATGTTTTTGAGGTCGTTGGTGAGCTCGATCCCATCGACCACCAGCGAGCCCTGCTGATGCTCCTCCAGGCGGTTGATGCAGCGGATCATCGTCGATTTGCCCGAGCCCGAGGGGCCGCACACGACGATCTTCTGGCCCTTATAGACCTCGAAATCGATGTTCTTGAGGACGTGGAAATCCCCGTACCACTTGTTCAACTTCGAGAGCTTGATGATCGGCTGGCCCGAATCCTGGGCGGCGGCGACGTTAGCGGACATCTGGAGTAGCTCCCTTAGCGATGCTTGTGGCGATTGAACTCGGTCTCGACCTTCTGGCTGTATTTCGACATCGCGAAGCAGAAGACGAAATACAGCAGCGACACCCCGAAATATACCTCAGGCCCGTAGCCGCGCCAAAGCGGGTCGGCGGCCGCGGTTTTGGCGGCGTTCAGGATGTCCAACAGGCCGATGATGAGGACGAGCGACGTGTCCTTGAACAACCCGATGAAGGTGTTCACGGTCGGCGGAATGACCAGGCGCAGCGCCTGGGGCAGGATGATCATGCGCATCGCCTGCCAATAGGACAGGCCCAGCGCGTCGGCGGCCTCGTACTGGCCCTTGGGCAGCGCCTGCAAACCGGCGCGGACCACTTCGGCGAGATACGCGGCGGCGAACAGGATGATGCCGACCTGCGCGCGCAGCAGCTTGTCGATCGTGATGCCTTCCGGCAGGAACAGCGGGAACATCACCGACGCCATGAACAGCACGGAGATGAGCGGCACGCCGCGTACCAATTCGATGAAGGCGATGCACAACGTCTTGATCGCCGGCATGTCCGACCGGCGGCCGAGGGCGAGCAGAATCGCAAGCGGGAAAGCCAGCGCGATGCCGAAGGTCGCCAGGATGAGGGTGAGCACCAGCCCGCCCCAACGCTCGTTGGAGACGTAGGAGAGCCCCAGCACGCCGCCCCACATCAAGATCGCGATGGCCGCGAGCCCGCCGCCCCAAACGTAGAACAGATTGGAGTTCCAGTTCCGGCGCATGGCGCTGAAACCGTAGAGGAACAGGAAGATCGCGCAGGACAGCGCGGGGCGCCATTGTTCGTCGTAGGGATAGGTGGCGAACAGGATGAAGCGCCACTTTTCGGGGAAGAACGCCCAGCACGCGCCGACGCCTTTGACCGCCTTGCATTCGTCGGCCGTGCCGATCCACACCGCGTTGACGATGCCCCAGGGCACGAAGCCCATCAGCGTGCGCGCGATGATGTAGAAGACGACGAGCGTCAGCGCGGTGTTGAGCCAGCTTGAGAACAGATTCGCCTTCAGCCATTCGAGGGGCTTGCTGGCGATGACCGGCGCATTGAGGCCGGCGGAAGCGGGAATTCCGGCCATGGCTCAACGCTCCTTGAACGCGATGCGTTTGTTGTACCAATTCATGAACAGCGAGATCGACAGCGAGACCGTCAGATACGCGGCCATGATGATGGCGATGCCTTCGATCGCCTGCCCGGTCTGGTTCAGCGTCGTGTTGGCGATGGAGACGAGATCGGGATAGCCGATCGCCACCGCCAGCGACGAGTTTTTGGTCAGGTTCAGATACTGGCTGGTCATCGGCGGCACGATGACGCGCAGCGCCTGCGGCAGGATGACGAGTTGCAGCATCTTGCCACGCCGGATGCCGAGCGCCGAGGCCGCTTCCGTCTGCCCGTGCGGCACGGCCAGGATGCCCGCGCGCACGATTTCGGCGATGAAACCCGCCGTGTAGGTGACGAGCCCGACCAGCAACGCCGCGAATTCCGGCGTCAGCGTCAGGCCGCCTTGGAAGTTGAAGCCGCGCAAAGCGGGCCAATCCATCGCGACCGGCGCGCCGCCGATCAGCCACACCACGAAGGGCAAGCCCAGGATCAAGCCGAGCGCCGCGTAGAGGACCGGGAATTGCTCGCCGGTCGCCGCTTGGCGCGCGGCCGCCCAATGTTTGACGTAGAACGACGCCGCGACGCCGATCAGGAACGCCACCCCCATCCACGCGTGGATCCAGTGCTCGGCCGGGATCGGCATTTTGATGCCGCGATTGGAGAAGAAGAAACCGGTGATCGGTTCGAGCGCTTGCCGGGGTCCGGGAAACGCGTCCTGGAACAGCGCCCACCAGAAAAACAGCTGCACGAGCAGCGGCAGGTTGCGCATGAACTCGACATAGACCGAGCAAACCTTGGCGATGAGCCAGTTCTTCGACAACCGGCCGATGCCGACGAAAGTGCCCAGGATCGTGGCGAGAACGATGCCGATAATGGCGACGCGCAACGTGTTCAAGATGCCGACGACGATCGCGCGGCCGTAGCTGTTCTCCGGCCCGTATTCGATCGCCGTCTCGCCGATGGCGAAACCGGCTTCGCGGCTCAAAAAGCCCCAGCCCGTCGCGATCTTGCGGACTTCGAGATTATGAAGCGTGTTGGATATCAGGTACCAAAGGATCAGCCCGATGATGCCGACGACCACGATCTGCCAAAAAATGGCGCGGAATGTGGGGTCGTTCAACGACAGCCGGATGGCTGGTTTTCCGCGTGCCCCGGAGCTCGCCGCGATATCGGCCATGCCCCTCTCCTCTTTGCTGCCATGATCGCCTTAACACCCGCCACGCGCCGGAACGGCAGCTTGGCGTTATCCGTCTGCCGCAAGTCCCGCTCTAACGGCGGAATCGCGCGGCCAGAAGGTATTCAAAAACCGGGCCGGACGGGGCGGCAAACCGCCCCGTCCGGGAACCGTCGCGATCGCTTAGCGCAGCGGCGGCGCGTACATCAGGCCGCCCTTGGTCCAAAGATTGTTCACGCCGCGCTCGATACCCAACGGCTTGATGTTGCGTTCGTACTGTTCGCCGTAGTTACCGACCTGCTTGATGATGTTGTAGGCCCACTTGTTGTCGAGGCCGAGCATCTGGCCCAAACCGCCCGTGGCGCCGACGAAGCGCTGGATCGACGGGTTGGTCGAGTTCATCTGCGAGTCGATATTCGCCGAGGTGAGGCCGAGCTCTTCGGCTTCCAGCGTCGCGAAGAACGCCCACTTGACGATATCGCCCCACTTGGCGTCGCCATGGCGAACCGACGGGCCCAGAGGCTCCTTCGAGATCACTTCCGGCAGGATCACGTGATCGGCCGGCACCGGCGTGTTCGCCGCGCGGATCGAGGCGAGACCCGACACGTCGGTCGTGAACGAATCGCAGCGGCCCGCGAGATAGGCGGCGATGTTCTCTTCCAGACGCTCGATGACGACCGGGGTGAAGCGGATATTGTTGGCGCGGAAATAATCCGCGAGGTTCAGCTCGGTCGTGGTGCCCGGCTGCACGCAGATCGTGGCGCCGTTCAGTTCCTTGGCCGACTTCACGTTCAGCGACTTCTTCACCATGAAGCCCTGGCCGTCGTAGAAGTTCGTCGCGAGGAAATCGAGGCCGAGCGACGTATCGCGCGACAGCGTCCAGGTCGTGTTGCGGACCAGGAGGTCGATTTCGCCCGACTGCAACGCCGTGAAGCGCTGCTGCGCCGTCGTGGCGACATAGCGGACCTTCGTCGCGTCGCCGAACACGGCCGCCGCGACCGCGCGGCAAACGTCGACGTCGAGACCCGTCCATTCGCCGCGCGCGTTGGGCATGCCGAACCCGGCGACCGAACCGTTCGCGCCGCAGATCAACTGACCGCGCGCCTTCACGGCGTCGAGGGTCGGCGAGCCCGAACCTTGCTGGGCTTGGGCCGGCAATGCGGCGACGGCGACGGCCGCCGCGGCGATGGCGCTGGCAAGAGCTTTCATGAACCAATCTCCCTTCGGCGCCCCTGGAATGGGGCGCAGGTTTCCAGTGATATCGTGTCCTCCCTGCCGGCCGAGGTCGTTTGAAACAATCGCTCGTTTCCCGTCAGGAGCGGTCACGCTAGCACGCGCTCTATACCCCCCTCAAATGGTTTGTATCGATACGAAAAAACGAAAGCCCCCCTAAAGAAAGGGAACGCTATAGTGCGCGGATCGACCGTGAAATCCGGACCTTCGAAACGAGCCAGACGCGCATGAAAACCGACACCAAACTCACCACCCTGGGCCGCGACCCGCACGCCAATTTCGGTGTCGTCAACCCGCCCGTCTATCACGCGTCGACGATCCTGTTCCCGACGCTCGACGCGCTGGAGGCGGCCCAGAAAACCAAGACCAAGAACCAGATGCGCTATGGCCGTTACGGGACGCCGACGACGTTCGCGTTGACCGACGCGATGGCCGAACTCGACGGCGGCTACGCGTCCTTCGCGGTGGGCTCGGGTGCCGCCGCGATCCTCGCCGTGCTGATGGCGTTCACCAAGGCGGGCGATCACGTGCTGTGCGTCGATACGGCCTATGCGCCGTCGCGCCACTATTGCAACGGCGTCCTCAAGCGCTACGGCGTCGAGACGACCTATTACGATCCGGCGATCGGCGCGGGTATCGCGGACCTCATAAAGCCCAACACGAAGCTGTGCTTGCTTGAGTCGCCGGGCTCGCTGACCTTTGAATTGCAGGACGTCCCGGCGATCGCCGCAGCCTGCAAAGCCAAAGGTGTCGTCACGGCGATCGACAATACCTGGGCAACCCCCTTCTATTTCCGCCCGTTCGATTTCGGCGTCGACGTGACGATCCAGGCTGGCACCAAATATATCTGCGGCCATTCGGACGTCATGCTCGGTATCGTTTCGATCCGCGAAGAGCGTCTCTACCAAACCGTGCGCGCGGGCGTTGACGATCTCGGCGCATCGGTCGGGCCGGACGACGTCTATCTCGCCTTGCGCGGGCTGCGCACGCTGGGCGTTCGTTTGCCGCGCCATTACGAGACGGGTTTGAAGCTCGCCAATTGGCTCGCCCAGCAGCCGGAAGTCGACCGTGTGCTGCACCCGGCGCTGCCGTCGTGCCCGGGCCACGAATTCTGGAAGCGCGACTTCAAGGGCGCGTCCGGCCTGTTCTCGTTCGTCTTGAAGGAAACGCCGCGCGCCGCCTTGGCGGCGTTCGTCGACGATCTCGAACATTTCGGCATGGGCGCGTCGTGGGGCGGTTTCGAAAGCCTGATGCTGCCCAGCAAGGTCGACGGCATCCGCACCGCGACCAAATGGGGCGGCCCCGGCCCGTTGCTGCGCGTCCATGCCGGGCTCGAAGATCCTGCCGATCTGATCGCCGATCTCGACAAGGGCTTCGCGCGCCTGCGCGCGGCCGCCAAGGGAGCGACATGAGCGCGCCCGATCTCGCCCCGATCCTGGCCGAGATCGCGTTCGACGCCACAGGGCTGGTCGTCGCCATCGCCCAGCAACACGACACGGGCGAGATCCTGATGGTCGCGTATATGAATCGTGCGGCGGTCATGGAAACGCTGACCACCGGCACGGTCTGCTATTGGTCGCGCAGCCGCATGAAGCTGTGGCGCAAGGGCGAAAGCTCGGGCCAAACGCAGCGTCTGGTCGAATTTCGCGTCGATTGCGACGGCGACGCGATACTCGTGCGCGTCGATCAAACCGGTGTGGCGTGCCATACCGGGCGGCGCGATTGCTTCTTCCGCGTCGTGCGCGACGGCGAACTCGTCGTCGACAAACCCGTGCTCGTCGATCCGGACAAGCTGTATGGCGGCTGATCCCAAACCGCGCTTGCGCATCCTCCTGGGCTCGGCGATCGCGATCGGCCCCGGCAAGGCCGATCTGCTCGATGCGATCGCACGTACCGGGTCGATCTCGGCGGCCGCGCGCGAGATGGACATGTCCTATCGCCGCGCATGGCTGCTGGTGTCGGAGATGAACGACGCGTTCCGCGAACCGCTCGTAACGGCCGGAGCTGGCGGACGGCGCGGCGGCGGGGCCGAAGTGACCGCGATGGGTCATGAGGCCCTCGCGCGCTACCGGGCGATGGAGTCACGCGCGCAGCATTTTTTAGCGCCGGATGTGGAGATTTTCGCAAGGTTAATGCGCAAAAAAGATCGTGGAAGAGATTAAGATTTATATTTAATTATTTGATATTTAATGACTTTCAAAGATCTGAACTCGATCTGAATTCCGCATATTGCAACGCTTTCACGTTAAGCATATATTGAATTGCAGGAAAAGGTGCTCGAAATGCGCCCGATCCGTTGCAGAGGGACCAAGAAATGGTGGCATTGCCGCCTCTCGCAGCGACGACGACCTTCCCGGGTCTCAACCGCCCGGCGCCGGTTACCCAACCGGGCGCCGTGAGCGACTCTGCGCGTGCGCCGGATGCTCCTGCGCTCAGTTCGGCCGCCTCCGCCAAGATCCGCCAGCAACAGGACCAAGCTGCTGCCCTGGCCGAACAGGCCCAAGCGCAGAATCAGCGGAGCGGCGAAAGCCGTCAAACGCCCAGCCTGCCGCCCTCGCCCTACGCGCAGAATGTCGGTCTATTCGACAACTCGTTCCGCGTGTTCGTCGATATCGTGCTGTCGGGCGACGAGAACCGGACGGTCGCGCGCGTGTTCGGCACGCCGCCGGCGCAAAAGCCCAACGCCGTCGCATCGACGCCGGTCAATATCGTCGCCTGATTCGTCAGGCGCGCTCCGGACATTTCGTCCGCCACATGCCGCGCAACGCGGCGGCGAAGTCGCGTGCATAGCCGCGCGCATCGCCCAGCGCCGAACTTGCCACGCGCGCACGCAACGCTTGGCGCAGCGCATCCAGCGCCGCCGGATCGGCGACAGCCGCCGCTGCGCGCGCGACGAACGCCGCGTCGTCGTCCACGACCCAATCGCCAAGACCGCAAGCGCCGAGGATCGAATCCCCGAACCGCCCCAACGGCGCGCGGTCGCGCTTCGACAGGACCGGCACGCCCATCCAAAGCGCCTCGAACGTCGTCGCCCCGGCATTGTGCGGAAACGGGTCGAGCGCCACGTCGATATCGCCATAGGCCGCCCAGGTGACTGGCTGCGGCGCGGTCGCGATCAGATCGAGGCGCGCGGCATCTCCGCCCCATTCGGCGAAACGCCGCCGGAATAAATCGCGCGTCTCGGCCTCGCGGAACACCAGCGCGTTGAGCACGAGACGCGCCTTGGGGATCGCCGCAAGGAGCTGCGCCCACAGGCGCAGGCAACGCGCGTTGTAGCGCACGGTGCGGCTGAAGCAGCCGAAGGTCGGGTAACCGTTGCGCAGCATCGGCGCCGGCCCCGTTCTTGGCATCGTATCCTGCGGCGCGTAGACGAACGCCGTGCGCGGCAGGCGCCAGACGCGTTCGACGAACGCGGTTTCGGCGCCCTGCGGCACCAAACGTTCGTCGCCGATATACCAATCGATCGCGGCCAGCCCCGTCGTGCCGCCATAGCCGAGCCACGTCGCCTGTACCGGTGCGGGCTTGCGCGCGAACACGCCCAGACGATTGCCCTGGCTATGTCCCGAAAGATCGACCAGCACGTCGATCTTCGCCGCGACGATCGACGTGGCGGCTTCGTCGTCGTCCAGTTCGGCGATCGCGTGCCATTCGTCGAAGGCGCCGCGATAGCGCTGCGTCCAATCGTCCGCCGCCGCCGGATCGGTCGCGAAAGCGACAAGCGTGGCGCCGTCGCGCGGAAAATGCGCGAGCAACGGCCACAGAAAATGCCGCGCCGAGTGGCGGCGGAAATCGCCCGAGACGAAACCGATGCGCAAGCGCCGCTCGGGCGAAAGATCGGGCGACAGCGCGAGCGGCGCCCGCGCGCGCGCGGTTCCCCACGCGGCATAAAGCGCCTTGATGGCGCCGCTATCCATCGCCGGATCGTAATTCGCGGTGAACAGCCGATTGCTTTCGATATCGGGCCGTCCGGGCTCGCGCGCCAGCGCCGTCGCGTAATCGGCCATGGCGCCCGCGTGGTCGAGCAGGTCCTGGCGCACGCTCGCAGCTAAACCGGGCGAATCGTTCGCCGCAAAGACCGCCAGTGCGGCCATCGGCCGGTTCGCGGCCTTAAGCGCCACGCCGAGATTTTCGCGCAGCGCCTTGACGCCGGGCATCGCCGCATCGGCCGCCGCGATATCGGCGACCGCGCCGTCGGCATCGCCCAGATCGAGCTTGGCGAGGCCGCGATTGCACAAAATCAACGCGTGACCGGGCGCGCGTTTCGCCGCCTGTTCCAAGGCCGCCAACGCCTCGGCCGGCCGCCCTGCCCCGCGCAGCGCATTGCCTTCGTTCATCCACGCGTCGGCGAAGCCGGGCGCAAGGGTGCGCGCGCGCGCGAATTTGGCGAGTGCTGCGTCGAAACGGCGCCGGGCGAGATCGATCTGACCCGACAGGTTCAACGCATCGATGGCGCCGGGATCGGCCGCGATCAGTTCGGCATAGATCGCATCAGCCTCGTCCAGCCGGCCGGCCTGATGCAGCGCCAAGGCCTGTTCGAGCGTGGCCACTAACGCGGCCAAATCAACTCGAGGCTGACATCCTCGTCCGCCGCAATATTCTCAACGATCTGGACGACTTTGGCGCCCGCGCGCATTTCTTCGGCCAGCGTCTTGGCCACGCGGCCGACCTCGCGCCGTTCGGGACCGGGCAGCTTGTCGAATTGCCGCTTGGCGTTGGCGACATCAAGGCGTTCACCCGTTTCCGCCGCCAATCGCGCGGCGCGCGACACGTCGGTCGTCCCGCCCGACACGCGCTCGATCGCGGCGGCGAAGATCTCCAACGTACGCTGACGCGTCTCCGGCGTTTCTTTGGGCGGCAAGGTGACCATGATCGACGCCGGAAATTGCGTCAAAACCCGCGAAATATCAACTTTAAGCCGGTGGGCCTTACCGGCGTCCGGCGGCGACCCCGGCAGGATTCGAACCTGCGACCACTTGCTTAGAAGGCAAGTGCTCTATCCAGCTGAGCTACGGGGTCCGGCCGTCAACGAACGCGGTCGTATTTGAAATTGTCGGCGTAGCTCTTGGGTCTTACCCGCGACGCATGCGGAATCGCCACTTCGTAGGCGATTCCATGGCGCTGCGCGTAGGACAAAGCCTCGTCCTGGGTCTCGAAAACCAGACGGATCTGACCGTCGGTGTCGGGCGAACCCGACCAGCCCATCAGCGGATCGACGCGCTTGGCCGCCCCCGGCTCGAACTCCAAAATCCAATTCTGGGTCTTCGCCTTGCCCGACTGCATGGCGTTCTTGGACGGGCGGTAAATACGCGCGGGCTTGCTCATGATCGGTCTGGCTCGTGAAAAGCTCGAAATCGCCGGGACGGGCCCCGGCGCCCCGAAAGATGGCGTCACGCGCGCCTGAAGGCAACCCTTATCGGCGCGCGCGGGGCCGCCGGACGGGGCCTGAATTCGCGACGGTGGCGACGGCACAGGGGGAACGCTAAGGTCGGCGCCGCCATGGCCGTCCTCCCGCCGACTTTCGCTTTGCCGCATGCCTTCCTCGGGCTCGAAAACCGCGCGCCCGGCGCGAAATTCTGCGTCGCCGGCATCCCCTTCGATCTCGGCACGACGAACCGCCCCGGCGCGCGTTTCGGGCCCGCCGGTATTCGCGCCGCTTCGGTCATGCTGCGCGACGGGGCGCATCCGAACTCCCGCCTCGACCCCGCCGCGCTCGATCTCGCCGATATCGGCAATTTCGACATCGTGCTCGGCGATATCGCGGCGAGTTACGCCAAAATCGAAGCGCAAGCCGCCCAGATCGGGCATTTGCTGGCGTTGGGCGGCGATCACGGCGCCACACTGCCGCTGCTGCGCAGCGTTCGCAAACGCCTTGGCAAGCCCGTGGCGCTCGCCCATTTCGACGCGCATATCGACACCTGGCCGACCAGTTTCGGCCAGGCGCTGGGCCATGGCTCGGTCTTCTATCGCGCGATCGAGGAAGGCTTGGTCGATCCCGCCCGGATGATCCAGATCGGCATCCGCAGCCCGGCCGATCCCGACGTTTGGGATTGGACGATCGGCAAGGGTCGTCACGATCCTCGACGCGCAGACCGTGCATGCGCGCGGCCCCGCTTTCGTCGCGGCCGAAATACGCCGCGTTCTGGGCGATGCCCCGGCGTATTTGTCGTTCGACATCGACGCGCTCGATCCCGCTTTTGCACCCGGCACGGGCACGCCGGAGATCGGCGGCCTCGCCACATGGCAGACCCAGGCGATCTTGCGCGCCCTCGGCGGCATCGACTGGATCGGCATGGATGTGATGGAAGTCGCCCCCGCCTACGATCATGCGGAGATCACGTCGCTCGCCGCCGCGACGATCGTTTGGGAATATCTGGCGCTCGTCGCCGTGCGTTAAGCGTTTGCGGCGAAAAAATGACATGCGCTGCACGCAGATCAGCGGACACGTCGCACGCATCGATGACTCTTGAATCCGAAGCCCAAACGGTCACATAACGGCGTCGACGCAAGTCGCACGTGCCCCAGGCCCACGAGGCAGCGCTAAGAGGCAGGGCGGGAAGTTCGCGAAGAACCTCCACGTCTCTCGACCACCAGCGCTCGAGGTCAAGCAACGACGTCACGCGTCCTTTCGGGGTTTGCGCTCCGGGGGGAACGGGATTTCGCCGCGATCGACCTCGGGGGTTCTTCAACCCTCCGGCAGCGCATCCGTTGGAATTCCGTCCTTTCCAAGCGCCTTTGCTTGTGAGGATGCCGACCAATGGCCTTGTCCAATCTGCGTATCGCCGTCTCGCCGTTGAAGCGACGAAGCGCCGCCCTTCCCCTGCCCGTGCCGGCGGAACTGCCGACGGTCGATGCCGTGATCGCGCGCGAAAAGCCGCAGGAGCCGGTGCACGCTTTGCGTCCGGAAACGCTGCGCAAAGCCGCGCGACGCTTCGTCGCGGGCTTCCCCGGCGACGTGCTTTACGCCGTGAAGTGCAACGCCGACCCCCGCGTGCTGCGCGCGCTGTGGGATGGCGGCGTGCGCCATTTCGACTGCGCTTCGCCCGCCGAAATCGCGCTCGTCCGCTCGATGTTCGGGACGGGTGCGCATATCGCCTATATGCATCCCGTACGCGCCCGCGCCGCGATCCGCGAGGCATACGCGCGCCACGCGGTGCGCGACTTCGTGCTCGATGCGGACGAGGAACTCGACAAGCTGCTCGCCGAGACCAAGGCGAAGCCGGGCGAGTTGACGCTCGTCGTGCGCTTGGCGCTGCCCAAGGGCGGCGCGCGCTACGACCTCTCCGGCAAGTTCGGCGCGGATTTCGACGCGGCCGTGGCGTTGCTGCGCCGGGCGCGTCCGCTCGCGCGCGAACTCGGGATCTCGTTCCATGTCGGCTCGCAATGCGTCGATCCGGCCGCCTATGCGCGCGCCATCGAATTGGCGGATCGCGTGGCGGGCGAAGCCGGCGTGCGCGTCGATCTGCTCGACGTCGGCGGCGGCTTTCCCGTGACCTATCCCGACATCGACGTGCCCCCGCTCGGCGCCTTTTTCGCCGAGATCGAGGCCGCGCACGCGAATGCCGCGCATCTGCGCCATACGAAGCTGTGGGCCGAGCCCGGCCGCGCGCTGGTCGCGGGCGGCGGTTCGGTGATCGTGCAGGTGCAAGCGCGGCGCGCGAATATGCTCTATCTCAACGACGGCATTTACGGGTCGTTGTCGGATGCGGGCTATCCCGGCTTCCGCTTTCCGGTGCGCTGCTTGCGCGCGTCGGACGCGCCGATCCGCGATTTCGAATTTTTCGGCCCGACTTGCGATTCCGCCGATCGGATGGCCGGCCCCTTCCCGCTGCCCGCCGATATCGCGGAGGGCGATTGGATCGAAATCGGTCAGCTCGGCGCCTATGGCGCGGCACTACGCACCGCGTTCAATGGCTTCGAGCGCGCGCATTTGGTGGAAGTCGCCGATGCGCCGATGCTGGCCACGCCGGGCTTGGACGACTAAGGATCAGCCGCGCGCGCGATACCAAGCGATCGTGCGCGCGATTCCTTCCTCCAGCCCGATCTTGGGCTTGAAACCCAGGATCTTTTCGGCGCGCGCGGTGTCGGCGACCTTCCGCGCTTCGCCGGTGGGCTTGTCGATATCCCAGCGCACGCTCGTGCCCGGCGCGCCGTGGCGCAAAATCGCCGCAACGATCTCGGCGACCGAATAACCGCGCCCGCTGCCCAGATTTATCGGTCCTTGGCCCAGCCCGCGTTCGTAGCTCGCCAGTAGACCGTTGACCGCGTCTTCCACGTAAAGGAAGTCGCGCACCGCCGAACCGTCGCCCCACACGGTCAGCGGATTCTCCCCGCCCAACGCCCGGCCGATCAAGGCGGGCACGACCAAGGCGGTTCGCGGATCGAAATCGTCCCATGGCCCGAACGTGTTCACCGGGCGCAGGATCGCGAAATTTTTGGCGCCGTATTGCACCTCGAACGCTTCGATCAACTTTTCGGCCATGCGCTTCGACCAGGCGACGAACTCGTTGCCGGGATGCGGATTGGCCGACCACGCTTGATCTTCGACGTAGCGTTCGCCCGGCGGATAGACCGACACGGTCGAGACATAGACGACGCGCGCCACGCCCGCTTCGCGCGCCGCATTCAGCGCATTGAAGCAGGACAGCGTGTTGTCGTGCAGCATTTCGGCCGCGCGCTTGATCTGGATGCCGATCGAACCGCGTGTGCCGGCCATATGGAACAGCCCGTCGCAACCTTGGACGGCTTGGCGCGCAAATCCCGGCTCCTTCAGATCGCCCGCGACGAACTCGACGCCCGCCCCGAAGCCGATCGCGGGAACGCGCCGCGCCACGGCGCGCACATTTGCGCCCTTGGCCAAAAGCCGGGGAATGAGATTGCGGCCGTATAGCCCCGTGGCGCCCGTGACCAGGATCGTCTTGCCCGCATAAAGCGCGTCGGAGTCTGCGTTCGCCATCGCGTGGCATTATGAGAATCATTCCGAATCATGTCCATACTGACGGTTATGGACGCGTCAGCCCTGCTCAACGCCGCACTCGAATGTCATCGCGCCGGCGATGTCGAGAGCGCCGCACGTTTTTATGAGCAAGTCCTCGCTTTACAGCCGGACAATGTCGACGCGCTGAATTTGCTGGGGCTTACGCTGCATCAACGCGGACGCGACGCGGATGCTATTGCCCCGCTCGAACGCGCGGTCGCGGTACAGCCCGGCTTCGCGGGCGCATGGCTGCATTTGGGCACGGTGCTGCGCCGGGTGAACCGGCCGCAAGACGCCGCCCGCGCCTATATGCGTGTCGCCGAAACCGCCCCTGCCTCGGCGCTCGGGCCGATGGGCTTGGGCCAGATCGCCGAATTCGCCGGCGATCGTGCGACGGCCAAGCGCCATTATCTCGATGCGCTCGCCCGCGAACCCCAGCATGGCGGCGCGCATTTCGCGCTCGGCACGCTGCTCGCCAACGACGGCGATCTGCGCGGCGGGCTCGATCATGTGCGCCAAGCCATTGCGCTCGACCCCGCCGCCCCCGACCATCATCTCGCGCTGGCGACGCTACTTTTCGTCGCGGGCGATTCATCGGGCGCCATCGCCGCCTATCGGAAATGCTTGGATTTGGCACCCGGCCATCTCGACGCTTGGGCGAGCCTGATCGCCGCGCTTTGCGCGGGTAACGATGCGCCGGCCGCGCAAACCGCCCTTGACGCGATGAAGCGCCATGCGCAAGCGAACGATCCGCGCGTCGACATGGCGCAAGGCCAGCTCGCCAATCTGCAAGGCAAGCCCGCCGCCGCGATCGCCGCTTTAAGCCGCGCTTTGCGCAACATGATCGGTGCGGCACCCGATGCGCGCCTGGGCGACGTCGCGCGCATTCTGGGCGAACAGGTGCATGCGCTGGACATGGTGCGCCGCGAGCGCATTGCCGCCGCCTGCGATGTGCTGGGTACGCTGCTGCCGTTGTTCGACGACTTCGCGACCGCCGATGCGCTGTTCGCTGCCGCCGCGAAGCTCGGCCGCCTGCGCGCGCTCAAAAACCGCATTGCCGTGTCGCTGTACGATCCCGATCTGACGCTCGATCGGCGCAAGGCGCTGCATCTCGATTTCGGCGAGAAGATGCGCGACGGCGCGGCCGTGCCGCCGGTACCTTGGGTGCGCAAGGCGGGCGAGAAAATCCGCATCGGCTATGTCTCGTCGGATTTCCGTCGCCATCCGGTCGCGCGTTCGATGCGGCCGCTTTTCGCCGCCGCCGACCGCGAACGTTTCGCGATCCACGGCTATAATCTCGCTTTCGTCGAGGACGAGCTGTCGCGCGAATTCGCCGCGATGGCGGATGGCTGGCACCATCTCGCGGCGCGGCCCGACGCCGAACTGGCGCAAATCGTGCGGCGCGACGGGATCGATATTCTGGTGCATGTCGCCGGCCATTTCGACGAGAACCGCACCGGCCTCGCCTGGCGGCGCGCGGCGCCCGTGCAAGTCAGCCTGTTCGATGCGGCGACCAGCGGCATCGCTGCGATCGACTATCTGATCGCCGATCGACACCTCGTCCCCCGGCACGGCAACGAGTTCTACGCCGAGCGCGTGCTGCGCCTGCCCAATCTGTATATCCACCCCTGGCTTGCCGAGGCGCGGACACTGGCGCCGCGCGCGGCGAATGCGCCGATCGTGTTCGCGTCGTTCTCCAACCCGACCAAGCTCAACGGCCGCACGCTGGAAACCTGGGCGCAGGTCCTGCGTGCGGTCGAGGGCGCGACGCTGCTGCTGGGTCATGCGCGCGCGATGGACGAACCCGAAATCCGCCAGCGCTTCCAAGCGCATTTCACCAAGGCCGGGATCGATCCCGCGCGCATCGCCGTGCGGCCCTATGTCGCCGACTTGGCCGCACATCTTGCCTCGTATCACGGTGTGGACGTGGTGCTCGACCCGTTCCCGTTCAACGGATCGACCAGCACGTTCGAAGCGCTGTCGATGGGCGTGCCCGTCGTTTCGCTGACCGGCGACACGATGATGTCGCGCTGGAGCGGGGCGATGCTTGCGCATCTCGGCCTCGACCGCTGCCGGGCAGCGAGCGTGGAGGATTACGTCCGCGTCGCCGCCGAACTCGCCGCCGACATCGCGTGGCGCAACGCGTTGCGCGCCGGACTGCCCGATCGGATGAAGTACTCGGCGCTCGTCGACGAGCGGCGTTGGATGCACCGCCTTGAACGCGCCTATCGCGCTTTCGCCCGCCGGGCGATAATGAGGGCAACATGACCGATGATCTCGCCGGACTTCGCCGCCGCGCCCTCGCCCTCGCCTTGGGCGACGCCGCGCCCGACGCCGATTTCGAAAACGCGGCGCGCGCGCTGGCCGCACGCGGCGACAACGGCGAATTGGCGGACCTCGCGCGGCTGTTCGGCCGGGCGGCACGCCTTGCCTCGCCACCGCCCGCCAAAGGCGCGCCGCTGGAGATTTCCGGCGAAGCGCGGATCGTGCGTGCACTTGCCCCGCTGGGCATCCGCATGGCGTTCGATATCGGCGCCAATCGCGGCAATTGGACGGCGGCGGCCCTCGCCCACTGGCCCGATTGCGCGGTGCACGGGTTCGAAGTCGTGCCCGACACGTTCAAGCATTATGCCGGGCGTTTCGCCAACGACGCGCGCGTGCACGCCAACCCGTTCGGCCTTGCCCATGTCGACGGCGAGATCGACGTGAATGTCTATGCCGGGTTCGACGAACTCGCCTCGATCGCGCCGTTTCCGCACGCCGCCCCGTCGCGCGTTGTGCGCTGCCCGGTGCGCCGCGCCGACGGCTATGCCGCCGCGAATGGCATCGCGCGGATCGACTACGCGAAGATCGACGTCGAGGGGGCCGAACATCTCGTCTTTGACGGATTCGGCGCGATGCTCGGCGAAGGCCGGATCGACGCGCTGCAATTCGAATATGGCCGCGTCAACATCCTGACCCACAGGCTGCTGATCGATTTCCACTTCATGTTGACGAATCTCGGCTATCGCGTCGGCAAGGCCGGCCCGTCGGGCGTGCGCTTCGCGGACTACTCGCTGGCCGACGAGGATTTCGAGAACGCGAACTACGTCGCCGTGCGCGCCGCGCGCCCGGATATGATCGCGGCGCTGTCGGCGGAGGCTCCGCGATGAACCGCCGTGATTTCACCGTCGATCTGGACGGCACGGCGCTGGTCTGCGCGCGTTTCGAAACGGCGTCGGGACTGCCGCCCTTGCTTCTCGTGCCCGGAACGATGGGCAATATCGACATCGTCTCGCCGATGATCGCGGAACTGGCGCGACATTTTTCCGTCGTCGCCTTCGATCAACCGGGCACGAACGGCGAGGCGCCGTCGCCAACCGCCACGCCGGAACGGCTGGCGCATGTTTTTGGCGCATTATGCGCGCGGGAATTCGCGGGCGTGCCCGTCACGATCTACGGCATCTCGCTGGGCGCCGTCGTGGCCGCGCTGATCGCGCGCGCGCGGCCGTCGATCGTCCGCGCACTTGTGCTCGACGATCCCGTTTTTTCGCCCGGTGATTATTCCGGCATCGCCGAGTACGCCGCCAGCGCGATGGGCGATCTTGCATCCGGCCATCCGGCGATCGCTTCGTTTAAGGCGTTCACCGGCTACGATCCGCATCGCCGCAGCGCCGACGGCCGCGACTATCGCCATCTGTGGCGCGAGATCGGTTCGCCGGTTCTCGTGCTCGCCGGCGAGGCCTTCAAGGGGCAGCAAGCCCCCGACATATCGATCGCGATCGAACGCCATGCCGGCCATCCCGTTTGGGCTGCGGATCCGGGCCGCATCGCCGCGCGTAGCGCCGCCTTCGCCGCCGCCGCGCCGCCGCCGCCCGCCGCTCTCGTGCACGACGACGAGTACGCGTTGCGATTGACCGATGGCTCGGTCGCGATTTGCCCGCGCGAACCGACCTCGACCTCGACGATCATCCTGCTGGAGCGCGAGACGTGGTTCGAGGACGAGTTCGCGTTCGTGCGATCGCTGGTGCGCCCGGGCTGGCGGGCGGTGGACGGCGGCGCCAATCTCGGCGTCTATACGTTGACCTTGGCGCGTGCAGGCGCCGATGTTCTGGCGTTCGAACCCAATCCGCCGATCGCCGATCGCGGTGCGCGCGCCATCGCGCTGAACGGTTTGTCGTCGCGCATCCATCATCGCCGCGTGGCGCTCGGTGCGGCGACCGGCACGGCGCGTTTCGATATCTCCGGCCATTCGGAGAACGCGCGTCTGGCCGAAGGCGGCACGCTCGACGTGCCGGTCGTCACGCTCGACGACGAGATTGCCGCTTTGGGCTGGACGGCGTGGGATTTCCTGAAGCTCGATCTTGAAGGCGGCGAAACCGACGCGCTGCGGGGCGGTCGCGGCGTTTTGGCCCGCTTCGCCCCCCTGGTCATGAGCGAGATCGTGAACGCCGACACGACGCGGAATTTTGCCCCGATGCACGAGCTGATCGCGCAGGGCTTCGCGCTCTATGCCTTGCTGCCCGGCCCGAACGCGCTGGTGCCGCTCGATTTAGATGCGCCCGACGCCGACCCGTTTCTCGCCTATGGTTTCGGCGCGCTGCCGGCGCGCGCGAAGCAGCTCGCCGCCGAGGGCAGGCTGGTGGATAACGTGCCGCAAGCCGAGCCGCTCGACGATCCCGCGCCGTTCATCGCCCTCGCCCGATCGCGCATCGCGGTCCTCGCGTTGAACCCGGCGGTCGCGCTGAATTTGAGTGCGCCGCAAGCGCCGGCGGCGGGTGAATACATCGCGGCAATCGCGCGGTTCGAACGCGCGCGCCACGCCGATCGGCCCTTGCCGTTGCGTGTCGCCGATTTCCTGGAAGCCGAGCGCCTCGCCAAAATCGCCTATATGGCGCGGCCCGGCTTCTCGCGCGCGCTGACCTATGCGCGGATCGCGCGTGCGGCGGGCCGGCGCGGCGCGATGATCGACGCGCTCGGACGGACGTTGGACGCGGTCATGGCGGGGACGGCAACGATGCCGGACGAGCCGCTGATCCCCGCCCTCGAGCGCTACGAATCACTGACCGCCGGCGCGATCGGCAATTGGTTCAGCGCCTGCCTGATCGAGGCGTTCGTCTCGAACGCCAGTTTCGCCGCCGGGTTCAATGCGAATGCGAATTCGGCCGTGCTGTGGGACTTTCTCGAAAGTGCCAATGTTGCCACGCCCGCGATGCACCGCGCGCGTCAAATCCAGGCGATTTTGATGGGGGCCCAGCCGCGGCCGATGCCGCATCCGACCTTGGCGCGCTTCGACCAGGACAATCTCAATCCGGAAATCTGGCGCGGGCTTTAAGGCGCGATCCGGGTCGGTGTGGCGGGATTCGAACTCGCGACTTCTTGCTCCCAAAGCAAGCGCTCTACCAGGCTGAGCTACACACCGTTTTCCCGGACCCCTTCCCTACACGGGCTTCGCGGCCGAGGCAACCGTCGGCAGCGAAACGCTTTTTCGGGAAAAAAGACGCGCCGACACGCCGTCTTACACCACCACCGGGGGAAATTTCTCCATTACGGCAACGTCTTTTTAAGACCTTACCGCGAAAAAGGATGCGGTATCGCTCGACGATCTTCCGCAACCTCGGAGAAGGCTCCATGGCGTCCGCCCGCACGACTTCGGTTTCCAACCGCATGATGACGCTTTTCGGCGCCCTTACCTTGGCGCTGATCTACCTGAACGCTGGCGACATCTGGACGGCAGCCACGCGCTTTCTGAACAGCGGTACGGTGACGGCGCTGACCCAGGCCGATCGCGCGATCTTCGAGGCGTTGTCGCCCCTGCGCCAGCAGCGCGGATCGATCGCCACGGCCCTGCAGACGCAGGACGATCCCAGGCCGCAGATCGCCGAGATCCGCCGTCTGGTCGAGGAGCGGGTCGGTCGCGCGATCGATGCCTTGCAACGCTCGGGCGTGGCCGGCGCCGACCGCGATACGGCGGAAATGCGTGACCTGATGACCGCGATGGCCGCGCGTGGCGCGTCGGTCGATCGCGAAGCGGCCAAGCCGCGCGCGCAACGCCAACTCGCCGCCATCAACGATTGGGTCGCCGCAGCCGACACCATTCTGGCGCGCTTCGACCAAACTTCGGACCGCTTGGCGACGACCGTGCGCGGCACGGACCCCACCTTCGCCGAGTTCGTGCAGTTCCGGCTGACAAGCTGGACGATCCGTTCGAATTTTGGGTCCCAATGCTCCTATCTGCGCCCGACCGTGGCTTCGGGCGCCGCGATGACGCCCGAGCAGCATCGGGAAATCGGCCGCTATCGCGGAATCGTCGCCAAGCGTTTCGACGAGTTGAACGATCTGCTCAAGAACCCCGGCGCTTCGCCCGTTCTCGCGCGCGCCGTCACCGAAGCAAAGCAAGCCGCCGAAGCCTCGATCGCCCGGATGGACGCGATACTCGCCAATCTCGGTTCCGGCCAGCCGGCGGCACCGGCGGCCGAATGGACCGCGGTGTGCAACGCGCCGTTCGAAAAGATGGTCGCGATCGGCACGCTGGCACTCGACCTCGCCGTCGAACGCGCCGAGACGATGCGCGCCGAGGCCATTGCTGATTTCGCGATTTCCGCGGCGGTGATGGCGTTCGTGCTGGCGCTGGCGGCTTACGCGATGTTCGCCGTGCGCAGCCGCGTGGTCGCCGCCTTCGCGGCGTTGATCCCGGCGATCGGCCGCTTGGGCACGGGCGACTACGCGACGCCGGTGCCGAAATGGCGCCATGCCGACGAATTCGGCAGCGTCGCCGATGCGCTGGAAACCTTGCGCGAAAGTGCCGCGAACGCCGAACGCTTGAGCGCCGAACAAGCCGCCCAGCGCGAAGCGCAGGTCAAACGCGCCGCCGCCTTGGCCAAGCTTTGCGCCGATCTCGACGCGGTCGCGAAAAATCTGACCGGCAAGCTCGAAGCGTCGACGGCCGATCTGTCGGGTACCGCCAACGCGATGCGCGAGATCGCGACATCGTCGAGCCGCAACGCGTCCAGCGTGGCGTCGGCCGCCGAGGCGGCGACCGAGAACGTCAATTCCGTCGCCGCCGCGACCGAGGAATTGACCGCATCGATCGGCGAAATCTCGTCGCGCGTCCAATCCAGCGCCAAGGAAGCCAAGGAAGCCGCCGAGCAAGCCGCCAGCACGAATACGCTCGTGACCGATCTTGCCCAGCGCGCGCAGGAAATCGGCGAGGTCGTCAAGCTGATTGCCGGCATCGCCGAGCAAACCAATCTCCTCGCCCTCAACGCCACGATCGAAGCCGCGCGCGCGGGCGACGCCGGCAAGGGCTTCGCCGTCGTCGCGTCGGAGGTCAAGAACCTCGCGACACAGACCGGCAAAGCGACCGAGGATATCTCCCGGCAGGTCCAGGACATCCAATCCTCGACCGAGCGGACGGTCGCCGCGATCAACGCCATCGTCGAGGCGATCCGCCGTATCGACGGCGGCGCTACGGCCATCGCGGCCGCAATCGAGGAGCAAGGCAGCGCGACGCAAGAGATCTCGCGTAGCGTCCAGCAAGCGGCGGCCGGCACACGGCAGGTCACCACCAACGTCGCGAGCGTGGCGGAATCGAGCACGAAAACCGAAGAAGCCGCCGACCGCGTTTTGGGATCGGTCACCGCACTCGCGCACGACAGCCGCTCGCTGAACGCCGCCCTCGACGAATTCCTGGCGAAGATCAAAACGGTCTGAGGCGCGCGGCCTTAGATACCGAGGCCGCCCAGCGACTTGCCGCCGTCGACGAACAGCGTCTGGCCGGTCACGAAGCTGGTCTTGGGCGATGCCAGGAAGGCGATCGCGTTCGCGATTTCGTCGGGCGAAGCGGCCTTGCCCGACGGCTCCAGGCTTTCCCACGCCGCGAACATCTCGGCCGGGGCCGAGCGCGTCATCGGCGTGTCGGTGAAGCCGGGGGCGACCGAGTTCACCGCGATCTGCTTGGCGCGCAATTCCATCGCCATCGCGCGCGTAAGGCCGATCACCGCGGCTTTCGACGCGACGTAATGCGCGAACCGCGTGCCCCCGAGCGCGCCGCGCGAGGAGATCGTGACGATCCGACCGCCCGGCTTCATCCGCCGCGCGGCTTCCTGCGCTGGGATGAACGTCCCGATCACGTTCACATCGAGCATGCGGCGGAAGTGATCCTCGGTCAGGTCGAGGAATTGCGCGTCGTTATATATCCCCGCCGCCGTCACCATCGCGTCGACGCGATCGGCCTGATCGAGCGCCGACGCGACCGACGCGCGTTCGCACACGTCGCAAGGCGCCGCGAACACGTCGAGCCCGCCCGCGCGCAGCTTGGCGCAAGCGGCGGCGAGCGTGTCGGCCGTGCGGTCCATCGCGAAGACGCGGAACCCGTCCTCGGCGAGGCGCTTGGCGGCGGCAAGGCCGATCCCTTGCGCGGCCCCGGTGACGAAGGCGACCGGTTTCGTCATGTGACGTAGCCGAAGAGATGCGGCACGAACAGCGTGATCGCCGGGAACAGGATCAGCAGCAACAGCGCCACGGCCAGCGGCAGAATGAAGGCCCAGATCTCGCGATTGATCTCGCGCATCGGCACCTTGGCCAGCGCCGACAGCACGAAAAGGATGAGCCCATAGGGCGGCGAGATGATCGCGATCATGAAGTTCACGATCACGACGACGCCGAAATGGACGAGATCGATGCCCAGCGCCTTCACCGTCGGCAGCAGGATCGGCACGAAGACCAGCAGCATCACCGCGCCGTCGAGCACCGTGCCGAGAACGAGAAACATCAGGTTCACGACCAGCATGAACCCGACCTGCGAGAACTCGTTCGCCGCGAACCAGCGCGCGACGGCGTCGGCGACACCTTCGTTGGTGATCGCGTAATTCACGATGAAGGACGAGACGATCAGCATCATCACGATCGTCGATTGGCGCGAGGATTCGCGGAACACATCGACGAATTTCGCGAAGGTCAGGTTCCGGTACCAGACGAAGCCGATCAGCGCCGCCCAAAACGCGGCGACGGCCGCGGCTTCGGTCGGCGTGAAGATGCCGAGCCAAATGCCGCCGAGCAGGACCGCGGGCAGCGTCATCGGCACGGCCGCCTGCGCCAGAACGCCGGGTACCGCGCGCAGCGGCACCACCTCGCCGCGCGGCAGATTGCGGCGTTTGGCGACGATATAGATCCAAGCGGAGATCGACGCCGCCATCAGCAGTCCCGGCACGATACCCGCCAGGAACAACGCGCCGATCGAAGCGCCCGATAGCAGCGCGTAGAGCACCATCGGAATCGACGGCGGGATCAGCGGTCCGAGCAGCGAGGCCGAGGCGGCGATGGCGCAGGCGAAACCGGCGGGATAGCCGCCTTGGCTGCGCATCATCCGCACCGCGACCATGCCCGCCCCGGCCACGTCGGACACCGCACTACCGGTCATCGACGACATGACAAGGTTCATCAGCACGGTCACGTGGCCATGGCCGCCGCGCAACCGGCCGACCAGCGCGCTGCCGGCGTTCCACAAGCGGTCGGAGATCGTGACCGCGTTCATGATATTGGCCGTCAGCACGAACAGCGGCACGGCAATCAGCAGGCTCAAACCCAGCGTGCTGTTCAGCGTCTGGTCGGCGAGCAGGCCGATATCCTGGCGCGTGACGGCGAGATAGGCGATGCCCGAGGCGAACATCGACGCCGCGACCGGCAAGCGCAACACCGCCGCGACGACGAAGACGGTCAGCAACGCAGTCATTCCGACGGACATCGATCAGCCGATCAGATTGTTGGTTTGGTCGGCGGGATCGCCGTCGCGCACTTGCGCGCGCCAATCGCCGAAAATCGCGTCGTAGCATTTGAACGCCAAACGCACGACCCAGGCGGCGATGTAGATCAAGAAGCACGAATAGACGAAGTCGAGGCGCCACTCGAGCGCCGAGGTGCGCTCGCGCCACAGGAACAGGATGTAGTCGGCGACCAGCGGCCACGCATAGGCGAAGATCGCGGCGAACAACGCACCTTGCAGGATCAGGATGACCCGGCGCGCGCGTGGCGAAGCGATATCCCAGACGATATCGAAAGCGACATGGTCCTTGTCCTTCGTGACGAAGGAGTCGGCGATGAACATCGCCCAGATCAGCATGATCATGCCGAGTTCGTCGGCCCAGGAGATCGGCCGGTTCATGACGTAACGCATGAACACGCCCGCCAGCGTCACCGTGAAAGTCGCCGCGAGCAGCAGCGCGGAAACGGCCTCGGCCGTGCTCCTCAGGATATCGAACGCGCGTCGCAACATCGCCTGTTCCGATCGAAAAAGGCCCCGGCGTCGCGCGCCGGGGCCCATCGTTTCAGCGGATCGCTTCGACCTTTTCGGCCAGACCCGGCTTCCAGCGCGCCATCATGCCGGATTCCTTGTACTGCTCCATCACCGCCGCGCGGAACGCGGGGATGTCCGGCTCGACGATCTTGATCCCGGCGGCGCGGAACGTATCGGCCGCCGATTTCTCGTCTTCCAGCGTCTTGGCGATTTCGAAATCGGCCGCTTCGCGCGCGGCGGCGCGCAGTTCCGCCTGCTGGGCGGGTGTGAGCTTGTCGAAGGCTGGCTTGGCGATCGCGAAGAACACCGGCTGGACGAGGTGGCGCGTCAGGATCACTTGCGCGGTCACTTCGTTGAACTTCCAGTCGCGCGTCATGTTGATCGGATTGTCCTGCGCGTCGATCGAGCCGGTCTTGAGGCCGAGATAGACTTCCGTGATCGGCATCGACACGGCCGTGGCGCCCAACGCCTTCGCCAGCATCTGGAAGGCCGGGCCCGGCGGCATGCGCATCTTCACGCCCGCCAGGTCGCCGGGCAGACGCACCGGCTTGTCCATGCGCAGGTTCACCGTACGCGTGCCGAGATAGCCGGTATCGAGGATGACGATGCCCATTTTGGACGCGACGTCGTCGACGAATTCCTTGCCGATGTCGGAGCGGAACGTCTTGATCAGATGGTCGGCGTCGCGGAACAGATAGGCGGCGCTGAACACGCCATATTCTGGCAACTGACCTTCGATCTCGAACGTGACCGGGCTCGCCATTTCCAGGTTGCCGCGCTGGAGTGCGGGCAACTCGGTGCCCTGACGGAACAGCGAACTGGCCGTGTGGACCGAGACGCGGATCTGGCCGGGGAACTTCGCTTCCATCCGCGTCTTGATCATGCGGAAAGCGTCGCTCAACGGCGATTGATCGGGGGCGGCCGTCGAAATGCGGATCTCGGTCTGCGCGACGGCGGGTGCCGACGCGAGTCCGCCGAGCAGCAACGCCACTGCGGCGATCTTCAGAAACGACTTCATAGGCTTTTCACTCCTTGGATGTTGGAGGGTTCAGCGCGGCTCTTGGATGACGACCGACAGCTTGCCGATCGCCTCGATCTCGGCGTCGACTTTGTCGCCGGGTTTCAGGAAGGTCTGTTTGGGCACACCCACGCCGGCGGGCGTGCCGGTCAGCAGCAGATCGCCCGGATCGAGGGTCATGATCTTCGACGCCGTCGAAATCTGTTCGGCGATGGAGAAGATCATGTCGGTCGAACGGCCGTTCTGTTTGAGCTCGCCATTCACCCACAGCTTCAGGCCGATATCCTGCGGGTTCGCGATCGCCGACGCGGGCACGAAGCGCGGCCCCGTGGGGCAGCAGGTGTCGTTCGCCTTACCGGCGACCCAGTCGAGCTTGTAGAAGGTCTCCGGCGCGCGGTTGTGGTCGCGCGCGGAGAAATCGATCGACACGGTGTAGCCCGCGACATACGACAGGGCATCCTCAACAGATACATTGCGCGCGCGCTTGCCGATCACGGCGGCGAGTTCGATTTCCCAGTCGAACGCCTTGGTGCCGATCGGCTGATGCACCGTCGGCCCCTCGCCCACGATCGCGTTGCGCGGCGGCTTCATGAAGAAGAACAGACGCTGGTCTTCCTTCTTCGCCCCCGGCATGCCCATCTCGGCGAGGTGATCGAAGTAGTTGGCGCCCGCGCACAGGATCTTGCCCGGATAAAGCAATGGGGCGAGACGGCGCGAAGGCGTCACCGCATCGGCGGCGTCGACCAGCGTCGCGGCCCTGTCGAGGGCGACTTGGGTTTTGGCCCAATCGGCGAAAACATCGACGACATTGTCGATCCCGGCGTGACCGGCGCGCGCCAGAGACGGCCCCAGGCGATAAAGCTTGTCGCCGACTTCCAGCACCGCGACCGGCTTTCCGCCAGCCTCGACCGTCGCCAGCGCCCATTGCGCCGCGCCACTCTTCGCCATACCGCAACCCCCTGCCGCAAAACACAAAACGACGTTCGCCGCCGTTCGCGCACTTGACTTCGTATGAAGAAAGGCTAATTTTATGAAATCTGAGAGTCAATACGAAAAATGACATCGCTCATGGAAGAGATCGACGAACTGTCCCAATCCGAGCGCGCCTATCGCGTGCTTCGCCGTGAAATCCTTCACGGCGACGTCATGCCCGGCGAACGCTTGCGCGCGGCCGATCTACAGGATCGCTACGATCTGGGGCTGACCCCGATCCGCGAGGCGCTGATGCGCCTCACCTCCGAAAGCCTTGTCGAAGGCGAAGCCAATCGCGGCTCTCGCGCGCGCGACGTGTCGATCGCGGAACTGCGCGATCTGATGGCCACGCGCCGCGAAATCGAACGCATGTGCCTGGCCGCGTCGATCGCGCGCGGCGACGCGCAATGGGAAGCGGAGATCGTCGCAAGCCTGCATCTGCTGACGCGCACCGCCCTGCCCGCATCCGACGGCGATCGCGATACGGCGGCGCAATGGGAAGCGCTGCATCGCCGCTTCCACACGGCGCTGATCGCGGCCTGCGGCTCGCCTTGGCAATTGCGCTTCTGGAACATGCTTGCCGATCACTCGGAACGTTATCGCAAGGTCCGCCTGCTGCGCCATCGCGAGAAGAACGCCGAAGTGCGCGACGCGCATGCCGAGCACGCCGCCATCGCCGACGCGGCGTTGAAGCGCGATGCCGAACGCGCCATCGCGCTGATGGACGCGCATCTGACCGCGACCGAAAACTCCGTCGCCCGCCTGCTGGAAGCGGGCATGCGCGACGCCGGAAAGTAACAGGAGTCAAACTTGATCGTCCGTTCCGCCGTACTCGAAGGCACCGTCGCCGAGGCCGACCGCGCCGCGTTCGACGCGCTGGCACGCGGGTCTATCCTGCCCGCGATCACGCGCTATCCCGGCATCCGCGAAGTGCGCTTGCGCAAACCGGCCGAAACGGAAGCCGGCGCGCCGCCCGTCTATATGATCTTCGATCTATATTTCGACGATCTGGCGGCGATGCATGCCGCCCTCGCCAGCCCCGTGCGCCAGGAAGTGCGCACCGAAATCGCGGCGGCGATGAAATTCTTCACCGGCCGCGTCTATCATCTCGTGCTGGAAGATGTCGCGACGCTGAAAGGCGCCTAGGGTTTGGGGAACATCGCGTGGACCATCCGGTCGCCGGGCTTGATCCCCAGGCGCTGGACGGTCCCGCCGTTGAGCTCCAACACCGCGCGCACCACACCGCGCGATTCGATCGTCGTCTCGTCCATCGGCACGGCGCGCTCGTGAATATGCGTGATGAGGCCCGTCTTGTCGGCGAACAGCATGTCGAGCGGGATCAGCGTATTGCGCATCCACATCGCCACGGGCGAGTCCCGCTTGAAATCGAACAACATGCCCGCATCGGCCGCCATCTGACGGCGATACATAAGGCCCAGCGTGCGGCGCTGATCGTTGTCCGCGAATTCGACCATGAATTTATGCGTCTTCCCGCCGCTGACGATTTCCAGCGGCCCCTTCTCGAAGGTGACGCCGGCGGCGTTTTGGGCGAGAACGGGGGACGCGGCGAAAGCCGCGAGCCCGGCGAGGAAAAGACGACGCTGGATCATCATGGCCGCGATTCCTATCACGCCGCGCGCGCGTTACCCAAGAGGGCGCGTATTTCCCCGCGGATCGGCCCTTCGCGCGGTTCGTCGGCGAGCGTGGTGAACCAATGTTCCGGCCGGACTTGATCCTTGCGCCGATGCCAGGTCAGCGAGCGCAACAGGGTTTCGGCTTCCGGCGGCAAGCGATCGGGAATGTCGTGCGCCGCGACCTGCGCCCACATGCCGGTCCAAGCGCGCGCTACACTCCACGGATTGTAGCCGCCGCCGCCGGTAATCAGCGTCGGCACGCCCAGCGACAGCAAAGCCGCACCCGCGCGCCATAGCGCCAAATTCGACAAGCCGAGATTCGACAACGGATCGTCGGCCAGCGCATCCGCCCCGCCCTGCACGATCATTGCCTGCGGCTTGAATGCGGCGAGTGCGGGCAGGATCGCATCCTCCACCAGCAGCGCGAATTCGCTGTCGTTCAATTCGGCGGGCACGGGGAAATTCGCCGCGATGCCGCCCGCCGTTTCATGCGCGGCGCCGGTATTCGGCCAACGCCCGGCTTCGTGGATCGAGAACAGGCGCACGCGTTCCTCGCCCGCCAATGCCGCTTCCACGCCGTCGCAGTGATGCGCGTCGAGATCGACATAGGCCACGCGCGTCAATCCGCGATCCAGCAGACGCAAAATCGCCAGCACGGGATCGTTGAGATAGCAAAAGCCCGAGGCTTGATCCTTGCGCCCGTGATGCGTGCCGCCCGCCGGGCTGTAGATCCGCGTGGCCGCGCCCGACGCCAAACGTTCGGCGGCCGCGAGCGAGGCACCGCACGCTGTCGCGGGGCGGCGAAAAATCTCGCCGAAAACCGGATTGCCGCCGCGACCGATATTGTGGCGTTCCGACGTCGCGTCGTCGACGCTTTGCGCCGCCTCGGCCGCGATCAACGCGTCGATATAAGCGGGATCGTGAAAGCGGACCAATTCATCGGGAGTCGCGATCGGGCTGTCGAGAAAGCGTTCCGCCGGCAGCCAGCCGAGCGCCCGGCACAGATCCATGCAGGTCGAGACGCGCGGAATCGCCAGCGGGTGGTTCGAGCCGTAGCGCGAACGCCGATAGATCTCCGAGCCGATAAACAACGCCATACACAGAAAGCTGGAGCCCCTTGCACGCCGCGTCAACCCGTCGTATAGCCAAAACGTTCGCACGGGGTGCCGGCACTGGGCTGGCTGAGATCATACCCGTCTAACCTGATCCGGGTCATGCCGGCGTAGGGAATGCGGAATCCGCTTTCGCTCCATCTCCGTTCCGCGCGCCTCGTCTATGACGGCGTGCCGCTGTTCGAAAATCTCGACGCCGAATTCGCGGCCGGGCGTTTCACATGCTTGCTGGGCCCCTCGGGCGTGGGCAAGTCGACGCTGCTGCGCGCCTTCGCCGGATTAGCCGAGGTCGGCCCCGGCGCGGTGTCGCCCGAGCTCCCGCGCGTCGCCTGGATGGCGCAGGACGACCTGCTCTGCCCCTGGCTCGATGCGCTGGGCAACGTGACGCTCGGTGCGTCGTTGCGCGGTGAGAAAGCCGATCTCGCGAAGGCGCGCGATCTTTTGGCGCAAGTCGGGCTCGCCGATCGCGCGGGGGCTGCCCCGCACGAGCTTTCCGGTGGTCAACGCCAACGCGTGGCGCTGGCCCGCACACTCTATGAAGACCAGGACGTCGTGCTGATGGACGAGCCTTTCGCGGGGCTCGATGCGCCGACGCGCTGGCGGTTGCAAGAGCTCGCCGCGACGCTGCTGGCCGGCCGCACGGTGCTGCTGGTGACGCATGATCCGCGCGAGGCGCTGCGCCTGGGTCACGATATCCGCGTGCTGGCGGGGCGTCCGGTGAAACTCGGCCCGGTGCTGTCGCCGCAAGGTGCCACGCCGCGCGCACTCGACGACGTGTCGCTGCTGGCGATGGAAACGAAGCTGATCGGCGAGATCGCGGACGGTGCGGCATGATCCGCGCCGTGATCATCGCGCTGGGCTTCGTCGCCGCCTGGTATGCGCTGGTCGCCGCGACCGGCGTGCCGCATTACATCCTGCCCGGCCCGGCACGCGTCGCCGTGGCCTTCGCCGACAATGCCGGTTTCATCGCCGAAAACGCCGCGATCACGTTCCTGGAAATCGTGCTCGGCATGTTCGTCGGTTTGCTCGCGGGGCTCTCGTGCGCGCTGGCTTTGGCGATGTCGCGTCTGCTACGCGTGTGGATGCTGCCGCTAATCGTCGCGAGCCAAGCGATCCCCGTTTTCGCCATCGCGCCCTTGTTGGTGTTGTGGCTCGGCTACGGGATCGCCTCGAAAATCGCGGCGGCAGCGCTCATCATCTTCTTCCCCGTCGCGTCGGCGTTCTATGACGGGCTGGCGCGCACCAATGCCGGCTTCCTCGATCTTGCGCGCACGATGGGCGCGAGGAAACCGCTGATCCTGCTGCGCCTGCGCTTCCCGACCGCCCTGCCCGCGCTGGCTTCGGGCGTTCGCGTGGCCGCCGCGATCGCCCCCATCGGCGCCGTGATCGGCGAATGGGTCGGCGCTTCGGCGGGCTTGGGCTTTGTCATGCTGCAATCCAACGCGCAGATGCGCGTCGATCTCGTCTTCGCGGCGTTGATCGTGCTCGCCGCCTTCGCGCTGATTTTTTACGCCGCCATCGATCGCTTGATGACGGCGCTTGTTCCGTGGGACCCGAAAAGGATCGATCGATGAAACTCTCCCGCCGCGCCCTTCTCGCCGCTTCCGCCGCTTTTCTCGCCGCCCCGTCGATCGTGCGTGCGCAAGCCGGCAAGGAATTCACGGTTCTGCTCGATTGGTTCGTCAATCCGAACCATGGGCCGATCATGGCGGCGCAGGAACTCGGGCTTTTCCGCGAAGCGGGCCTCGACGCCAAGATCGTGCCGCCGACCGATCCCAACGATCCGCCGCGACTGGTCGCGGCGGGCCGCGGCGATGTCGCCGTCTCGTATCAGCATTCGCTGGTTTTGCAGGCCGTGCAGGACATTCCGCTGATGCGTATCGGCGCGTTGATCGACACGCCGCTGTCGACCATCACGGCGCTGGCCGACGGCCCGATCCGCACCCTTGCCGATTTCAAGGGCAAGCGGATCGGCTTCTCGATTTCCGGCATACAGACCGCGTTGGTGCGCGCGATGCTGAACTCGGCGGGCGTGTCGATCGACGACGTGCAGATGATCAACGTCAATTTCTCGCTGTCGCCCGCTTTGCTCGCAGGCCGCGTCGAAGGCGTGATCGGCGCGCTGCGGAATTTCGAGCTGCATCAGCTCGACCTCGAGGGCCGGCCGGGCCGCGCCTTCTTCCTGGAGGAACACGGCATTCCACTGCATGACGGCTTGATCTTCGTCGCCAACCGCGAACGCGCGAAGGCCAAAGATCCAGCCTTGCGCGGCTTCCTCGACGCGGTGGAGCGCGGCGCCCAGTACTGCGTCAACAATCCCGACGACGCATGGAAGCTGTTCCTGAAAGGCCGCACGCAGCTCGACAACGAGCTCAACCGCCGCGCCTGGAAATCGACGCTGCCGCGCTGGGCGCATTCGCCCGCCGCCCTCGATCGCGCGCGCTACAAGCGCTTCGCCGAGTTCCTGGCGTCGTCCAAGCTGATCGCCAAGGAACCCGATCTCGATAGCTTCGTGATGGCGCTTTAGACTTTTTCCGCCAGCCGCGCGGCTTCGGCGCGGATTTCGGCTTCCTGCACCTCGACCTGACGGCGCCACATCTGCGCGTAGAGCCCGCCGAGCGCCAACAGCTCGGTGTGGCGGCCGCGCTCGGCGACACGCCCCTTGTCGAGCACGACGATCTGGTCGGCATCGACGACGGTCGATAGGCGGTGCGCGATGGTCAACGTCGTCGTGCCCGCCGAAATCTGGCGCAGCGATTCCTGGATTTCCTTTTCGGTGCGCGTATCGAGCGCCGATGTCGCCTCGTCGAAGACCAGCAGCTTGGGCCGCTTCAGGATCGTGCGCGCGATCGACACGCGCTGGCGTTCGCCGCCCGACAGCTTCAAGCCGCGCTCGCCGACGCGGGATTCGTAACCGTCGGGCAGCGACATGACGAAATCGTGGATGCGCGCGAGCTTGGCGGCCGCGACCACTTCGTCTTGCGACGCGTCGGGCCGGCCATAGGCGATGTTGTAGCCGATCGTGTCGTTGAACAGCACCGTGTCCTGCGGCACGATTCCGATGGCGGCGCGCAAGGATGCCTGCGTCACATCGCGGATATCCTGCCCGTCGATCAGGATGCGCCCGCTATCGACGTCGTAGAAGCGGAACAGCAAGCGCGAGATCGTCGACTTGCCCGCACCCGATGCGCCGACGATGGCGATCATATGACCGGGCTCGACCTCGAAATCCACGCCATGCAAGATCGCACGACGCGGATCGTAGCCGAAGCCGACATGTTCGAAGCGCAGCCGCGCGCCGTCGACCCGCAATGCGGGCGCGCCGGGCTTGTCGACGATCTCCTCCTTCGCATGCAGCAGGCGGAACATCGAGCTCATATCGATCAGCGCTTGGCGCACCTCGCGATAGACCATGCCGAGGAAATTGAGCGGCAGATAAAGCTGGATGAGATAGGCGTTCACCAGCACGAAGCCGCCGACGGTCATGCGGCCGGACGCCACTTCGGTCGCGGCGAGCAACATCACCGCCGTCAGACCGATCGCGATGGTGAAGCCCTGGCCGACGTTCAGCAGCGACAGCGAGGTCTTCGACAGGATCGCCGCACGTTCGTAGGAATCGAGCGAGACGTCGAAGCGCCGCGCTTCGTGCGCCTCGTTGCCGAAATATTTGACCGTCTCGTAGTTCAGCAACGAGTCGACCGCCTTGGTCGAAGCCTCGCCTTCGGCTTCGAGCATCTTGCGCCGATAGCGCAAGCGCCACGCCGTGATCGCGAAGGTGTAGGCGACATATAGCCCGATGGTGACGAGCGTGACGGCGGCGAAACGCCAATCGTAAAGCCACCACAGAATGCCGCAGACCATCGCGATTTCCAGGATCGTCGGGATGATCTGGAAGATCAGGAAATGCAGCAGGTTTTCGATACCGGCCGTCCCGCGCTCGATGGCACGGTTGAGGCCGCCCGTCTGCCGGTCGAGATGAAAGCGCAGCGACAGGCGATGGAGGTGCTGGAACGTCTCCAGCGCCACTTGATGCATCGCCTGATGCGCCACGCGCGCGAACACGATCTCGCGCAGCTCGGTAAAGATCTGCGACATGACGCGCGCGGCGCCATAGGCCATGACGATGGCGATCGGAACCACGATCTCCGCCCCGCCAGCACCCGACAACGCGTCCACCGCGCGCTTGTAGAAAATCGGCACGGTCACGGTCGCGAGTTTGGCGCCGACCAGCATCAGCAGCGCGATCGCAACGCGCATGCGGATCTCCGGCCGATCCTTGGGCCAGAGATAGGGCAACAGGCGGCGGATCATGCCCACGTCTTGCGTGGGATCGACGCCGGGCACGTTGAGCGGATCGGAAGGCTGGGAACGTCGTCGCATCGGCCCTATGTAGGGCGCCCGGCGCCGCTTCGCTAGAGCGTTGCGGTTTCCCGCGATGACTTATTGCGCCGCGTCGGGCCGGCCGGTCGCCGCCGGGGCCAGCGCCAGCGTCATCGCGCGCAGCAAGGCGGTCTTGCGGAAAGGCTTGGAAATATAGTCGGTCATCCCCGCTTCCAGCGCCTTTTCGCGGTCGCTTTCGAACGCATTGGCGGTGACGGCGACGATCGGCACGCGCCCGGCGATTCCGGGCATCGCACGGATCGCCTGCGTCGCCCCGTACCCGTCCATCTCGGGCATGTTGACGTCCATCAGGATCAAGTCGAACGCCTTGGCACGCTGCGCTTCGATCGCTTCCAGGCCGTTCTCGGCGGTGCCGATCTCCACGCCCAGCGGCTCCAGCATCGCTTCGACGATCATGCGGTTGGTCTGATTGTCCTCGGCGATCAGCACGCGCACGGGGCGGCCGAAACCGGCGGCGACCGCCGCGAATTCCCGCGACCAATCGACATCCTTGCGCCCGGCATCTTGGTTTTCCTCCGCCCCCAGGCGCAAGGGCACGGCAAAGGAGAACACGCTGCCTTGGCCGGGTTTCGAATCCGCGCGCACATCGCCGCCCATCCGC
This sequence comes from Tagaea sp. CACIAM 22H2, assembly GCA_014444615.1. Taxonomy (GTDB): domain Bacteria; phylum Pseudomonadota; class Alphaproteobacteria; order CACIAM-22H2; family CACIAM-22H2; genus Tagaea. The sequence goes on along the minus strand of PVXE01000002.1, from coordinate 169,425 downwards.
GCGACGAGGCGCTTGCTGATCGCCAAGCCCAGCCCCGTGCCGCCGAACCGGCGCGCGATCGACCCGTCGAGCTGCTCGAACTCGCGGAACAGTAGCGGCAGCCGGTCCGATGCGATGCCGATGCCCGTATCGATCACGCGCACGATCAAGCGGCTGCGGCCGTCCGCTTCGGGCCGGGCGGACATTTCCACATCCACGCGCCCGCGCTCGGTGAATTTGACCGCGTTCGACAGCAAATTCAGCAACACCTGGCGCAAGCGGCCCGCATCGCCGATCAGGCGCTGCGGCACATCGCCCGTCGAGCTCCATTCCAGAACCAAGCCTTTGGCGCGCGCGCGCGGCTGGACGATATCGACCGTCGCGCGCACCAAAGCGCGCGGATCGAAGGGCAAATCCTCGAATTCCAAGCGCCCGGCTTCCAGCTTCGAGAAATCGAGCACGTCGTTGATGATCTGAAGCAACGCTTCCGACGCGTCGCGGATCGCGTCGACATAGCGGCGCTGCGTGGCGTCGAGATCGGTGTCGATCAGCAGGCCCGCCATCCCCATGACGCCGTTGATCGGCGTGCGCACCTCGTGGCTCATCGTCGCCAGGAAGTTCGACTTCGCTTCGTTGGCGGCTTCGGCGGCTTCCTTGGCGTTGCGCAAGGCCTGCGTGATGCGATGCTCGGCCGTCACGTCCTGCAGAATGTGGATCTGTCCGCCCTGGTGCGACGGAATGCCGATCACGCGGACCGTGCGCCCGTCGCCCAGCGTGCGTTCGTAACGCGCGCCGTTATTGAGGCGCGCCAGCGCCGTCATCGCCCAAGATTCGCGCGCATTCGCAGGAATGTCGTAGATCGACGAACTGGCGTGCAGCATCATCAGATCGAAGCCCAGCATGCCGGGCTCGAGCTTGCCGTCGACGTAAGGGAACATCTCGGCATAGCGCTTGTTCCACAGAATGACCCGGCCCGTGGCGTCGAGCATCAGGAACCCGTCGCGCAGGGATTCGATGCCGTCGCGCAAGGTGCGCTCGCTGTCCTCGGCCGAAATGCGCGCGAGCGCCAGCGCTTGGCGCGCCTCCATTTCCGCCGTCAGGTCGCGGCCCGAGCCGCGATAGCCCGCGAAATTGCCGTCGAAATCGTAGAACGGCTTACCGGAGACGGAGAAGAACTGCCGGCGCCCCAGCCGGTCGACACGCTCGAACGTGAAATCCCGGAACGGTTCGCGTCGTTCGAGTGCCGCCAAATGCGCCTTCAACTGGGCGTCGCTCACGCCCATCAGCGGCGTTTCCTCGATCCGCATGCCGTATTGCTTGGCCAAGCCCAGCCCCCAGGGGTCCTGCCCCCCGGTCGAAAACCAAGTGAAACGCAGATGCTTGTCCTGCTCCCAGAACCAGTCGGCCGTCGTTTCGGCGAAATCGCGGAAACGCTGCTCACGCTCCTCCAGCCGCGACTGGATGCGCGACAGCTCCTCCAATCGGCGATGGAGCTGCATCGCCAAGGCAAGGATCGACAGCCCGGCGACCAGCGCCAAGCCCACCAGCAGCGCGTCGGAACGCGTGACCTCGTCCACCGCGCGAACGAAGAAAGCGCCGATATCCAGGGTGCGCAATCCGTCCACGCCGCCTATGCGATCCTCGCGCGATTGAGATTTTCGGACCCTACAATCCCCGCCTCCGCCCGGCAAGCGACGGCAAGTCAATACCTTGCATTTACGCGGGCGGCTCCGCTAAATTCTCCGCATCAGAGCCGGGCCGTTTCGCGAAGTCCGGCGCAATCAATCCTTCAGGAGAGGCCCCTTTGATGATGCTCCGCCGCGATTTCCTCAAAACGACCCTCGCCGCCGGCGCCTTCGCCGGCATGTCGGCTCCCGCTTTCGCCCAGACGATGGATCGTCTGCGCATGTACATCCCGGCGGCCCCCGGCGGCGGCTGGGATCAGACCGGCCGCACGATGGAACAAGCGATGCGCGCCGCCGGTATCGTCCAGAACTTCCAGTTCGAGAACGTGCCGGGTGCGGGCGGCGCCGTCGGACTGCCCCGCTTCCTGGGCATGCGCGGCCAGGGCGACATTCTGATGGTCGCGGGCATGGTGATGGTCGGCTCGCTGATCGCGAACAAGAGCCCGGTCAAGATCACCGACGCGACGCCGATCGCGCGCCTGACCGGCGAATATCAAGTCGTCGTCGTGCCGCCCAATTCGCCGCATCGCGATATGCGCAGCCTCGCCGCCGCCGTGAAGGCGAATCCCGGCTCCGTGTCGTGGGCCGGCGGTTCGGCCGGCGGCACCGATCACATCCTGGTCGGCATGATCGGTCAAAATTTGGGCGTTGAACCCAAGGCGATGAGCTATGTCGCGTTCGCCGGCGGCGGCCCCGCCCAGGCGGCGCTGCTCGGCGGCCAGACCACGGCCGGTGTTTCGGGCTGGGGCGAATTCGCCGAACAGGTCAAGGCCGGCCGCCTGCGCGCGATCGGTCTGTCGGCGCCCACCCGTCAGGCCGGGATCGACGTACCGACGCTGAAGGAACAGGGCATCGACGTCGAACTGGCCAATTGGCGCGGCGTGTTCGGCGCGCCCGGCATCAGCGCCGCTCAACGCACGGCGCTGACGGCAGTGGTCGAGCGCATGGCGAACTCGTCGCAATGGAAGGACGAGTGCACCAAGCGCGATTGGACGCAGATCCTGATGACCGGCGACGAGTTCGGCCGCTACGTGTCGGCCGAAGTCGCGCGCATCGAGGGCGTGCTCAAGAATTTGGGTCTCGCCACCTGATTTGATCTCGAAACCGGCGGTACCGCTTTTATCAGGGGCGGTACCGCCGGTTTTTCTTTGCGCCGGGGAATCATGAATTTCAAACTCACGGCCGATGCTTGGGTCGGCGTCGCGGTCCTGGTCTTCGCGGGCATCGTCTATTACGAAGCGGCGCAGATTCCCGCCTCGCCGCTTTACGCGCGCGTCGGTCCCGCCGTATTCCCCTTCTTCATTTCGGGCGCGATGGCGCTGCTGGGCGCAGCACTGCTCGTCCAGGGATTGCGCGGCGGCTGGTCGCACGAAGATCCCGAATTGACGCTGCTGCCTGATTGGCGCGCAGTGTTCTGGATCGCGCTGGGTCTCGCCGTCAATCTCGCGGCGATCGCCGATCTCGGCTTCACCCTGGCGTCGGCGCTGATGTTCGCCTGCGTTTCGCGCTGCTTCGGCTCCAAGCGCCCGGTTGCCGATTTCGGCGTCGGTTTCGCGCTCGCCGCGTTCGCGTATCTCGGCTTCTCCGTCGGCCTTGGAATCAATATCGGCGAAGGCATCCTCGAAAAACTGGTGTTCTGATGGAAACGCTCGCCGATCTCGCCACCGGTTTTTCCGTCGCGCTGACGCCGACCAATCTTCTGTTCGCGCTGGTCGGCACGCTGCTGGGCACGGCGATCGGCGTGCTGCCGGGCCTGGGGCCGGCGCTGACGATCGCGCTGCTGCTGCCGATCACCTACAAGGTCGACGCCACGGGCGCCTTCATCCTGTTCGCGGGCATCTATTACGGCGCGATGTATGGCGGTTCGACGACGTCGATCCTTCTGAACACGCCGGGCGAAAGCGCCACCATCATCACCTCGCTCGAAGGCAACAAGATGGCCAAGCGCGGCCGCGCGGGGGCCGCACTCGCGACATCCGCGATCGGCTCGTTCGTCGCCGGCACGATCGGCACGATCGGAATCACCTTCGTGGCGCCGCTGGTCGTCGAACTCGCGCTGAATTTCGGTCCGGCCGAGTATTTCAGCCTGATGATCCTCGCCTTCGTCACCGTCTCGGCGGTGCTGGGCAATTCGGCGACGCGCGGCCTCGCAAGCCTGTTCTTCGGCATTTGGCTGGGCCTGATCGGCATCGATCTGCAAACCGGCCAGGCGCGCTTCACCTTCGGCCTTCTGGAACTGCTCGACGGCATCAACGTGATCGTCGTCGCGGTCGGGCTGTTCGCGGTGGGCGAAACGCTGTGGCTTGCCTCGCGCCACGCCCACGGCAAGGACGAATTGCTGCCGATGTCGGGCTCGTTGTGGATGACGCGCGAGGAATGGAAACGCAGTTGGAAGCCCTGGCTGCGCGGCACCGGGCTCGGCTTTTCGATCGGTGCGTTGCCCGCGGGCGGCGCCGAGATCCCGACCTTCCTGTCCTACTACATCGAAAAGAAGCTTTCGACGAAACCGGAGGAATTCGGCAAGGGCGCGATCGAAGGCGTGGCCGGTCCCGAAGCCGCCAACAACGCTTCGGCCGCCGGCGTGCTCGTGCCCATGCTGACGCTGGGTCTGCCGACCTCGGCCACCGCCGCGATCATGCTGTCGGCGTTCCAAAGCTACGGGATCAATCCGGGGCCGCTGCTGTTCGAAACGCAAGCGACTTTGGTGTGGGGCCTGATCGCCTCGCTTTACATCGCCAACGTCATGCTGCTGGTGATGAACCTGCCGATGGTCGCGGTGTGGGTGAAGATTCTGGCGATCCCCAAGCCTTGGCTTTATGCGGGCATCATGGTGTTCGCGACGATCGGCACCTATGGCATCAGCCAAAGTGTGATCGATCTCGCGTTGCTCTATGCGGTCGGCATCGCGGGCTATTTCATGCGCCGCTTCGACTTCCCCACCGCGCCCGTCATCATCGGCATGATCCTGGGCCCGCTGGCCGAGCAGGAGCTGCGCCGCGCGCTAACGATCAGTCAGGGCGACATGACCGTGTTCTTGACGCGCCCGCTCTCGGCCTCGCTGCTCGCCCTCGCCGCCTTGGCCCTGTTCGGGCCGGTGCTGTGGAAGCTCGCCAATCGGCGCGGCTAACGCGCCGGCGTGCCGGACGGACAGGCGAATAGATCGGTGCCGTCGGGCCCCGGCGGCAACAACGCTTCCATCGGGCGGCACTGACCGTCCCAGCAAATCGTGTAGTCGCGGGTGAGTCCCGAGCGGCGCAATGTCACATGCGCCAGCGGCGCGACGCGGGGGCTGTAGTGGTACCAGCCGTCGCGCAACACCGCGTCCGGCGGCGGTTCCATCCCGGCGCCACTGCCCTGGATGCGGGCGGCGACGGGCACGATCTTGCTGTCGTCCGTCACGCGCCAATCCTCCTCCCACCGGATCTTTTCGACTGAGTGGGTCCAGGCGAGCGTGAATTCCTTCGTCGGAACCGTCGCCCCGATCAGCGACGGCCAGACGCCGAGGCAGAGAACCGCGAACGCGTTCACGCCCGCGCGGGCGCTTGGCGCGTGCGCCACCAATGCCACGCGATGAACGCGGCCGACAGGCCGAAACCAAGTTCATCGGTGATCGGCACGGCGGCGATCAGCAAGGCCGCCGCCGCCGTGGCAACACCGCGCTCGACCCAATTGATGGGCCCGATCAAATAGCCGCTGGCCGCGCCGCCCCACAGGCCGATCGCCAGCAGCGCTTTAAAGGTGATGTAGACCACCGCCAAAGGATCATCGGTTTGCAGCAACAAGGCCGGATCGTAGACGAACATGAACGGGATAACGAACCCGGCCAGCGCCACGCGAACGGCAATGACGCCGATCTTCATCGCCGATTCTTTGGCGATCGACGACGCCGCGAATGCCGCGAGTGCGACCGGCGGCGTCAGATCGGCCATGATGCCGAAATAGAAGACGAACATGTGCGACTGGAGAAGCTCCACGCCCATGCCGAGCAGCGCCGGCGCCACCATCGATGCGGTGATGATGTAGTTGGGGATCGTCGGGATGCCCATGCCAAGCACAAGGCAGACGACCATGGTCAGGATCAGCGCCAGAATTTTGCTGTCCCCCGCCACGCCCACGACGATGCGCGCGAATGTGCCGCCAAGGCCCGTCATCGTCAGCGTGCCGATAATGACACCAACCAGCGCGCAGGCGATCGCCACCGCGATGGCGTTGCGGGCACCCTCGGCCAGGCTGTCGAGCATGATGTGATAGGTTTCGCCCGCCCCCTTAAAGAAGGCCGTGATCACCAGGAGCGCCGCGACGATCCCAACCAGCAGGTTGAGATTCTCGGTTTTGAGATAAAGCCCGCCGAGAATGCCTAGCACGATCCACAGGAAAAAGCGGAACGGCATCGCGCCCAGCTTGGCCGCGATGCGCCCGCCCAGGATCAACACTACGGTAAAGCCGAGGCCGACCGTGCCCGCGTAAAGCGGCGTGAAGCCCGCGAATAGCAGATAGACCAGGATCACCAGCGGCAGCAGCAGATACCAGCTTTTCTTGATCGCCTGCCACGCCGACGGGCATTGATCCTTCGGCAGGCCAGAGAGGTTCAGCCGCTTGGCCTCCAGATGCACCATCCAGAAGGCCGACGCGAAATAAAGAATGGCGGGAATCGTCGCGGCGAGCGCAATTTCCGCGTAAGGCCGGTCGAGATTTTCGGCCATGATGAAGGCGACGGCGCCCATCACCGGCGGCATGATCTGCCCGCCCATGCTGGCGGTCGCTTCGACGGCACCCGCGAAAGCCGGGCGATAGCCGAAACGCTTCATCAGCGGAATCGTGAATTGGCCGGTCGAGACGACGTTGGCGACACCCGAACCGTTGATCGTGCCCATCAACGCCGACGATACGACCGAGACCTTCGCCGGACCGCCGGTGTAATGCCCGACCGTGCCCATCGCGATATCGTTGAACAGCTGGATCATCCCCGCCTTCTCGAGGAAGGTGCCAAACAGGATGAACAGAAAGATGAAGGTCGCGGAGACCTGGATCGGAATGCCGTAGATGCCTTCCACGCCGCGATAGAGCTGGTGGAGGATCAAATCGAAATCGTAGCCGCGATGGCCGTAGGGAAACGGCAGCTTGTCGCCGAAGAATAGGTACGTCAGGAAAAGCGCGCAAATTAGCGGCAGCGCAACGCCCATCACGCGGCGCGCGGCTTCGAACACCATCGCGATGATGATCGTACCTACGACCATATCCATCGTCGTGGGATCGGGATAGGTCATCAGCTCGACATGGAAGACCCAGTGATAGAAGCCGAGCGCAAAGGCCGCGATCGCGAGGATCCAATCGTAGAACGGCACGCGCTCGCGTGTTTCGCCGGGCAGCAGCCGCGAACGGAACAGCAGGAAGACGAGGAACAGCACGAACCCGACATGCACCGAGCGCACGATGATGCTGGAAATCGGGTTGAAGGCCGCCGTGTAAATCTGGAAGAGCGAGAAGATCACCCCCATCCAGAACACGACCTTGCCCGCGAAACCGTGCAGCGTGGGCACGTGTCCCGCCGCTTCCTCCGCCTGTCGCAAGGCTTCCTTGGAGATTTCCTCGTCGCCTTGCGGCAGAGCGGCGTTCGTCATGTGCGGGACCGGACAAAAAGTGGCTGAAATAGAACCGGCGGCGGCCCGTTAAAGCCGCCGCCGGATTGGCGCCAAGATACCCGACGCTTCGATTACTTCAAGAGGCCGCGCTCGCGATAGTAGCGCGCCGCACCCGGATGCAGGGGTGCCGGCGGGTTCTGGAAAGCATCTTCGAGCTTGATGCCCCGCGCGGCGGCGGCGCTGGCCACCATGCGGTCCAGGTTTTCGAACATCGCCTTGGTCATCGTGTAGACCTGATCGTCCGGAACGCGATCCGACGTCACCAGGAAGTTCTTGATCTGCGCCGTCGCGACCGCCTCGTCCTGGCCGCGATAGGTGCCCGCCGGCACCGTGCCGGGTTGGTAGGCCGGATCGCCGATCTTGGTGATCACGTCGGCGGGAACGGCGACGATCACGATATCGCTGGTCGCGGCGACGTCGCGGATCGCGGCGACACCCAGGCCCGCCGAGATCAGCGTGGCGTCGAGCTGGCGGTTCTTGATCAGATCGACCGACTGGCCGAACGGCAGGAACTGGACTTGCGAGAAGCCCGTGCCGAGGTTCTGCGGGCCGCCATAGCCCAGCCCCGCGGCCTGGAAGATCGCGCGCGCGTTGACTTCCGTGCCCGAGCGCGCGGCACCGACCGAGATGCGCTTGCCGCGCAGATCGGCGAGCGACTTCACGCCCGATTCCTTCGACGCGACGATCTGGATATAGTTCGAATAGAGACCGCCGATCGTGCGCACGCGGGTCAGCGGCTGCGCGAAACCGACTTCCGCGTTGCCGCGCACGGCGTCCGACAGCGCATCGCCCAGCGTGAACGCGATTTCCGCGCGGCCCTGCTGAATGAGGTTGAGGTTTTCGACCGACGCGGCCGTCGCCTGATGCTGCACGCGCGCCTGGGGCATCGCTTGCGCGTAGATGGCTTCGAGCGCCTGGCCGAGCGGGTAGTACACGCCCGTCGTGCCGCCCGAAACGATATTGATGAACTGCGCGTTGGCCGGTGCCGCCGTCGCCAGAACGGCGCCGAGTGCCGCCGTCGCGAAAGCGAGTTTGCCGTAAAACGCCATCATGTCCTCCCTTGTGGTTGCGCTACATAAGCGTTGCGCGTTTGTGCAGGATCGATCCGAAGCGGTCAAGACGTACCGGCGTTTTCGCAAGAGCGAACGTCATGGCTGCCGGAACATTCGTGTGGATTGACGCCGATATGGCGGATCGGGCTATCTCTCACCAGCGAATCTCCAGCGATCGGCTGTGTCATGAATCTCTCCGGCGAGTACAAACTGCCTTTGCCCCGCCAAGCCGTGTGGGAAGGATTGAACGACCCCGAAGTGTTGAAGCGCTGCATTCCGGGTTGCGACGAGCTGATCAAAAGCAGCGATACCGAAATGTCGGCCAAGGTCGCGCTGAAGATCGGTCCGATGTCTGCCAAATTTTCGGGCAAAGTCACGCTGTCGGACATCGACCCGCCGAAGGGCTACAAAATCGCGGGCGAAGGCCAAGGCGGCGTGGCCGGCTTCGGCAAGGGCTCGGCGGTCGTCAGCCTCGAGGAAGACGGCCCGGGCGGGACGATCCTGCGCTACACGGCGGACTCCCAAGTCGGCGGCAAGATCGCCCAGCTCGGCTCGCGCCTGATCGACGCCACCGCCAAGAAGCTCGCCGACGAGTTCTTCGGCAAGTTCGCCGCCACGATGGCCGAGCGCGCCGGTCCGCAAGCCGCAACGCCCGGGTCCGGCGATGCCGCAGTGCAAACAAACGCCCCTGCCCCGGTTGCCGCCGCACCCGCCGTCAGCGGCGGCCTGTCGCCGATGGTCTGGATTCCGGCGTTGGTCGCCGTTCTCGCGGCGGTCTATTGGCTCGCTTCGCGATAATCGCCATCGTCACTTACACGCGCTTGACGCCGCGCCGCCCGGCGCGGGAGACTTGATCAACGCGAACACCTACGAGTTCGTACACATGGGGGGAGCACCATGCCCAAAGTTTCGTTGACCGTGAACGGACGCACGGTGTCGGCCGAAGTCGAAGGCCGCACGCTGCTGGTCCAACTGCTGCGCGAGAAGCTTGGTCTGACCGGCACGCATGTCGGTTGCGACACCAGCCAGTGCGGCGCTTGCGTCGTGCATATCGACGGCAAGTCGGTCAAAAGCTGCACGGTGCTGGCCGTGGCCACCGACGGCGCCAACGTGACGACGATCGAAGGTCTCGCCAACGGCAACGAACTCCACCCAATGCAGGCGGCGTTCAAGGAACATCACGGCCTGCAATGCGGCTTCTGCACGCCCGGCATGGTGATGAGCGCGGTCGACCTCGCCAAGCGCAATTCCAATCCCAGCGAACACGAAGTTCGCGAATGGCTCGAAGGCAACATTTGCCGCTGCACGGGCTATCACAACATCGTCAAAGCCGTGCAAGCCGGCGCCAAGGCGATGGCGGGGGCGAAAGCCGCCGCCGACTGATCCCAACCGCACGTCAACAAGATGCGGGCACACCGACGTTCATAAACGACACGCGGTTTCAGGGAGGATGACATGGGAGCGGAAGGGATCGGCGCCGCCGTCCGGCGCAAGGAAGATTTCCGGTTTTTGACCGGGCGCGGCAACTACACCGACGACATCAATCGTCCGGGCCAGACGCACGCTTACTTCCTGCGCAGCCAAGTTGCGCACGCGACGATCGGCAAGATCGACACGTCCAAGGCCGCCAAAGCGCCGGGCGTCGTTGCGATCTTCACCGGGGCGGATTTCGCGGCCGACGGCAAAGGCGGCCTGCCCTGCGGCTGGCTTGTCAAAAACAAAGACGGCTCGCCGATGCAGGAGCCGCCCCACCCCGTCCTCGCCCAAGGCAAGGTGCGCCATGTCGGCGACCCCATCGCCGTGGTCATTGCCGAAACGCGCGAGCAAGCCAAAGATGCGGCCGAGTTGATCGACGTGCAGCTTACCGAACTTCCCGTCGTCGGCACGATGGCCGATGCGGTGAAGCCGGGGGCCGCCAAGATCCATGACGGCGGCAATGTCTGCTACGACTGGCATATCGGCGACAAGGACGCGTGCGAGGCCGCCTTCAAAAAGGCGTTCAAGGTTGCGAAGCTCGACCTGGTCAATAATCGCCTGATCCCCAACGCGATGGAGCCGCGCGCCGCGATCGGCGATTTCGACCGCGCGACGGGCGAGTACACGCTCTACACCACCAGCCAGAACCCGCATGTCATCCGTCTGCTGATGGGTGCCTTCGTGCTGCAGATCCCCGAAAGCCGTTTGCGCGTCGTCGCACCGGATGTCGGCGGCGGCTTCGGCTCGAAGATTTTCCACTACGCCGAAGAAGCGACGGTTACCTGGGCGTCGGCAAAGGTCGGCCGTCCGATCAAGTGGACTTGCGATCGCGCCGAATCCTTCATGTCCGATGCACACGGGCGCGATCACGTGTCGCACGCCGAAATGGCGATGGATAAGGACGGCAAGTTCCTGGCGCTGCGGGTCAAGACGGACGCCAATATGGGCGCCTATCTCTCGACCTTCGCGCCCGCCGTGCCGACCTATCTTTACGCCACGCTGCTCGCGGGCGTGTACACCACCCCGGTCGTCTACGCCGAAGTGCGCGCCCTGTTCACCAACACGGTGCCGGTCGACGCCTATCGCGGGGCCGGCCGTCCGGAAGCGACGTTCCTGCTCGAACGCCTCGTCGACAATTGCGCGGCCGAGATGGGCATGGATCGCGTCGAGATCCGCAAGCGGAACTTCATCCCCAGCGACGCATTCCCCTATCAAACGCCGGTCGCGCTGCAATACGACAGCGGCGATTATCAGGCCACGCTCGCGTCGGCCTTGAAGATCTCCGACTGGGCCGGGTTCGAAGCGCGCCGTGCGGAAGCCAAGAAGCGCGGCAAGCTGCGCGGCATCGGCATTTCGACCTATCTCGAAGCCTGCGGCATCGCGCCGTCGGCGGTGGTGGGTTCGCTGGGTGCGCGTGCCGGTCTCTACGAATGCGCGAATATCCGCGTTCACCCGACCGGCTCGGTCACCGTGTTCACTGGCTGCCATAGCCATGGCCAGGGCCACGAGACGACCTATGCGCAGTTGGTCGCGGATCGCCTGGGCATTTCGATCGATCAGATCGAGGTCTCGCATGGCGATACGAACAAGATCCCGTTCGGCATGGGCACCTACGGCTCGCGCTCGCTGGCCGTCGGCGGCACCGCCATCGTCAAGGCGCTCGACAAGATCGTCGACAAGGCCAAGAAGATCGCGGCGCATCTGCTCGAAGCCTCGCCCGCCGATATCGAATTGAAGGACGGCAAGTTCGTCGTCGCGGGCACGGACAAGGCCAAGGCGTTCGGCGAAATCTCGCTGGCCGCCTACGTGCCGCATAACTACCCGATCGACACGGTCGAGCCCGGGTTGGAAGAAACCGCGTTCTACGATCCCAAGAACTTCACCTTCCCCGGCGGCTGCCATATCTGCGAGGTCGAGATCGACCCCGACACGGGCGTCACCAAGGTGGTGAAGTTCACGGCCGTGGACGATGTGGGCCGCGTGGTCAATCCGATGATCGTCGAAGGCCAGGTCCATGGCGGCCTCGCCCAAGGCATCGGGCAGGCGCTGCTGGAAACGTGCGTCTATGACGGCAACGGCCAGCTGCGCTCGGGCTCGTATATGGACTACACGATGCCCCGCGCCGACGATCTGCCCAGCTTCGACGTCGCCACCCAAAGCACGCTTTGCACCCATAATCCGCTGGGCGTAAAGGGGGTCGGCGAAGTCGGCGCGATCGGCTCGCCCCCCGCCGTGATCAACGCGGTGGTGGACGCGCTGCGCGAGACGGGTGTACGCCATATCGACATGCCCGCGACGCCCGCCAAGATTTGGGCGCTGCTGAATTCCGGCCGCCGCGCCGCGGCCGAGTGAGGGAGACGGACGATGTATGATTTCGCCTATCACAAACCCGCCAGCGTCGCCGACGCGGTGAAGCTGCTCGGCGCCGACGGCGAGGCCAAGCCGCTCGCCGGCGGTCAGACGCTGATCCCCACCCTCAAGCAGCGCCTTGCCCGCCCGACGGCGGTCGTCGATCTGGGCGCCATCAAGGACCTCGCCGGCATATCCGTCGCCGGCGGTAAGGTCACGATCGGCGCCATGACCAAGCACGCGGATGTTGCCGCCTCGGCCGACGTGAAGAAGGCGCTCCCGGCCTTGGCCGCACTCGCGGGCGGGATCGGCGATCCGGCCGTGCGCCATCGCGGCACGATCGGCGGCTCGATCGCCAATAACGATCCGGCCGCCGATTACCCGGCCGCGTGCTTGGCGCTGGGCGCCACGATCAAGACCAACAAGCGCGAGATCGCGGCGGACGATTTCTTCCGCGGCATGTTCGAAACGGCGCTGGACGCGGGCGAGTTGATCGTCTCGGTCTCGTTCCCCGTCGCCGAAAAGGCCGCGTATATGAAGTTCGACCAGCCCGCGTCGCGCTATGCGCTGGTTGGCGTGTTCGTCGCCAAGACCGCCGGCGGCGTGCGCGTCGCGGTGACCGGCGCGGCCGCCTCGGTCTTCCGCTGGAAGGAAGCCGAAGCCGCCCTGTCGAAGAGCTTCGCGGCCGCTTCGCTCGACGGCGTCAAAGCCTCGGCGAGCGGTCTCAACTCCGATATCCACGGTTCGGCCGAGTATCGCGCCCATCTGATCGGCGTGATGGCCAAACGCGCGGTGGCGGCGGCCTAAGACCGCCCCGTACCAAGACTATCGGGCCGGCGTCTTTCGGGGCGCCGGCCTTTTTCTTTTCCGGCGGCGCCGCTTCTGAACGATGCCTGCCGGCTACGCCGCTTTGCCGCGGCGCGCGTTCTCAACCAGCGTTTCGATATACGCCTGCCCGGCCGTGTCGCCCGCGAGCGAGAACATCAGGCCCAACGCGCCTTCGCCCGTCACGCGCGCGATCCTTGCCGCGACTTTAACTTTGCCGAGATGAACAGTGACCGATTCGCCGGGACGCGCGCCGGGAATCTCGATGCCTGCGCGCAAGCCGCCCAGGGAGATATCGGCGGCGGTCGCGTCGATGCGCGTCCCGTTTCGGTCGATAACAATCGGAATGCTGCATTCCACGCGTTCGAAACGCCGGCGTTCGCCGCTATCCTGCATTTGCTCGAGGAAGCTTTCGATCTCGCGGCGCAAGCTCGACGCTTGATCGGCAAGCCCGCCCGAAGCCGTCAACACGACTTCCGCCGCCGCGCCGGTCTCGCTCGCCCCCGTCGAAACCCGCGCGATCGAACTGGTCACGGCACTCGTCAGTTCGCTCGCGTTTTGCACGTTGCGCACGATTTCCTGCGTCGCCGACGATTGCTGATCGACCGCGTTCGCGATCCCCGCCGCGATCTCGCTGATCTGGGCGATGATCGACGACACTTTGGCGATCGATCCCGAAGCCCTGCCGGTTGCACCCTGCACCGCCTCGATCTTGCCCGCGATTTCGTCGGTCGCTTTGGAAGTTTGGCCGGCGAGATTTTTCACCTCGGAAGCCACGACCGCGAAGCCCTTGCCCGCCTCGCCCGCGCGCGCCGCTTCGATCGTCGCGTTGAGCGCCAGAAGATTCGTCTGCGACGCGATATCGTTGATCAGTTTCACCACATCGCCGATCTGCCCCGCGGCCTCGACCAGGCCTTTGACGATATCGTCGGTGCGTTTCGCTTCCGCGACGGCGTCGGTCGCGATCTTCGCGGATTCGCCAACTTGGCGGCCGATCTCGCGGATCGAGGCGAGCATTTCCTCGGACGCGGCGGCGACGGTCGTCAGATTGTCGGAGCTTTTCGTGGCGTTATCGGTGACCATGCCGGCCTGATCGCGCGTGCGGGCGGCCGTGTCGCTCATGCTGCGCGCCGAGTGCTTCATCGCAGCGGCGGATTCCGACAGAGTTTCGAGAACCCCCGAAACGGTCGCGTTGAGGTCGGCGGAGTGCCGCTCCATCGCCACGCGTCGCCGATCCAGGCTGGCACGTTCAGCGGCCTCCTTGGCTTCCTGGTCGCGCCGCGCGATTGCGTTGCGGCGCAAAACCTCGACGGCGCGCGCCATCGCGCCAAGTTCGTCGGTGCGATCGACAGCGGGAACGCTCACATCCAAGCGGGCGGCGGAAATTTCCGTGACCGTCCCGATCAGCGCGCCCAGCGGCCGCAGCAGGGTCCGGTCGAGCAGCCAAACGACCGCGACCATGATCGCCGCGATCACCAGCAGCGCGATCGCCCGTTTGATCGCCTCGACCCGGAAAGCGGCCTCCACGTCATCGACATAGATGCCCGTGCCGATGACCCAGCCCCAAGGCTGGAACGCTTTGACGTAGGAGATTTTCGGCTGGTCTTCCGACGCGCCGGGCTTGGGCCACGGGTAATCGTGATACCCGCCGCCGGATTCGCGCGCGATCCGGGCGAATTCCTGGAACAACGGCAGCAGGCGCTTGTTCTGCGCCGTCGCAAGGTCGATGCCAACGATTGCCTTGACGAACGGATGCATCAGCACCCGCGCGTTGTAGTCGTTGACCCAGTAATACTCGCTGCCCGAGTAGCGCAACTGCTCGAGCGCCGCCAAAGCGCGCTTCTGCGCTTCGTCGCGCGGCAAGGCGCCGCTGGTCTCCAAGGAATGGAAATACGCGGCGATGCCCTGCCCGACTTCGGCCAGTTCGCGCGTCTTCTCGTTCCGGTCGGCCATGATGCGACTGCGATCGCCGAAGAGATCGACCACCGCCGCAAGCACGAAGGCCAGGGCAATCGCCGCGAATGCGGCCAAAGCGCGGCCCCGCAAACCCATCCGGCCTTTTGTGGACACGTCATGCTGCATGACGAACTCCAGAGTTGGGAGAAAGCAGAACCGTAAATTTTCCGTTCTGACAGTAAGATCAAAACATTAACGGCGAATAAAAGCCGTAACGCCGACGGCGGCAGCCCGGCCCCATCATCGGGCCGGAAGAATGGCGACATTGCTTCGCCGGGCACGAGAAAAACCCTCACACAATCAACGCATAGCAGGGCGAAGTTAAGACCCTTCCGGAGCGCCCCGGCGGCGTGCGATGCTGCAGACCATCGCATCTGGACACTGGGCTCCCATGGAATTGCCGAAAACGGTCGAAGCCACGCTCGACTTGCTCGCCTCGAAGAATTACGTCGCCGATCGCAGCTTGGCGACCGCCCTACTGCTCTCGCTCAAGCTCGGCCGTCCCTTGTTCCTGGAGGGCGAGCCGGGAACCGGCAAGACCGAGATCGCCAAGGTTCTGGCCGCGAGCCTGGGCCGCAAGCTGATCCGCCTGCAATGCTACGAAGGCTTGGATGCGGCGGCGGCCGTCTACGAGTGGAACTATCCGCGCCAGATGATGGAAATCCGCCTCGCCGAAGCGGGCGGCGACAGCAAGACGACGCTGGAAAGCGAGATCTTCTCCGAGCGCTTCCTCATCCGGCGCCCGCTGCTGGAAGCGCTGGCCCCCGATCCCGCCGGCCCGCCGGTGCTGCTGATCGACGAGCTCGACCGCGCCGACGAACCGTTCGAGGCCTATCTGCTGGAAGTCCTGTCGGATTGGCAGGTGACGATTCCGGAACTGGGCACGGTCAAAGCCCCCGCCCCGCCGCTGACCATCGTCACGTCGAACCGCACGCGCGAAATCCACGACGCGTTGAAGCGCCGCTGCTTCTACGCCTGGGTCGACTTCCCCGACGCCGCGCGCGAATTGCAGATCGTGCGCGCCAAATGTCCGGGCGTCGGCGAGAAGCTGTCGCGCCAGGTCGTCGGCTTCGTGCAGAAGCTGCGCGGCGAGGAGTTGTTCAAGCAACCCGGCGTGGCCGAAACGCTCGACTGGACCAACGCGCTGGTCGCCCTCGACCGCATCGCGCTCGATCCCGCGACGATCGACGACACGCTGGGCGCCTTGCTCAAGTACCAAGACGATATCGCCCGCATCCGCGGCACGACCGCGATGAAGCTGCTGCAAGCGGTGGAAGAAACGGCCGCATGAGCGACGGCGAAGGCACGCTGGTCGAGAACATCGTGCGCTTCGCGCGGTTGCTGCGCGCGGCCGGCATTCCCGTGGGGCCCGGCCGCGCGATCGAAGCCGTGCGCGCCGTGGGTGCCGCGGGCGTGGCCAGCAAATCCGATCTTTATTGGTCGCTGCACGCCACACTGGTCAACCGTCGCGACCAGCGCGAGGTGTTCGACCAAGCGTTCCGCATGTTCTGGCGCGATCCCAAGCTGCTCGAGCGCGCGATGAGCACGCTGCTGCCGCCCTCGCCCGTCGGCGACGACAAGGGCGAGGTGGAGGAGCCGTTGCGCCGCGTGGCCGATGCCTTCAATACCGTCGATCGCGCCCCGCGCCCGGTCGAACAGCAGGAAGACGAAGAACGTTTCGACGCGGCGATGACGTTCTCCGAGCGCGAACTCCTGCAAAAGAAGGATTTCGAGCAAATGTCGGCCGACGAGATCGCGCGCGCGCAACGCGCCATGGCGCGTCTGGTCTCGCCCTTCCCGATGCGGCGCACGCGCCGCCACAAACCCGACAAGCGCGGCCAGCGCCTTGATCATCGCGCGACGATCCGCGCGATGCTGCGTTCGGGCGGCGATATGGCGACCCTCGCCTTCAAGGCGCCGCGCGTCGAGGAGCCGCCTTTGGTCGTGCTGCTCGACATTTCCGGTTCGATGGAACGCTACGCGCGCATGTTGCTGCATTTCCTGCATCTGCTGGCGACCGACCGGGCGCGCGTGCAGGTCTTTCTGTTCGGCACGCGCTTGACGAACGTGACGCGCGCGATGCGCCAGAAGGACGTCGACAAGGCGTTGTCGAAAATCGCCGAGCTGGTCGAGGATTGGTCCGGCGGGACGCGCATCGGCGCGTGTTTGCGCGAATTCAATTGGCGCTGGTCGCGGCGCAGCCTGGCGCGCTCGCCCACGGTGCTGCTGGTGACCGACGGCCTTGATCGCGAGGCGGGCGATGGGTTGGCCGTGGAGGCCGAGCGCCTCGCCAAATCCTGCGGGCGGCTCGTCTGGCTCAACCCCCTCTTGCGATACGACCGCTTCGAACCCAAATCTTTGGGGATCCGGGCGATCCTGCCGTATGTCGACGAATTCCGCCCGGTCCATAATCTCGACTCGCTCGAAGCGCTGGTCGAAGCCCTGGGCGAAGCCCCGCGCATTCGGGGCCGTTACGTTTGGCGAGGGATGGCCGCATGACCGAAGACGTGCTCGACCAAGCCGAAGCTTGGCGCAAGGAAGGCCGCAACGTGGCGCTTGCCACCGTGGTGACGACCTGGGGCTCGTCGCCCCGGCCGGTGGGCTCGCAGCTCGCCGTCGATGGCGAGGGCAAATTCTTGGGCTCGGTCTCCGGCGGCTGCATCGAGGGTGCCGTCATCAAGGAAGCCCTCGCCGCGATCGGCGACGGCAAGCCGCGCTTGCTCGATTTCGGCGTGACGAACGAGCAAGCCTGGGAAGTCGGCCTCGCCTGCGGCGGCAAGGTTCAAGTCTTCGTCGAGAAATTGGGCTGACGCGATGGACGCCACCATTCTCGCCGCGTTGCAGGAAGCCCGCCGCGCCAAGCGGCCGGTGGCGCTCGCCACCAATCTGCGCTCCGGCGCGCAGAAGCTGATCTTCAAGGACGGCACCGAAGGTCCGCTGTGCCTCGACGTCGACATGATCATCGGCATGCAAGACATGCTGGCGCGCGACGAATCCGGCACGCTGCAAACCGGCGCGGGTCCCGTCTTCGTGCAGGTTCATAATCCGCCGCCGCGTTTGATCGTCGTCGGGGCGGTGCATATCGCCGATCCGCTCGCGCGCATGGGCGTGATGGCGGGCTATGGCGTCACGCTGATCGATCCGCGCCGTGCCTTCGCCACGTCGCAGCGTTTCGAAGAATACGCCGTTTCGACCGAATGGCCGGACGATGCGATGGCCGAGTTGAAGCCCGATACGCGCAGCGCGATTGTCACGCTGACCCACGATCCGAAGATCGACGATCCCGCATTGGACGCCGCCCTCAAATCGCCCGCCTTCTATATCGGCGCGCTGGGTTCGCGAAAGACGCATGCGGCGCGCCTGGCGCGCCTTAAAGAACTAGGCCACGACGATGCCGCGCTCGCGCGCATTCGTGGCCCCGTCGGGCTCGATATCGGCGCGTTGTCGCCCGCCGAAATCGCGGTGTCGATCGTCGCGCAAATCGTCCAGGCGCGCCGGAAGCCCTGATGTTTTTCGGCCCCGTCCCGCCCGCCCAAGCCGAAGGGGCGATCCTCGCCCATGGCGTGCGCGCGGGTGCGGTGTCGCTGCGCAAAGGCCGCAAGCTCAACACGGCCGATATCGCCGCATTGAACGATGCGGGTGTGGCATCGGTCGTGGTCGCAAGGCTCGACGCCGACGACGTGGCCGAGGACGATGCGGCGCATGCGTTGGCCAAAGCGTTGGCGGGCGACGGCATCGAGGTCGCGGCCCCCTTCACCGGGCGCTGCAATCTATTCGCCAAGGCGCCCGGCCTGGTACGCATCGACGCCGCCAAGATCGACGCGATCAACGCGGTTGACGAGGCGATCACCGTCGCAACGCTTGCCGATCTCGCCCCGGCCGAGCCGCGCACGATGCTGGCGACGGTGAAAATCATACCTTTCGCGGCACCACGTAAGGCGTTGGAGACATGCTTGGCGCTCGCGGCGAACGCCGTGACCTTCGCGCCCTTCACGCCCAAGCGCGCGGCGCTGATCCAAACGCGCCTGCCCGGCACGAAGACATCCGTGTTGGAGAAAACCGAAGACGCGACGAAACAGCGCCTTGCTGCCTTGGGCGCCACGCTGGAATCCGTGCGCATCTGCGCACACGACGCCGCCGCCATCGCGCAGGAACTTCGCGCCGCATCCGGTTGCGATCCCATCCTGGTCATCGGCGCCTCCGCTGTCGTCGATCGGCGAGACGCGATCCCCGCCGCGATCGAAGCGGCGGGCGGCAATGTCGAGCATTTCGGCATGCCGGTCGATCCCGGCAATCTGCTGCTCGTCGCGCGTTTCGGTTCGTCCTCTGTCATTGGCCTGCCCGGCTGCGCGCGCTCGCCCAAGCTCAACGGCTTCGATTGGGTGCTGCGCCGCCACGCGGCGGGCTTGCCCATCGGCCGCGACGCGATTGCACGTATGGGGGTCGGCGGCTTGCTCGCCGAAATCCCGCGCCCGACCCCGCGTGCGGGCGAAGCGGCCGCACCCAAAGCGCCGAAGATCGCCGCCATCGTGCTCGCCGCCGGCAAATCCAGCCGCATGGCGCCCGCGAACAAGCTGTTCGTCGAGATTGACGGACAAACGATGCTGTCGCGCGCCGTCACCGCCGCGACGAATTCCCAGGCCGCGCATACGATCGTGGTCGTCGGCAACGACGCCGCGCGCGCCAAGGCCGCTTTGCCGGCCGATGTCGCGGTGGTCGAGAACCCGGATTTCGCCAGCGGCCTCGCCAGCTCCGTGCGCGCGGGCATCGCGCAAGTGCCGCTCGATTGCGACGGCGCCGTCGTGCTGCTCGGCGACATGCCCTTGGTCGCGGCGGCGCATGTCGATCGCCTGATCGCCGCCTTTTCGCCCATCGAGGGCCGCGCGATCTGCGTTTCGGCCTTCGACGGCAAGCGCGGCAATCCCGTTTTGTGGGGCCGCGATTTCTTCGCCGAGATCCTCGCCCTCGACGGCGATCAGGGCGCGCGTATCGTCATGCGTAAACACGAAGACATGCTTTGCGAAGTGCCGATGCCGGACGACGGCGTGCTGGTCGATCTCGACACCGCCGAAGCCTTGGCCGCCTTCCGTGCGGCGCGGGAGAGATCCGCGTGACCCTTCGTCGGCATTTCCCGCTGCTGAACCAGCCGGGCCCGCGCATCGCCTATCTCGATAGCGGCGCCACGGCACAAACGCCCGATATCGTTCTCGACGCGGTGCGTGTATTCGAAACGGGCGCGCGCGCCAACGTCAAACGCGGGGTTCATCGGTTGGCCGAAGCGGCGACCGAGGCTTACGCGAAGGCGCGCACCCAAGTCGCCGCGTATCTTTCGGTGCCCGCCGAGGAAATCGTGTTCACGAGCGGCTGCACGGGAGCCATCAATCTCGTCGCGCAATCCTTTGGCGCGCTGCTGAAGCCCGGCGACGAGATCGCGGTCTCGGAGCTCGAGCATCATTCCAACATCGTGCCGTGGCATATGTTGGCGGCGCGCAACGGCGTGAAGGTGAATTTCCTACCGGTCGATGGCGAAGGGCGCATTGTGCCGCAGGCACTGTCGCCGCGCACGAAGCTCGTTTCGCTCGCCCATGTGTCGAACGTGACGGGCGCGGTCCTCGACGTGCCGGCGATCGTGTCGGAAGCCAAGCGCGTGGGCGCGCGCGTGCTGCTCGACGGCGCGCAGCGCACGCCGCACGGGCCCGTCGATATTCCCGCCCTCGGCGTCGATTTCTACGCGTTCAGCGGCCACAAAGCTTTCGCGCCGCATGGCGTGGGCGTGTTGTGGGCACGATCTGAATTGCTCGACGCGATGCCGCCTTTCCTGGGCGGCGGCGAGATGATCGCGAGCGTCACCATGCAAGGCTTCACGCCGGCCAATGCGCCCGCGAAATTCGAGGCGGGCACGCCGCCGATTTCCGGCGCGATCGGTTTGGGGGCGGCTTGCGAATGGCTCGGCACGCTCGATTGGGCGGCGATTGCAGCGCATGAGCTGCGCTTGACCGGCCGTTTGCTCGACGGATTGCGCGCGGTCGACGGTGTGACCGTGATCGGGCCGCAAAGCTTGCAGGGCCGCGCACCCGTCGTGTCGTTCGATCTCGCGGGGGCGCATCCGCACGATATCTGCCAGATCATGGATCGGCATGGCGTGGCGTTGCGCGGCGGGCATCATTGCGCGCAACCGCTGCACGCGAAATTCGATCTCGCGGGCACGACGCGCGCGTCGTTCGCCCTCTATTGCGAGGACGACGATATCGACCTGTTCTTCGCCGGTCTCGCCGACGCCAAGCGCGTGCTGACATGAACGACGCGCTGTATCACGACGCGTTGATGGCGCTCTCCAAGGACCGCACGCATGCGGCCGCGTTGCCGCCGGGAACGGGCGTCACGGTCGACAATCCGCTGTGCGGCGATCGCGTGACATTCGACGGCAAACTCGAGAAGGGTATCGCGCGCGATATCCGCCACAAGGTGCGCGGCTGCGCGTTATGCCAAGCCTCGGCGGCCGCGCTGGCACGCGTGCTCGACGGCAAACCCGCCCGCGCGGCATTGGCCGACGCCCAAGCGGCGGTCGAATCGGTGCTTGCGGGTGGGTCCGCCCCGGCCCCGTGGGACGCGTTTGCGCCCGTCGCGCGGCACAAAAGCCGGCATGACTGCGTTAAGCTCCCGTTTTCGGCTGTAAAATCGCTCTTTTCCGGCACTTGATTTGCGCCGCACAAGCGGGTACACAGGCCCGCTTTCGCGAAGGATGTCCCCTTCGTCTAGAGGCCTAGGACACCACCCTTTCACGGTGGTGACAGGGGTTCGAATCCCCTAGGGGACGCCACGCGCAACTAATGAACCTGCGGCGTGTTGACCCACAGCATCCGCGCGACGACCGTGCCGGGATTGCGATAGCTGCTGGTCAGGTGGTTCTTGTACGAGAAGGAATCGCCCGCCGACAGCATGTAGGGCGAGTTTTCAATCGTCAGTTCGATCTGTCCTTCGATGACATAGCCGAAGCTTTCGCCCTGATGCGTCACGCGATCTTCGCGCCCGCCGCCCGGCTCAACGATATGGATATTCGCTTCGAGGAGATTGCCGGTCGCAAACGAGATCATGCGTTCGTACTTGATGCCCTTTCCGTCGCGGATCGGATCGGTCAGCGCCACAACGCGCTGCCCGGCACGCTGAATGATCGCGGGCGCATCGAGGTCCGCGCCGAAGAACGACGACAAATCGCGGCCCAGCGCTTCGACGATCCGCTGCAACATCGGCAGCGACGGCACGACATGGCCGCTCTCGATCTTGGAAATCGAGCTTTCGGCGCAGCCGATCCGCTCGGCCAATTCGCGCATCCGGATCCCCGCGAGGATCCGCGCATGACGCACGCGCGCGCCGATCTGCAGATCGCGTGACGCCGGCATCTTCTCGACTTTTGCAGCCTTGCTCATACTGGCAACGCCCCCAATGCGCGATTCGCAGCGGCGATTTTTGGCCGAAGCGCCGCCCAAGGCAAGATCGCCTCGAAGGCCGCGCAAGCGCTCAATACTTGGGCATCGGCGAGATGCCGGCCGATGATTTGCAAGCCGACGGGCCGGCCGTTGCCGGTGAGCCCCGCCGGAACGCTCGCCGCCGGCTGACCGGTCAGGTTGGCGAGCGCCGTGAACGGCGTCCACCCTTTCGGCTCGGGCGCTTCGAGCGGATAGGCCGCGCACGCCGTCGTCGGCGTCAACAACAGGTCGAACTCGGTCATGAAACGCGCCATTATCCGGGCGACCTTCTTGCGCGCCATGATCGCGGCGGTGAATTCGTCGGCGGTCCAGTCGCGCGCCAACAAACGGCCGAGCGCGCCGTCGAACACATGGCCTTGCGCCGCCGCCATGCGCCGGAGGCCATCGCGATCCGTATCGAGCGCCACCAGGGCATCGAACGCTTCGTGCGTGTCGCCCACGGGTGGATCGGCTTCGATCAACGTGGCGCCGACCGCGCGCGCGAACGCGACGGCGGCCGTCGCGCAGCGCTCCGCGACATCGCACTCAACCTTCGCGAAACCCAGCGTTCCGCTATAGGCGATGCGCAAGCCCCGCAACGTTTCCGGCGGCGCGATGGCGAACGCGCCGGGTTCCAGCGGCACGGAATGTCTGTCGTCCGCTGTGGGCCCGCCGACGACGGAAAGGCATAAGGCGAGATCCGCGACGCAGGCCGCCAGCGGGCCGATATGTTCCAGCGACTCCCAACTCGATGCGCCCGGCTGCGATTCATCGCGGCATCCGGGGAAAAGCGGCACGCGCCCCCACGACGCTTTCATCCCTGCGACACCGCAAAGGGCGGCCGGAATGCGGATCGAGCCGCCGCCGTCGCTGCCCAAGCCGAACGGCACCATGCCGGCGGCGACCGCCGCACCCGTTCCGGCACTCGACCCGCCCGTTGTGAGAACGGGATTCCAAGGATTGCGCGTCGTGGAGAACAGCTTGTTGCGCCCGACGGGGCCGTAGCCGAATTCCGACGCGTTGGTCTTGCCGATCACAATGGCACCGGCAGCGCGCAATCGCGCGACGCTGACATCGTCTATCTCGGGGATATTCTGGGCATAAAGCGGCGACGCGAAGGTCGTGCGCAGCCCTTTCGTCAGAATCAGGTCCTTGATCGCGACGGGCACGCCCGCCAGCGGCAAGGCATCGCCCTTCGAGATGCGGGCGTCAACGGCGCGCGCCTGCGCCAGCACATCGTCCGGATCGATCGTGCAGAAAGCATGGATCTCGGGATCGGTCGCCGAAATCGCGTCGAGCGCCGCCGTAGCGCTTTCGACGGCACTCAGCCGGCGCGCGCACACATGCGCGGCGATCGTGGCGGCGGAGTCAGCCACGGACCTTGTCCGGATGCGAGCCGCGCACGATACCCGTATCCTCGGCCTCCATCGGCACGAATCCTTCGAACATATCGGCGCCCGCGATGGCGGCCGCCCCGGCGCGCGCGACCGCAAGGTCCTGCGCCCCGGTCCCCGAACCGGCGGCGATGGCCCCGACCACGATGCCGCCAACGCGGATCGGCAAGCCGCCGATCAGGTTCGTCCATTTATTCTCCGACGCCAGCGCGATCTGGATTTCGACATCCGCATGCGCCCCGCCCGTCGGTTCGCCCGACAAAGCGGCCGTGCGCGCCTTGTTGGTGGCCGAGATCACGCTGATCGCCTTCGACCCGTCCATGCGCGCCAGCGCCACAATATTGCCGCCGAGATCCACGACGCAGATGCACATGGGCTGTCCGATCTTCTCCGCCGCCGCGATTGCCGCGTGGAGAACCTTTAGCCCGCCCGCGAGCGTGAGATTGCGCGTGTCCTTGAGATCGGCCATCGCCCGCCGCTCCTTACACACGATGCAGATCGAGCGGCGTATGGCGGCTCAAATTCTCGAACCCGTCTTTGGTGACGGCGTAGAGATCGCCCACGTTGCAGCCCGCGTTCAGCGGTTCGATCCATTGCGTGTGCAGGACGAAGACCATGCCTTCCTCCAAGCGATCATAATTGTGGGACGAGACGTTGAAGCTGTTCCCCGCCCCCGCCATGCCGATCGAATGGCCGAGATTGGGATTATGCGGCCCGTATTGCGCGGGATAAACATGCATCAGCTTGCGGCCTTGCGCTTCCCAATCGATGTCGCGGACATATTGCCGCTTCACCAAGCGCGGACTGCCGTCATCCTCCGGCGCCCAGATATAGGGCATGGTGCGCGCTTCCGGCGACGTCAAAAGCCCCGCCTCGATATAAGGCTCGAACGCCGCATTGTTGATATCGCGGAACAAGGCGCCGGGCTTGATCAGCTTTTCCGCGCGCTTCACGCCCTCGACGCAAGCCACGATCACCTTCTCCTGATGCTTGGTGATATCGCCCACCGCGATCATGCGCGCGGTCTGCGCGGTGTAGCCGCGGAACGTGACGTTCGAGATATAGAGATTGATCAGATCGCCGGGCCGCACGACATGGCCATAGGGTTTGCCGCAATGCGTGCCGAACTCGTTGATGCCGATCTGATACCCGTCGCCGGTTTCGCCGCCGCGCGACATCTGCGCGAAGGTGAAGGCGCCGAAGATCTCGTGATCGGTGACGCCGGGCTTGGTCACGTGATAGGCGGCTTGCGTCGCGATATCGATCAACTGACCGGCGGCGCGGAACATATCGATCTCGCGCGGCGAGCGCACGCGCTGCATGCGATCGATGATGCCGTTCTCGGCGACGAACTTCGTCTTGGGCATCAATTCCTGAAGCTGCGCCCAGAACTTGACCGACTTGCCGTCGCCGATACGGCCGATCTGGGCGCTCGGCCCGAATTGATCGAGCAGGAACTTGGCCGCCGCCTCGCCCGCCTTCTCGTCCGACGTGCCGGGCCGATCGGCGTATTCGCGGCCGATCGCGCCGACCTGCCAGATATCGTCGACCAGCACGGGCTCGCCGCCCGGCGGCAGGATCACGGATTCGGTGAAGAAGGTCAGAAGCGTCAGCGGCTTGTCGTTGTCGCACGGAATGATCAACACGCCTTCGCGCATCCAATCGATCATGTAACGCAGATAGGCGTTGGAGGCGTGGAACCAGCCGACCATGCCGGTATGGATGACGATCGCGTCGTGTCCCGCGACGACAGCTTCGCGCCGCACGCGGCGCAGACGCTCCTCGTACTCCGCCACGGGCAACGGCGGCGGCGGAACGAAGTCGAAATTCGGCGCGAAATCCGCCATTAGAGCTTCGATGGTGGGGCGCGTCGATTTGGCGATGATCGTCATAGCAAGGGTTCCTTCCGGTACTTTCTTTTAAGCGGAGCGTGCGGGTTCGAGGACGCGGCGGGCGAAAAACAGACCGACGAACACGACACCGATGAGCACGCCCGAAATCGCGGCGACACGCACATCCAGCGATTCCTCGATCATCTGGAACATGCGCAGCGGCAGAACGGATGTGCGCGCGTCGGCGAGGAAGAGCGAGACCGAGACGTTGTCGAGCGACTGCATGAATACGAGGAACGCACCCGCCAGAATGCCCGGCACCATCAGCGGCAGCGTGATGCGCAAGAAAGTCATGAAGGCGCCGACGCCGAGCAGCGTCGAAGCTTCTTCGAGGCTCGGGTCGAGGCGCTGCGCGATGGCGATGCAGGCGCGATACATCAGCGGTCCGAAGACCACGACATGCCCCAGCACGACCAGCGGCAGCGACGGGCGCAAGCCGATATTGCTGAACGCAATCAATGCCGCGAGACCGTAGACGAGCGTGGGCAGCACCAGCGGTGCCAACATCAAAGGCTCGACGATCGCCGAGACTTTGCCTTTGAGGCGCGTGGCTCCATACGCCGCCGGCATCGCGAACAGGAACGCGCCAAGAACCGTCAGCACCGCGATCTGCAGCGAGTTCCAAATGGCGGTGTGGATCGGCGCCGAGCGCACCGGATCGAACAGCGCCGTGTACCAGCGCAGCGAAAACCCATCGGGCGGGAATTTCAACGTTTGGCCGGCGGTGAAGGACATGACGAGACCGACGGCAACCGGTGCCACCATGAAGGCGACGGCGAGCCAACCCAGGCCGAATACGACGGCGCGATAAAGGCGGTCGCCGTTAGCCATGCGACGCGAGCCTCGGGTGGCGCGCCAGCATCGCCATCGCCGCCATGATGATTCCGGTCGTCGCCAGCAACACGAAGGCGATCGCCGCCGCCGACGGCCATTGGAACAGCACGCCGACCTCGCGATAGATGTATTGCGGCAAATAGATATGCCGCGCCCCGCCAATCACCGATTGGGTGACGTAGGACGTTGTGGCGCTGGCGAAGACCAGCACCCAGCCCGCCAGAATGCCCGGGGCCGCCAAGGGCAGGATGACGGTCGCGAGAATACGCCACGGCCCCGCCCCCAGCGTTTCCGCGGCCGAGACGAGGCTGCGATCGGTGCGCGACAGCACCGCCATGACCGGCAGCAGCAGCAGCGGCAACTCGATCTGGCTCAGCACCACGACCACGGCCGTCTCGTTGAACAACAGGCTGCGCGGGGCCGGAATGAAGCCAAGCTGCGCCAGCGTTTGGCTGACCGGCCCTTGGCGGCCGAGGATGACGATCCAGGCGAAGGTGCGCACGACGTTGCTGACCAGCATGGGCAGCAACGTCAGAAAGACGATCAAGCTGCGCTCGCGCGGGCCCGCATGCCAGAACAGCAGAATGATCGGCAAGCCGATCAAGGTCGTCGACGCGACGACCTTGAAACCCAGCGCCAGCGTGTCGAACAAAACTTGCAGCGCCAGCGGGTCGGCGAACAGCTTGACGTAGTTCGCCATGCCGAAGCCGCCCGCCGGATCGCTGAAACTGAAAGCCGCCAGCACGACGAGGGGCACGAGGAAACCCGCGATCGACAGCGCCAGCATCGGCGCCACGAACGGAATGCCGCCGCGGGTCATCCTGCGTTCCCCTCTTCGCCCGGTTACTTCTTCACCACGCGGTCGAACTCGGCCGACCACGCAGCGCGGTTGGGATTGATCTTCGCCCAGTTGGGATAGATCAGATTCTTGATGTCGGCGTCGCTGATGAACGACTTCAGGCTGTCGGTCAGCGGCACGTCGGTGTTCGTCGGCAGGATTTCGGACGGCGGCTGGGCGAGCTTGCGCTGCACATCGGCCGAGATCGCCGCGTCCATATACTGGTAGACGCCTTCGGGGTTCGCGGCCCCCTTCACGAGATGCAGCGCCACCGGCAAGGCGGGCGAACCCGTCGTCGGATGCGCGAACTCGCACGGCACGCCCCGCGCCTTCAAATTCGCGACGTTGCCCACGCTGGAAATGAACACCGCGATTTCGTTCTGCTGGTAAAGCGCCATTTGCTGGTTGCCGCTATTGGCGATCACCGCGCCCTTGTTGAGATGTTCGGCGAGGATCTTGAACGCGGGCGCCATATTGTCTTCGCTGCCGCCGAACGCCTTGGCGATTTCGACCCAGGCCAGCGTGGCGGTGTTCGAGCCGAAGCCGACCCAGCCGACCTTGCCGTGATAGACGGGATTGTCGAACAGCTCGCGATAGGTCTTGGGCTTGGGCACGAGGTTCGGGTTGTAGGCGAAGCCCGTGATCTCGACCGTCACGTTGGGGCCCCACTCGGTCTGCGCGGCCGGCAGCAGCTTGCTCCAGTTCTTGAGCTTGCTGGGATCGACCTTTTCGATCAGGCCGCGCGCGATCGCTTCGGTCGTCTGACCGGGCGATACCATCATCGCATCGAACGCGGGCTTGCCTTGGCTCGCCAGAAGCTTCGCGAGCTGATCCTGCGCCAGCGCGGGTGCGAGCACCAACTCGGTGCCCGCCGCCTTCACGACCGGCGCGACGGCCGCACGATAGGCGTCTTCCCACGAGCCGGGAAACGCGGCGACGACGACGGAGCCCGCCGCACGGGCGCGCGATACGCCCAGCATCGGCGCGGCCACGAGGCCGCCGAGCCCCGCCATGACGGAACGGCGGGAGAGTTTGCGATTGAGCATGATGATCCTTCTCCTGTTCGGACGGTTTCGGGTTATGACGACGGATAGAGACGGCAGTGATCGAGCTCGAAAGTGACGTGAACGGTGCCGCCCGGCGGCGCGTCGGAGGCGCCGGGCGCCCGGCGCTCCGCGGCTTTCAGCGGCGTGCCGTCGGCAAGCAGCAAGTCGTGCAGGCGCAGCGGGCCTTGCGGCACGGCCATCATGCGGCGCGCCGGAATGGCGCCGGGCGCGGGCTTCTCGTGCAGTACGACATGCTCCGGCCGCACGGCGATGACGACGTTCGTACCGCGCATGAAGCCGCTGCGGCGCGGCAAATGGATCTCGTCGCCGGTCGACAAGCGCAGCGTCGATGCGGTCTCGCTTTCGGCCGCGACGCTCGCTTTGATCACCGACGCCTGGCCGACGAAGGTGTTGACGAACAACGTTCTCGGCCGATCGTAAAGTTCCGATGGGCTGCCCGCCTGCTCGACCTTGCCCGCGTTCATCACGATCAGTCGATCGGCGACAGCTTGCGCTTCCTCCTGGTCGTGCGTGACCAGGATTGTCGTGATACCGAGTTCGCGTTGCAGGCGCAGAAACTCGAATTGCATATCGGCGCGCAAGGCGCGATCGAGAGCGGCGAATGGCTCGTCGAGCAGCAGCAATGTCGGACGGGGCGCCAGCGCGCGGGCCACCGCCACGCGCTGCTGCTGGCCGCCCGACATTTGGCGCGGCAATCGATCGGCGAATTTCTCGAGCCGCACGAGGGCGAGAAGCTTGTCGACCTCCGCGCGCTTCTCCGCCCCCTTCAGGCCGGACAAACCGTAGCCGACGTTCTCGCGCACGGTCATATGCGGGAACAACGCGTAGTTCTGGAACACCATGCCCACGCGCCGCTCGCGCGCTGGCATACGGGTCACGTCGCGTGCGCCGAGGCGGACGACACCCGCCGTCGGCGTGACGAGGCCGGAGATGATCCGCAGCATCGTCGACTTGCCGCAACCGCTGGGCCCCAATATCGCGGCGACACCGCCGGCCGGCACATCGAACGACACATCGTCCACAGCCGGCGCCCCGGAATAAGCATGTACGATGCCCGCGACCGACAGCGCCTCGCCCAATCGAGCCGATGCCGGCGATGCTTCGGCCGGGGAAATGGCGTCGCGCAGTGGCAAGGTGGCGTCCAAATGGACCTCGGCAGCTTGGCGGCAATCGCACGCGATCACCGTTTTAGGAAAGATACTTTCCTAATAATCAAGTTGCGTGCCAGACCGCCAAAATCACTATAAATACATTATTATTAATGATTTATATGAATAAATGGCGCTTCTATTGAATTACGGAACCCGGATAAACATGATTATGCATCAACTTTATGCACGCACCGCTCGGGAACTGGGCAATCAAGCGGAAAAGCCGGCTAACCAATTCGGATGGGGTCACGCGCCGACATCGCGGCGGCAAGGTCGGGATCGTGCGTCACCAGCAGCATGGCGAGGCCGCGTTCGCCGGCGAGTTCGCGCAGCAATTCCATCGTCGCGCGCTGGATCGGCGGATCGAGGCGCGACGTCGGCTCGTCCGCGAACAGGAAAACCGGATCGACGATCAACGCCCGCGCGATCGCCACACGCTGCAACTCGCCGCCCGAGACTTGGCTGGGCGGCCGATCGAGCAGGTCGAGCGGCACCGACAACCGCGCCAGGATCGCCTCGACAGCCGCCCATTCGCCGCCGTGTAGCCGAACGACATCGTCCAACGCCATGCGCAGGCTCGAATACGGGGCGAAGGCCGCGACCGGATCTTGATAGAGTTTCTGATAGCGCCACGCTTCCACGCCGTCCGCGCGGCGCACCACGCCACGCTGCGGCGGCAAAAGCCCCAACAGCACCGCGCCCAGCGTCGTCTTGCCGCCGCCGCTGGGGCCTTGCACGCAGGCGATCTCGCCGCGTGCGAGTGTGACATCGACAGCCTCGAACAAGGTTTTCGCGCCGCGCGCGGCGGAAAGGCTTTCGCCTCGCAGCACCGGCGCGCCGCCGGTATGCGCAACCGGACGCGGCCATTTCGCCGGATCGGCGGCGACGAACATCTTCGTATAATCGTGGCGCGGCGCCGACAGAACGTCGCGCGTGTCGCCGGTCTCGACCATGTCGGCATTGCGCATCACCGCGATCCGCCCGCCCAGGGCACGGGCCAGACCGATATCGTGGGTCACGACCACGACGGCGCGGCCATGTTCCATCTGCGCACGCAGCGACGCGGCGACCCCGGCGCAAGCATCGGCATCAAGCCCCTTTGTCGGCTCGTCGGCGATCAGCAACCCCGCCTCCGCCGCCATCGTCGCGGCGATGGCCACGCGCTGCGCCATGCCGCCGGACAGGCGGAACGGCAATTGCCGCGCGGACGCCGAAAGCCCCAAACGGCCAAGATCCTTGGCCGCGCATGCCTTCGCGTTGGCCCAATCGCGCCCGGCGACCAGCGCATGGGTTTCCGCAATCTGGCTTTCGACGCGCATCAAGGGATCGAGCGACAGCCACGGCTCTTGCGGCAGCAACGCGATCCGCTTGCCCCAGAACGCGCGCCGCTCGTCTTGCGTCAACGCATCGATCCTTTCGCCCGCGACGCTGACTTCGCCGCGCGCGACGAGTCCGGGCGCCAGATCGCCCATGATCGCATGCGCCAGCAGCGACTTGCCCGAGCCGCTTTCGCCCATCACGACCAGGCATTCGCCCGCCGCGACGCGCAGATCGACATCGCGCACCAGCGCTTTGCCGCCCGCGTGAACCGACAGGCCCTTGACCGCCAGCATCGGTGCCGCACTCATGCTTCGTCTCCGCCGGCGGCCAGACGCAATCCCAGCACCGTCGCAAAAAGCAGCAGTGCTGGTGCGAGCAATTGCCACGGCGCGTCGGCGTAATGCGGCAGCAACTCGACCATCATGCTGCCCAATTCCGGCGTGGGCGGGCGCAAGCCGATGCCCACGAAGCTGAGCGTGGAAACCGCCAGCACCGTACTTGCCACGCCGAATGCCGCAAGCATGCCGACCAGCGGCGTCAGCTCGGGCAGCAAATGGCGGCGGAAAACATGCCAGCCGCCGAAGCCGAACAATCGTGCCGCTTCGACGTCCGGCGCCGCCAGACGCCCCGCCGCCAATGCGCGCACCGGGCGAAAAAACTCGACCCATTGCGTGGCGACGAGCCCGGCATAAAGCGGCCAGAGCTTGCCCGGCGCCAAGGCGGCGATCAGCACGACCGTCAGCAGACCGGGCAGCGCCATCGTCGCATCGCACAGCCCCGACAAGGCGCGATCCAACGCGCCGCCGCGCGATGCCGCCGCGATGGCGCCCAGCGCCGTACCGATAATGCCCGCGAGCAGCACCGCCGCTGCCGCCAGCCCGAGCGACAGCCGTGCGGCGGACGCCAGGCGCGCCAGCATCGAACGGCCGAGATGATCGGTGCCGAACAGGAACTCGGCCGAAGGCGGGCGCAACGCCGCGCGTAAATTCTGGCGCAGCGGATCGGCCTCGATCAGCGCCGGCCCCAGAAGGGCGAAAATCGCGACGGCGGCGAGCAGCGCGAAGCCGATCGCGCGAAACAGCGTCGTGCGGTTCATGCGCGCCGACCGCGCGGATCGATGGCCAAGCACAGAAGATCGACCGCCGCGTTCAACGCCACGAACAGCAATCCCATCGTGAGCGCGGTGCCTTGCAGCATCGGCACATCGCGGGCGATGACGGCGTGGATCAGCGCATGCCCGATACCGGGCCAGGAAAACAGTGACTCAACCACCACCACACCTTCGACCAGCCAAACCAGCTGCACCCCGAGATACGCGACGACCGGTACGCCCGCGTTGCGCAACACGTGGCGGCGCAGCACTGCGGATTCCGGCAGACCCTTCGTGCGCGCGAAATGCGTATCGGCGCGTGCCAATACGCGCGCGGCAGCATCGCGCGTCACGCGCATCGACATCGCGGCAAGGCCCAACGCCAGCGTCGCCGCCGGCAAGGGCCACGCGGCGGCGTTGTCGTAACCGGCCGCGGGCAGCAATCCCCACTGCACCGCAATCAGCAGCATCAGGCCAAGCCCGATCAAATAGGCGGGGGTCGCGCGCAACGCCGCCGCGACGACGAGCCCGCCCGCGTCGAGCGCCCCGCCGCGCAAAGCCATCGCGATACCCAACGGAATACCGACCGCCGCCGATAAAGCGAGCGCCAAGAGCGACAGCCCGAGCGTCGCACCGAATTGGTGGCCTAGCTCGACCGCGACGTTCTCGCCGCTAACCAGCGAAACGCCCAAATCGAAGGTCGCGATCCCGCCCAACCACGCGGCGAGACGGATCGGCCAAGGACGGTCGAGCCCGAGTTCGGCGCGCACCGCCTCGGCGGCCTTGCCGCTGGCCATATCTTCACCGTAGCGCGCCGAGGCGACACGATACGCTTGATCGCCAGGCAGCAATTCGACGATCGCGAAACACGCGACGCCGACCAGCAGTGCCACCAGTGCCGCTTGAACGAGCCGCGCCGCCAGCGCGCGGATCAGCGCGCCCATCGCATCGCCGACAGCCGATACGAAAGCTCGAACGGATCGATGCTGGCACCGTCGACGCGGCGATTGATCGCGACCGCGTAATCGAACCATGCGAGGGGCACGATCGGCAGTTCGCGTTGCAGGATCCGCGCGACGTCGCCGCGCGCCTTGGCACGGCCGGCCGCATCGATGGGCCCTGAAAGCGCGGTCAGCGCGGCGATCAGCTCCGCGTTCGACCAGTTCATGGCGCCCCAATCGCCGCCTTGCGGCCCGAAATCCTGCAGCAACGTGCCGATCGGATCGGGAACGATCGAGAAGTTGCGCGCGAACAACGCCATCTGCAGCGTGCCGTCGTGATGCCCGGCGGGGATCTCGCCATTTTTCATGATCGCAACGCTCACGTCGATGCCGATCTCGCGCAATTGCGCTTGAATGGCCGTCGCCATCGCGGGCTGTTCAGGCCGGTCCGAGAACGTGCGCAAGGTGACGGCGAAGCGCTTGCCGTCCTTCGCGAGAATGCCGTCGGCGCCCGGCCGCCAGCCGGCAGCGGCGAGAAGTTCCTTGGCGCGCGCGGGCGCGTGGTCGAGCGGCGGCAGATCCGGCACATGCCACTCGGCGAGGCTGGGCACGAAAATCTGAGTCGCGCGCACGGCGGGGCTGCGCAGGATCGCTTCGGCGATGCCTTCGCGATCGATGCCCAGGCTGACCGCCTGACGCACGCGGACATCGTCGAAATAAGGTGCGGCGGCGTTCAGTTTCAGCACGCGCGTGCGCGGAATGGGCTGCACGCGCGTATCGAGGCGCGCGTTGCGCTGAAGGCGCGCGACCGCTTCCGGCGGCACGATATAGACGAGATCCGCCTGCCCGCCTTCGGCCATGGCGCTGCGCGTTTCGCCGCGCGGGACCGAAAGATAGCTCGCCCGCGCGATCGCGGGCGCCGGGCCCCACCAGCCCGCGAAACGCTCCAGTTCGACGCGCAGCGGCGGCTCGACCAGCGTCGCGCGATACGGGCCGCTGCCGATCATCCGTACGACCTTGCCGTTGGCATCGTAAGCGGACGGCGCCAAAACGATGGCGCTGGAATGCATCAACAATGCGGGCAAGGCGGTGAACGGCCGCGACAGCGTGATCGTCACCGCCCCGCCTTGCGCCGCGATCGCCGTGATCGGCGCGTTGACGAGCATTCCCGCCGCGCTGGTGCGCGCGCGATCGAGCGACGCCGCGACGGCCGCCGCATTCAGTGGCGATCCGTCATGAAACGTGGCGCCCGGCCGCATCTCGAACCGCCAGACCAAACCGTCGGACGATGCCGTCCAGGCCTGGGCGATCGACGGGACCGGCAATCCGCCGTCGTCGGCGCCGACAAGGGTCTCGGCGACTTGAAGGCGCGCAAAGATATGACCGGAACTTGCCGGGTCGAGCCCGCCGATTTCCCACGGCGCGACGACCCGCAGAACCCGATCAGCGTCTTGCGCCATGGCCGGCGTCATCGCCGTTCCTGAAATCGCCACCGCGGCGATTGCCGCCAAGATCACCGTCCGCCGCTTCGTCATCGCCAACCTCGCACTGGAAAATGAGGCGCGTATAAGCAATGATATACCATATCGCGTCAAGATGTTTTGACTGACGAATCCTCGCATATCGCTTTAGTTAATATTTATATATAACTGTTTTTATTAATTTTTTTCGTCACCGGTTTCTTGTTTGAAGCAGGGCGAAGCTATCGTTCACCAACGCGAACGAATTGAACGCTGTAACCGTTCACACGCGTGAACAGCCGCGCAATGAAAGCGTCCTAACCCTCTGAAATTCCACCGATCTGGTTCTGGCACGGCGCTTGGAATGGCGATCGGTATGTTTTCGCCAGTTTGGTTCATTCTGATCGGCACCGCCGCCACGCTCGCCGCGACGCGCATTCCCCGCGCCGTCGTGGCCCCCTTCGGTGCGGCCAGCGCCCTCGCCTTGTTCGCGATGGCGCTTGGCTATGTCGGCACGATCGGCGATGGCGGCGCGATCACAGCCCCCTTCTGGTCCGTGCCGTCGCTCGGCATCGCCGGCGGCCTGCGCGTCGACGGGTTGTCGCTCGTCTTTCTGCTGCTGATCGCCGGGATCGGCGCGCTGATCTTCATCTATGCGCACGCCTATCTCGCCGGCGATCCGCGCTTGCGACGCCTGGTCGTGGTGCTGATTCTGTTCATGACCGCGATGGTGGGGGCGGTCACCGCCGACGACATCGTCGTGTTGTTCGTGTTCTGGGAATTGACGAGCCTCGCCTCGTTCTTCCTGGTCGGTTACGACCACGAAAACCCGGCCGCGCGCCGTGCGGCGTTGCAAGCGCTGCTGGTCACCGGTGCGGGCGGATTGGCGCTTTTGGGCGGCCTTATCCCGATCGCGCTGGCCGCCGAGACGACGAGCCTTTCCGGCATTCTCGCCGCGCGCGAGGCGGTCCTTGCCCATCCCGCCGCGATCCCGGCGATGCTGCTGGTGATCGCGGGCTGCTTCGCCAAATCCGCCCAAGTTCCGCTGCATTTCTGGCTGCCGAATGCGATGGCGGCACCGACACCCGTCAGCGCCTATCTGCATTCGGCGACGATGGTGAAGCTCGGCGTCTATCTGCTCGCCCGCTTCAATCCGCTCTATCAGGACGAAGCGCTGTGGCAGTCGATCCTCGCCGGGTTCGGCATCGCAACGGCCGCGACCGGCATGGCGATGGCCTTCCGCGAAACCGACTTGAAGCGCGTGCTCGCCCAAACGACGGTCGCGGCACTGGGCACGCTGGTAATGCTGATCGGCATCGCGCCCGATCTGTCCATCGCCGCCGCCGTCACGTTCCTGATCGTCCATGCCTTCTATAAGGCGGCGTTGTTCATGGTCGCGGGCATCGTCGATCACGAAACGGGCCTGCGCGATGCGAGCGCGCTGCGCGGCCTTGCCCGCGCCATGCCGCTGACGGCGCTGGCCGCCACGCTCGCCGCCTTCTCGATGAGCGGCCTGCCGCCTTTCGTCGGCTTCGTCGCGAAAGAACTGATCTACGAAGCCAAACTCGATCTCGGCCCCGGCTCCGTGGCGCTGCTCGGCCTCGGCTTCTTCGTGAACGCCGCCACGGTCGCCATCGCGGCGATCATGTCTTATCGCCTGTTCTTCGGCGCACCCACCCCCACGCCCAACAAGCCGCACGATCCGCCCGCGGCGATGCTCGTTGGCCCGATCATCCTCGCCGTTCTGGGCCTGATCGCCGGTCTCCTGCCCGCCTTGCTCGGCGGCGCATTCGTCGAACCGGCCGCCGCCGCGATCCTCGGGCGCCCCATCGCCGTCCCGCTGAAGCTCTGGCACGGCTTCAATACCGTTTTGCTGCTGAGTGCCGCGACGATCGTTGTGGGCGTGGCGCTGTATCTCGCGTGGGGACGGCTCGTGCCGCGTTTCAAGGCGTTGCGCGTCGTCGACCGCTTTGCGCCCGCCGCCGCGTATGAGCGCGGTCTTGCAGCGCTGATCGCACTCGCAGAGACCTGCACGCGGAACATCCAACATGGCTCGCTGCGCGGCTATCTGCGGACGATGTTCCTGGTGCTGGCGGTTGCGACGCTCGCGACGCTGATCTTGCGCGGCGGTGCCGCCTGGCCGGCGGCGAACGATTTGACCGATCCGCGTCTGCTGCTGTTCGCGGCGATGCTGATCGGCGCGGCCGCCACGGCCATGGCGCGCACCGCCATCGCGGCCGTGCTGGCGCTCGGCCTTGTCGGGTTCTCGATCGCGCTGATCTTCCTGACCTTCGGCGCGCCCGATGTCGCCTTCACGCAATTCTCGGTCGAGACGCTGATGGTCGCGATATTGGCGGCAGCACTGCTGCGCTTGCCCTTGCGCCGAACGGATACGCGCACCGCCCGCGAGAAGCTTGGCGACGCGGGCGTGGCCCTGATCGCCGGAATCGCAGTCGCGCTGGTTCTGGCGAGCGTCCTCGCCACCCCCTTCGATCCGCGCCTGTCGTTGTGGTTCGGCGAGAATTCGGCCGCCGCCGCGAACGGGCGCAATGTCGTCAACGTCATTCTGGTCGACTTCCGCGCGCTCGACACGCTGGGCGAGATCACCGTTCTGGCGATCGCCGCCTTCGCGGTCGCGGCGTTGCTGCGCAAAGGAGCGGCGAAATGAGCGCCTCGCTGATCTTGCGCGTCTCGGCGCCGATGTTGCTGTGGTTGCCGCTGGCCGCATCGCTTTACGTGTTGTTGCGCGGCCATAACGAGCCGGGCGGCGGATTCATCGGCGGCTTGCTCGCGGGTGTCGGCCTGATCTTTCACGCGATCGCCTTCGGCGCGGCGCCGACGCGCAAGCTGCTGCGTTTGGCACCGACCAGCTATTGCGCCATCGGCGTGCTGCTGGCGGCCGCGAGCGGGATTCCGGCGCTGTTCGGCGCCGGGCCCTATCTCACGCATCTCTGGTGGTTCCCGGATGTCGGCATCGTCCTGCCGCTGGGCACCACGATCCTGTTCGATGCGGGCGTCTACATCACCGTCGTCGGCACGGTCGCCACGCTGTTCCTGTCTTTGATGGAAGAGGAAACGCTCTGATGGACCCGGTCATCTCGCTTTCCATCGGCGGGCTTGTCGCCGTCGGCGTCTATATGTTCCTGGCGCATGATCTGCCGCGCGTGCTCATCGGCTTCGTGCTGTTCGGTTCCGCCGTCAATCTCACGATCTTCGCGAGCGGACGGCTCGGCGCGACCCTGCCGCCCTTCGTGGCGCCGGGCGCCGATGCGTTGGCTGCGGGAACGTCGAATCCGTTGCCCCAAGCGCTGATCCTGACCGCGATCGTCATCGGTTTCGGCTTGACCGTATTCGCTTTGATGCTGGTCGTTCGCGCCAATCGGGAATTCAGCAGCGTCGATGCGGCCGATCTGAACGCGGCCGAAACACCGATCGACACGGCGAAAAGCCCGATACCGCCGCCGGCCCCCCTCGCGAAGAAGGCGGCCTAGGCGATGCTGCTGATCGTCGCCCCCCTGCTGATCCCGCTTTGCGCCGCCGCCTTGACGGCGCTGTTGCGGACGCACATCGCCGCTCAGCGTGTCGTCGGCGTCAGCGCGTCGGCATCGTTGCTGGCCGTGGGCTTGATGCTCGTCGCGCGCACGGCCGACGGCTCGATCCTGGTCACGCAAATGGGCGACTGGGCGGCGCCGTTCGGCATCGCGCTGGTCGTCGATGCTTTCTCCGCGATCATGCTGGCGATCGCCGGATTGATGGCGCTGTCGGTATCGATCTACGCGATGGGGCCGGACGCGGCGGCGCGCGACCGCGCCGGGTTCCAGCCGCTGTTCCACAGTTTGATGCTGGGTGTCTGCGGCGCTTTCGTCGCGGGCGACGTGTTCAATCTCTATGTCTGGTTCGAGGTGATGCTGATCGCCTCGTTCGGCCTGCTGGTGCTCGACCGCACGCGCGCCCAGATCGACGGCGGCTTGCGCTACGTGTTTTTGAATCTGGTCGGGACGACCGTGTTCCTGATGGCGGTCGGGCTGCTGTACGGCCAGCTCGGCACGCTCAATTTCGCCGATCTGGCGCGTTTGGCGCCGCAGGCGGAGAACCAAGGTTTGCTGGCGGCGATCGGCGTCATGTTCCTCGTGTCGTTCGGCGCGAAGGCGGCATTGTTCCCGCTGTTCAACTGGCTACCGGCCGCCTATCACACGGCGTCGATGCCGGTCGCGGCGATCTTCGCGGGCCTGCTGACCAAGGTCGGCGTCTACGCGATCTTGCGTCTGTTCGCGCTGGTCTACGCGCACGACGTCGCGTTCTTTGGCCCGATCTTCGCCTGGGTCGCCGCGGCGACGATGGTATTCGGCGTATTCGGGGCCGCCGCGCATTACGACATCCGCCGGATATTGTCGTTCCATATCGTCAGCCAGATTGGCTACATGATCATCGGCGTGGCGCTGCTGACCCAGGCCGCGATCGCCGCCGCGATCCTCTATATCGTCCATCACATCGTCGTGAAGGCCAATTTGTTCCTGGTCGCGGGCGCGATACGGCGCGAGAACGGCAGCTTCGCGCTGGGACGGTGCGGCGGCCTATGGCGCGCGGCCCCCCTGCTCGCGATCGGCTTTTTGATCCCCGCCCTGTCGCTCGCCGGCATTCCGCCGTTGTCGGGCTTCTGGGGGAAATACGCCGTGGTTCGTGCGGGCATCGAAGCGGAAGCCTATTGGCTCGCCGGCATCGCGCTTTTCGTCGGCCTGCTGACGCTCTACTCGATGATCAAGATCTGGAACGAAGCGTTCTGGAAACCCGCGCCGGAAGGCTTGGCACGGACCGCCTGGACGCGCGGCCAGCGCATCGCGACCTATCTGCCGATCGCGCTTCTTTGCGCGACGACGATGACGATCGGTCTGTGGACCGAGCCTTTCGCCGCGCTTGCCGAAACGGCCGCCGCATCGTTGCTCGATCGCGACGCTTATATCGCCGCCGTCCTCGGCAATGCCGGCCAAGTCGCGGAGTTCGCACGATGAGCAAACTCCTCGCCTGGGCGCAAGTTGCCCTCGTTTTCGCCCTCGAACTCGCCAAGTCGACCTGGGCGACGCTGCTTGCCGTGATCGGCCCGCCGGATCGCTTGCGTCCCGCGATCCTCGCCGTTCCGCTCGACGTCAAGTCGCCCGGCAGCATCGTGTTGTTCGCCGATATGGTGACGCTCACACCCGGCACGACCAGCCTCGATGTCTCGCCCGACGGGAAAACGCTTTACGTCCACGCCATCGATGCGCCCGACGCACAAGCCACAATCGAAGGCATGAAATCCACGCTCGAAGCGCAGGCGCGCAAGGTGCTGCCATGAGTTTCCTCGAGATCTGCATCGCTCTCGCCTTCTTCATCGTCGGGCTGTCGACCGGCGCCGTCGCGTGGCGCTTGATCCGGGGACCGTCGACCGCCGACCGCGCGATCGCGACCGACATGCTGGGTCTGCTCGCGATCTGCTTCGCCGCCTTGGTCGCGGCGGCGACGGGGGCCCGCGCCTATCTCGACATCGCCTTCGGCATCGCGCTGATCGGCTTCCTCGCCGCCGTCTCGTTCGGCGGCTTGCTGGAGCGCGCGAGCGCATCGCCGCCGGCGCAGGAGCCCGGCGAATGAGCGCGTTTCTCGAAATCTGGGCGGGGATCGCGATCCTCGCGGGCGCCATCGTCGTCGGCATCGCGGCGCTGGGATTGATCCGGCTGCGCGACCCGTTCATGCGCATGCACGCGGCGACGAAAGCGGGCGTCGTGGGCTCGGGCTGCCTTGTCTACGGTGCTGCTTGGGCGCTGGGCGGCGGCGGCGTCGCGCTCGACGCGCTGATCATCGGCACGTTGTGCGTCGTCTTCCTGCTCGTGACGTCGCCCATCGCCTCGCATGCGTTGGGCCGCGCCGCCTATGTGTCGGGGGCGCCCATCGCATCGGCGACCGTCGCCGACGCGCTGCGCGGTCACCTTCCCCGCAATCTGTTCGACATCGCCCCGCAACGCACGGCGCGCGAGCGCCGCGCGTCCCCATCAACGCCAGCCGGAGCCACGATCATGAGCGCCCAAGAAATTCGCGCGCCGCAGGAATATTCCGCCCCGCAATCGGACCGGCTGCGCGTGCTGACGGTATGGCTCGCGGGCGGTCCCCATCAGGATGCGGCGAGCGAATTCGCCCTGGGTCTGGCGCGCGCTCACGGCGCCAAGCTCACGGCGCTTTCCGCCGTCGATCCCGGCTTCGCCGAACGCCCGCAAGCGGTACCCGTCGGCGGGCTCGCCTGGTCGCAATGGCTGGGCGACCGGCTGCGACTGCAACAGCGCGAACGCGCCGCGAAGGCGCTGGCCGACTTCGACGCGCGCGCGTCCCAAGCGCCGGTCGATGCCGTATCGCGCCATGCGGAAGGCGCGCTCGATACGCTGCTGCCGCTCGCCGCGGGCAACGACATGCTGATCGTGCCGGCCGGCATCGATCGCTTCGGGCGCAAAGCGGCGGATTCCGACGAGCTCGCCGCGGATTTGTCGGCGCGAGGTGCCGGGCCGATCTTGCGCGTGCAAGCCGCACGGCCGATCCGCCGCGTCGCGCTGTTGATCGCCGGGACGCCCGCCTGCGGGCGCCTCGCCACGACGCTTGCCGCGACCGGATTGTGGCGCGACGCGAAGATCGCCGTCTTCGCCGCGCGCGACGATGCGCAAAGCCTCGCCGGCGTGACGGCGCAAGCGGCGCTGCTGCGCGCCCATGGCTGGGACGCAAGCGAAGCCGATCCAATCGCGGCGGACGCGACACGCGAGGAAATCGAGCGGCGCATCGCCGGTTTCGACGCCGCCGTTATGGCGGCGCTCGCCATCCGCCGGTCGGTGCTGGACGCGCTGCGCGAGGACGCGAACACCGCGCTCGCCGCGCGCGCGAGTTTCGTGTTGTTGCCTTGAATGCCTGACGGCGCCATTCTGGCGCGATGATGCTTGGCGCATTGCCGTTAGCGTTGCGTTTGCCGCTGCTCGCCGCGATCATCGTGTTCGCAGCGGCGACGGGCACAACGCATCTGGCGCTTCATTTCAAGGATCGCGCGGCGGACCGGCAAACCGAACGTCTCGCGCAGGTCTATCTCGACGGGCTCGCCGCCGCGATCGCCGACGACGCAACCATCGGCGACTGGGCGGCCGTCGAACGGCGCTTCGCCGCCGCTTTCGGCGTGCAGGAAGGCGTCGCGGAGGTCGCGCTCTTGGCGCTCGACCGGAACGGCACGCGCCTGGCAACGATCAACCGCAGCAGCGCCCCGCCGCCGCGCGATCTCGTCCAATCGCGCGTCGTTTACGACGAAGACGCGCGTTTGCTGTGGGCTTCGCGCGCGCTGCCGCCGTCGGGCGAAAACGCGCTGGTCGTAGCGCTTGATATCGGATCGTTGCGCGACGCGCAGCGCAACCTGCTGCTGGCGGTCATCGCGCTCGATTTCGCGATCGCCCTGATTTGCGGGGTCGGCGCTTATCTATTGCTCCGGCGGATCAATCGGGCGGCCGACGGCGTGCTGGCGCTGTTGCAGTCGGCGGGCACCGGCGCGGTCCGGCGCGTCCCGGCCGCAAGCGTCGCGCAAGCCGACGCGCGCACGGCGCCCCTGCTCGCCGCCTATAATCGTATGGCGGACGCGTTGACCGAGCGCGAGAAGCTGCGCGCGGATATCGCCGAGCGCGGCCAGACGGCGGCGCTCGGCCGCCTCGCCGCGACGATGGCGCACGAGGTACGCAATCCCCTTGGCGGCCTCGCCACCGCGGTCGCCACGCTGCGGAAATTCGGCGACGATCCGAAAGTCCGCGCTGACTCGCTCGAATTCGTGGCGCGCGGCATCGAGACGATCGACGCGATCGTGTCGCGGATCATGAATTTCCACCGCCCGGAAGACGAGCGCCGCCTGACCCGCGCCGATTTCGACGATCTGCGGCTGCTGCTCGCCCCCGCCTTGCGCAATCGCGGATTGCGCCTGGATTGGCGTTTGGAGATTCCCGATGCGCTGGCGCTGGGCGCGTCCGGCGTTCGCCAAGTTCTGCTCAACTTGCTGCTCAACGCCTGCGCCGCGTCGCCCGACGGCGGGGTCGTCGTCTTCGCGGCGCATGTCGCCGGCGGCAAGCTCCATTGCACGATCGCCGATCAGGGGCCCGGCATGGACGATACGCGGATTGAACAATTGCTCGGCCGAAGCGCCTCGCCGCCCGGCGCACCCCGTTTGGGCCTCGACGCCGTCGTGTCGCTGCTCGGCGATCTAGAGGGGGCGGCGCGCGTCGAACGTGGTACGACGGGGGGAACCACCGTCGCCATCGCCATTCCGTTGCGGGAAACCTAAGTGACAGCGCTGCGCATTTTGCTCGTCGAGGACGATCCGATCCTGGGCCCCGCATTGCTTCAGCGCCTGGCGCTCGAAGGGTTCGACGCGCAACTCGCCGTCACGGGGGCCGGCGCCGTCGCCGCCGCGAGTGTCCGCGCACCCGACATCGTGTTGAGCGACATCCGCCTGCCCGATTTCGACGGCGAGGCGTTGTGGCGCAAGCTCGTCGAAGCGATCGGCCCCGTCCCGACTTGGTTCATGACCGCGCATGGCGACATCGCGCAGGCCGTGCGCCTCGTGAAAGGCGGGGCGCGCGACTACTTGACCAAGCCCGTCGATATCGACGCGCTGATCGCAGCGCTCGGTGGCGCCCGGATTGCGCGGCGAACCGACGCATTGGGCGCCGCGCCGGCGATGCGCGCCCTGGAAACGCAGTTGCTGAAAGCCGCGCGCGCCGAACTGCCGGTTCTGCTGAGCGGCGAGACAGGATCGGGCAAGGAAGTCGCCGCGCGTTTTCTGCACGAGGCGAGTGCGCGGGCCGCCGCGCCCTTCGTGGCGATAAATTGCGCTGCGATCCCGCGCGACCTCGCGGAGAGCCTATTGTTCGGCCACGAGAAAGGCGCCTTCACCGGGGCGGCCGCACGCCGCCCTGGCGTGGCCGAGGAAGCGGCCGGCGGCACGTTGTTTCTGGACGAGGTCGCTGAGTTTCCGCTCGATCTTCAAGCGAAACTGCTGCGGCTGGTCGAGGCGCGCGAATTCCGCCCGCTCGGCGCCAAAGCGGATCTGCCCTTTCGCGCGCGGATCGTCGCGGCGACGCATGCCGATCTCGCCGAGCGTGTGCGCGCGGGCGCGTTCCGCGAGGATCTCTATTTCCGCCTGAACGTGATCGCCCTGGCCGTGCCGCCCCTGCGCGCCCGAATCGAGGACATCGCGGAGCTTGCGCGCGGTTTCCTGCCGACGGCACCGCGCAAGGAATTCGCGCCCGAAGCGATCGACGCGATGATTGCGCATGATTGGCCCGGCAATGTGCGCGAGCTGCGCAATCGCGTCGAGCGCGCGGCAGCCTTGGGCGACGGCGACATCATCGATGTCGACGATCTCTTTCCCGAAACGACGCTGGATTTCGCCCCATCGCGCGGGGCCGCATCGGGCTCTCTCGACGACGCCGCGAAAGCCGCGATCAAGGATCGTGTGCGCGACGCGTTGGCGAAAACCGGCGGCAACCGCAGCGAAGCCGCGCGACTGCTCGGCGTTTCGCGGACGACGATCTGGAAATACGCGCGGCCATAGCGCTTTTGGTTGGGCTTGCTGAGGGCGCTTGATCGTATCGCGTTCCCTTGCGCCGCTGACGCGCGGCGCGACTAGAATTGCCGTGAAGCGTAAAGTCGTCCGGCCCGAATTTAGGCCGTTCAACATAGTCGCAAATGCGGCGGCGGCCGCATCGTCGGGCCGGACTTTCCGTTCGGTCAGCGCTGTCACGCGGCGGCTAGACAAAAAGATATAAAGCTATATCTTTATAGCTAGTCCGGCGACGGAACGGGCCCCCGCCCGATTCGTCGCATCGGACTTAAAAATACCAAGGTCCCGCGAACAGGCATGAACAGGCCCCAAACCCTCACCCAGAAGATCGTCGCGCGCGCCGCCGGGCGGGCGCATGTCGATGTGGGCGAAGTCGTGACCTGCAACATCGACCTCGCGATGATGCACGATTCCGGCGGCCCGCGCCGCTTGCAGCCGATGCTGAAGCGCTTGGGTGCGTCGATTTGGGACCCGAGCAAGGTCGTCGTCGTCAGCGACCATTACGTGCCCGCGGTCGATGCGGAAAGCGCATCGATCCTGAAACTCACGCGCGAATTCGTGCGCGACCACAAGATCGAGCGCTTTCACGACATGCAGGGTATTTGCCATGTCGTGCTGCCGGAGAACGGCCATCTGCGCCCCGGCATGTTCGTCGTCGGCGGCGACAGCCACTCGCCCACCGGCGGCGCGTTCG
Source organism: Tagaea sp. CACIAM 22H2 (assembly GCA_014444615.1). Taxonomy (GTDB): domain Bacteria; phylum Pseudomonadota; class Alphaproteobacteria; order CACIAM-22H2; family CACIAM-22H2; genus Tagaea. The sequence goes on along the minus strand of PVXE01000002.1, from coordinate 124,710 downwards.
GTTGTTTCATGTTCGGCGTCGGCGCCACCGAAATGTGCGGCGCCGTCGTCACCGGCGAGATCTGGCTGAAAACGCCCGGCACCATTCTGCTGAATTGGCGCGGCAAGCTCGGGCCGATGGTCTCGGCCAAGGACATGATGCTCGCGCTGTGCAAGCGCCTGGGTATGGGCGGCGCCGAGTATCAGGTCGTGCAATACGCGGGCGACGCGATTTCCGGCCTGCCGATGTTCGAGCGCATGACCCTTTGCAACATGGCCGCCGAATTGGGCGCGCAAGTCGGCCTGATCGCGCCCGACGCCGTGACCGAGTATTTCCTCGCCGAGCGCGGCGTGACCAACATCGACACGGCGCGCTGGCAAGGCGATGCGGGGGCCGAATATCTACGCGTCGAGGAATTCGATGCGAGCGACTTGGCCCCGCAAGTCGCCGCCCCGCACAGCCCGGCGAATTCCGGCCCTGCCGCCGAGCAGCGCGGTGTGGCCATTCATCAAGCCTATATCGGCGCCTGCACGGGCGCGAAGATCAACGACCTGCGCATGGCGGCGAGCGTGCTGCGCGGCAAACGCGTGGCGCCCAACGTACGCTTGCTCGTCGCCCCCGCGACCGCGCGCGCGACCGCCGAAGCGGCGGCCGACGGCACGCTGGCCGCACTGGCCGAAGCCGGCGCCATTCTGATGCCGTCGGGCTGCGGGGCGTGTGCCGGCTATGGTGCGGGCGTGTTGGCGGAGGACGAAGTCTGCATCGCGTCGACCGCGCGCAACTTCAAAGGCCGCATGGGTGCGTCGAGCTCCAAGGTTTATTTGGGCTCGCCCTACACGGTCGCGGCCGCCGCCGTCGCCGGCATGATCGTCGATCCGCGCGAGGTGGCGTCATGACCGGGCGCGTCTGGCTGTTCGGCGACGATATCGACACCGACATGCTCGCCCCAGGGCTTTATATGCGCGGCGGCATGGACGAGCTGATCAAGCATTGCTTGGAAGCCGCCGATCCCGAATTCGCCAAGAATGTGCGCCCCGGCGACGTGGTCGTCGGCGGGCGCAATTTCGGCATCGGCTCGTCGCGCGAACAAGCCGCGCAAGCTTTGGTCATGCTGGGTGTCAGCGCCGTTCTCGCCGTGTCCTTCGCCGGCATCTTCTATCGCAACGCGCTCAATCTCGGTTTGATGGCGCTGGTCTGCCCGGAGGCGAAGTCGATCCGGCAAGGCCAAGCCTTGACCGTCGAGCCCGAGAATTCGCGCGCGATCGATCCCACGACCAACGCGAGTTTCGCCTGCGAGCCGCTGCCGCCGCACCTGATCGCCATGGTGCGCGCGGGCGGGCTTCTGGCGCATTTGGAACAACGGCTGAAAGCGTCACGCACATGAGTTTGAAGACGAAAATCGGCAACGGCCTGGTCGTCGCCCCGGGCGTATCGGACGCGCTGGGCGCGCTGATCGCGACCGACGCTGGCTTCGACGCGGTTTATCTTTCGGGGGCGAGCATCGCCTATACCCGCTTCGGGCGGCCCGATGTCGGCCTCGTCACCGCGACGGAAGTCGAAGCCTGCCTCGCCGCGATTTGCGACCGCGTCGAAACGCCGGTGATCGTCGATGCGGATACGGGCTTCGGCAACGTGCTGAACGTGCAGCGCACCGTGCGCGCGTTCGAGCGCGCGGGTGCGGCCGCCATCCAGATCGAGGATCAAAGCTTCCCGAAGCGCTGCGGCCATCTTGCCGACAAGAAGGTCGTGCCGGCCCAGGAAATGGTCGGCAAGATCCGCGCGGCGGTCGACTCGCGCGTCAGCGCCGATACGCTGATCGTCGCGCGCACCGACGCGATCGCGGTCGAAGGCTACGATGCCGCGGTTGAGCGTATGGAGCGCTACGCCGAAGCGGGCGCCGACGTGCTGTTCGTCGAAGCGCCGCAAGATGTCACGCAGCAACGCGACCTGCCTGCCAAGCTCGGCCATTTGGGGCCGCTGCTCGCCAACATGGTCGAAGGCGGACGCACGCCGATGGCCGACGCCAAGACGCTCGCCGCCATGGGTTATCGCGTCGCGATCTTCCCCGGCGGATTGGTGCGCGCGGCCGCGCACATGACGCGCGCCTATATGGCGTCGTTGAAGGCCAACGGCTCGAACGAGCCGTTCCGCGATCGCATGCTCGACTTCAAGGAATTGAACGGCCTTGTCGGCACGCCCGAATTGCTCGCCTTGGGAAAGAAGTACGAATGAGCCTGGATCCGATCACGCTGGCGGTGCTCAAAGGCCGCCTGGAGCAGATCGCGGACGAGATGGACGCGACTTTGTTCCGCAGCGCCTTCAACCCGATCATCGCCGAGGCGCACGACGCGTCGCACGGGCTTTATCACGCCACGACCGGCGAAACGCTGATCCAGGGCAAGTCCGGCCTGCCCGTTTTCGTCGGCGCGATGTCCTTCGCGGTGAAGGCCGTGATCGACAAGGCGGGGGCGGACGGCGATCTCGCCGACGGCGACGTCTATATCTTCAACGACCCGTATGACGGCGGCACGCATCTTTCGGACTTCAAGCTGGTGCGCCCCTATATGCGCGACGGCAAAGTGTTCTGCTGGCTCGCCTCGGTCGGCCATTGGCACGACGTGGGCGGCAACGTGCCGGGCAACTACAACCCGGTCGCGACCGAATGCTTCCAGGAAGGCATGCTGATCCCGCCGGTGAAGCTTTACGCCGCCGGAAAGCTGCGCGGCGATATCGTGTCGATCCTGCGCAGCAATTCGCGTCTGCCGACCAGCCTGTATGGCGATATGAACGGCCAGGTCGGCGCGCTCGATCTCGGCATCAAGCGCATGGACGCGCTGCTCGCCGAATACGGTGCGGCGTCGGTCGAGGCGGCCCTCGGCGAACTTCGCGCGCGCGCGGCCAAGATGATGCGCGCCAATATCGCCGACCTTCCGGACGGTCGTTACAGCGCCGAAGATTGGCTCGACAATGACGGCATCGTCGACGAGCCGCTGAAGATCGCTCTCGACATCACGATCGCCGGCGACAAGATGACGCTGGATTTCTCGCGCACGGCCAAGGCCTGCGCGGGTCCGGTGAACATCGCCTATTCGACCGCCGTCGCCGCCTGCTACGTGGCGCTGAAGCACGTCTTCCAGGACGTGCCGGCGAATGCGGGCGTGCTCGATCCGATTGAGTTCAAGATTCCCGAAGATTCGCTGCTGTCGGTGAAGGCGCCCAAGCCCGTCGGCGGCTACACCGAAACGATCCTGCGTTTGATCGACGTTGTCTTCCAGGCGATCGCGCAAGCCGCCCCCGAACGCGCCAATGGTTGCGCCTATGGCACGATCAACGCGCTGTCGCTGGCGGGCTGGCGCAAGAACGGTCAGCGCTGGGTGATGTTCAGCTTCTTCGGCGGCGGCCATGGCGGCCATCCGCAAGGCGACGGCTTGAACCACGGCAACGCGCCGATCTCGACCGCGACGATCCCGCCGGTCGAAATCCTCGAAGCCGCCTACCCCGTCATGTTCACGCAATGGGCGTTGCGTCCCGATTCAGGCGGTGCGGGCAAGCATCGCGGCGGGTTGGGTGCCGTCTACGAAATCGAATTGCTGGAGGAAAACGCCGACGTGTTCCTGTTCGGCGAGCGCGGCAAATTCGCACCCCCCGGCGTGGCGGGCGGCCAAGCCGCCGCGCGCAACCGCTTCGTCTACGCCGAAAACGGCGTCGAACGCGAGCCGCCGCAGATTTCCAAAATGGTGGGCCTCAAGCTCAAGCGCGGCGAACGCCTGCGCTTGGAAACGCCGGGCGGCGGCGGCTACGGCAATCCCGCCGAGCGCACCAAGGAAGCCATCGAACGCGACCGCACACTGGGTTACGTGACGAAATGAATCGCAAGCATGTCATCGGCGTCGACGTGGGCGGCACGTTCACCGACGTTTTCGTTCTCGACGAGTCCACCGGCAAAGTCGAAATCTCGAAAGTCCCCTCGACGCGCGGCGACCAGTCCGTCGGCTTCATGGCCGGTATCCGCGCCAAGGTCCCCGATCTCGCCAGCGTCGCGACGGTCGTCCATGGCACGACCGTCGGCACCAATGCGCTGCTGGAACGCAAAGGTGCGAAGACCGGCGTCATCACCACGCGCGGCTTCCGCGACGTGCTGGAAATGCGCCGCCGCGACCGGCCGACGACCTGGGGCCTGTGGGGAACGTTCGAGCCCGTCGTGCCGCGCGATCTGCGCTTGGAAGTCGCCGAACGCACGCTGGCCGACGGCACGATCCACACGGCGGTCGATCTCGATCAAGTGCGCGCCGCCGCGAAAACGCTGATCGAAAAGGGCTGCGAAGCCGTCGCCTTGATCTTCGTCAACGCTTTCGCCAACGACGCGAACGAGCGCGCGGCGGCCGAAGCCCTGCGCGCGGTCTGGCCGAACCCGCATGTCTCGATCTCGACCGAGTTGCTGCCCGAGATCCGCGAGTTCGAGCGCGCGTCGACGACCGCGCTCAACGCCTATCTTCAGCCGCCGGTCGGCTCCTATCTCCAGCGTCTGGAAAACCGCCTGAAGGAAGGCGGCTCCGACGCGCAAATCCTGATCGTGCAGTCGAATGGCGGCGTGATGAGCGTTGAGTCCGCGCGCCGCCGCCCGGTGCGCACGGCGCTGTCGGGCCCGGCCGCGGGCGTGATCGCGTGCCAAGCGGTCGCGGTCGCCGCCGGCTTCCCCAACGTCATCACCTGCGACATGGGCGGCACATCGTTCGACGTGTCGCTGATCTCCAACGGCGAAGCGGCGTTGGCGGCGCAGACCTCGATCGATTTCGGCATGGTCGTGCGCACGCCGATGATCGAAATCGTGACCATCGGTGCGGGCGGCGGGTCGATCGCGGGCTTGGATCGCGGCGGCTTGCTGCAAATCGGCCCCGAAAGTGCAGGCTCCGATCCCGGTCCCGTCTGCTACGGCAAGGGCAATACGCGCCCGACCGTGACCGACGCGAACGTCGTGATGGGCCGCATCGATGCCGAACGCCCGATCGGCGGCGGCAAGAACAAGCTCGACGTTGCCGCGGCCAAAGCCGCGATCGAAACCCATGTCGGCATGCCCCTGGGGCTCGACGTCATGGCGGCGGCCGAAGCGATCATCCGCGTCGCCAATGCGCGCATGGCGGGCGCCATCCGCCTCGTTTCCATCGAACGCGGCTTCGATCCGCGCGATTTCGCGATCATGCCCTTCGGCGGCGGCGGCTCGCTGCATGTCAGCGCCCTGATGCGCGAAGTGGGCTTGGGCCGCGCACTCGTGCCGCGCTTTCCGGGCGTCACCTCGGCGCTGGGCTGCGTCATCGCCGATATGCGCCACGATTTCGTGCGCACGGTGAACCGCGTGCTCGATCAGATCGACATGGCCGCCCTCGCTCAGCAGGCGAAGGACGCGGCCGCAGAGGGCGGCAAGCTGCTGGATGCAGCCGGTGTCGGCTTCGCCTCGCGCAGCGTGCGCCTGTCGCTGGACATGCATTATCTCGGGCAGACGCACACGCTGTCCGTCCCGCTGGAAGCGAGCGAGTTCACGGCCAAGGGCGTCATGGCGGCGTTCGAGCGCGCCTACGAAGCCGCGTTCGGCCGCACGCTGAAGGGTGTCGCCGCGAAGGTTTTGAACTTGCGCGTCGCCGCCATCGGCCATCGCCCGAAATTCGATCTGCGCACCATGGCGCCAACGTCGACAACCATGCCCACGCCGCGCCATCGCGACGTGTGGATGGAAGGGGCGTGGCACAAGACCGCGATCTATCCGCGCATGGAGTTGCCGGTCGGCGCCAAAATCGCGGGCCCTGCGATTTTGGAACAGCCGGACACGACGATCCTGGTCGAGCCGGGCTTCGCCGCCCAGGTCGACGCATTCGGCAATCTGATCATCGAGCGAGGCTGATATGGCGGACGCGTTGCTGCTGGTCGATCTGCAGAACGACTTCATCCACCCCAACGGCGCCTATGCGCGCGGCGGGGCGAAGTCCGCGGATATCGCGGCGTTGCCCGCACGGCTGGTGCCGCTGGTTCAGGCGATGCGCAATCGCGGCGGCTGGATCGTCTCGACGCATTTCACGCTGGTGCCGGGCCGCAACGGCGAACCTTTCATCGGCGCGCATCTGAAGAAGCTGCGTCCGTTCCTGGGCAAAGGCGATTTCGCGCCCGGCTCCTGGGGCCACGCGCTGCTCGACGAATTGGCGCCCAGCGACATCCAGGTCGACAAGGTCGCCTACTCCGCCTTCTATCAAAGCCGGCTGGAGTTCGCGCTCGCCAAGGCGGGCATCAAGTCGATGCTGGTCGCGGGCATCGTCACCAATGGCGGTGTGGCATCGACCGTGCGCGATGCGCATGTGCGCGACATGTCGGTGACCGTGTTGGAGGACGGCTGCGCCGCTTTCAATCCCGACGTCCATCGCGCATCGATCGAGTCTTTGCGCAGCGTGGTGGGCGTCACCACCATCGCGACGGCAATGGAAAGCCTGCGCTAACCGTGACTATGCGCGCGGCCCGACAGGCCGACATCGATCGATTTGACCGTCTGGTCCGGCGACAGCACCATTTCCATCTGGTAGCGGTCGGGCCGGTAGAACGCGGTCAAGAATTCGATCGGCCTATCCTCCTTGTCGCGGACGACGCGTTGCAACTTCAACAAGGGCGCGCCGATATCGGTCGACAGGCACGACGCCGCGCGTTGATCGGCCAAAGTCGCCGTGATCACCTGACGCGCCTGGCCGATGACCGTGCCATTGCGCCGGATCAATTCCAGCATCGGATGCTGGGCGAGATCCTTGGCGTCGAAACCGTGCCCGACATCGGCGGGCAGCACGGTGATCAGCATCGAGATCGGCTGTTTGCCGATGCTGCGCACACGCAGCGAACGCTGCACCTCGGCACTCTCGGGCAGTTCCAGCGCTTCGCTTTCCGTGACCGTCGCGGGGCCATAGGCGAAATCCAGCACTGCCACTTCGGTGCTGCGGCCCATCGCCTCCATCGTTTGCAGCCAGCTGCCGACGGGCGCGCGCAACGGCGCCGCCGGGGCGCGATACTGCACGGTCGTGCCGCGCCCGCGCGCGCGCGTGACGAGGCCGGCATTCGCAAGCTCCGTCATCGCGTGCTTGGCGGTGATGCGCGACACGCCGTAGCGCCCGGCCAATTCGTGTTCGGAGGGCAGCACGTCGCCGTAGCGATAGCGCCCGTCGAGAATGCCGTCGCGCAGCACCAGGAAAATCTGATGGTAGAGCGGCGCCTTCAGGCGCGCGTCGATGCCGCCATTGTCGGCCATTGTCGGAACGGATTTGCGCAAGGCGGCGCCTTTACGGGTCATGGCGGGCTGCGATCCTCGGAAACGGCGTGCGGCGGAATTTCGATCGACGGGTTAGGGAGAGCGTCCTTATGACACAATTGGTTGAGAACGGGCCAGCGGCCACGGCCGTAAGTTTTTTGCGGTCGCTCGAAAACGGCGACCTCGCCGCCGTCAAAGCCCTCATCGCGCCGGAATTTACGATGCAATTTCCCGGCGGCGTGGAATTCGCGGATTTCGACGCGCTGTTCGCCTGGGCGCGCGGCCGCTACACCGGCGTGCGCAAGAAATTCGAGCGAATCGACGTGGCCGAGTCGGGCGATACGGCCATCGTCCATGTCAGCGGCACGCTGTCCGGGCGCTGGCTGGATGGCGATGAATTTTCGGGCATCCGCTATATCGACCGTTTCGATCTGAAAGCCGGCCTGATCGTTCGCCAGACGGTCTGGAACGATATGGGCGAAGCCAAGTTGAAACGGCAGGCGGGTCATGGCGCTGCAATCAACCCTGCCGACAAAACGAGCTCGGCGCCCGGAACTTCCGGCGCGTCCGGCGCATAGTCGACGCGCAGCCATTCCAGGCCGAGCGGATTACCCTCGGCCACCGGCCATTTCCACTTGGCCGCGCCCACGCCCGCGAAGTGCTTCGCCAGCACGTCGGTCACCGCGAAGGTCAAATCGCCGCCCGATGGCGGCTTGCCCTGCCCCGCCGACAAACGCAATTTGTCGCGGGGCGTGGCGTCGCTGCGCGACACGCGCCGGCATAGATATGCGTGGCGAAGCACCGGCGGCCTTTCGCCCGGCCCATAGCCCCATAGGCGGATCCATTCCTTGCGGAACCCGTCGAGATCGGGATTGAACCACACGCGTTCCAGATCGCTTTCGTCGGCAAGGCCCTGGAAGTCGTAATAGGTCCACGAGAGCGGACCGCCTTTCGAAACGCCGTCGACGATCCAGTTCGCGTAGTGATGCACGCCCGGAATGGCGTTGAAGAACGGATTATCTGTCTCGACCAGCCACGGGTGATAGCCCTTGGCGACGGCTTCCGCGCCCACGGTGTAAGCGATGAAGATCATCACGGGGCAATCGGCGATCAAACGCGGTTTGGCGGGCGCGGTCATTGGCGATCCAGGAATTCGGCGATGGTTGCGGCCGTGGCCGCATGGAAATCGGGCGCCCCCCAGCGCGGGGTCGCGGCGCGTTGCGCGCCCGGGATCAGCGACGCGACCTCGGCCGCATAGCTGTCCAGCATGTCCGACGGCGAGGTCAGCACCAGCACGGGAAGCTTCAGCTTCACCAAGCTGTCGCGCTTCGGGTGGCGGAACGCCGCCCGATACGAGCGATGATAGGTGCGCATCGCCTTCAGCACTTCGACGACGAAGTCGTGGAATTCCTCGGCGTCCGGCAGGCCGTTGGGCAAGCGTCCCTCGGCGGTGCGGTTGTAGTAGGGCCAGAACAGATATTGGTCGCGGCAGAAATGCCAGACCTTGAGCAAATGCGTGCCTTCGAGATCGGGGGCGATCTCGCGCGCATAGTTGCGCAGCACGTCCGATTGCTCGTCGGCGGCATAAAGCCCCATGCCGTCGATCACCAGACGGCGCACCTTGTCGGGCGCCGCCAGGGCGATTTCCATCGCGATCGACGCACCCGTATGGCTGCCATAGAGATCGATCTTCCCGTCGACGATCTTGTCGATCGCCGCGCGCGCATGCGCGGCAAGATCGGGGATCGCCGGTATGGGATTGGGCAGCGCATCGGAATCGCCATTGCCGGCCGTGTCCGGCGCCACCACACGACGGCCATTCGCGAGCAACGCCGCCAAGGGGGCCACTTGGCGCGAGGCCCCCGGCGAAGCGTGAATCATCACCAACGGTGTGGCGTCGCCCGAGCCGCCTTCGCGATAATGGACTTGCAGCGCGCCGACATCGGCGAAGCGGCGCTTGAGTTTCACCGGATTCATGCCGCCTCCAGCAAATCGCGGCCAGCGAGCTTGGCGCCCAGCCAGCGGCCGAAGCCCAATGCCGGCGTCACGCTCATCCCGCCGACGAAGGCGTTACCCGACAGCGTGGCGCCGCCCAAGGCCTCGCCGATCGCGTAGAGGCCGTGGATGGGCGAACCGTCCGCGCGCACGACGCGCAACGCGCGATCGACCGTCAGGCCCGACGGCGTTTTCAGCACCATGCCGTGCATGCGGATGGCGCGGAACGGGGCCTCCGCGATCGGCAACGGTCGGGATTCGCGGCCCAGCGGATCGGGTTTGCCCGAACGCAACGCGTCGTTATAGCCAGCGATGGTCGCGTTCAGCGTGGCCGCGTCGCAGCCGATACGTTTGGCGAGATCTTCGAGCGTGGGCGCGATGACAAAGTTCTCGTGCGACTGCCAAGCCGCCGCGAGTTCGTCGGCCTTCCAGCCCGGTAGAAGCGGCGGGGCTTCGCGCCAGATACGCGCGTCGAACACCGCCCAGAACAGCGCATCGGGCAGCGCATTCAACGCGCGCTCGCGCGCATCCACGCTGTCCACGTCCTCGCGCACGAAGCGCTTGCCCTGGCTGGTGACGAACACTTCCCAAGGGGCGCGCACCTGCGGCGTGAGCGACGGCAATTGATCCCACAGGATTTGATGCCCGCCCGACTGCGCGGGGATGCCCGCGAACGTCGGCAGATAGTGCTCGCCGCCGCGCAGTACGCCGCCCGCGGCAAGGCCGAGTTCGATCCCCGCCCCCGTTGCGGTCGGCAAGGCCGCCGTATGAAGTTTGCGGCCGCCGGTCCAGCGCGCGAAGCGTTCGGCGTTGCCGCCATAGCCGCCGGTCGCCAGCACGACATGTTTGGCCGTGATGGTCTGTTCGGCGCCGTCCTTGCCGCGCACGACGATACCGGTGACCGCACCGTCCTTCGCCTGTCGCAGCGCCACGACTTCGCTGTTCAGCAGCAGCGTCGCGTTAGGTTGCGCCATCGCCGAGTCGAAGAGCGGCTTGACGACTTTCAATACCGAACGCCCGCCAGCCACACCCCAGAACGTGCGCGCCGTGCGATAGGCTTCGTGGAAATGCAGGATCGCGGGCGTTACGGGATCGAACTCGAAACCGGCCTCTTCCAGCCAATCGATCGTGCTGCCGCCAAGTTGCGTCGCCAGTTCGACCAAATCTGCCTGACATGTGCCCCGGCTGATGCGCAAAACATCGTCAAGATGCGTGCGCCAATCGTCGGCGATTCCACGCGATTTCTGGCGCTTCGCGCCGGCGCCGCTCATCTGTGCCGCCGAAACGTGCAAGGCGCCGCCGATGCGTTCCGCTTGTTCGATCACCGCGACCTTGGCGCCCGCCCGCACCGCTTCGATCGCACAGGGCATGCCCGCCGTGCCCGCGCCTACAATCGCAACGTCGACCGAAAGCCCCATCTGTCTCCCCTTGCTCAAATGGCTTTTTAATATATCATTATATCAAGTGGGGTCGGCAAGAGAACCGATCCCCCGATTTGCAGGGCTTCGAGTTGGGGGACGAATGGCTGGTGCGAAATCGCTTACCGAGCGCCTGAAAACGGCACGGACCGTTTTCGAATGGGCGTGCGGCGCCGTGCTTGCCGCTTTCACCGGCCTCGTCCTCTATTCGGTGACGCTGCGCTACTTCTTCAACAATCCGCCGATGTGGGGCGAAGACATCCCCAAGCTGCTGTTCGTTTGGCTCAGTTTCGTGGGCGGCAGCCTTGCCTATATGCTCGGCTACAACATCCGCATGACCAGCGTGGTCGAGAGCATGCCGCGCAAAGTCCAAGTCGCGGTCGAACTCGCGATGCGCGCGCTGACGCTGGTGATGCTCGCGGTCATTGTCTGGTACTCGATTCCGATCATCGAATTGTCGATGTATCGCCGCGTTCTCGCGACCGGCCTGTCCGACGCCTGGACCTATCTGCCTTTGCCGATCGGCGCCGTGCTGCTCGCCGCGAACGAAGTGGTGCGCATGTGGCTTGCCGTTCTGGGTGAACACACCGACGACGACAGTTCTCTGCATTCGGGTATGTGATCGATGCTTCTTCTTTCCATGATTTTGGTGTTGTTCGTCCTGATCGTTCTGGGGATGGACATCGCGTTTTCGATCGGCGTCGCTTCGCTTTTCTACATTCTGATCACCCAATTCGGCGACCGGCCGATCAATCCGGTTCTGTTTGTGCAGGAGTTGACCGCGGGCGTGGACAGCTTCGCGCTGCTCGCCATCCCGATGTTCATCTTCGCGGGCGAGTTGATGACCAAGTCGGGTGTCACGCAGCGCCTGATCAATTTCTCGTCGAGCCTCGTCGGACATAAGCCCGGCGGTCTCGCCAACACGGGCATCACGGCGAATCTGTTCATGGCCGGCATCTCGGGCTCGGCGGTCGCCGACGCCGCCGCCGTGGGTTCGGTGCTGGTGCCCGAGATGAAGCGCCGCGGCTATAGCTCGGCCTATGCCGCGGGCGTCATCGCCGCCGCCGCGTCGATGGGCCCGATCATTCCGCCGTCGATCCTGTTCATCCTGTTGGGCTCGATCGTCAACATCTCGGTCGGCCAATTGTTCATCGCGGGCATCCTGCCCGGCATCGTGATGTATTTCGCGATGCTGGCGACCAGCGCCTACATGTCGCGCCGCTTGAATCTGCCGGTCGAGGAGCGCGTGACGGGCGACGCCAAGCGCCGGGCGATCCTGGGCGGCATTCTGCCTTTGGGTGCGCCGGTCATGATCGTGCTGAGCAAGATCTTCGGCATCGCCACGCCGACGGAATCGGCGGCACTGGTCACGCTCTACACGCTTGTACTCGCGGTCGTCGTCTATCGCAGCCTCAGCCCCCAGGCGTTCCTGCAAGCCGCCGTCGCCTCGGCGCTGACCACCGCCGTCGTGATGATGACGGTCGCGACCAGCCAGATCTTCGGCTCGCTTGCGGTGCTCGCGGGGCTCGGCGACACGCTGACGACGGCCATGCGCGCGATCTCCGACAATCCTTACGTCCTGCTTCTGCTCATCAACATCGCGTTGCTGCTGCTCGGCACGATCATGGAGCCGCTGCCGCTGATGCTGATCCTCGCCCCCATCCTGTTCCCGATGTTGACCGGGATGGGCGTCGATCCGATCCATTTCGGCGTCGTGATGGTTCTGAACCTGGTCCTCGGCATGGTCACGCCGCCGGTCGGGCTCACGCTGTTCGTCATGGCGCGGATCGGCAATGTCGGCGTGTGGGAACTCTTCTGGGCCGCATGGCCCTACTTCCTCGTCCTCGTGGCGGTGCTCATGGTGCTCACCTACGTGCCGTGGTTCTCGCTCGCGCTGGTCGATCTTTGGATGCGTTAATCACCCCCAAGACCTAGAAAACAGGAGGCAACACAATGAACACCAAGATTTCGCGCCGCGGTTTCGTCGCCGGTACGGCCGCTCTGGGCGGCGCTTCGCTGCTGCCGGGCATGTCGGCAGCCCAGCAGCGCATCGTGCTGCGCTATGGCAACGCCGGCGCCCCGAACACGCTGTCGAACACGTTCAACGCCAAGCTTTCGGAAACGCTGTCGCGCAAGACGAACGGCGCCGTGTCGTTCGAAATCTTCGCGGGCTCGCTGGGCGGCGAACAGAAGCTCATCGATTCGATGGCGCTGGGCAGCCTCGACGTCTACAACGGCGCCTATACGGGCACGCGCGAGTTCGACATCCTGTACAGCCCCTATTTCTTCCGCGACGGCGCGCATGCCGGCCGCGTGATGAAGGGCCCGATCGGCACGAAGGCCTCGGCCGTGCTGCAGACGCGCTATCGCGCGCGCCTGCTGGGTGCGGGCCGTCTGGGCGGCTACAACCTGATGCTCAAGCAGCCGATCAAGTCGCTGGCGGAACTGCGCGGCCGCAAGATCCGCGCGCCGCAGATCGAAGGCTGCATCGAAGGTTTGAAGTTCTTCGGCGCCATCCCGACGCCGATCCCGTTCAACGAAATCTACCTCGCCCTTCAGCAAGGCATCGTCGATGGCGTGCTGACCGCGCTGAACCCCGGCGTCGCCGGCAAGTTCTTCGAAGTCTGCAAATACGTCGTGACGAACGATTTCGGCATCGCGCTCGACAAGCAGGTCATCTCGATCGCGGCGTGGAACCGCCTGTCGGCGGCCCAGCAGCAGGCGCTGCAGTCCAGCTTCGACGAGCTCGAAGTGCCGGACTACTACGAAGTCGGCGTCAAGCTGAAGGACACGGACATCGCAACTTGGCGCGCTTCCCAAGGCGCGGACAGCATCATCACGCTGCCGGGCGATAGCCTCGCTTCTGAAGTCGAACCGCTGAACAAGCGTCTGGCGGATGAAGTGTTCGGGGCCGGGTCCTGGGACGCGATTAAGGCCGCCTGATCGGGCCGGAACGAGGGCCGCGCGCGAAAGCGTGCGGCCCTTTTTCATTCGGATGAATTCGAACGGAGCAGCCAATGTCAGCCGATAGCGTCCCCGAACAGACTTTCTTCCAAGATCCGGCGATCGACCGCGCCGTGGCGATGATCATGGCACTGGCGGCCGAACTTGCCGTCACCAAGGACCGTCTGCGCGCGATGGAAGTTCTGCTCGTGCGCCAGGGCGCGCTGCAAGCCGACGCGCTCGATGCGTACACGCCCGACGCCGAGGAAGCCAAGAAGCTCGCAGCCGATCGCGACGCCTTCGCGCGCCAGATCATCGAAGCGGCAAAGGGCACCCAGGCTTCGCTGGGCGCCCCTGCCGACGTGAATCAACGCTTCGCCTAAGGCGGAGCCTTAGAACGGCGACGGGATTTTCCCGTCCGCCGCCGCCTCGGCCCAGGCGTCGACCGCTTCGATCAAGGTCGGTCCGCCGCACGGCAACAGCAAGAACGCCAAAGCTTCGACCAGCGCTGCCGGTTTCCCGCCGGCGGCGAAGAAGCGCTTGATGTGCAATTGCAGCGACGCCGCGTCGCGCTTGGACGCATGCGCCGTCGCCAGCGCCAACTCGACCAGCGCTTCTGGCACATCGCCGCGCGCGGCAGCGATATTGGCGAAATAGAGCTCGTCCATCGCCGCGTCCGGCGCCCAATCCTTCCAATACTGCTTGGCGAAGGCGGTGGCCGGCCGGCTTTCCGCGATACCCGCCAGATTGATCGCGATATGCATATGCGCGCGCGGCAATCCGGCCGCATCGGCGCGTCGCAAATGCAGCGTGCCGTGGCCCTCGCGCACCGCGACCAGCAGCGTAACCCACACGAATTCCTTTTCGCGGTCGGTCAGCGTCTTCTGCGTCAGAGTCAGCCGCGTATAGAACGCGTCGTATTTCGCCAGCAACTCGCCGTCATAGGCCGCCAGCATCTTGTGATAGGGCAGCAGATAGCCGCGCTTGCCGCCGACTTGTTCGAGCGTTTTCGTATCGGTCATTTCTTCACCTTTCCGCTGGCTTCGTCGTGCCCGCCCTGCCCTTCGAGGGAGGCCCAGGCGCGCAATCTTGGCGAGGCCGGAACGCGGCCTTCGCGAATAAGTTCGAGCCACACGCCCGCCGCTTCCACGAAGCGCGGCACGCCGGCCGGAAACATCGTCAGCATCAACGCTTCGGCGATACGGTCCTCGCTTTCGCCCGCCGCCACGGCGTCGACGATCCCGTCGGCCAATTGCGACCATTGGTCGAGGCAGGTGCGCGTCGCCACCTCGGCGAGCAGCGCTTGGCCCGGCGTCACGCCGCCACCCGCGATCAACGCGGCGCGCGCGGCGCCCCGCGCTTGGCGCCAATCGAACCCCGCCATATGCGGCGACCAGATCTTGTCGGCGAAGGCGACGGCGCCCTCGCCGCGCGCCCAGGCCGCGAGCCGTACCGCGATCGCGATCTGCGCATCGGTACCGCCGGCATTGCGGAACTTCGCGATATGATGCGTCGCGGCGGCTTCGTCGGTCGCGGCGAGGATCGCCAGCCACACGAACTCTTTGGTGAATTCGTCGAGATGGCGTTTGCCCAAAGTCAGCGCGCGGTACAAGGCGCCATAGGCTTCCAGCACGTCGGGCGCCATTGCCGCCAACAACCCGTGATGGGGCAGCAAATAACCGCGCTCCGCCTTCAACGCGGCGAGCTTCGCGACCAGTTCGTCGACCCCGTTTTCCGCCGCCATCCGTCCCTCCGGCAAAAAACCTATTGATATATGTTTAGTACAATTACACACTCATGCCAGAAAACCAAACACGGATAGGAATGGAGGCTTCGCATGCGTACCGATCCGCCGCCCCACCGGCCCTTCGAAGCGTTCCAGGAATTTCTGCTGTCCTGCAAGCTGCAATGGACGCGGAACCTGTATCCGGAAGTGGCGCAGCGCTATCGCGCGGCGGCGGAAGCTGCCCCCGCCAAACCCAAGACCGTCGAAGACGTCGAAAAGCTGATCGCCGGCGACACCACCTATCGCTATTTCGCGTGGTTCGAGCGGCATCTGCAAAAGATGAAGTATTCGGGCCGCTACGGATTGGCCAATCATTACGGCGCGCATCGCGACGAATTGGCACCGATGATCGAAGCGACGAACAACGAGCGTTTGGTCATCCCGCCGGATTTCGTGCCGCCCGCATATTACCCGGCCATCGATATCCATCAGCATCCCGGCGGCGTGCACGGCGATTCGGTCGCCGGCATGGTCTATGAACGCGGGGCCCGCACCACGACGCCGCTGCTCGATAAGCACGGCGATCTGCATCAGCGCTTCACCCGCATCGCGATGGAACGGCTGGGCAAACAACCCAAGCGCATCGTCGATATGGGTTGCGGTTTCGGCAAAAGCACCCGCCCCTTCTATTCGTCGAGCCGCGACACGGAAGTCGTCGGCGTCGACCTCGCCGCGCCTTGCGTCAAACTCGCCGCCCATACCGCAGCCGAAGATCAGGCGCGCAACGTGCAGTTCCGCCAGGGCGACGCGGCCGACACGAAACTTCCCGCCGGCAACGCCGATCTCGTCACCAGCACGATGATGCTGCACGAGATGCCCGTCTCGCATATCGAGAAGGTGCTGCACGAAGCCCATCGCCTGCTCGCCCCCGGCGGCTGGTCGATCCATCTCGACTTCCTGGCGGGCGACGATCCGTTCAACAAGTTCATCCATTACGGCCATAGCGCGCGGAACAACGAGCCGTTCATGCCGCCGCTCGACCAGATGGATCTGGCCGCCGCCCATCGCCGCGCGGGCTTCGACAAGGTCGAGATCACGCGTTTCGAGGAAATGACCGGCGCGCTCTCGCCCGAAAACAAAGCGTGGCGCTTCCCCTGGGTCGTCATCGCCGCGCGCAAGGCCGCCTGATGCTGATCAACCTCGAACGCGCGCGCCGTCTGCTGCGCGAATCCGGTCTCGACGGCGCAATTCTCGCGACGACGACGAATGTTTGCTACGCCTCCGGCTTCGCGTCGGAATATCTGCTCGGCCGGTTCGAAGATTGGTCGGCGGCGGTCATCCTGCCCGCGCACGGCGATGCCGAACCCGTGCTCGTGATCCAGGAATTCGATCTGCCCACGCTGGCGGAACGGCCGAGCTGGATCAAAACGATCGAGATGTTCGGCAATCCGTGGAGTTCGGTCGGCGTCTATATGGGCGAGACGCTGGAGCGCAACCTCTCCAACGATCTTCGCCGCAAGCTCGCCGCCAAGCGCGCCGAATTGCGGCCGACGCAGAAAACCTCGTTCATGGACGCGGTGATCGCGGCGGTGACGCGCGCCGGCCTCAAATCCGCGAAACTCGGCTGCGACGATGCGCGGCTTGCGCAGCGCCTCGCCGCGCAGGGTCTCGGCGGCAACGCGCCCATCGCCGATATTCTCCAGCTCATGCGCCGTATCCGCATCGTCAAGACGCCTGGCGAAATCGCGCTGATGACCAAGGGTGCCGAAGTCAACGCCAAGGCGCTGGAAGCTGTCGTCGCCAACGCGAAACCCGGTATCGCCGAAGACGATCTGATCCGCGTCTATCGCCGCGTGCTGGTCGATCACGATGCGGCGTTCCTGGGCGAGCGCGGCATGATGTTCGGCGCGGGCGACGCGTCGGCGATGAGTCTGCCCGCAAGCCACGAGCGCCGCTTGACGCCGGGCGACGCGGTCGTGCTCGATTGCCTGGGCACGCTGGGCGGCTATCACATGGATCTCGCGCGTACCGGCGTGGTCGGCGAACCGACCGACGCGCATAAGCTGCGCTACAAGGCGGTCGTCACCGCGCTGGAAGCGGTCGAAGACGCGATCAAGCCCGGTATCAACACCGAAGATCTGCGCAAGCTGACGCGCGACACGATCGAAGGCTTCGGTCTGCGTCGCGATCTCGTCTCCGTCACCACGCACGGGATCGGTTTGGAAGTGTTCGAGTTCCCCGAGGAAGATAGTCTCGTCAAAGGCTACGCCCTCGAGGAAAACATGATCGTGAACACCGAAGTCTTCTATCGCGATCCCGATCTCGGCAGCTTCCATCTGGAAGACAGCGTCGAGGTCGAGGCGAAAGGCTGCCGCATGCTGCGGCCCATCGACCGCGATCTGGTCGTGATCGCATGACCGCCCCGCTGGTCGATCTGCGCGGCCTTCGCCTGCTGGTCGTGGGCGGCGGATCGGGCATCGGCCAGTCTTGCGTGCGCCTTGCGGCGGGAACCGGTGCGGTTGTCGCCGCAACGACGATGCCGGGTACGGATGAAATCGCGCCCGAAGCCAAGTTCGTTTGCGCCTGCGATACGCGCGACGACGGCCAAGTCGCCGCCGCCGTACGCGGCGCGCACGAAGCGCTTGGCGGCATCGACGCCGCGATCGTCACCGCCGGTGTGTTCGAGCATCGCAATATCGGCGAAACGGCTCCCGACGATTGGGAGCGCGTCATCTCGATCAATCTGGGCGGCGCCTATCGCGTGGCGCGCCATGTCGCGCCGATTTTCGAAAAGCAGCGCGGCGGCGCGCTGGTGCTGTTCTCCAGCCAGATCGGCCTGATCGGCCATCGTCGCGCGACCGCCTATGCCGCGTCCAAAGGCGGCGTCAACGCGCTCGCTAAAACGCTAGCGGTCGAATTCGCACCCTTTGGTGCGCGCGCCAATGCCGTCGCCCCCGGCCCCATCGCCACGCCGATGACCGCGATCGCACGGGCCGACGCCACGCGCGCCGCCGGTCTGGTCGCCAGCATCCCGCTGGGCCGCTTGGGCGAAGCCGACGAAATCGCGCGCGCGGCCTTGTTCCTCGCCTCGCCCGCCGCATCGTTCATTACCGGCCATATTCTGGTCGCCGACGGAGGAGTCACGGCCGTATGACGAACCCGCCCCCCATCGACCCGTTCTACGTCCAGCCGGACGATCATCTGGACGAAATGCAGGAGCGCTTGAAACAGGCGCTGGAATTCACCGACGACGAGTTCGAGCGTCTATCGCCCGAAGTGCGCAACCTGTTCGCGGCGCGCCGGCATTTGGGCCATCGCTGGCTCGACGACTACCAAGTCGTGGTCGAGGTCACGAGCAACGGCGGCGGCTGCAAATGCGGCGTCAAGCCCGGCCAGAAGATCGTGTTCGACATGCGCCACAAGGTGGTGCCCGCGTTGACCGATGCGCCGGTCTGCGTGCATTTGCTCTCGCCCATCCTGTCGATCTTCTACATGACCTTCGACCGCGCGGCCGAAGGGCTCAACCCCATGACCTGCGTGTGGCGCTATCACGAATGCCCGCATACGGGCCCCGACGAAGGCAAGTCGAAGGCGCGCTGCCAAGTGCATTTGCGCCGCGCCGACACGCATGAACCCGTGACCGAACGCATTCTTCCGAAGGCGGTGTCATGAACAAAGACGATATGGAAATCGTCGCCGAGGTGACGGGCGCCCATCACTGCGCGAATTTCATCCGCGCAGGCCAAACTTTCGTGTTCTCGCCCGACGGCTTGCTCGATACGTCCGCGTCGACCGCGCCGCTGTGCTTGGGCGTGATCGCCAAGCTGCAGCCCGCGCTGTTGCTGGCGCAGGACCGGCTGGAAGCGGGGCTTCACCCGATCAGCCCGCGCTTCAACACGTTCGACTGCTTCGATACCGGCATCGATCACGGCGGGACGGGTAAGGTTTTCGTCAAACTACGCCTGCGCGACAAGAAGACGGGCAGCTTCGTGGAGCCGACGCCATGACCGCGACGACGATCCAACGCTTGCGCGTCGAAGACGCGACGCCGGAAAACGTGGCGCCGTTCGGCTGGCTGCTTGGCTCCAACGTGCCCGAGCCCGGCAACCGCCTGCATTTCTACGACGGCGTGTTGCGCAAACCCACGCGCTTCGAATCCGACGAGCAGACGGAACTGACCGTCGCGACATTGCGCCGCCGTCCCCTCGCCGTGCGCTGGATCGAACGGCATTTCAAACATACGCAGACCTTCATCCCGCTGAAGGGCAAGCCCTTCGTCGTCGTGCTCGGCGCGCCGAACGACCAACCGATGCCGGATATGGGCGCTTTGAAAGCGCTGCGCTTCGACGGTAGTGCAGGCTTCTGCATGAAGATCGGCTGTTGGCACGAATTCCCCTTCGTGCTGGAGGACGACACCGATCTGATCGTCATCCTGCGCCGCGAGACGCATAGCAATCTGCGCGACGTGCGCGGCACCGAAGCCGAAGGCGACGATCTGGAAAAGCGCGATCTGTGGCAGCGTTTGGATCTGTCGATCGAACTCGATTTGAATTGATGGCGGACGTTTTCCACGAAGCCGACTTCGTCGTCGTCGGCGCAGGTTCAGCCGGATCGCTGCTCGCAGCACGGCTCGCGGCCAATGGCCGGCATAAAGTCGCTGTGATCGAGGCCGGGCCGCCCGGCCGTGATCCGCTGCTGTCCGTGCCGCTGCTGACCGGCTGGTTCCTGCGCGGTACGAAATACACCTGGCAATTCGAGACCGAGCCGCAAGCGCATCTTGGCGGGCGGCGTTTGAAATGGCCGCGCGGCAAACTGGTCGGCGGATCGGGCGCCATCAACGGCATGGTCTGGGTGCGCGGCTTACCCTCCGACTACGAACATTGGGCGCAAACCGGTTTGCGCGATTGGTCGTGGGAGAAGGTCGAGCCCGTCTACCAAGCGCTGGAGAACGAGCCGAGCGGAGACGGCCGCAAAGCGCTGGGCATCGAGCGGCCCGATTGGTGGACGCCGCTTTACGACGCCTATCTGAATGCGGCCGAAAGTGCCGGCTATGGCCGCACCGACGATTTCAACGGCCCGAACCCGATGGGGGCCGGACGTTACAGCTTCAATATTCGTGGCGGGCGGCGCGCCAGCACGGCGCGCGCCTATTTGCGTCCCGCTTTGACGAACGGCGCGTTGCGTTTGATCACCGGCGCGGAAGTTCTGCGCCTGACCTTCGAAGGCACACGCTGCACCGGGCTTATTCTGCGCCAAGGCGGCGTCGAGCGGTTCGTCAAAGCGCGCCGCGAAGTGATCGTTTGCGCGGGCACGGTCGGCTCGCCGCATTTGCTGCTGCGCTCGGGCATCGGTCCCGCCGACGAACTCTCGACGCTGGGCGTGCCCGTGATCGCCGATCGTGCGCAAGTCGGCGCCAATCTGCAGGACCATCTGCTGATCCGCGTCGAACATGCGGCGCTGAAGCCCGGCGGGCTCAACGAACTTTTGCGCGCCGATCGCGCGGCCTTCGCGCTGCTCCGCACGTTGATCCAAGGCAAAGGCCCGGCCGCGTGTTTCCCGCTGCTGGTCGGCGGCTATTTCAAGTCGGAGCCCGGCTTGGCCGAGCCCGATTTGCAAAGCCATTTCATGCCCGCACTCACCAGCGCCACGATCCGCGTCAATCCGTTCCGCGATCCGCCGGGGGCACGCAGCGAAAACGGCTTCTTCGCGAATATCTGCCAGATGCGCCCGGAAAGCCGGGGGCGCATTTCGCTCACCAGCGCCGATCCGCTCGCAGCGCCGCGCATCGATCCCAATTATCTGTCGGCGCCGCGCGACAAACGCGTGCTGACCGCGGGTGTCAAAATCTTGCGCGGCCTGTTCGCCCAGCCCGCTTTCGACGGTTGGCGCGGCGCCGAGCTGATGCCCGGCCCCGACGTGCGCAGCGACACAGAAATCCTCGATTGGATCGCGCAGAAGGCCGACACGGTCTTCCATCCCGTCGGCACTTGCCGCATGGGCGCCGACGACGCGTCGGTCGTCGATGGGCACTTGGCGGTGCGCGGCGTTCAGGGTTTACGCGTATCCGATGCTTCGGTCATGCCGGCGATCACCTCGGCCAACACCAATGCGCCGACCATCATGATCGCCGAACGTACCGCGCGTTTTGCGCTCGAAGACGCCGCGCACGCGTAGCGCGCGTTTTCGAGACCCGCAGGGAAACATCCGCCGGCTCACACCGGAACATGTTCGCCGGCGCGCAAAAAACATGCGGCGGCCGTCCCGGACATGGTCTGCGCGAGCGACGGGCGCGCGGCGGCGCAGCGCTCGACCTTGATCGGGCAGCGCGTGACGAACGGACAGCCCGATGGCGGCGAAAGCGGGCTCGGCAGATCGCCGGTGAGAATGATCTTCGTCCGTTCGCGCTGCGCGCGCGGATCAGGCAAGGGAATCGCCGAGAGAAGCGCTTGGCTGTAGGGATGGACCGGATTCTCGAACAGCGCGTCGATCGGCCCGCGTTCCGCGACCGTACCGAGATAAAGCACCAGCGCTTCGTCCGCGATATGCCGCACGACCGACAGATCGTGCGAAATGAACAGATAGGCGAGCCCGAGGTCGCGCTGCAATTCGATCAACAGATTTAGAACTTGGGAGCGGATCGAGACGTCGAGCGCCGAAACGGGCTCGTCGAGCACCAGCAAACGCGGCGACAACGCGAGCGCGCGGGCGATCACCACGCGCTGACGCTGCCCGCCCGACAAGGCACTGGGCAGACGATCGGCCAGCGTGGCCGGCAAGCCGACGCGATCGAGCAATTCGGCGACGCGCTTCTTGCGATCGCCGCGCGGCCATCCGGCGATCGCCATCGGCTCGGCGATGCTGTCCGCGATACTCATTTTCGGGTCGAGCGCGGCGCTCGGGTCCTGAAACACGATCTGGATGTCGCGCGCCAATGCGGCGCGGTCGGCACCTTCGGAATGCGTGATGTCCCGCCCGTCGAACAGGATCGCGCCCGACGTCGCGCGCTCCATGCCGATCACCGCATAGGCGGTCGTCGACTTGCCGCAACCGGACTCGCCGACCAGCGCCAGCGTCTTGCCCGCTTCCAGATCGAACGAAATGCCGTCGACGGCCTTCACCACGCCGCCCTTCTCGCCCACGCCGCGGCGCAGCTTGAAATGGACCTTGAGGTCGCGGACCTGGAGCAGCGGCGCGGTCATGCCAGCGCCTCCGCCCGATCGACATGCCAGCATGCCGCCTCGTGCCCCGCCGCGACCGCCGACAGCGGCGGAACGCGCGCGCAATCGCCATCCGCCAGCGGGCAGCGCGTGCGGAAGCGGCAGCCATCCGGCCACGCGCCCGCACTCGGCACCATGCCCTCGATGGTTCTAAGCGCCGTCTTGCGTGCGCCGTCGAGCTTCGGGATCGTCGCGAGCAGCAGGCGCGTATAGGGATGGCGGGGTGCGGCGAAAATGGCGTCGACCGGACCGCTTTCGACGATCCGCCCGCCATACATCACGCAGACATCGTCGGCGAGATCGGCGACCACCCCCATATCGTGCGTGATGAGCACGATCGCCGCGCCAACCTCGCGGCGCAAGGTGCGCATCAATTCCAGGATCTGCGCCTGGATCGTCACATCCAGCGCCGTGGTCGGCTCGTCCGCGATCAACAACGACGGCCGGCAGATCAAGGCCGACGCGATCATGATTCGCTGGCACATGCCGCCCGACAATTCGAACGGATACTGCATCGCGCGCCGCGCGGGATCAGGGATGCCCACGCGCGCCATCATGTCGATCGCTTGCTCGCGCGCGGCCGCCATCGTCAAGCCGCGATGCAAGATCAGCGCTTCGGCAACTTGCGCGCCCACCCGCATCAGCGGATTCAACGAAGCGATCGGTTCCTGAAAGATAATGGTCGCTTCGTTGCCGCGCACTTGCGCCAATGCAGCCTCGTCGAGACCGGTCAACTCGCGCGCTCCCAAGCGGATCGATCCAGCCGCGACTTTCGCCGCACGCGGCAACAAGCCCAGTATCGACAGCGCCGTCAGACTCTTGCCGCAGCCGGACTCGCCCACGATCGCGCGAATGCGGCCGCGTTCGACCGACAGCGATACGCCGTCGACAATCCGGTTGCCGGCGATCTCGACGACAAGATCGTCGATCGCCAGAACGGGCGCGCCGGCGCTCATGCGCTGGCCGCCGCGACGGCGGCCCATGCGCTGGTCGGATGCGCCATGCCGACGAATCCGCCCTCCGTCGCGCGCATCACTGCCGAGGGGATCGAGAAATTCACCGGATAAAGCGTGTCTTCGACGACTTCGACCGGGAACGCGCCGGCGATCCGCGTCGCGACGTCGCTTTCGGCGCGCAGATCGACCTTGATGCGCGGGGTCGATGCGTCGATGCGCGGACGGTGGAAGGCTTCCTCCAACGACATGCCGTAGTCGGCGAGGTAGGAGACCATTTGCAGCAAGGTCGGAAAAATCGTCCGCCCGCCCGCGGCACCGATGGATAGCTCGACGCGCCCGTTCCGGCCCAGCAGCAGCGGGCACATATTGGCGAGCGGCTTGGCGCCCGGCGCGATCGAATTCGGCTGGCCGGGGCGCGGATCGAACCACATCATGCCATTGTTCATGATGATGCCCGCGTTGGGCAACGCCACGCGCGCACCGAAGCGCGACAGCAATGTGTTCGTCAACGAAACGAAATTGCCGTCGCGATCGACGACGCTGACATGCGACGTGCAGCCCGCCTGTGGCGTGGCCGCGTGGCCCATCGTCGTCAAACGATGCTCGTAAGCTTCGCGGATCGCGCGGGCATAGATTAGCCCCGCCTCGGCCGATGGCGTCGCCTGCGAAAGTCCGGCGCGTTCGACGCGCGCGGCGGCGTCGAAGAAGCTCGGGCCGCCGCTCAAACCCGAAATCGCCGCGACGTCGTAATCGCGATACTTGCCCATCAGCGGAGCCAACCACGCGACGCGATACGCGGCCAGGTCGGACGCGCGGATGGGCGATCCGCCCGCTTCCAAATCGGCCGCGACGATCCGCGCCGTCTCGCCGTCGTAGAAATCGCGCGCACCGGCCTGCGCCAAACGCTTCAGCAGTTTGGCCTTCGCCGGCATCGGCTTGTAGCGGCGTGTGTCCGCACCCGCCTTCGGCGCTTGGCCGTTATCGAGCAGCAATGCGGAGATTGCTGGGTCGCGCGACAGGCCTGCGACTTCGATGGCGATGCAAAGGGCGGCGAACCAGTCGATTTCCAGCCCGCGCTCGGCATGTTCGATCGCGGGCTGCAACGCGTCGTGCCAGGAAATTGTGCCATGCTTTTCCAGCGCCGCCGCAAAGCCCGCGATGGCGCCGGGTACGCAAATGGCGCCGTAGCCCGCGACATTGCGATCGCCGACGACCGACGGCCACGCGAACCAATTACCCGCTTGCGCGTCCGCCAGCGGATAATCAGCGGGATCGAGACCCGCGGCCGCGCGCACGTTGAAATCCAGCGCTTCGATCTTGCCGGATTTGCCGTCGGCGTGAAGCAGGAAGCCGCCGCCGCCGATGCCCGATAGCCAAGGCTCGACGATGCTGAGCACCAGCGCGGTTACGATCGCCGCATCCATCGCGTTGCCGCCGCGCGACAGCACCGCCGCCCCCGCCTCCGCCGCATGGCGGTTCTGGGCGGCGACGAGGCCATACGGCGAGCGAACGGCGGCGCGGCGGACGGTGAAGGTCTGCATCAGGGCATGTCCCGGAAACGCAATGGCGCGCTCGGTTGCGGCAAACGCATCGGCACAGCGAAGCGCTGCGCGTTGACGCTGTTCGCGTGATGCGCCGCGACTTCGCCGACCGTCGCGACCCACACGCCCTTCGACGCCGTAACGACGTCGAGCAACTTCTCCAGCATCCGCACGCGGCCCGCCCGGCCCGAGATCCAATCATGGACCGTCAGCATCATGAAACGCCCTTCGCGATGCAGGACGTGCCATTCGTCGAGCCACGCGTCGAGAATGCCGCCCTGCGGCGACGGCGGGGCGCGATCTTGGCCGCTGCCGGTGAAGCGGAAATAGACCGCATCGTCGATCGCCCAAAGTACGGGCACCTGGGTCACACCGTCGATCGTGTAAGGATGATCGAAGCCCATCAGCGAGGAATCGTAAAGACCGCGCCGCTTAACCTCCGCCAGCATGAAGGGCGTCATCTCCCAGGCGGGCGAACGGAAGCCCTTGGGCGCCACACCGGTCTGGCTTTTGAACAGCGCGATCGATTCATCCAGCGCGCGGGCGAATTCCTCGGGCCCCGCTTCGGTCGCGAGTTCGTGGAAATAGCCATGCAGGCCGATCTCGTGGCCGCGCTCGACGAAAGCCGGCAGCAAATCGGGATGGTTCTTGGCGATCAGGCCCGGCACGAAGAACGAGCCTTTGATCCTGTAGCGGTCGAGCAGATCGAGAAGCCGCCAGATGCCGACGCGCGGCCCGAATAGACGCTGCTCGATCTGGCTCAACGCAACCGGTGCCGTCTCCGACAGGTTCCATTGATACGGCGCTTCCGCATCGACATCGACGGTGAAGCAAAAGGCGCTGGTCTTGCCCGCCGGCCATTCATAGGCGCCGTTGATCTGGGTCATCACAGCGCCTTCTTCTTCGCCTGATGCACGGCGAGCGCGCCGATCGAGTTGCCGCCATCGATCGTCAGCGTGGCGCCGGTTACGTAGGACGAGGCGTCGCTGGCGAGATAGAGCAAGCCGTTGCCGACATCCTCGCGCGACGACGGCCGGCCCATCGGGATCTGCGAGATCGTCGACTGGATATGCGCTTCGGTCAGCTCGCTGACCTTGCTGCCCGCGGCAAAACCCGGCTCCAGCGCGTTGACGCGAATGCCGTACTCGGCGAGCTCGACGCCGAAGCCCTTGGTCAAACGATCGAGCGCGGTCTTCGAGGTGCAATAGGCGACGACCGTGCGGCGCATCTTGCGCGAAGCGCCCGACGAGATGTTGATGATCGAGCCTTTCACGCCCTTGCGAACCATCTGCGTTGCGATCTCGCGCGTCAGAATGAAAGGCGCGCGCAGATTGATGCCGAAGATGCGATCGAACTCGGACGTCGAGGTGTCGAGCAGGAACGCGCTGGGATAGATACCCGCGTTGTTGACCAGAATATCGGCCGCCCCCCAGCGCTTGCCCACCTCGGCCGCCAAAGCGACGATCGAGGTTTCGTCGGTCAGATCGGCCGTCTTGACGAAGCTATCGCCGCCAAGCCCAAGTTCCTTGGCGAAAGCGTCAAGTTCGCTTTGCTTCGCGTCGGTCAAGCAGAGCGTGGCTCCGGCTTCGTGCAGCGTCTGCGCGAGCCAGCGCCCGATCACGCCGCACGCACCGGTCACCACCGCGCGCTTGCCCTTGATATCGTCGAATTTGACCATCGCCATTGGTTCCTTATCGCAAACGGGGATCGAGACGATCGCGCACCGCATCGCCGGTGAGATTCACGGCGAGCACGAGCACGAAAAGACAGAAGCCGGGCAGCGTCGCGACCCACCAAGCGGTCGAAACGTAGTTGCGCCCGGTGGACAGCATCGCCCCCCAGCTCGCGGTCGGCGGCTGCACGCCAAGGCCCAGGAACGACAAACCCGCCTCGAACAGGATCATCAATCCGAACTCGAGCGTGGCGACGACACTGACCGCACCGACGATATTGGGCAGGATGTGACGCAGCAGAATGCGCCATGCCCCCGCCCCCATTAAGGCGGCGAGCTTCACATAAGGCATATTGACGACGGACAGCGTCTGGCCGTAGGCCACACGCGCGTAGCGCGGCCAGCGTGTCAAGGCCAGCACCAGGATGACGTTGAGCAGGCTCGGCCCCAGCACGGCGACGGTGATGATCGCCAGCAGCACCGCCGGGATCGACAAGAAGACGTCGACGACGCGCATCACGATCATCTCGATCCAGCCGCGCCGATAGGCCGCGATCATTCCAAGCGCCGTCCCCAGCGTCCCCGACAGCACGACCGAGGCGAAAGCGACGACCAGAGACACGCGCGCACCATGGATCGCCCGGCTGAGCAGATCGCGGCCCAGCTCGTCCGAGCCCAGCAGGTAATGGAAGCTGCGCGATGTCGTTCCAGGCGGCCGCAATCGCCCGAGGAGATTCTGCTGATTGGGATCGTAGGGCGCCAGCCACGGCGCGAAGACCGCGGCCAGCACGGCGAGTGCGAGTATCGCCAAGGGCCACCAGCGCAAAGCGGTCTTCGCGGCCCGCATCATCGTGCTTTCTCCAGCACGATGCGCGGATCGACCACGCTGTAGAGGATATCGGACAAAAGATTGAGGAACACCGTAACGAAGGCGCCAAGCAGCACAACGCCTTGCACGATCATGAAATCGCGCGCGAGGATCGCCTGCACCGTTACCTGGCCCAAACCCGGCCAA
Organism: Tagaea sp. CACIAM 22H2; assembly: GCA_014444615.1. Taxonomy (GTDB): domain Bacteria; phylum Pseudomonadota; class Alphaproteobacteria; order CACIAM-22H2; family CACIAM-22H2; genus Tagaea. Next base: position 96,972 of record PVXE01000002.1, on the reverse strand, counting down.
GCGAACACCGTTTCGACGATGACGGCGCCCGCCAGAAGATTCGAGATTTCCAACGCCGCGACCGTAATCAGCGGGATCGATGCGTTGCGCGCGAGATGGCGGAACAGCATTCGCCCTGTGCCCACGCCGCGCGAGCGCGCCGTTCGCGCATAGTCCTTCGACAGCTCGTCGAGCAAAGCGGCCCGCGTGATGCGCGCGAAGGTCGCCATGCTGAGCAGGCCCAGCGCCACCGACGGCATGATCAGATTCGAGAAGCCGCCCGTCGAGGACGGCGGCAGCCAGCCGAGCAGCACCGAGAAGACCAGGATCATCAAGATCCCGCTCCAGAAGGTCGGCATGCTTTGCGCCGACAGCACCAGCCCGGCGGCGAATTTGGCGAGCAGTGTTTCGCGGTAGAGCGCCAGCAGGACGCCGATCGGAATGCCGATCCCGCAGGCGACGACCAATGCGCCCGCCGCCAGCATCAGCGTATAGGGCATGCGCGAGGCGATGATCGTCGTCACCGGCACGCGCTGCACGACCGATTGCCCCAGATCGAAGCGCAGCAACTCCGCCAGAAAATCGAGATACTGGACGAAAAGCGGCCGATCGAAACCCAGCGCGGTGCGCAGCGCGTCGATATCGGCCTGCGTCGCCGTCTCCGGCACCAGCAGATAAGTGGGGTCGCCCGTCAGCCGCTGGACGAAGAAGATGAGCGTCACCACCCCGAGGATGGTGACGCCCGCCTGTCCCAGACGCCGGAGCAGAAAGCCCGGCATCCGTATCAGTCCTTCCAGCTCATGCGGTTGATGAACATGCTTTCGTTCGGCGTCGGCGTGAATTCGAGATTCTTCGCCGCACCGTAGATCACGACCGCCTGATAGAGCGGCACGACCGGCACGTCCGTCGCAACGATCTCGTGCACCTGCTTATACGCCGCGAGACGCTTGTTGGCGTCGAGCGTGGCGCGCGCCTCCTCGAGCAGCGTATCGACCTTCGGATTGCGATAGGCCGACCAGCCGCTCGACTTGTGCAGCAACGGGAACAGCACGCCATCCGCGTCCTGGCAGGCGCAAGACCAGCGGCCGAAGCTCAGCAGCGACGTCGCCTCGGGGCCGGCCTGGGCGCGGCGCAAATAGGACGCCATGTCCGACATCGCGATCTTCACGTTGAAGCCCGCGTCGGTCATCATCTGCTGAACCGCCTGGACGATGCGTTGATCGAAGACCGGCGCGGTGGCCAGATCGATCTCCGCCTTCGCCGCAGGCCCGATTTCCGCCAGCAGCGCCTTCGCCTTGGCAAGATCGTAGGCCGGCGCTTGAATGCCGTCGACCCAGCCGAAAATCGCGGGCGTCAGAAGTTCCGGCACCGGCTTGTCGTGGCCGCCGAGAATGCCTTCGATCAATCCCGCCTTGTCGATCGCGTGGGCGGCGGCCAAACGCGCCTTAGGATTGTCGAACGGCGGCTTGGTGGTGTTGAGGCGCAAGTAAGCGACGCGCTCGGTCAAACCGATCAGCGCCTTGGCGCGCGGCGCGTTCTTCAACTGCGCGGCCTGATCCGCGTCGATCGTGACGATCAGATCGCTCGACCCCGCCTGAAGATTGGCAAGACGCGTGGCGCCATCCGGCACCGCGCGGAAGACGACGCTGGGGAACGGACCCTTGGTTCCCCAATACGCGTCGTTGCGGGTCAACGTGACTTGCACGCCGCGCTGCCACGCCTCGAACTTATAGGGGCCGGAGCCGATCGGCTTCAGATTGAACGCATCCTTGCCGACCGCCTCGACGACCGCCTTGGGCACGATCGACAGCTTGACGAGCTGGGCAAGCAACGCGGGATACGGCCCGGCTGTGACGAGCTTCACCTTGGTCGGCGACAGCGCGGCCGCGTCGACGATCTTGTCGAACTGGCCGAGCTGCGGGCTCGCGAAAGCGCGATCGGTGATGCGCTTCACGCTGAACACCACGTCGTCGGCCGTCAGCTTCGAGCCATCGTGGAAAACGATATCCCCGCGCAGATCGAACTCGATCTCGGTGTCCGATATCTGGCGCCACGACGTCGCGACTTGCGGCACGATCGCGCCCTTGTCGTCGCGCGTGACCAGATTGTCGAAGATGTTGCGGTAGACGTAGTAGCTGTCCGGGTTCCACTGGACTTGCGGGTCAAGCGAGGACGGCTCGTTGACCAGATCGACGACGAGACTGTCTTTGGCGGCATGGGCTTGCGGCAAGCCTAAGCCGATGAACGCCGCCGCGGCCAATGCCAGGCGGACGGATCGAAGTTTTCCGATCATCGCTTTTGATCCTTGGTGAGAGGTTGGGACGAAGATTCGACGGCCCGCGCGAGCACAGGCTTGCGCCGGCGTGCCGAACGCGCATCGCCGGGCGCGAAAAATTCGGCTTTGGCGAGGAACCCGCGCGCAAGCGCGTCGGCGAAACGGGATTGATCCTTCCGCAGCGCGCGCGCCGCGGCGGCCAGATCGCCATCGCATAGCGCTTGAACGAGATCGCGCAGGTCGGCCACGGGGACCGCATATCCCACGAGCTCCAGTTGGCGCACGATCCGGTCGGCGTGATCCCACGCGCAAAGCAGCCAATCGCGCAAAAACCCGTTCGCGCCGGCGGCAAGCAACTCGCGGATGCGCCGCGCCGCCGCCCGCGCCATCGTCACGGCCTGCGGCTCGTCGCGGCCGATCACGGTATCGAGAATACCGGCCGCCTCGATCAATGCCGCTTTCGTCGCGGCATCCGGCGCTGTGTCGATCAATACCGGTTCGAGGCGCGCCAATGCCGCCAGCACGTCGCGCGACAACGCGCCGTTCACGGGGGCCACGCGCCAGCCTTGCCGGGCATGGCGCGATACGAATCTCGCGGCGGCCAGCTCGGTCAAGGCGACGCGAACTGCCGCCCGGCCCAGCGCAAAACGCGCCACCAAATCGGCCTCGCCGACGAAAGCGCCCGGCGCCAACTCGCATGTCACGATGGCCCGGCGCAAGCGCCGGATGGCGACGACATAGCCTGCTTCGGCGGTGCCGAATGGGGGTTGAGGCGACGCGAAAGGTGAAGATTTATCAAGCATCGAGCGAGAGCGTAGTCTTTTTGTAAGATTTTACAAGGCTATTGTAACATTTTACAAAACACACCAAAGGGTCCGCGCCGGCAATTGCCGACGACGATTTCCTAAAACCAACTCGCTTGCGGTTCAGCGCGAACGCGCGCCCGCGACCAAGCTGCCGGCCGCCGGATCCAAATAGAAGCCGACATCGCCATGACGTTGCAGAGCGCTCGCAGGACATGCGGTCCGCGGCGGCGGCTTCAATGCCTGCGCGACGGCTTCGGCCTTTCCGGCGCCATTCGCGAGCAGAACGATGCGGCGCGCATCTAGAATCGTGCCGATCCCCATCGTCAGCCCTTGATGCGGCACGGCGTCCGGCGCGAAATCTGGCGTCGCACGCGCGATCGTATCCGCCGCGAGCGACACGGCGCGCGTGCGTGAATCGTGCGGCGCGCCCGGTTCGTTGTAGGCGATATGGCCATTATGGCCGAGCCCGAGGATCTGCAGGTCGATTCCGCCAGCGGCCGCGATCCGCGCCTCGTAGTCGGCCGCTTCCGCATCCAGATCCCGCGCCATGCCGTCGGGCATGAAGCAGCGCGCCGGATCGGCGTCGACCAAGTCGAACAAGGTTTCGCGCATGAAGCGACGGAACGAATGTGGATGGTCTGCGGGCACGCCGACATGGTCGTCGAGATTGAAGATCGTCGCGCGCGTGAAAGACACAAGTCCCTCGCGATACGTGCGGACCAGCGCCGCGTTGAAAGGACGCATCGTCCCGCCGGTCGCAAGTCCGAGGACGAGATCGGGTTTCGCGCGCAGCGCGTCGACGACTTGAGATGCCGCTTCGTCGGCCGCTTTCGCCGCGGTGGCGCTGATATGGATCGAGATCATTCTACGACTGCGATTGGGCGCGAAGCGCTTCGGCGAACGCGCAACTCGCCGCCCCCGCGATCGCGGCGCGCGGTCCGAGCGCGCTGACCGCAAACTTCGGCGCGAAAGGATGGTCGGCGCCGATTCGCGAAAGATGCGCCGCGATTTCCGGCTGCAACCCGATTCCGCCGGCGAGGATCACGCGTTCGGGATCGACGATCGCCCGCACGGCGGTCAACGCCAGAAAAAGCGTCCGCGCCGCCTCGCCGATGGTCGATTTCGCGCGGGCGTCGCCCGCGCGCGCGCGCAAGAACAACCCCTCCACGTCCTCCACGTCGTCCAGCCCCCGCATACGCGCGGCATGCACCAGCCCGGCGCTGCCGATAACGGTCTCCAAGGGGCCCAGCCGGTAGTTCGCGCGATCGAACGGATCGGCACCGAGCGGCAATTGCGCGATCTCGCCGGCGAAACCGGCGGCACCGCGAACCAGCGCGCCGTTCAACACCAAGCCGAGCCCCACGCCCGTGCCGAACGCGACAAGCGCGAAGTCCGAAAGGTCCCGCGCGGCGCCGGCCGCGTGCTCGCCCAACGCCGCCATATTGACGTCGTTCTCGATCCGCACGGGCACGCCCAGCCGCGCGCGCAAAGCACCGCAGACGTCGAGCGCATCGAAGCCCGCAATGTTCGGTGCCATCGCGATGCGGCCAGTCCGGGGATGTGCCGCGCCCGGCGTGCCGACGGCGGCGGCGGCAATATCGGCAACGGCAAGCCCTGCTTTCGCGCGCAACGCGTCGCATGTCGCGCCGATCTGCGCGACGACGGCTTGGCCGCCGCGCCGGTCCGTCGCCTCGACGATCTCGTCCAAAATCTCGCCCGTCTCGTCGACCAGCGCCGCGTGGAGTTTGGTCCCGCCAAGGTCGACGGCGAAAAGATGCACCCGCCGATCCGCGCGGCGCAAGGCGCCATCGGCGCCGGCCGTCGCGAAGCCCGCTTGCGTCAGCGCCGCCGCAAGCACGCGCAACTTGTCGGACGTCACGCCCGCGCGCGAAGCCTGCGCGTCGAGATCGATCCTTTCGCCCGCTTTGACGCCATGAAGTGCCGCCCGCGCCAAATCGGGCACGAGCATATCGAAGTCGAAACGCGAAAAAGCCATAACAATACCGTTTACGAACAAGAGTGGACCGGCCGCCCGAAAGCGGCCGGTCCGGACGCGCTTCAGCTCTTGTAGTGGTCGTCGATCATCTTCTGCTCGGCTTCGCCCATCTGACGGACGGCCGCCAGCGGGTCCTGGTTCTGCAACAGGATGCGGTCGAGCATGTCCTGGAACAGCTGGCCTTGCGCTTCTTCGGCCACGAAGTCCGTCGTGTAGGCGTTCTTCAGCCCCGCGATCATCGGGCCGGTCAACGGATCGGCCAGATTGGCCGGCGTCAGCGCCGAAGCGCGCTTGGCCGGCAACTCCCCGGTCTTCTCGAACCACAGCTGCATCGACGCGTCGTTGGTGACGAAAGCGAGGAACTTGAGCGCCGCTTCCTTCTTGGCACCGGTCGCGTTCGCGGCGAGACCGTTGACCCAGTAGGACGAGTAGTTGCCGCCCACGCCCTTATGCGTCGGCAATTCCGCCACGCCCCATTCGAAGCCGCGCGCGTTGCGGAACGTGCCGAGGCGGAACGAGCCGTCGACATGCTGAGCCGCGCGCCCCGCGCGGAATGCGGCCTGGCTTTCGGACAGGAATCCCGCCTGCGCCACGCGATGCTTGCGCTGCAAGTCGGTGTACCAGGCGATGGCCGCCGCACCCGCCTCGTTCGCGTAAGTCACCTTCTTGAAATCGTCCGTGTAGGGCTTGCCGCCGTTCTGACGCACCAGCACCTCGCGCCACCAATGATAATCCTGCGACGGGATGCCGATCGTGGCGCCGGCTTGGGTCAAGTTGCCGCTGCCGTCGCGCTTGGTCGAGGCGAGCGCGAAACGCACGTATTCGTCCAGCGTGCCCGCCGGCTTGTCGCCGAGCCCGGCTTCCTGCAACAGCTTCTTATTGTAGAACATGCCGAGGCTGCGCACCGCGGTGGGCAGCGCCCAATAACCTTCCGACGTCTTCATCAGCTGCACGACGTCGAAGTAGTCGCGGTCGACGGCGGCGGGATTGAACATGTCGGCCGGCAGCGGCTGGATCAGCTTCGCCTTGGCGTATTCGCGCATCCAGCCGAAGAAAAGCTGCATCACCGTGGGGCCTTCGCCCGCCGGAACGGCGGCCGCGGTCTTCGTGCGGTACTGCGCATAGGGGAAATGCGTATGTTTCACCTTCACGCCGGGATTGGCGGCTTCGAAGCGCTTGATCAGCTCGTCCATCGCTTCGACGCGTTCTTTGAAGAAGTACTGCCAATACTCGATCTCGACCGCTTGCGCGCGCAGCACGGCGGGTGCCGCGAGCGTGAAGGCCGCCGCCGCGCTGCCGAGCGCGAAGGCGCGGCGCGTCGGCGACAACTCGAACTTGCTTCGATCATCGGTCATGATTTTTCTCCCTGTTTGATGTAGGCGTGGATGGTGTCCGGCCGACGGGCCGGATTTCGGCGAAGCGAAAAAAGGACGAAGGACGATGGTGCGACTTGAACTCGACGGATGGACCGCGTTGAGCCTGAACGACGTGTCGCCCGCCCCCGCCGCCTGGAGCCACGCCTTCCCCGATCACGTTCCGGAACCCGGCGATCAAGCGATGGCGCGCTACGCGCCCGACGGCGTGTTCCACACGCGCTTTACGGTCGTCGCGCTGCGCCGCGGGCGCGACGTCGCGTTGATCGATGCCGGTCTCGGGCCGGGGCCGAGCGCCTATTTCGGCGGGCTGCAAGGCGGGCTCGACCGCGCGCTGGCCGCGCACGGCATCGCGCGAGACGCGGTGACGTGCCTGGCGTTCACGCATTTCCATCTCGATCATGTCGGCTGGGCCAGCGTCGACGGCGAAGCCTGTTTTCCAAACGCAGTCTATGCGGCTCCGGCGGCCGAACTCGCACATTGGGCGAAAGCCGGCGCAGCGGCGGCCAAGGCGCATCACGTGGACGCTTTCGAACGTCACGTGGCGCCCTTGCTCGCCCAAGGCCGGATCGCGGCGATCCAAGACGGCGGTTCGCCGCAAGGCTGGCCGGAGCTGAGCTTCCGCGCCGCCTACGGACACACGCCCGGCCATTCGGCGATCGTGCTCGCCGCGCGCCGGAAGCTGGTCGTGGTCGGCGATAGCTGGCATAGCCCCGTGCAGATCGAGCATCCCGAGTGGTGCCATCGCGCCGACACCGACAAGGCGGCGTCGATCCGCTCGCGCCGCGCGCTGGCGGATTGGGCGGCCGCGACCGACGCGATCGTCGCCGCCGGCCATTTTCCGCCGGGCCTGGAGTTCGGGCGCATCGTCGCGGCAGCTGATGGCGCGCATCGCTTCTTCCCGCTCGACGAAAAACTTTAGAATCGCGCTCACGACGCCATCTCCATCGCGCCGATGCGTCGGCGGGCGGCCTGCGGCTGCGGTGTGAGCGCGTGGAACAGCGGCAGCGTCGCGCCGCCCAGCGCCGATACAACCCGCCCCGATCGGCCGAGCAGCAATCGCGGATGGCGCCGCCCCCGGCGCGCGCTGACAGTCGGCGGCAGCTCGATGCGCGACAGCAACGCGCTCAATTCGGCAGGCGGCAATGGACCGCCCAGCACGATCGCGTCGGGATCAAGAAGATTTTCGATATTGGCGATGGCGATGCGTAAAGCCGCGGCCGCGCGATCGCGCCAGCGCGCGACCGCCGCCGCGTTCGCGACGAACAACGCCTCGGCATCGATGTCGCCCGCGACGGCGAGTGCACGTCGTAACGCATCGAGAGACGCCACGGCTTCCAGTTCGATGGCCGCACCGGGACGATCGGGATCGGGCACAAGCATGCGCCCGACCTCGCCCGCATTGCCGAAGGCGCCCATCGCGGGATGGTCCTCGACGAACACGCCCGCCCCCACGCCTTCGCCAAGATAGAGATAGACGAAGTGGCGCAAGTCGCGCGCCGCGCCATCGAGATGTTCGCCGACAGCGGCCGCCGTCGCGTCGTTGCCGACGAAAACGGGCATGTCGAGCGCGGCGGCGAAATCTTCACGAAACGTCGAGCGCGACCAGGCGGGCATCGCGAGCAAGTCACGCGCCACGTTCTCGACGTCGCCGAACGGGCCCGGGATCACGATCCCCGCCCCGAGCAAGCGGCGGCGGTCGATTCCGGTCTTCGCGACCAGCCGCGCGACGCGCTTCTTGAGATGCGGCAGCGCCTTCGCGGGCGTCTCCGTCGGACACGGCTCGCTGATCTCGGCGCGCACCCGCCCTTTCAAATCGGCGAGCACGATGTTGAGGCGCCCGGGTTCCACCTGCACGCCGACCGCGAATCCGCCGTCGGCATCGAGGGCGAGATCGATCGGCGGCTGACCGCGCGCGGCGGGCCGCCGGCCCACTTCGCGCACGAGCCCGTCCGCCATCAACTCGTCGACCAGCAGCGTGACCATTTGCGGCGACAAGCCGATCGCGGCCGCCAAATCGGCGCGGCTTGCCGCATCGACGCGCCACAACGCGTCGACGATCAACCGGCGCTGATGACCGCGTCGGTCGAAGGGCGCCAGCCCCGACAAAAACCCCAATCCCGATCCCGCCAAGCGATCCTCGCGATCACGGCGCCGCAAGGGGCGCCCCAGGAATTCCGCTTGCATGATGACAATGTCTTCATATTAAATCAATGGAACGGATTTAATCGCCGCAACGAGCGGCCGACACGGCGGAACCGGGATGCGGTTTGGCGAAACACTGACGATCGAGCGCAAACTCGCCATCCAGGCCTGGATATTCCTGGCGGTGCCGATCGTGTTTTTCGGCGTGATCCGCTTCTATCCCGCGTTCGAGTCCTTCGCGATCGCGTTCACCGAATGGAATCTGCTGTCGCCGCCGCGCTATGCCGGGCTGTCGAATTTCAGCCGCATGCTGAACGACCCCGTGTTCTGGATCGCGTTCAAAAACACCTTCATCTATCTGGCCGTCGGCGCGCCGGTCAGCCTCGTGATCGCCTTCGTCGTCGCCTACTATCTCGATCAAGTGCGCTTCGCGCACGGGCTGATCCGCGCCTGCTATTTCATCCCCCATCTCACCTCGGCCGTCGCGATGGCGTGGGTGTGGCGCTGGTTCTATCAGCCGCCGCCGGTGGGCTTGTTCAACAACCTGCTCAACGCCGTCGGCTTCGACACGCAGCCTTTCCTGCGCTCCACGTTCCAAGCCCTGCCCGCCGCCCTCGCGCCCGCCATCTGGGCCGGGCTCGGCTTCCAGATCGTGCTGTTCATGGCGGGACTGCGCGCCATACCGTCGAGCTATTACGAGGCGGCGCGCATCGATGGCGCCGGCCGATGGATGGTCTTACGCGAAATCACACTGCCGCTGTTGCGGCCGACGATCGTGTTCCTGGTCGTGATTTCGTCGATCGGTTTCCTGCGGATTTTCGACACGGTCTACAACATGACGGATAACGGCGCCGGCGGGCCGCTCAACAGCACCAAACCGCTGGTGCTGTATATCTATGAAACCGCGTTTCGTTCCTACCAAATGGGCTACGCGGCGGCGCAAACGATCATCCTGTTCCTGATCCTGCTCGTGATCAGCTTGATCCAGCTGCGCTTGATGCGCGCGAGGACGAATTGATGTCCGGCCCGGCGGCATCGTTGTTCGACGCGGATCGCCCCTGGCGCGTGGCGCTCGCCGAACGCCCGGGATTGGTCGTCGCCTGGACGCTGCTGGTGATCGGCGCGATCGTGATGATGACGCCGCTGGCCTATATGATCGGCACGTCGTTCAAAGCGCCGCACGAAGTCTACGAAATCAATCTTCTGCCGCACGAGCCGACCTTCGAGAACTACATCTTTATTTTCGAGAAGACGCGTTTCGGCCTTTGGTTCGTCAATTCGGTCGTCACCAGCGCGCTCGTCACGATTTCGGTGCTCTTCTTCGATGCGCTGATCGGCTACACGCTGGCGAAGTTCGAATTCCGCGGCCGCGAATTCGTGTTCATCGCCATCCTCAGCACGCTGATGATCCCGACCGAAATGCTGATCGTGCCGTGGTACGTGATGGCGAAGAATTTCGGCTGGCTCAACAGCTATTGGGGCATCATGTTCCCCGGCATGATGACGGGCTTCGGCGTGTTCCTGATGCGCCAGTTCTTCATGGGCGTGCCCGACGACTATATCCACGCCGCGCGGATCGACGGGCTCAGCGAGTTCAAGATCTGGTGGAAGGTCGCGATGCCGCTGGTCACGCCAGCACTTTCCGCGCTCGGCATCTTCACCTTCCTGGGCAATTGGACCGCGTTCCTGTGGCCGTTGATCGTCACCAACGACCGCGCGCTCTATACGCTGCCCGTCGGCCTCGCCTCGTTCTCGGGCGAGAACCTCACCGATTGGGAGCTCGTCATGGCGGGCGCCACGATCGCGACCTTGCCCACGCTCGTCGTCTTCATCGTTTTCCAGCGTTACATCATCCGCGGCGTCGTGCTGGCCGGATTGAAAGGTTGAACATGGCCGCTTTGCCCCCGAATTCCTTCGAAGGCGGCGACGACCGCTTCCCCGCCCCCGCCTTCGCCCGCGCCGTGCTCGCCCCCGCCTTCGGGCTGAGCCAGGCCCATCATCTTGGTCATCTGATGACGATGCACCGCGCCCATGGCGTGATGCTGCACGAGCAAGGGCTGCTGAGCGCCGAGGACATCGCGAAACTGCTGCGCGCGCTCGCCGCCATCGAAGCGGATTTGGCTTCGCGCAGCGAACCTGTCGCCTATACCGGCGAGCACGAAGACCTGTTCTTCTATATCGAGCGCGAATTGGCGCGCCATGTCGGCGTCGACACCGCCGCACGCCTGCATACCGGCCGCTCGCGCAACGATATCGATCACACGCTGTTCAAGATGGCGCTGAAGGAGCGGCTCGACGCGCTCGTCGCCCAATTGACCGGCCTGATCGAAACCCTGATCGAACGATCGGTGCGCGACGCGCGCACGATCATCCTCGCCTACACCCATGGCCAGCCCGCGCAGCCCTCGACCTACGGCCATTATCTGGGCGCAGTCATCGAAACCTTGCTGCGCGACGCGGAGCGCTTGGAACAAGCGCGCCAGACCGCCGATCTGTGCCCGATGGGCGCGGCCGCGATCACCACGACGGGATTTCCGCTGAACCGCGCGCGCGTCGCCGAGTTGCTCGGCTTCGCCGACATTCTGCCCAATTCCTATAGCTGCATCGCCGCCGCCGACTACACGTCGCAGGTCTATGCGGCGATCAAGCTGATGGCGCTCAATCTCGGCAGGTTCGCGCAGGATATGGCGTTCTGGACGTCGTTCGAGGTCGGCCAATTGCGCTTCTCGGACGGCTTCGTCCAGATCAGTTCGATCATGCCGCAGAAGCGCAACCCCGTGCCGGTCGAACATATGCGATTGATGGCGTCGCTGACCGCCGGACGCTGCGAAGCGGTGCTGACGGCGCTGCACAACACGCCCTTCACCGACATGAACGACAACGAGCACGAGGTGCACAGCCAAGGTTACGAAGCCTTCGCGATGGCCGCGCGGGTGCTCGACCTGATGCAAGGTGTCGCCGCCAGCGCCGCGATCGACGAAGCCCGCGCGCGCGCCAATATCTCGCGCTCTTTCGCGACGATCACCGAACTCGCCGACACGCTGGTGCGCGAAGAAGGCATTCCCTTCGGCCGCGCGCATCATGTCGCCGCCCAGCTCGCGCGCGCGATGAAGGAAAGCGGCGACGATCTGGGCACCGTGCCCTATGCGCGCTTCGCCGCCGCTTTCGCCGAGACCTGCGGCCGCGCGCCGAAATTGAGCGAGGCGCGCTTTCGCGAGGCCGCGTCGCCGGAGAATTTCATCGCCGTACGCAAACTGCCCGGCGGCCCCGCCCCCGAAGCATTGGCCGAGGCCGCCACGCGCCATCGCGCCAGCGCGAAGCGTCTTCGCGACCGTTTGGCCGCGCACGCGGCGGCGGCGAAGGCTGCGCACGACAAGCTCGCAGCGCGGACCGGGGGCTGACCGATGGCCAGCCTCTCCTTGCAGGGATTGGTCAAGCGCTACGGCCATACCCAGGTCGTGCACGGCATCGATCTGGAGGTCGCCGACGGCGAATTCATCGTGCTCGTCGGCCCGTCGGGTTGCGGCAAATCGACGACGCTGCGCATGATCGCGGGGCTGGAGAGCGTCACCGCGGGCACGCTGCGCATCGGCGACAAGGTGGTGAACAGGCTGGAACCCAAGGATCGCGACATCGCGATGGTGTTCCAGAATTACGCGCTTTATCCGCATATGAGCGTGTTCAAGAACATCGCCTTCGGCTTGCTCGCGGCCAAACGCCCGAAGGACGAGATCGAGACGAAAGTGAAGCGCGCAGCCGAAATGCTGGGCCTGACCGCCTATCTCGACCGCCGGCCGAGCGAGTTGTCCGGCGGCCAGCGTCAGCGCGTGGCGATGGGCCGCGCGATCGTGCGCGATCCGTCGGTGTTCCTGTTCGACGAGCCGCTCTCCAATCTCGACGCCCAATTGCGCGGGCAAGTCCGCACGGAGATCAAGCGCCTGCATCAGACCTTGCGCACGACCACGATCTACGTGACGCATGATCAGGTCGAAGCGATGACCCTCGCCGACCGGATCGTCATTATGCGCGACGGACGGATCGAACAGGTCGGCACGCCGCTGGACGTGTTCCATACGCCGGCCAGCATATTCGTCGCGGGCTTCATCGGCACGCCGACGATGAACTTCATGACCCTGCCCGCCGCGCGCGACGGCGTGGCGGCAACGTTGAAGCTTGGCGAAGGCGCCGTCATTCCCGTTTCCTCGGCCATCGTCGGTGCGCGCGAGCGCGTCGTCGCGGGCATCCGACCCGACGACCTGCGCGTCGAAACGGCCGGTACGGGCGCGACGTTGCGGCCGGGCGAAGTGCGCTTCGAAGGCACGGTCATCATCGCCGAGCCTTTGGGAACGGCGACGCAAGTGACGCTGCGCGCCCATGGGCACGAACTGGTCGGTATGGCCGATGGCCGCCTTCTGCCGGCGAGCGGCGAGACCGTCGCCGTCACCGTCGACACAAAGCTCGCGCATTTCTTCGATCCGGACGGCGCGCGCCTGCGCGGCTAGCGGCGATCAGGGCGCGCGGCTAAAGCCGTTCGCGAACGGCGTAGAGCATCACGCCCGCCGCGACGGAAAGGTTGAGCGATTCGACGCCGTCGCGCATCGGCAGCTTCACCAGCTTGCCGCACGCATCGCGCATCGCGTCGCTGAGGCCGCTTTGCTCCGTCCCGTTGACGATCAGCGTGGGCGGCGCATAAACCGCCTCGCGATAGTCGATCGCCCCTTGTAACGCCGTGCCGACCGAAACGCCGGACCAGCCGCGCACGAAAGCGAGCGCTTCGTCCGGCTCGGCCGTATAGATGGGTACAGCGAAGATCGAGCCCATCGTCGCGCGCACCGTTTCGATACCGAACGGATCGCAAGTACTGCCGATCAAGATCACCCCGCCCGCCCCGGTCGCGTCGGCCGTGCGAATGCAAGTGCCGAGATTGCCCGGATCGCGCACGCCTTCCAGCGCCAGCCACAGCGGCGCCGAGTTCGGATCGAGATCGGCAAGACGGTGCAGACGCTGGCGGAACACGCCGATCGCGCTTTGCGCGTTGTCGCGCTGGGAGATTTTTTCCAGCACCGCATCCGAGACTTCCAGCAATTGCGCGCCGCCGGCGGCGGCACGCGCGCACAGCGCGGCAACCGCCGGATCGGATCGATACGCCAGCATTTCCGGCGCGAAGCCATAATCAAGCGCTTGGGCGATCGTACGCGCGCCTTCGGCCAGGAACAGCCCCGTCTCGGCGCGCGCCTTGCGCATATGCAGCGCGCGGATTTCCTTGACCAGCGGGTTGGTCACGCTGGCGATCTCGCGCACGCGCGGGCCGGAATTGTTCGAACGGAATTCGGTCACTGGATTGGGAAACCGCGACGAGACTGGGATTCCAGTTTATGCTTTATCGACAAGCCCATGCAAACCTCCCCTTCCGTTCTGATCCTCGGCGGCACGACCGAGGCCTATGATCTCGCCGCCGCCCTCGTCGCGCACGGGGTTTCGCGCGTCGTCACGTCGTTCGCGGGACGCACGAAATCCCCGCGCCTGCCTGCGGGCGAATGGCGCAGCGGCGGCTTCGGCGGCGCCGAAGGTCTCGGCGAATATCTGCGCGCCGAGCGCTTCGATGCGGTGATCGACGCCACGCATCCTTTCTCCGCCGCGATGGCGTTCAATGCGGCCGAGGCTTGCGCGCAGGAGAATACGGCGCTGCTCCGCCTGGAACGCGAAGCTTGGCGCCCCGGCGCTGGCGATCGCTGGACCGAAGTCGACACGCTCAAAGACGCGGCGACGATCCTGCGGCGCGAGGCCAAACGCGTGTTGATGGCCGTCGGCCGCCAGGAATTGGGGCCCTTCGTATCGCTCGACGATATCTGGTTCCTGATCCGCTCGGTCGAAGCGCCCGAGCCAATGCCCGCATTCAAGCAATACGAATTGCTGCTGTCGCGCGGCCCCTTCGACGTGGCGGGCGAGCGCGCATTGCTGCGCGACAAGCGCATCGACATGATCGTTTGCAAGAACAGCGGCGGCACGGCGACGCAGGCCAAGCTGATCGCCGCGCGCGAACTTGGCATTCCTGTGGCGATGAAGCGCCGCCCGCCCCGCCCCGATCTGCCGGTCGCCTACACGATCGCTGAAGCGATGGCGTGGCTCAAGCTTCGCTGACCGGCTTTTTGCCGCCGTACCAGCGCGGCGTATAGACCCAGCGTGCGCCATCGAACGCCGTTGTTGTCGAAGAGCCGACGATCACGACCGTGCGCATATCGACGTCCGCCGGATCGAGCGCGCCGAGCGTGACGACGCGCAAGCTTTCATCCGGGCGGCCGATATCGCGGCCCAGCACGACCGGCGTTTGCGGTGCACGATGCGCGCGGATCGCCGTCAGCGCCTGCGCCAATTGCGTGGGCCGCGCGCGGGAGATCGGGTTGTAGAGGGCGAGCACCAGATCGGCTTGCGCGGCCAATGACAGGCGGCGTTCGATCACGTCCCAAGGCTTGAGATTGTCGGAAAGCGATATGATGCAGAAATCGTGGCCCAACGGCGCGCCGCTGCGTGCGGCCGCGGCTTGCGCGGCCGAGATACCCGGTACGATCTTCAGTTCCACACCATGCCATGCCGGATCGGCGTTTTCGTGCAAAGCTTCGAGCACCGCCGCCGCCATCGCAAATATCCCCGGATCGCCCGACGACACGACCGCGACCGAACGGCCTTGCGCCGCCAGCGCGAACGCATGGTGCGCGCGTGCCATCTCTTCGCGGTTGTCGGTGGCATGGACGATTTGATGCGGTGCGAACGGCCCCGCCATACGTAGATAGGTCTCGTAGCCGATCAAATCGTCTGCTTGTGCCAGATCACGTTGCGCTTCGGGTGTGCGCCAATCCAGCCAACCGGGACCGATCCCGATCACGCTCAATTTGCCGCGCGCGCGCCCGATCGACGCCGGATCGATCGGCGCATCGGCGACGGACAGCTTCACGGGATCGGTATCGAGGGCGGCGACGATGCGCAACGGCCGATCCAGCGCCTTCGCGACGTCATGAATGGCAGGATCGGCGGCATCCTTCTCGGCGGCGACGACACAGGCGACGGCAAGCGGCGACAAGCCTTGCGCATCGAGTGCGGCCATCACGCGATCGGCGGCACCGCTTTGGACGTCGATACGCACCGCGCGCGGATGGAAAACAAGTTCGCCCTCGGCAGGCGTTACCGCCTTCGGCGTGACGCGGATCGTCAACGTGCCCGCCGGATCGATCGGCAAGCGCGTTTCCAAAAGCCAAGGCGCGGCACCCTCGATGCGAACCTTCGCACCGGCCAGCAGATCCGACATAAAGCGCTTACCCGCCGCCGGATTGGCGAGGACATAGCCGTCCGGCGCCAATTCCAGCGTCGTACCGAAACGGACTTCGCCGGTCGTGGTGATCGCGGGTGCCGTTTCGAGCGCCGAACCGATCCGCCGCGCCAGATCGTTGACGCCGCGCAAGCCGCCGAGCAGCGGCACGATCGCGCTGCCGTCCTCCGCGACCACGACGACGGGCGGTTCGGCGCGCTTGTCCTGCAGCAGGGGCGAAAGCGCACGCACCACGATACCGGTCGCGCAAAGCACAATGATCGGCGTATCGCTAGCGAACAGATCGCGCAACGCGGGTCCGAATTCCTCGAACGCGATATCCGCATCCGCGACGCGGGACTTCAGGCCATGAATCCGCGCGCCTGGCAACGCGGCCGCGATCTTGCGTGCGACGGGCAGGCTGCCCGCCCCCAAAATCACGATCGCGGCGGCGCGGGTGTTCATCCCTGCCAACGCGCGCCGGGGACGAGGATCATCGAGAAATACGGCACGCTTGCCGGATCTATTTCGGCGAAGGGCACGATGCGCTGGGCCGCCATCGTCGCGCGCTCGACATAGAGCGCGCGATCCGCGAGGCCGAGCTTGACCAGCACGCGGCGCACTTTCTCGAAATTGCTGCCGAGCTTCATGATCGCCGCCGCATCGGCTTGCGCCAAGCGCGTTTCGAGATCTTCCTCCGGCGACACGCCCGACAGCACCGTCAAAGTCTGATTGCGATAGACGAGCGGTGCCGCCAACGCCGCCGAGCTCGCGACGATCGAACACACGCCCGGCACCACTTCGGTCGGATAGCGCGTGCTGAGCCGATCGTGCAGATACATGAACGAGCCGTAGAAGAACGGATCGCCCTCGCACAGCACGGCGACATCCGTTCCCGTGTCGAGATGGCACGCGATCTCGTTCGCCGCTTCGTCGTAGAACGCGGCGATGATGGTCTCGTAGCAATGTGGCGGTTCGAGCTTCTCCGTCGTCACCGGATAGATCAACGGCATCATCGTCTGGCGCGGATCGAGATAGGATTCGACGATCGACAGCGCGTTGCTTTTCTTCGCCTTGGCCGAAAGATAGGCGACGACCGGGGCGGCGCGAAGAATGCGCAGCGCTTTGACGGTCAGAAGCTCGGGATCGCCGGGCCCGACGCCGAGCCCAAAGAGACGGCCGATCTTGTCCATCACTCGACCTCCGTCGCCAGCGCATTCACGGCGG
The DNA here is from genome assembly GCA_014444615.1 of Tagaea sp. CACIAM 22H2. Lineage (GTDB taxonomy): Bacteria > Pseudomonadota > Alphaproteobacteria > CACIAM-22H2 > CACIAM-22H2 > Tagaea. Next base: position 79,868 of record PVXE01000002.1, on the reverse strand, counting down.
CGGCGGCGATGGCGCTGCCCCCGCGCCGGCCGCGCAATGCGACGAACGGCACGCCCCGGCTGTTCGCGGCGAGCTCGTCCTTCGACTCAGCTGCGCCGATGAAGCCGACGGGAAAACCGAGAATGATGGCGGGGCGCGGCGCGCCCTCGTCGAGCATTTCGAGCAGGCGATAAAGCGCCGTCGGCGCGTTGCCGATGGCGACCACCGATCCGCCAAGATCGGGAAGCCAAAGTTCGAGCGCGGCGGCCGAGCGCGTATTGCCGATGCGCGCGGCAAGATCGGGCACTTGCGGATCGCCCAGCGTGCAGACGACGCGGTTCTTCGCGGGCAGGCGCGCGCGGGTGATGCCTTCGGCGACCATGCGCGCGTCGCAAAGAATGGGCGCCCCCGATGCCAGCGCGTCGCGGCCCGCCTTCCCCGCCCCTGCGGAGAAAACCAGATCGCCCGCCGCGTCGACCATGCCGCACGCATGGATCACGCGCACCGCGAGCTTCTCCAGATCGGGCGGAACACGCGAAAGATCGGCTTCCCGGCGGATCGTGGCGAAGGACCTGCGGTAGATCTTGGCGCCATCGCGAATGTAATCCATCGACATCCTAGGCTGCTGTGACGATGCCGGCGATTTCGGCGATCGCGGCGTTGTCCGCGACGCACCGCCCGAACCGCGCCGAATCGTCCCCGTCTTTGCCGAACACCGTATAGCGCCCCGGCGCTTGCGCGAGGAGCGTGATATCGGCCGTGCCCGCGACGGCGCAGGATTTGGCGCAGCCGGTCAGATGGACCGTCTTCCCGCCCAACGCACCCAAATCGCGCGCCAGCGCCAGCGCGTCGTTCTTCGTGTCGGCAAAGGCCGAGGCGCAGCCGGTACTTCCCGAACACGCGACGATCGACGCCAACGGCAAAGCAGGATCAACAATCAACCCGGCCGCCGTCACCGCTTTCGCCGCCGATTGCGCATCGGCGATCCCCGGCAGCACGACGCTTTGCCAAGGCGTGAGGCGCAGCGTGCCATCGCCATAGGTCTGCGCGAGAGCGGCGAGGTCTTTGAGCATCGCGGGCGATAGGCGCCCGAGCGGCGGCACGGCGCCGAGAAACCATTTCCCGTCGCGCTGCGGATGGATGCCGACATGACTCATCGGCCGCAACGCCGGCCGGACCCAACTTTCACGACTCAAATCGCCGCCCAGTCGCGCCAGAATTTCCGCGCGCGGTGTGGATTTCAGCAGATCGCGATAGCGCCGGATTTCCGGATCGGCACCCGCAAGTTCCAGGAACAGCGCGACGGCCACCTTCACGGCCTTCGCCGCATGCGCCTCATCGAACACGAGATAGGGAATGCCGCGTTCGGCTTGTTCCACCGTACCCGCGATACCCAAAGCGACGCGGCCCTTGTCCATCGCGGCGAGCCAAATATCGTTCGGGTGATCGATCGCGACAAGGCTCTCGCCGGCATCGAGCGACACGCCGAATTTCGGGTTCAAACGCTCGGCGATGCCGTCACTTTGCAGGAAGGCGTCGATTTCGGCCGCCAGCGGCAGCGCATCGAAACACTGTACAGGATCGATACCGGCGGTCGGGCTGACCAGCACGTTGCGTGCCCCGTCGGCCTCGGGGCGTGTGGGCCCCAGCCCGGCCGCGACGAGTTCGGCGATCAACGCCGCTTCGCCGGCCGCATCCACACCACGCAGTTGCAGATTGGCGCGGTTGGTGATGTCGATCACGCCTTTCGTATGCCGCTTGGCGATCCCGGCGATGGCGCGCGCGGCCGAAGCGGAAAGTTGGCCGAAGGCGAGCCGCAAACGGCAAATCCCGCCGTCGCGCGCGGGCACGATTCTGAACAAACCCGGACAGGCCGTATTGCTCCGCATGCGATTCCCTGATCGAATTCGCCTTGACCGGTAAAGATCATACTCGTCCCGATCCCGCAACGCCCGTAATGTCCGGATCGGCCTGACGAATCGAGGACAAATGGACGCGTGGCTGGAGATCGTGGGGATCGGCGAGGACGGGCTGGCGGGCTTGAGCCCGGCGGCCCGCGCAGCCATCGCGCGCGCCCAAATCCTGGTCGGCGGCAAGCGCCATCTGGCGCTGGTTCCGGATGGGGCGCAGGAACGCTGGCCATGGCCCAGCCCGCTGGAAGCCGGGATCGAAAAACTGCTCGACCTTCGCGGCACGAAGGTCTGCGTTTTGGCGAGCGGCGACCCGATGTGGTTCGGCGTCGGCGCCACGCTCGCACGGCGCCTGGCGAAGGACGAGTACCGGGTCCACCCGGCCCCGTCTTCCTTCGCGCTGGCGGCCGCGCGCATGGGCTGGTCGTTGCAGGATGTCGCGACAATCAGCGTCCATGGCCGTCCGATAGAGGCGCTGCATCCGCATCTGCAACCCGGCGCCAAGCTGCTCGTGCTGAGCGATAGCGGCGACACGCCCGCAGCCATCGTGCGCATGCTGTGCGCGCGCGGATACGCGTCGAGCGACGTCACCGTGCTCGAGCATATGGGCGGCGAAGGCGAAACGCGCTTCGATGCGCGCGCCGGCGCATTTCCGCCGGACCGGCGACGCGACCTGAACGTCGTCGCCATCGCCTGCGTCGCCGAAGCCATGGCGCCGCTAATGCCGATCGTCGCGGGCTTGCCGGACGATGCCTATATCCACGACGGGCAATTGACGAAGCGCGATATGCGCGCGATCACGCTCGCCCGCCTCGCCCCCTATCCCGGCGCGCTGCTGTGGGATGTAGGGGCCGGTTGCGGCTCGATCAGCATCGAATGGATGCGTTCGCATCCCGCTTGCCGCGCCATCGCGATCGAACGCGACGAGGCCAGGCGCGGCATGATCGCGACCAACGCGAAGGCGCTGGGAGCACCTGGATTGCGGATCGTCGCGGGTGCCGCCCCCGCCGCCCTCGAAGGACTGGAAACGCCCGACGCGATATTCGTCGGTGGCGGGGCCAGCGAAGCGGGCATGCTGGAGAAATGCTGGGCGGCCTTGCGTCCCGGCGGCATGCTGGTCGCCAATGCGGTGACGTTGCAAAGCGAAGCCGTGCTGATCGCCGCGCGCGAAACCTATAACGGCGAGTTGGTGCGCATTTCGGTGGCGCACGCATCGCCGGTCGGCAAGTTCGACGCGTGGCGCACCGCGATGCCGGTCACCACCTTGACGGCACGCAAACCCGCTTAGTTTTTTTCGCGGTCGTTAAGTCGCAGCAAATAACTGTCCATAATCCAGCCATGCTGGGCGCGTGCTTGCGCCCGAACGCGTGCGATCTCGTCGGCCACATCGGCGAGCTTACCGGAGATCACGATCTCCTCCTTCATGCCGACATAGGCGCCCCAATGGATGTCGACGTCGCGCCCGGCGAGCGACTTATATGCGTCGCGCGCGTCGAGCATCACAGCGGCGTTTTCGAAACCTTCGGGCCAGCCCGCCGATAAGCGCCGTCCCGTGGTGATCGCGACGGCACCGCCAATGCTGTTGAGCGTCGTCTTGCAGCGCGCAGCGAGCGCTTGGATCGAGCTGATGCCGGCGATCACCTCGAACTCGATATCCTGTGCACCAGCCTGCGCAATCGCTTCGACGATGCGGATCGTGCTGTCGTAGAGCGAGGGGTCGCCCCACACCAGAAACGCGCCGCACTCGCCGTCCTTCAACTCGTTCGCGAAGAGGCGTTCGAACACCGCCTGCTTGTCGCGGTTCAGATCGCCGACGGTCGCAAGATAGTCGGGCGTATCGCGCGCCCAGTCGGGGCTGGTCGCGTCGGCGAAGCGATAGACGCGATCCTTGGCGATATAGCGGCGGCAGACTTCCTTGCGCAGCTCGATCAGCTGCGATTTCTCGTCGCCCTTCTCCAGCAGGAAGAATACGTCGACGCGATTGAGGGCGTTGATCGCCTGGATGGTGACGTGTTCGGGATCGCCGGCCCCGATCCCGATAATCGCAATTCTCTTCATCCGCACTCCGCCGCCGGCGCGTTCTAGAAGGCCGACACCGCGCATATATACGCCGCGCCGCACGAGATTTGGCGGATCGCGTGCCGCGACGGCTCAACGCAAACGCCATCTCGTTCGGCAACTTAGCGGTCATACCTCTCATGTAACTTTGAAGGATTGAAGCTTATCGCGTTGACAAGCCGCCGCTCTTATTAAATGATATATTATAACGTATTGTCTGGAGCAGTCGATGGAACTCGCCGATAGCCGCCTTCCCGTCACTGTTCTGTCCGGCTTTCTCGGCGCGGGAAAAACAACGCTGCTGAACCATGTTCTGCGCAACCGCGAGGGGCGGCGCGTCGCGGTCATCGTCAACGACATGAGCGAGATCAATATCGACGGCGCACTGGTCCGCAACGGCGACGCCAAGCTGAGCCGGACCGAGGAAAAGCTGGTCGAGATGTCGAATGGCTGCATCTGCTGCACGCTGCGCGACGATCTGCTGAAGGAGGTCCGCGACCTCGCCGCCGCGGGGCGCTTCGATTATCTGTTGATCGAGTCCACCGGCATTTCCGAGCCGATGCCTGTCGCGGCGACGTTCCAGTTCCGCGACGAAGACGGACAAAGCCTGTCCGACATCGCGCGCGTCGACACGATGGCGACGGTCGTCGACGCCGAACGCCTGATCCGCGACTACGAGTCCAGCGATCTGCTGGGCCATCGCGGCTTGGCCCTGGGTCCGGAAGACACGCGGCCCGTCGTCGGCCTGCTGGCCGAGCAGATCGAGTTCGCCGACACGCTGATCGTCAACAAGGTCGATCAGGTCGACGGCGAGCAGCTCGATCGCGTGCTCGGCCTCGTCAAGGCGCTGAACCCGTCAGCGCGCATCGTGCTGGCCGATCATGGCCGCGTGAAGCTCGACGAAGTTCTGGGCACGCATCGCTTCGACCCTGTGAAGGTCGAGGAATTTCCGGGCTGGGCACAGGCGATGGCCGGCGGCTTGCCGTCCGAGACAGAGGAATTCGGCGTGCGCAATTTCGAGTTCCGCGCGCGGCGCCCCCTCCATCCCGCGCGTTTCAAGGCATTCATCGATTCCGAATGGCGCGGCGTGGTGCGCGCCAAAGGCTATCTGTGGCTCGCCACGCGCTTCCATTGGGCGGGCACGCTCGACCAAGCCGGTGCGGCGGTGAAGGTCGAAGCCGCCGGGCTGTGGTGGTCGTCGATGCCGCAGGAACGCTGGCCCGACGATCCCGATTGGCGCCGCCAATACGACGCGACCTGCGAAGGCGAATTCGCCGACAAGCGCCAGGAGCTAGTCTTCATCGGAATCGGCATGGACGAAGCCGATCTGCGCAAGCGCTTGGAAGCCTGCTTGCTGACCGACGACGAAATGGCGCTGGGCCCGAAAGCTTGGCCGCGCAAATTCACCGATCCCTTTCCGCCCTGGAAACGGAGTGCGCAATGACGGCGGCGCTTGAGACCGCGACGCGCGAAGCGCTCGTCCTGCAGGGCTATGCGCCCGCGATCCTCGACCGTATCCGCGACCCTTCGGTCGAACTCGCGATCTGGGAACGCAACCCCCAAGAAAGCTTCGCTGCTTGGCTCGACGCGCTACCCGCCGAACACCTTCCCGATGCGCGCGCGGTGGCGGACGACAACGGCGTCGAAGCCACCATCGCGGCGATGCTCGACGACGCGCGCACGCCCCAGGGCGCGATGCGCGACCTGCTGCTGGACGATATCGCGGGTCTCGCCCGGCGTTTCATGACGATCATGGACAGCGCGACGGTCGATATCCGCCTCGAATCAATCGATCACAACGCATGTTGGAAATTCCATCGCGATTGCGTCGAAGCGCGTCTGCTGGCGACCTATCGCGGGCCCGGCACGCAATGGATTCCGCCGGCTTTGGGCGAAGCCGCCCTCGACTGCCAAAAAGACTATCGCGGGCCGATCCAAAGCCTGTCGCGCTTCGCGGCCGGCATGTTCAAAGGCAGCTGTGCCGCACCGGCAAGCGGGATCGTCCACCGTTCGCCCCCGATCGACGGTAAAGGGGTTACGCGGCTGCTGCTGTGCCTGAATCTACCGCGCGCCGTACACCATTGATATTTCGGGGTTTCGGCTGAAATTCGGTCGCCGTTCGACGGATCGCGTTACACGGCGTGACGCAGCGCGGCGTGTACGGCCGTTCGAAGCTGTCGAAACGGGGATGATCGCGTCGGGCACGGCATCGCGCGGCGACTTTCCGTAACATTCCGGAACAGCACCGCCCGGCGGTACCGCTATAGTCACCGCCATGACTCGCTTCCAACGACCGAACATCGCATGCCGCCGGTAAAGAGCCGCCTTCTGACGATCGTCACGTGGCTTGTAACGCTCGCCGTTTTAGGCGGTGGGGCCGCCGGCGCCTGGTACTGGTTCGTCCAAATGCCGCGCGAACGCGCCGCAGCTGCGCCCGCGCAGCGATTTCGCCCGGCGGCGACGGTGGGGGTCGCGCAAGCCACCCGCGCCGATGTGCCCGTGATCGTGTCCGCGATCGGCACGGTGCAGCCCGTCGTCACCGCCACCGTGCGCACGCAGCTCGCGGGCATCCTGGTCGGCATTAACTTCACCGAAGGCCAGATGGTGACCAAAGGCCAGGTGTTGGCGCAGATGGATGCGCGGCCCTATCGCCTCGCCCTCGCCCAGGCACAGGCCAATCTCGCACGTGATCAAGCCCAGCTCGCCGATGCGCAGCGCGACCTCGCGCGCTATCGCACGCTGCTGGCGCAAGACTCGATCGCGCGCCAACAGGTCGATACGCAAGCCACACTGGTCAAACAGCTGGAGAACACCGTCGCCGCCGACGAAGCCTTGGTCGGCACGGCGCGGCTCAATCTCGAATACACGACGATCACGGCACCGGTCGCCGGCCGCATCGGCCTGCGCCAGGCCGATATCGGGAACTACCTGACGCCGGGCGACGCGAACGGCATCGCGGTCATCACCCAGCTCGATCCCATCGATGTTGTCTTCGCCGTGCCCCAGGATCGCCGCCCAGCGTTGCAAGCGCGCCTCGTCGGCGGCGCGCCGTTGCCGGTGGTCGCCCTCGATCAGCAAAGTGTGACCACCCTCGCCGAGGGCACGTTCCTGACCTTCGACAACGTCGTCGACGCGACCAGCGGCACGGTCAAGGCCAAAGCGCGCTTCGCGAACACCGACGGCCGCCTGTTCCCCAACCAATTCGTCAATGTGCGCGTGCGCGCGGATACGATCGCCGGCGCCATCACCGTGCCGGTCTCGGCCGTGCGCCATGGGGCGCGCGGCGCGTTCGTTTTCGTTCTGAATGCCGACCGCACCGTCAGCTTGCGCCAAGTGACGGCCGGTGTCGCCGATGGCGATCGCATCGTAATCCTCTCGGGCGTGGCACAAGGCGAAACCGTCGTCTCGGAAGGGGCCGACAATCTGGTCGACGGCGCGCAAGTGGTGATGCCGGGCGACAGGCCCCGCGACGGTTCCGGGCGCGGCCGTCCGGCCGCCGAGCCGCCGGGGCCGCCGCTCCCGTGAGCGATTCCGCGAACGATACGGCGGCGAGCGACGGCCTGAACCCATCGCGGCTTTTTGTGCTGCGCCCCGTGGCGACGACGCTGCTGATGCTGGCGATCGTGTTAATCGGCTTGGTCGCGCTGCGCCTGCTGCCGCTGTCGTCCTTGCCCGAAGTCGATTACCCGACGATCCAAGTCCGCACGCTATATCCGGGGGCAAGCCCCGACGTGATGGCAAACACGGTCACCGCACCGCTCGAACGCCAATTCGGCCAGATGGCAGGGCTCGACCGGATGTCGTCGTCGTCCTCCGCCGGTGCTTCGGTCATCACGCTGCAGTTCGCCCTCGATCTGCGCTTGGACGTGGCCGAGCAGGAGGTGCAAGCCGCGATCAACGCGGCGAGTTCGCTGTTGCCGACCGACCTGCCCGCCCCGCCGATCTACGCCAAGATCAATCCCGCCGATGCGCCGATCCTGGCATTGGGCGTCACATCGCCCACGCGCAGCCTGCCCGAGATCCAGGATCTGGTCGATCAGCGCTTCACCAAGAAGATCGCGCAAGTGCCGGGCGTCGGCTTGGTGAGTTTGAGCGGCGGCCAGCGCCCCGCCGTGCGCATCCAGGCGAACGTTCAGGCTTTGGCCGCGCGCGGCCTGTCGCTCGATACGTTGCGTGCCGCGATCGCGTCGGCGAACGTCAACACGGCCAAAGGCAGTTTCGACGGGCCTACGCGCGCCTGGAGCATCGACGCCAATGACCAGCTCGCCGACGTCGGCGCCTATCGCAATCTCGTGATCGCCTATGCCGACGGCGCGCCGGTGCGCCTTGCCGACGTCGCGGAAGTGGTGATGTCGGCCGAGAATACGCGCCTGGGCGCTTGGATGAACGCGACACCGGCGATCGTCGTCGAAGTGCGACGCCAGCCCGGCGCCAACGTCATCGGCACGGTCGATGCGATCAAGCGCGCCCTGCCCGAACTCGAAAGACAATTGCCCGGCGATATGCGCGTGACACTGCTGACCGACCGCACCGAAGGCATTCGCGCCTCGGTGCGCGATGTCAGTATCGAATTGGTTCTCGCGGTCGTGCTGGTGATGCTGGCGATCTTCCTGTTCCTGGGCGATCTGCGCGCCACGATCGTCGCGGGCATCGCCGTTCCCGTCTCGCTGATCGGCAGTTTCGCCGCGATGTACCAACTCGGTTTCAGCGTCAACAATCTGTCGCTGATGGCGCTGACCATCGCGTCGGGCTTCGTCGTCGACGACGCGATCGTGATGATCGAGAATATCGCGCGGCATTTGAAGAAAGGGGCGACGCCCTTCGCCGCGGCGATCGAAGGCTCGAAGGAGATCGGCTTCACGATCATCTCGCTGACCGTGAGCTTGATCGCCGTGCTGATCCCGCTACTGTTCATGGAAGACGTCGTCGGGCGGCTGTTCCGCGAGTTCGCGATCACGCTGGCGATCTCGATCCTGATTTCCGCCGTCGTCGCGCTGACGCTGGTGCCGATGCTGACCGCGCGCTGGATGAAGCCCGAAGCCGAGGAAACGCCCCCCGCCCTCGTGCGCTGGACGATGGCGTGGTTCGACGCGCTGTCGCGCATCTACGCGGCGATGCTCGATCGGGTTTTGGCCTATCGCGCGATCACGCTGCTGTTCTTCGCCGCGACGCTGGCGCTGACCGTGGCCCTCTATATCCAAATCCCCAAGGGGCTGTTCCCCGAACAGGATACGGGCCAGATCCGCGCCACGATCATCGCCGACCAGGACGTGTCATTCCAGCGCATGTCGGCGCTGCAAGCGCAAGTCGCCGATGCGATCTTGGCCGATCCTGAAATCGCAAGCCTCAGCTCGATTGTCGGCGTCGACGGCGAGAACCCGACGCTCAACCAAGGCCGAATGACCGTCAATCTGATCGCCAAGGATCGGCGCGGGCCCCAAAGCGCGCTGCTCGAACGGTTGCGTCAGCGTGCGGGCGTCGTGCCAGGCGTCGCGCTTTATTTGCAGCCCGTGCAGGATTTGACGATCGATACGGATACCGGCGCCAATCGCTATCGCTTCTCGCTGGAAGGGGCGAAGCTCGACGAAGTCAACGCGACGGCCGAGCGGCTTCTGGCCGCGCTGCGCCGCGAACCGATGTTGCGCGATCCGACGTCGAATGTGCTGGCGCGCGGGGCATCCGTCACCGTCGCCATCGACCGCGACGCGGCCGCACGCCTGGGCATCAGCGCCGCGACGATCGACGCCGCACTCTACAACGCGTTCGGCCAGCGCATCGTGTCGACCATCTTCGCGCCCGCGGCGCAGTATCGCGTAATTCTGGAAAGCCAGCCCGGCATGCTGGATACGCCGGATTCCCTCAATCGGCTTTACGTGCCGGTCAATTCCACGACGTCGGTGCCACTGAGCACCATCGCGCGTTTCGTGACGGGCCAAGCGCCGCTGCTGGTCTCGCGCGTCGCGCAATATCCCGCCGCGACGATCGGCTTCGACGTGGCGCCCGGCGTGGCGCTGGGCGACGCGGTCGACCGTATCGCCGCCGTGGCGGCCGAGATCGGCACGCCGCCGGGTGTCGCGCTGAAATTCACGGGCACGGCCAGCGCCTTCCGCGCGGCGCTTACGAATCAAATCTATCTGATCATCGCGGCGATCGTCGTCGTCTACATCGTGCTGGGCGTGCTGTACGAAAGCTTCGTCCATCCGCTGACCATCCTGTCGACGCTGCCGTCGGCCGGCGTGGGCGCACTGGTCGCGTTGATGTTGACCGGCAACGACCTGGGCGTGATCGGGATCATCGGCTTGGTGTTGCTGATCGGCATCGTCAAAAAGAACGCGATCATGATGATCGACTTCGCGATCGAAGCCCGGCGCGCGGGCGAGACCGATCCCGTCGTCGCGATCCGTCAAGCCGCCTTGCTGCGCTTCCGCCCGATCCTGATGACGACGTTGGCCGCGTTGTTCGCCGCCTTGCCGCTGATCTTCGGCGCGGGCATGGGTGCGGAACTGCGCCAGCCCTTGGGCATCGCCATCGCCGGCGGCTTGATCGTCAGCCAAGCGCTGACGCTGTTCACCACGCCGGTCATCTTCCTGTTCTTCGATCGGTTCGGACGATGAATCTTTCCGCCCCCTTCATCCGCCGCCCGATCGGCACGATCCTGCTGACGATCGGCGTTGCCCTGTCGGGCCTGGCGTCGTTCTTCTTGTTGCCGGTCGCCCCGCTGCCGCAGGTCGATTTTCCGACCATCGTCGTCACGGCCTCGGTGCCGGGGGCGAGCCCGTCCACGATGTCGGCGAGCGTCGCGGCACCGTTGGAAAAGCATCTCGGCACGATCGCGGGGGTGACCGAAATCACGTCGCGCTCGGGCATCGGCAGCAGCAACGTCATCCTGCAATTCGATTTGAGCCGTTCGATTGACGGCGCCGCGCGCGACGTGCAGGCGGCCCTCAACGCCGCGCGGATCGATTTGCCCGCCGCACTCAAAAGCAATCCGACCTACCGCAAGATCAACCCGGCCGATGCGCCGGTTCTGATTCTGGCGCTGACCTCGCCCACGCTGACGCCACCGGAAATCTACGACGCCGTATCGAATATCGTGCAGCAGCGCCTGTTGCAGATCGAAGGCGTGGGCGACGTCGAAATGGGCGGTGCGGCCTTGCCCGCCGTGCGCGTCGATCTCAATCCGCTGTCACTGACGCGCTTCGGCATTTCCAGCGAAGACGTGCGCGCGGCGCTGGCGGCGATCAGCGCCAACCGGCCGCGCGGCGCCATCGACGGCGAGGCTTTGTCCTGGCAGATCTACACGACCCGCCAGGGCCGCTTCGCCGCAGACTACAAAGACCTTGTCGTCGCCTGGCGCAACGGTGCTGCCGTGCGTCTTTCGGACGTCGCCGAAATCACCGACGGCCCTGAAGACGTCCGCACGATGGGCCTGTTCAATGGTCAGCCGGCGGTGATGGTGCTGCTCAGCCGCCAGCCGGGCGCCAATATCGTCGCGACGGTCGATGCGGTGAAGGCGCAACTGCCCGTCCTGGAAGCGTCGCTGCCGGCGGGCATCTCGCTGCATGTCGCCTCCGACCGCACCAAGACGATCCGCGCTTCGCTGAAGGAAGTCGAGACCACGTTGGTCGTCGCCACGCTGCTGGTCGTCGTGGTCGTCAGCTTTTTCCTGCGCTCGTTGCGCGCGACGCTGATCCCGCTCGTCTCGATCAGCGTATCGCTGCTCGGCACCCTGGCGATCATGTATCTGGCGGGATTTTCGCTGAACAATCTTTCGCTGATGGCATTGACCATCGCGACCGGCTTCGTCGCCGACGACGCGATCGTGGTGATGGAGAATATCGCCCGCCATATCGAGAAAGGCGAAAGCCCGCGAACGGCGGCCTTAAACGGCGCGCGCGACGTGGGCTTCACGGTGCTGTCGATCTCCGTCGGCCTGATCGCGGCCTTCATACCGCTGCTGTTCATGGGCGGCATCGTGGGCCGCATCTTCGCCGAGTTCGCGGTGACGATGACCATCGCCATCGCGATCAGCCTTGTCGTCTCGCTGACCACGACGCCGATGCTGGCTTCGCTGCTGCTGCGCGCCGGCGAGAAGCCCAACACGCTGAGCCGGATGGCCGAGTACCTTTTCGACCTCGCGCAGCGGCGCTACGCCAAGGACCTCGATCGGGCGCTGGCCCATCCCAAGATCGTGCTGCTGGCTTTCGCCGCCACGATCGCCGGCAGCGTCTATCTGATCCAGACGATTCCGAAGGGCTTTTTCCCCGAGCAGGATACCGGCGCTTTGATCGGCGGTTTGCGCGCCGATCAAAGCATCTCGTTCCGCGACATGCAGAGCAAACTGCAACAGATCGAGCGCATCGTGCGTTCCGATCCCGGCGTCGAAGCCGTCGTCGCTTTCACCGGGGGCACACGCGCCGGCAGCGGCTTCATGTCGATCGCGCTGAAGCCGGTGGCGCAGCGCGATTCCAGCCGCGCGATCATCGCGCGCCTGCGCCCGCAACTCTCGCGCGTCACGGGCCTGACCGTGTTCTTGAGCCCCGTGCAGGACATGCGCATCGGCGCGCGATCGTCCAACAGCGCGTATCAGTATTCGCTGAAGGCCGACGATCCCGATACGCTATGGGATGCGGGTCAGAAACTCGTCGCGAAACTCAAAAACACGCCGGGCCTCACCGACGTCGATATCGACCAGCAGCGCAGCGCGATGTCGGTCTATGTCGAGATCGATCGCGACCGCGCGGCGCGCCTCGGCGTTACGATGCAGGCGGTCAACGCGGCCCTCTACAACGCCTTCGGCCAGCGCCAAGTCGCGACGATCTACGCCGATCTCAACCAATATCGCGTCGTGCTGGGTGTCGGGCCGCGTTTCATGGGCGCACCCGAGGCATTGGAGAATATCTACGTCCCCATCGGGGCGGCGGCGCTTCCCAGCACGACGACCGGGACGGCGCGCGACGCAAGCGCGGGTTCCCCCGTTAGCACCACCCCGCGCAGCTTCGTGCCCTTGTCGCAGATCGCGCGCTGGGCGCCGCAAGCCGCCCCCGCCTCCATCGCGCATGACGGCGGCCAGCCGGCGGCCACGTTGAGCTTCGCGGTCGAGGACGGCGTGACCCTGGGCGAAGCCGCCGATCTGCTGCTGGAAGCGCAGCGCTCGCTCAATCTGCCGGCCTCGGTGCACGGCGGCTTCGCGGGCAGTGCGCGCACTTTCGCCCAAACCTCGCGCACGATGCCGCTGCTGATCGTCGCGGCCATCGTTGCGATCTATATCGTGCTGGGCATCCTGTATGAGAGCTGGATCCATCCGTTGACGGTGTTGACCACGCTGCCCTCCGCCGGGATCGGCGCGTTCCTGGCGCTGCTGGCCACCGGCACGGCCTTCGACCTGATCGGCGTGGTCGGCATCATCCTCTTGATCGGCATCGTCAAAAAGAACGCGATCATGATTATCGACTTCGCGCTGGACGCGGAACGCACGCGCGGCCTTTCTTCGCGCGAAGCGATCCGCGAGGCGGCGCTGCTGCGCTTCCGCCCCATTCTGATGACGACGCTGGCCGCGATCTTCGGCGCGATCCCGCTCGCCATCGGTTTCGGCGACGGGGCGGAGTTGCGCCGGCCGCTGGGAATCACCATCGTCGGCGGCATGCTGGCGAGCCAGTTCCTCACGCTTCTCATCACGCCCGTCGTCTATCTCGCCCTCGACCGTTTGCGCCTGCGCCGGACGAATCTGGGACACGCCACGCCATGATCGCCCGCCGTTCCATTCTTCTTTCTTGTACGGCACTGCTCGCCGGTTGCGATCTGGTGCCCGAGTATTTGCGCCCGACGACGGCCGCCGTGCCCGCGACCTTCAAAGAAGAGCCGGGCTGGCGCGTCGCCGCCCCCGCCGACGATATCGCGCGCGGCGAATGGTGGCGGCTGTTCGAGGACCCGATCCTCGACGATCTGCAACAGCGCGTGATCGTGTCGAACCAGACACTCGCCGCCGCGAAGGCCGCCTACGACCAGGCGCGCGCTTTGGTGCGCGAACAGCGCGCGGCCTATTTGCCGACGGTCAGTTTGAGTGCGGGCGGCAGCATGACCGAGAACCCGAGCACGACATCGACCAGCCGCACGACCACGACGACGACGCGCAGCTCAGGCCCCTATACGGTCTCGTACAACGCGACTTTAGGCGCCACGTGGGAGCCCGATCTGTGGGGCCGCATCGGCGCCACAGCCAGTCAAGCGGGCGCGTTGGCCGAAGCAAGCCGCGCCGATCTGCTCGCCGCGACCCTGTCGGCGCAGGGCGAATTGGCTCTGAACTATGTCCAACTGCGCGGTCTCGAAGCGCAAAAAGCGATCTACGCCGATACGATCGCGGCCTACGAGCGCGCGCTGACCATCGTGCAGAATCGCTACAACGCGGGCACCGCGCAGCGATCCGACGTGCTGCAAGCGGAGACGGCACTGTATAACGCCCGCGCCAACGCGAGCGATCTCGACCGTCAGCGCGCGCAACTCGAACACGCCATCGCCGTGCTGGCGGGCGAAAACCCGTCGACCTTCTCGCTTCATCCGGCGGTGAGCGAGCCCGTTTTGCCGGCGATCCCGTCGATCCTGCCGGGCGAGTTGCTACAGCGCCGTCCGGACGTTGCCGCCGCCGAGCGGCGCGTGGCCGCCGCCAACGCCAATATCGGCATCCAGCGTGCGGCCTATTTCCCGGTGATCGACCTCACCGGTGACATCACGTCGAGCGCGCAACGCTTCGGCCGGTTGTTCGAAGCGGCGAGCACGTTGTGGTCGCTGGGCGCCTCGGGCGCCGTCACGCTGCTCGATTTCGGTGCCACCGCCGCGCGCGTCGAGCAAGCGCGTGCCGCCTATGCGCAGACGGTCGCGAATTATCGCGGTGCCGTCCTCGTCGCCTTCCAGCAGACGGAGGACCAGCTCGCCGCGATCCGCGTGCTGGCGAATGTCGCCGAGTTCCGCGTCGCCGCCGCGCGCGCCGCCAACCAAGCCGAGGCGATTGCACGCAACCAATATCTCGCGGGCCAGATCGGTTACGCCGACGTGATCGTGGTGCAGACGACGGCGCTCAGCGCGCGCCTCGCCGAAGCGCAGTCGATCACCGACCGTCAGAGTGCCGCGGTCTCGTTGATCCAAGCGATCGGCGGTCATTGGCGCGACGAAGCGCTCCAGACCGCACCTTAACTACTGTTCGAGACCGGCCGCGAGCAGCCAATCGCCGATCGGCTTCACCTGGCTGCCGACCATGTCGCGCCCGGTGACGACGGGTACATTCGCGTGCCTCGCCATCGCGGCAAGGCGCGTCTTCGGCGGATCGGCGACGATATCGGCGACGCACGCCGCCTTGGCGATCTGGGCTTCGTCGAAGGGCGACGGATCGCCGTCGCGCATGCCCAGCGGCGTCGCGTTCACCAGAATATCGTTGTCGTCACCGTCATAGGCCGCGACGGGACCGAGATCGCGCAGGCTGGCGACCGCTTTGGCCACCACCTCGGTGCTGGCGTCCGAGATCGCCAAGCGCTTGCAGCCATGCGCCAAGATCGCCTGGGCGATCGGCAGTCCCGCCCCGCCGATCCCCGCGAGCAGGATATTCGACGCGGCGACCGGCACGTCGCGGACCAGCAGCGCGTTGACCAGCGCGATCCCGTCATATTGCGCGCCGACGAAGCGCCCGCCGGGGCCGCGCTTGGCCGCGTTGACGCTGCCCGCGCGTTTCACGACTTGGGAAATCGCCTCCAGATGCGGAATGATCGTGCGCTTATGCGGCATCGTCACGAGCAAGCCGTCGATCGACTTGTCGGCGGTCGCCGACGCCATGAAGGCGTCGAGATCGCCGGGATCGACATGGCGCGTCTCGATTTCGACAGCGATGCCCAAGCCCCGCAGATATTCCGTCAGCAAGGCGGGCGTGCGCACGGTCGTCACCGGCGCGCCGATCATCACATAGCGCTTCATCGCTTCACTTGAATTTATAGACGCCGAGCTTCTCGAAGATCGAGTAGATGCGGTTCGCGTATTTCGTAAATTCCGGATACTCGCCCAGATGCGCCGGGCGCGGCCGGGGCAGATCGATCTTGATCTCCTCGACGATCGTGCCCGGCCCTTTCGACATCACCAGCACGCGGTCGCTGAGGCCCACCGCCTCGTCGATCGAGTGCGTGATGAACAGCACGGTTTTGCGCGTGTCGAGCCACAGCATTTCCAGATCGTGGCGGATCTGGGTGCGGCTGATCGCGTCGAGCGCGCCGAAGGGCTCGTCCATCAGCAGCATCGACGGATCGTGCACGAGCGCGCGCGCGATCGACACGCGCTGACGCATGCCGCCCGACAACTGCCAAGGATAGCGGTTTTCGGCACCCTTCAGGTTCAGGCGCTCGAACAACGATTCCGCGCGCGCTTGGATAACTGACTTGTCGAGGCCGCGGATTTCCTGCTGCAGCATGACGTTCTTCATCGCCGTGCGGAAATCGAGCAGCAGGTGATCCTGGAACACGATGCCGACTTCGGTGATCGGCTTGGTCAACGGCTTGCCGTCAACTTCGATGCTGCCTTGCGTCACGGGCTCCAGGCCCGAGGCGAGCAGCAAGGTCGTGCTCTTGCCGCAGCCCGACGGGCCGATCAGGCTGACGAATTCGCCCGGCTTGATGTCGAGATCGATCGGCCCCAGCGCGTGATAGGCGGAGCTGTCGTTCCCGTACACCTTGGTGATGCCGCGCGCGACGATGGAAGCGCCTGTCGTCATTCTAAATCAGTCCTGTTGCCAAAGATCAAGCGTGCCGCGGACGGTTCCACGGCATCAAAAACTTCTCGGCGGCGAGCATCGCGCCGTTGAACACGAGCGCCACCAGCGCCGTGGCGATCAGGCCGCTGAACATCAGCTCCATGTCCATGAAGCTAGACGCGCGCATGATCATGAAGCCGAGCCCCGCGCTGGAGCCGATGAATTCGGCGATGATGACGCCTTCAACCGCCTTGACGATGCCGATCTTCATGCCGGCGAAGATGTAGCCCATCGCGGCGGGCAAGCGCACATATCGGAAGGTCTGAAAGGCCGAAGCGCCCATCGAGCGCGTGATGTAGCGCAAACGCGGGTCGGTCGCGCGGAAGCCCGACATGCTGTCGACCAGGATCGGGAAGAAGCACATCAGGAAGACGATGAAGACCGCGACCGCGGGGCTCACGCCGAACCACACGATCAGGATCGGCCCGATCACGGTCTTGGGCATGATGTTGAGGAAGACGATGACCGGGAACAGCCCGCGTTCCAGCGTGCCGACCGAGATGATGGCTAGCGCCAGCGGAACCGCGACCAACACGGCCATGCCGAAGCCGAGCGCGATCGACACCGACGTCGCCAAGGCCTGCGCCAGCACGGTCGTCCGATCGACAACGAGACGCGCGAGGAAATCCGACGGCTTTGGCAGAATATAGAGCGGCACGTCGTTGATCCGCACCAACGCTTCCCATAGCCCGAGGCACAAAGCGACCGCGAGCGTGGGATAGGCGATCCACGCGATCCAGGCGGTGCGTTGGCGGAAGGTTTTCATCGGTGCGGTCATCGTTCGATCCGAAACGGATCCGGCGACGCGGAAGATCGCTCCCCCGCGCCGCCGGAAAACCCGATTACGGGCAGAGAACCGGCGTCGCCGGTAGATAGGCGTTGGTGTAGTAGTTGGTGATCGGCTTGTCGGTCGGGAAGCCCATCGCGGTGGTCATCACCTCGTAGGTCTTCTGCCAGACTTCCGGCTTCGTGGCGCCGATCGTGTCGCCCTTGCCCGCCGGGCAGACCGACGCGAAGCTGTAGACCGCCCCCCTTCAGCAGATCGTCCTTCGACTTCTCCATCTCGGGGAACAGCGCCTTCAGCGCATCCACCGAAGCAGCGGGATCCTTGATCGCCGCTTCCCAGCCCTTCGCCGTCGCGGCGACGAATTTGCGGTAGACGTCCGGGCGTGCGGCCAGCTTGTCGTCGCGCGCGACGAGGCTGAGCGAAATCAACGGCACGCCGTTGTCGTAGAAGTAAATGACGCTGGCTTTCCGGCCCTGCGCGGCCAGCGGCACGACGATATTCTCCGGCGTTTCGGCGACGGCGTCGACACCGCCCGAGGTCAGCAGCCCGAGGCTCGCGGCCTGCGCCGCCGAAACGATCGTGACCGAGGATTCGGGAATGCCGTTCGCCTTCAGGAACAAGGGCACGAGCGGCACAACGGCGGCCCCCGGCGCGACGGCGATCTTCTTGCCGGCGAGATCCTTGGGCGACTTGATGCCGGAGCTGTCGAGGAAGTTGATGCCGAACTGACCCGCCTTCCAGATCGTCGACACGATCTTGATGGGGGCACCCTTCGACGCGGCGTTGAGGATCGCACCCGCATCGGCGAGCCCCAGGTCGCTCTGCCCCGTCGCGACGAGCTGCGCGGCCACGCCCGAGCCGCGGCCCTCTTGCAAGGTCACTTCCAGGCCTTCGGCGGCGTAATAGCCGTTCTTCTGCGCCATCGCGAAGCCCAGATGCGCGGAGTCCGCGCGCCAATTCATCGTCAAGGTCAGCTTCTCGGCGGCGACCGCCGAAGCCGCCGACGCCAGCACGAGGCCGGCCGCCAGCGCCGCGAGTTTCGAAAATTTATTCATCGTTTCCTCCTTCGTGGATCTTTGTTGGTTGGTTCACTTGCGCCGCCACGGCAGCAGCAATTTCTCGAGCGACGCCATCGCGTAGCTCAACGCCACGCCGATCGCCGACGCGACGACCAGCGTGGCGAAGATCAGCGGCGTATCCTTGTTGTCCATCGCGCGCAGCACGATGTAGCCGAGCCCGTTATTCGAGTTCATCCACTCGACGACGATCACGACGGTGACCGCGATGACGATCGTGGTCTTGAAGCCGGAGAAGATCGCGGGCGCCGCCGCCGGCAATTCGATGTAGCGGAAGGTCTGCCACCACGACGCGTTCATCGAACGGCTCAAATAGAACAAGCGCCGGTCCGCCGCCTTGAACCCCGCCACGCCGTCGACCAGCACGGGGAAGAAGGTGATCAGCGCCGTCAGCAGGATCTTCGGGAAATCGGCATAGCCGAACCAGACGAGCATCATCGGTGCCAGCGTGATCTTGGGCAGGCCTTGGATGAACACGACCAGCGGATAGAGCAGCATTTCGCAGCGCCGCGAATTCGCGATCAGATAGGCGAGGATCAGGCCTGGCACGGCACCGGCGACGAAGCCGTAGATGATGAGGCGCGTGGTGATCAGCCCGTGCGTGACGAAGCGCGGATATTCGTTGACCACGCGCATCAGGAAGTTCGACGGGGCCGGCAACACGAAGGTCGGCAGCGCGAAAACGCGCACGACAAGTTCCCACAGCAGCAGCAAACCGGCGAACCACAGCACGGGCTCGCGAATGCGGGCGAAGGCGGCGTTCATGCGGGCGCCATGTCGCGTTGACGGATCCGCAGCGGCCATATCTCGGCGATTTCGCGCGACGCGGCTTTCAACGCATCGGCGAGATCGGCGTAGCGCGCGGGATCGATGCGCAGGATCGGGCCTGCGACGCTGATCGTGCCCGCCACCGGCGATCGTGGATCGAGACCGGCGAAGAACGGCACGGCCAAGGCCGCCGTCCCCGTCTCCGCCTCGTCCACCGCTTTGGCGTAGCCATGCGCGCGCGCATCGGCGAGTTCGCGCCGGAACCCTTCGACATCGCTCACCGCGCGCGGGCCCAACGGACGGCGCGCTTTGAAGCCGCGCGCGCAGACGATGCGCAAGGCTTCGCTCTCGGGCAGCGTCGACAGCCAGGCTTTGCCGTTGGCGGTCGCGTGCAACACGATCTCCTGCCCCATATCAGGGTCGTAGCGCAGGCCCGGGGGTGCCCCTTGCGCGCGTGCGACCCAGACGAGGTCTTCGCCCTCGACGATCGCCAAGCGGCAATACTCGGCCGTGCGTCTGGCCAAGCGGTCGAGAACCGCCTGCACCACGTCGGGCACGGCGCGCGCGTCGAGATTGCGGAAGGCGAGCGTGCTGAGGCGCAGCGACAGCGCGTAGCTTTGCGTCGCGGGGTCCTGCACGACCCAGCCGCGCGCCATCAACGTCGCGAGAATGCGGTGCCCCGCACTGGCCGGCAGTTCGACGCGGCGCGCGAGCTCGGACAGCTCCATCGGCTCCGCCTCGCCGGCCAGAACCTCGATGATCGCAAGACAGCGCTCGACCGCGTTGACCGTCATGGATGTCTCGTCGTTGGCGGGCGGTTTCCCAGGGCGATTATGAAAAATTGATACTGAATTCCAAATTGGAATGCAATATCATTTTTAAATCTTCTGGCCTCACGCCCCTCAGAAATGCGGAGAAATCAATGAGTTTGGTTGGACTTGGCGCCGTCGCGATCTGGCACGACATCGCCCCCGAGGGCCGCGACGAGTTCTATGCGTGGCACGGCACCGAGCATATGCCCGAGCGCGTCGCCATCCCGGGTTTCCTGCGCGGTCGGCGCTATGTGGCGCGCGACGCTGGCCTCGAATTCTTCAATCTCTACGAAGCGCAAACCCATGGCGACGTGACCGGCCCCGCCTATCACGCGCGGCTGCAAAGCCCCACGCCGTGGACCGTCTCCACCGTGAAGCATTTCCGCAACGTCGCGCGTTCGATCTGCGGTGTGGGCGCGAGCTTCGGTTCGGGCCAAGGTGGGTTGGCGCTGACGTTGCGCTACGACGTGGCGCCCGCACGCGCCGAGGAACATCACAAAGCGCTGGCCGAAACAATCCTGCCGGCGATCGCGCGCCAAGGCTTCATCGCGGGTGCCCATCTGCTGCGCGCCGACGCCGACGCCAGCGCCGTGGTGAACGCGGAGGAAAAAGCGCGCGGTGTCGCCAATCGCGTGCCCCGCTGGATCGTGATCGTCGAAGGCTGGGGCGACGAGGCGAAATTCGCCGAATATTGCCGCGCGGCGCTGGCCGACAGGACGCTGGAAGCGAGCGGCGCCGTCGGCCCGTTCGAAGCCGGATTCTATGCGTTGCAGGCAACGATCGACCGCAACGATCTGCCGAAAAGCTAAGCGAGCTTCGCGTATTTCGCCAGGAACCGTTCGCGCGCCTCTTCTGCCGACCACGCTTTCAGCGTCGCGACATGCGGCTTGCGGCGGAAGGCGAAGATCTTGCGCGCTTCGGCTTCCGTGAACCCGGCAAGCGCCACCGCCTCGATATAGGCGGCTTCCCGGTCGGCGCGCTTGATCGCCAGCGTCCATTCCTCCGGCAATCGGGCCGGCAAGCCAAAGCGCAGATGCACCGCCGCCTGCACGCGCTTCTCCAGCGACTTGTAGGAATCGCCGAGCACCGCCTTGAACGGCGTGATCAGATCGGCGGTGACGAACTCGCTGCCGTCATGCAGCAGCGCCGCCCGGCGCATCTCGCGCGTCGGGCGCGTCATCGCCGCGTCGAAGATATCGAGCACCAGCAGCGAATGCTGGGCGACCGAGAAACCATGTGCGCCGGTGGTCTGGCCGTTCCAGCGCGCCACGCGCGACAGGCCCAGCGCAATATCCTCGATCTCGACATCCAGCGGCGACGGGTCGAGCAGATCGAGCCGCCGCCCCGATAGCATGCGTTGCCATGCGCGGGTCACTTGCGCTCCTCCGCCCCGCCGCGTGCCAAGGCTTTCGCCGCATTCGCGCGCGCCAACGCCGTAAACGCCGCCGCCGCCGGTGTCAGCGAGCGCCCCGACGCCGCGATCAAGCTGATATCGCGCCCGACTTGAGGTCCGCGCAGCTCCTTTAGCGTCACGCGCCGGTCATGCGCGATCTTGCGCGCGATCGCGGGCAGCACGGCAATGCCCAGCCCCGCTTCGACCAGCGCCACCGCCGTCGTGACATGCGAAACCTCGTAGGCCGGACGCGCGGGTCGGCCCAAGCCGCCGAACCCCATTTCGACAAGGGCGCGCAAACCGCTTTCGCGGGTCAGCGCGATCAGCGGGGCATCGGCGATCTCGGCCCAGGTCGTCGAGCGGCGCTTGCGCCCGCCCGCTTCGGCCGCCGGCGCGAACACCATCAGCGTGTCGTGCATCAGCCTTGTTTGCGAAATCCCCGCCTCGCCCGCCGCGAACGTGCCGATCCCCAGATCGGCTTCGCCGCCGCGTACCTTGTCGACGATCATATCCGTGCCCGCATCGATCAACGAAACTCGGACACCTGGATACGCACGGGTGAAGGCGGCGATCAAGCCCGGCAGCAACACGCTGGCGAGCAGCGGCGCGCAGGCGACGGCGACATGGCCTTTGCGGCGCTGGGCAAGGTCGGTCAAACCCCGCAGCGACGTATCGATATCGGCGAGCAGCTTCTCGGCTTGGGGCATGAATTCGCGCCCGGCCTGGGTCATCTCCACCCGGCGAGTCGTGCGGTCGAACAACGCCACGCCCACTTGCTGTTCCAAATCGCGGATCAACGCCGACAAGGCGGGCTGACTGATGCGCAGGCGTTCCGCCGCCCGGCGGAAGGCGCCCGCTTCGGCGACGGCCATGAAGCCGCGCAAATGGCGTAACTCGACATTCATAGGCCAGGACTATCAATCAATCGGAAAATTCCGTCTAGTCTCTCAAATCCGGCGGCATAACAATCCCGCTCAATCGAGGCGAACAGGAGCACCGCGAAGATGCCGGCCTATCCCGAAATCGGGCTTTATATCGACGGCACGTGGCGCAAGACGTCCGACACGCTGCCCATTCTCAACCCCGCCGACGAAACCGAAATCGGGCGCTGCCCGATCGCGACCAAAGCCGATCTCGACGACGCGCTCGCCGCCGCCGCCAAGGGCTTCGCGCTGTGGAGCCGCACCTCGCCGCATAAGCGCGCCGCGGTGCTGTGCCGCGCGGCCGCCTTGATGCGCGAGCGGCAGGAGGAGATCGCCCAGTCGATCACCCGCGAACACGGCAAACCGATCGCGCAAGCGCGGCTCGAAGTCATTCGCGGCTGCGAATTCTTCGAATGGGACGCGGGCGAAGCCGTGCGCCTTTATGGCCGCGTCATCCCCAGCGAACAGGGCATTCGCTATATCGTCCATCACCAGCCGATCGGTGCGGTCGCAGCTTTCTCGCCATGGAATTTCCCGATGAGCCAGCCCTGCCGCAAGATCGCGGGCGCCATCGCGTCGGGCTGCGCGATCATCATCAAAGCGGCCGAGGAAACGCCGGCGGGGGCCGTGCATATCGCGCGCGCCTTGCACGATGCCGGTTTGCCGGCGGGCGTGTTCAATCTCGTTTTCGGCGTGCCTGCGGATATCTCGAGCTATCTCATTCCCCGTCAACCTGTGCGCATGGTCGCCTTCACCGGGTCGACCGCCGTCGGCAAATGGCTGAGCGAGCGCGCCGCGCAGGCGATGAAGCCCGTGCTGATGGAATTGGGCGGGCATGCGCCCGTGATCGTGTGCGACGACGTCGACCCGATCGAGGCGGCGCGGCTTTCGGTCATCCGCAAGTCGCGTAACCAGGGCCAGGTCTGCACCTCGCCCACGCGCTTCTTCGTGCTGGAAAAGAACTACACCGCGTTCCGCGACGCGTTCGTCGAAGGCGCCAAGGCGATCAAGGTCGGCGACGGGTTCGACCCCGCCACGCAGATGGGCCCGGTCGCCAATCACCGCCGCTTGGCAGCGATGGAGGAATTGACTGCCGACGCCAAAGCCAAAGGCGCCAAACTTCTGGCGGGTGGTACACGCATCGGCAATCGCGGCTATTACTTCCCCGTCACCGTTTTCGCCGACGTGCCCGACGACGTGAAGGCGATGAGCGTCGAACCCTTCGGCCCCTTGGCGCTGATCGCCCCGGTGCGCACGCTGGAGGAAGGCATCGAGAAGGCCAATTCCCTGCCCTTCGGGCTGGCGGCCTATGCCTTCACCCATTCGGCGCGTAACGTCGATCTGCTGACCGACGGCGTGGAATGCGGCAATCTGTCGATCAACACGCTGGAAGCGTCGGTCGCCGAAACGCCGTTCGGCGGCGTCAAGGAAAGCGGTTACGGCCGCGAAGGCGGTGCGGAAGGTCTGCACCATTATATGATCGTGAAGAACGTCTCCCATCGCATGGCGATGGGCTGACGAACCGGGAGACACCGCGATGAAATATTCCCGCAGCGAAGCCAAGACCTACGCCCGCACGAACATGAAGGGCGTGTGGGCCGCCGCGCTGACGCCCTTCAAAGGGCCGGAGCGCGCGATCGATGAGGCCGGGTTCCAGCGCAATGTCGATCATTGGGTCGGCAAGCTCGGCATCGACGGCTTGTTCATCGCGGGCAAGCAGGGCGAGTTCTTCTCCATGAGCTTGGCCGAGCGCAAGCGCATGTTCGATCTGGCGGTCGAAGCGACCGGCAAGCATGCCGGCACGATCATGTCATGTTCCGACCAGAACATGGATACGGTCATCGAACTCGCCAAGCACGCGCAGAAGGCCGGGGCGGACTACATCGTCGTCCATGCGCCCGTGCTGCATTTCCTGAAAGCGCAGGACGAGACGCTGTTCAACTACTACAGCCATGTCGCGCGCCAGGTGGATATCGGCATCGCGCTGTGGAGCCATCCGGACTCGGGCTATCTGATGAGCCCACAGCTTTGCGCGCGGCTCGCCGAAATCCCGAACGTCGTGGCGATCAAGTATTCGGTGCCGCGTCCGATGTATTCGGAACTCACGCGGCTCGCGGGCGACAACCTGATCGTTTCGACCGCGTCCGAAGAAGAATGGTTCGACAACATCGTCGAACTCAAATGGCAGGTCTATCTCTGCTCCAACCCGCCCTTCCTGTTCCAGACGGCCGCGGACAAACGCATGCGCGACTATACCGATCTCGCCTTCGCGGGCCGCATCGACGAAGCCAAGCGCATCCGCGACAGCCTGGAGCCGGTGCGCGAGGCGTTCAAGCACAGCCGCCCGGCCGAGAAGCCGCACGCCCACGCCAAGTATTGGCAGGATTGCCTGGGCCAGACCGGCGGCGAGGTCCGCATGCCGCTGCTGGGCCTGACCGATACCGAAAAGAAGGCGATCGAAACCGCCATCGCGAAAAGCGGCCTCAAACTCAGTTGAAGGGAGAATAAGTCATGTCCATCCTCGACCAACCCTCCCCCCCCGTTTCCGAGCTTTCGTTCCGCCAGCCGTTCAACTTCCAGAAATGGATCGACGAGAACCGGCATTTCCTGAAGCCGCCCGTCGGCAACAAGACGCTGTATCAGAACGGCGGAATCATCGTCATGGTCGTCGGCGGCCCGAATTCGCGCGTCGATTTCCACGACGACCCGGCCGAGGAGTTCTTCTATCAGCTGAAGGGCGACATGATCCTGAAGATCGCGGATCGCGGGAAGATCTACGACGTCACGATCCGCGAAGGCGACGTGTTCCTGCTGCCGCCCCATACCATCCATTCGCCCCAGCGCCCGGTGGCCGATTCCGTCGGCCTGGTGATCGAGGGCGCGCGCCGCCCCGGGGATATCGACGGTTTCGAGTGGTACTGCTTCGAATGCGGCGGCAAAGTCCACCGCGTCGAAGTGGAATTGAAGGATATCGTCAAAGACCTGCCGCCGCTTTACGATGCCTTCTACGCCGATGAAAAGGCGCGGGTTTGCCCGCATTGCGGATCGGTCCATCCCGGCAAAGTGCCGCCGCCGGGCTGGGTCAAAATCTGACGGCTAGGCAGCGTCCGGCCGTTGGGTTAGAAATAGTTTAAGTCTAAAGCTTCGGCCGAGACCGAGGCTCAAAACAGGAGAGGCAAAGATGAAGAGAAGAACGTTCCTCACCGTCGCCGGTGCGGGTGCCGCCACCCTCGCCGCCCCGTCGCTGCTGCGCGCGCAAAGCGCCGTGCGCATCGGCCTGATCACGACGTTGTCGGGTCCCGGCGGCTATATCGGTGCGGATATCCGCGACGCGTTCAACCTCGCCGTCGAAATGGAAGGCGGCAAGCTGGGCGGCGTGCCCGTGCAGGTCGTCGTGGAAGACGACGGCTTCCGCCCCGGCCAAGGCAAGACGGTCGCCGAGCGCATGCTGCGCAACGACGGCATCAAGCTGCTGACCGGAATCGTGTTCTCGAACATCCTGGGCGCCACGCTGCCCGATATTCTGGACGCCGACGCGATCTATGTGTCGCCCAACGCCTCGCCGTCGAACTTCGCCGGCAAGGAATGCCACAAGAACTTCTATTCGATCGCTTGGCAGAACGACACGCTGCACGAATCGGCCGGCCAAGTGGCCAAGGAACTCGGCCACAAGCGCGCCTTCATCCTGGCGCCGAATTATCAGGCGGGCCAGGACGCGCTCGCCGGCTTCAAGCGCATGTTCGGCGGCACGATCGTGGGCGAGCAGTACACGCGCCTCGATCAAACCGACTACGCGGCCGAAATGGCGGCGATCCGCGCCGCCAACCCGGACGTGGTCTTCCAGTTCCATCCGGGCGGACTGGGCATCGCCTTCCTGCGCCAATACGCGCAAGCCGGCCTCATCGGCCGCGTGCCGATGGTCGTGGCGGCCCCGTCGCTCGACCACACGACGCTGAAGGCCGTGGGCGACGTCGCCGACGGGCTGTGGGTGTCGTCGCACTGGAACGTCGATTTCGACAACGCGGCGAACAAGAAGTTCATGGCCGGCTTCACGCAGAAGCATAACCGCACCCCGACCTACTACGCCTCGCAGAGCTACGACACGGCGCTGGCGATCGCCGCGGCGTTGCGGCAGACCAAGGGCGACATCAAGCCGGAGAACTTCCGCACGGCGATGGTGAAGGCCGACTTCGCGTCGGTGCGCGGCGCCTTCAAGTTCGGCCCCAACCAGCACCCGATCCAGGACTGGTACGCGCTGAAGGCCGGCAAGAGCGCTTCGGGCGAAATGCAAATCGTCACGCAGCGCAAAGTGCTGACCGCGCATGGCGACATCTACGCGCCTCAGTGCAAACTCTAAGCGTTTGAGTCGCGCCCGGAAGCCGCCCTCGAATTCGGGGGCCGGTTTCCGGGTGTCGATTTTCGGCGCGGGCGTCTTCGGATCGGCATGTCGCTTCTTTTCGTCGAACAGGTTCTGAACGGGTTGCAGCTCGGCGTCATGCTGTTCCTCCTCGCGGCGGGGCTGACGTTGATCTTTGGCATCATGGGCATCATCAATCTCGCCCATGGCTCGCTCTACATGGTCGGCGCCTATGCGGGTTCGATCGCCGCTTCGGCGACCGGTTCGTTCCTGCTCGCCGTGCCCGCCGGCCTCGCGGCGGCGGCCGTCACCGGCCTGGCGATCGAATATATCGTCATCCGCAAACTCTACGACCGCGACCATCTCGATCAGGTGCTCGCGACCTACGGCCTCGTGCTGCTGTTCAACGAATCCATCAGCCTGATCGTCGGCCGCCAGCCGCTGTTCGTCGGCGTGCCCCCGGCTTTGTCGGGCTCGATCGAAATTCTGCCGGGCATGACCTTCTCGGTCTATCGCTTGACGATCATCGTCGCGGGCCTTGTCATCGCCGCCGGCCTCTACGCGCTGATCCAGCGCACACGTCTGGGCATGTTGATCCGTGCGGGCGCCACCAACCGCGACATGGTCCGCGCGCTCGGCGTGGACATCAAGCTTCTCTACACGCTGGTCTTCGGCCTGGGCGCCTTGCTCGCCGGGTTCGCGGGCGTGATGGCCGGGCCGCTTCTGTCGGTCCAGGTCGGCATGGGCGAGCAGATCCTGATCATGACCTTCGTCGTCGTGGTCGTCGGCGGCGTGGGCTCGATCCGCGGCGCCTTGTTCGGCGCCATCGTCGTCGGCCTCGTCGATACGCTGCTGCGCGCATTCCTGCCGCAACTCGTGCGCGGGATGCTTTCCGATCCGTCGGAAGCCGACCAGCTCTCCGCCGGCCTCGCCTCGATGGGCGTCTATGTCTTGATGGCGATCGTGTTGCTCTGGCGCCCGCAAGGGCTGTTCCCGGCGCGGAGCTAGGCGGGCGATGCACGATCCCTTCAAATTCTCCGGCAAGGCGCTGATCGCGATCGCCATCCTGATCGCGGCGTTGGTGGCGCTGCCCTTTATCGCCAACGCCGTCGGCCTGCCCGCGACCACGCCGCTCGCCACGCGCCTGCTGATCTACGCGATCGCGGCGGGCAGCTTGAATTTGGTGCTCGGCTTCGGCGGTATGATCAGCTTCGGGCACGCCGCGTTCTACGGCGTGGGCGGCTACACGGTCGGCATCCTGTTCCAGCATGTGCGCATAGGCGAGCCTCTGTTCGGCTTCATCCCCGGCACCGAGCAATTCCTGATCGCCGTACCCGCCGCGATCCTGGTGGCGGGCGCCTTCGCGCTGCTGATCGGCGCGCTAGCGCTGCGCACGTCGGGCGTGCAGTTCATCATGATCACGCTCGCCTTCGCGCAGATGCTGTTCTTCCTGTTCGTGGCGTTGAAGCGCTATGGCGGCGACGACGGTTTGATCATCCGCCGGCGCAACGCGCTGTTCGGCCTCAACATGCGCGACGACTTGACCTTCTATTTCGTCGTGCTGATCGTGACGATCGGGTTCTATCTGCTGCTGTGGCGCATCGCCGGGTCGCGTTTCGGCATGGTGCTGGGCGCCATCCGTCAGAACGAGCGCCGCGTGGCGGCGCTGGGCATCGCCGTCTATCGCTACAAGCTCGCGGCCTTCACCATCGCGGGCATGGGTGCCGGTCTCGCGGGCGGTTTGGTCGCGAATTACGCGCGCTTCGTCAGCCCCGACATGCTGCACTGGACGAAATCGGGCGAGCTGATGGTGATGGTCATCCTGGGCGGTGCGGGAACCCTGCTCGGGCCGTTGTTCGGCGCCTTCGCCCTGGTCACGCTCGAAACGGTGCTAAGCGGCTGGACCGAGCGCTGGCAATTGTTCCTCGGCCCCATCCTGCTGCTGATCATTCTCTATTTCCGCGGTGGTCTGTCGGGCCTGTTCAAATTCATCGGCGGAGGCGGCAAATGACGGCGCCGCTGCTTCTGATCGAGGGGCTCTATAAGACCTTCGGCGGCCTGACCGCGACGGACAACCTGACCCTCGACGTGCGCGCGGGCGAAGTTCATGCGCTGATCGGCCCGAACGGCGCGGGCAAAACGACGGTCATCAACCAATTGACCGGCGAGTTGGCGCCGAATGCCGGTCGCATCCTGCTCGACGGGCAAGACATCACCGCCCTGCCCGTGCATGCGCGCGTCCATCGCGGCTTGGGTCGCACGTTCCAGATCGTGCAGTTGATGGGCACATACACCGCCCTCGACCACGTCGCGCTGGCGGTGCAAGCGCATCAAGGCCACTCTTTCCGCTTCTTCCGCGCGGCGCGCGACGATCGCGGCTTGCGCGATCCCGCTGACGCGCTGCTCGAACGCGTCGGATTGAAGGCACGCGCCGATGAACCCGTCGCGTCGCTGTCACATGGCGAGCGCAAGCAGCTCGAACTCGCCGTCGCCCTCGCCATGGAGCCGCGCTTGCTGCTGCTCGACGAGCCGATGGCGGGCCTGGGCGCCGTCGAAAGCGCGCAGATGGTCGAATTGCTGCAAAGCCTCAAAGGCCGCTTCGCGATGCTGCTGGTCGAGCACGATATGGAGGCCGTCTTCTCCCTCGCCGACCGCATTTCGGTGCTAGTCGGCGGGCGCGCGATCGCCACGGGTTCGGCCGCCGACATCCAAGCCGATCCGGCGGTGCGCGTCGCCTATCTCGGCGAAGGAGACGCCTAGATGCTGCGCGTTTCCGATCTCGCGGCCGCCTACGGCGACAGCCAAGTTCTGTTCGGCATCGAATTGTCGATCGACCGCGGCGAGGTCGTGACGTTGCTCGGCCGCAACGGTGTCGGCAAAACCACGACAATCCGCACCATTATGGGGCTGGTCAAAGCGCGCGGCGGCACGATCGATTTCGGCGGCACCGCGCTGATCGGCCGCCCGCCCGAAGGGATCGCGCGGCTGGGCATCGGCCTTGTGCCCGAAGGGCGCCAGGTCTTCCCGACACTGACGGTACGCGAGAATTTGGTCGCGACCGCCGCCAATCGCTTGAAGCGTGCCACACCCTGGACAATCGAACGCGTGACCGCGCTGTTCCCGCGCCTGGGCGAGCGCCTGACGCAGTCGGCGGGCACGCTGTCGGGCGGCGAACAGCAGATGCTCGCCATCGGCCGTGCGCTGATGACCAATCCCGATCTGCTGATCCTCGACGAAGCGACCGAAGGCCTCGCCCCCGTGATCCGCGCCGAAATCTGGCGCTGCATCGAAGCCTTGAAGGCCGAAGGCCAGTCGATCCTGATCGTCGACAAGAATTTGCGCGTCCTCCGCCGTTTGGCGGATCGCCATTACGCGATCGAAAAGGGCCGCACGGTGTGGTCCGGCACGGGTGCGGATCTCGATCGCGATGCGGAACTGGTGCATCGTTATGTCGGCGTCTGAAGTCTTTACCGTTCGCGGCACGTCGAACGCCGCCGATCCTTTGACCGCTTTCGCCGACGCGCTGTGGCAGGCGGTCGGCGGCTTGATGAAAGCCGGTGGCACGCCCGGCACGATGCGCGCGATGACTTGGACCGCGCCGAACCCCGCCGCCGTGTCGCCGCAACGGCGCGTGATCGACCGGCTTTATCGCGAAGCCTTGGGCGGGGCGCGCACAAGCGTGACGGTACAGGCAGGCGATGCGATCGCCGTCGAAATCGCCGCGGTCAAAGCCCCCGCACCGAACCCCGAGCCGGTGTGGCATGGGCTTTCGCGCGCCGAACTTGCGCGCGAATATTCGCCGCGCAACCAGGTGCCGGATATGCGGCCCTTGTTCCGCCAATGGTCGCGCGAAGGTACCGCTTGGCGCGCGAACCACGCGGCGATCGATATTGCCTATGGCAAATCGCCGGACGAGACCTTCGATCTTTATTTGCCCAAGGGCAGAAAATCGCCGCCGGTGTGGATGTTCATCCATGGCGGCTATTGGCAGGCGACGGGCAAGGAACAGCACGCGCAATATATGCAAGGCATGCTCGATGCGGGTTTCGCAGTCGCGAATGTCGATTACACGCTGTGCCCCGATATTCCGCTGTCGGGCATCGTCGATCAGATCGGCGCTTGCATCGATTTCATCGCCGCGAACGGATCGGCGCTGGGCGTCGACGGCACGGCGATCCATGTTTCCGGCCATTCGGCGGGCGGGCATTTGTCCGCGATGATGGCGGCGCGCGAGACCGGCGCCCCGATCAAATCCGCATTGCTGCTCTCGGGCCTATTCGACATGACGCCCTTCCCGTTCCTGCCGATGGCGAAGGTGATCGGCGTGACGAATGCCGAGCACGTCGCGGCGATGTCGCCGATCCTGCGCAAATCGCGCGCGGCGAAGATCGGCGTGGCGCTGGGGGACCTCGAAAGCGCCGAGTTCAAATGGCAATCCGACGCGATCGCCGCCGCGTGGAACGCGCCCAAGCCCCTGCATCTGGCCGGGGCGCATCATTTCTCGCTGCTCGACGGGCTGAACGCGGGACCTTTACTCGATCTCGCCAAAGCGACCGCGTCCGCCTGACGACATACAAAAATTCGCCAATCAAGCCGCAGCCTTAACGGGCACGCGCAGATTCCGGCTTGACAGCTTTATCGTTAAAGGAACAGCGTTTCGCCACAGGGTGGTAACAACCAAGTGACGATCGTCGCGATCGAAACGATACGGACCGAAGCGCACGACAATCTCGTGTGGGTACGCATCGAAACGAGTTCGGGCCTTGCCGGCCTGGGCGAGACATTCTTCGCGCCCGAAGCGGTCGAAACCTATATCCACACCGGCGTCGCGCCCAATTTGCTCGGCCGCGACGAGAGCGCCGTCGCCGGCATCAATCGCGATCTCGTGCGCCAGCCGACGGGCTACGCCTCGTCCGGCGTCGAGATGCGCGCCGCTTCCGCCATCGATATCGCGCTGTGGGATCTGCTGGGCCGCAAGACCGGCCAGCCACTTTACGCGCTGCTCGGCGGCAAGTCGCGCGACGCAATCCCCGTCTACAACACTTGTGCCGGCCCGCATTACGTAAAACGCAAGCGCGGCACGGATGTCGACGCGTGGTTCGGCACCGACAAGAAGCCCCACCCGCTCGACGATCTGCGCGCGTTCGAGGAAGAGCCCGAACGCCTCGCCCGCGAATTGGTCGCCGAAGGCATCAAGGGCATGAAGATTTGGCCCTTCGATCGTGCGGCCTTCGCCAATCGCGGTGTCGGCATCGATGCGCGCCAGATCGAAGAAGGTTTGCGCCCCTTCAAACGTATTCGTGACACCGTCGGCGGCGATATCGAGTTGATGGTCGAGTTGCACGCGTTGTGGGACCTCGCGAGTGCTAGGCGCATCATCCGCGCGGTCGAGGCGGTCGATCCGCTCTGGATCGAAGACCCGCTGCGCATGGACGATATCGCCGCTTTGGGCGTGCTGGCGCGCGATACGCGCATTCCGATTCTGGCCTGCGAGACGTTGGCCCCCGCATCGTCCTTCCTACCGCTAATCGCCTCGGGCCATGCGGGCATCGTGTCGTGCGATCCGGGCTGGTGCGGCGGTTTGAGCCAAGCGCGCGCCATCGCCGATATGGCGGCGGCGGCACAACTACCCTTCTGCGTCCATGATTGCACCGGCCCCGTCGGCTATGTCGCGGGTACCCATTTGTCGATTAGCGCCCCCACGGCGATGCTGCAGGAAACCGTACGCGCCTATCTGCGCGGCTGGTACGCCGACACGGTGACGGCGCTGCCGCGCATCGAAGCGGGCGTGCTGACGCCGCTCGACGGGCCTGGGCTCGGCCTCGACCTCGCGCCCGCCTTTCTGGCCGACAAGGAAACCAAGCGCCGCCGCACGGCGCTGCAATCCGGAGGAACACAATGACCGCCGCGCTCGCCGATTTCGAAGGTCGGGCACTCGACCTCGACGCCGCCAAGGACGCTTTCGACCGCGACGGGTTTCTGGTCATCCCCGGTGCCTTGTCGCCCGAACAGGTGAAGAAGGCCGACAAGGCGTTCTGCGATCTGCTCGCCGAACACCCGGAGGATTTCGCCCGCTTCAGCGAAAGCTTCATCACCGCGCCAGACATTTTGACTCGCACCGACGCCTTCGATCACCTGATCGAAACGCCGATGGTGCTGGCGTTGCTGGAAAGGCTGATCGGCTCGCGTCTGTCGATCGAGGAACTCAGCCTGATCCTGCGCGAGCCCACGGACAATGTCGGCGAGTTGAAGGGCTGGCATCGCGACATCATCCGCGCCTACGACCGGCGCTTTGAGATCGATCCGATCTCGGTCGTCTATTACCTGACCGATGTGGGGCCGAGCGATCATTGCTTCTCGATCGTTCCGGGCACGCATGCATCGCGCGTCGATATGCGCCCCGAGGACGTCGAACCGGGCATGGAATTCGACGCGCTGGGGCCTGCGGGCTCCGCCTTCGTGTTCCATGCGCGCTGCATCCATGGCGGCAAATTGAAGCTCGGGTCGAAGGCGCGGCGCACAGTCCATCTCTATTACGGATCGACCGACAAGCCGCGCACGTCGGAATGGACGAACTTCCCCGACCGCTTGGCCAACCGCCAAGCGCCGGGCGTGCCGCCCACGCTCTACGCCAAGACGCGCCACACCGACGTGATCGACGGCGTGGGCCGCCGTCCGCGCGATATCCCGCCCGGCCTGTCCACGGCCGAACAGCTCATCCGCGTCCAACGCGCCGCCAACCGCAAACCCGGAGCGATGTAATGTCCCGGACCCTCGACGAAATCCGCACCAAACTTTTCGCGTCTGTTCTGTCCGACTGTCTCGATCAAGCGGGCTTGATGGGTCAAGCCCTGCCGTCGCGTATCCGCCCGCTGGACGATGCCAGCGTGATGGTCGGCCGCGCGCGCACCGCCGCGTTCATGGAGGTCTATCACGTCGCCGAGGGCGTCAATCCCTACGAGCTGGAGATCGCGCTGATCGACAGTCTGAAGAAGGACGAGATCCCGGTCTTCGCCTGCTCCAATCCCGTGCGGGTGGCGCCGTGGGGCGAATTGCTCAGCACCGCCGCCAAATATCGCGGGGCCGCCGGCGCGTTGATGGACGGTTGCGTGCGCGACATCAAGCCGATCCGCAAGATGGGCTTTCCGGTGTTCCACGGCGGCATCGCGCCGCTCGATTCAAAGGGCCGGGGCAAAATCATGGCGATCGACGTGCCGATCGAATGCGGCGGCGTGAAGATCGAAACCGGCGATCTAATCTTCGGCGACGCCGACGGCGTGGTCGTCATCCCCAAGGCGCACGAAAAGCGCGTGCTCGATCTCGCCTTCGAGAAAATCTCGGGCGAGCGCAACACGCTTGCCGATCTGCAACGCGGCGACAAGCTCGCCGACGTCTTCGCCCGCTACGGAATTCTTTGAGGTTTCGCCATGATCGTCGACTGCCACGTCAACGTTTACGAAGATTCCCAGATCCTGCCGCTCTACGGCCAGATCGCCGGCATCGCGCGCGCCGGCGGGTTCACGATCAAATCCGATCCGCCGACCGTGGAAGCGGCGATGAAGGATGTCGATCATGCGATCGTGTTCTCGCTGCGCTACAAGGATTCGATCGGTATCGACGGCGACGACGAAGTGACCGCGCGCCTGGTCAAGCGCGATCCCAAGAAGTTCATTGGCTTCGCCGCCGTCGATCCGCGCATGCCCAATTGCATGGAACTGCTCGAACATGCGGTCGAGGATTTGGGCCTGAAGGGCGTTAAATTCGGCCCGATCTATAATGGCGTGTCGCTGCTCGATCCGCGCCTCGTGCCCGTCTACGAATATCTCCAGCGCAAGAACCTGCCGCTAACGATGCATATGGGCACGACCTACGGCCAGAACGCGCCGATCGCGCAAGGCCGCCCGCTGGACGTCGACACGATCGCGGCGCGCTACCCCGACCTCAAGATGATCATGGCCCATATGGGGCACCCCTGGTACGAGGAGTGCATCGTCGTCGCGCGCAAGAATCCGAACGTCTATTGCGAGGTTTCGGCGCTCTATTACCGGCCGTGGCAGTACTACAACATTCTGGTCTGCGCGCAGGAATACAACATCGTCGTCCGCGACAAGATCTATTTCGGCACGGACTTCCCGTTCACGACCGTGGCCGACTCCATCGCGGGCTTGCGCAAGATCAACGATCAGGTCGAAGGCACGCGCCTGCCGCGCGTCAGCCAAGACACGATCGACCGCATCATCCATTCGAACCCGCTGGCCCATTGGTGGCATGGCGGTCTGAAGGTCTGACGCCACATGGCCGACAAGCCCGCCCGTAAATCGCGCAGCGCCGCCTGGTTCGGCACGGCCGACAAATACGGCTTCATTGCGCGCAGCTTCATGAAGAACCAAGGACATGCCGCGCGCATGTTCGACGGGCGACCGGTCGTCGGCATTTGCAACACGTGGTCGGAATTGACGCCGTGCAACGGCCATCTGCGCATGCTGGCCGAGCATGTGAAGCGCGGCGTCTACGAAGCCGGCGGTTTCCCGCTGGAATTCCCGGTCACGTCGCTGTCCGAACCGCTGATGCGCCCCACCACGATGCTCTATCGCAATCTCGCGGCGATGGATGTCGAGGCGGCGATCCGCTCGCAGCCGATGGACAGCGTCGTGCTGCTCGCGGGTTGCGACAAGACCACGCCGTCCACGCTGATGGGCGCCGCCAGCGTCGACTTGCCGACGCTGCTCGTCTCCGGCGGGCCGATGCTGACCGGGCATTGGCGCGGCGAGAAGCTGGGCTCGGGCACGAGCCTCATCAAGCTCGACGCCGAAGTGCGCGCGGGCCGCATGACAATGGACGAGTTGATGCAGGCCGAGGCCGCGAGTTCGCCGAGTGCGGGTTCCTGCATGTCGATGGGTACGGCGTCAACCATGGCGAGCCTGTGCGAAGGCTTGGGCGTCGCTTTGCCCGGCAATGGCGCCATTCCCGCCGTTGATGCGCGCCGCCAAGCTTTGGCCTTCGAAGCCGGTCGCCGCGCGGTGGAAATGGCGCGCGAAGATCTACGCCTGTCGAAGGTGCTCACACGCGAAGCCTTCGAAGACGCGGTGCGGCTTTGCGCGGCGCTGGGCGGCTCGACCAATGCGGTCGTGCATCTGATCGCGCTCGCGGGCCGTGTCGGCGTCGAGTTCAGCCTCGACGATTGGGATCGCTGCGGACGCGACGTGCCCTGCCTCGTCGATCTGATGCCGTCGGGCAAGCATTTGATGGAGGATTTCCATCGCGCGGGCGGCGTTCCCGCCGTGCTGAACCAGATTGCCCATTTGCTGCATCCCGACCGCCCATCGGTCGCCGGCGGCAAGTTCGGCGATGGCTACGCGAATGCGCGGATCGACGATCCGGCCGTGATCCTCACCCTCGCCAAACCGTTCAAGCCGGCGGGCGGCATCGCCGTGCTGCGCGGCAATCTCGCCCCCAATGGCGCGGTGTTAAAGCCCTCCGCCGCATCGCCCGAATTGATGCGCCATCGTGGGCCGGCGGTGGTGTTCAACGGCCCCGACGATTTGAAGAAGCGCATCGACGATCCGGCGCTGAACGTCACCAAAGACAGCGTGCTGGTGCTGCGCAATTGCGGGCCGCGCGGCTATCCGGGCATGGCGGAGATCGGCAATATGCCGATCCCGGCCAAGCTGCTGCGCGAAGGCGTGCGCGACATCGTGCGCATTTCCGATGCGCGGATGAGCGGCACGGCCTTCGGCACGGTCGTGCTGCATGTCGCCCCCGAAGCGGCGGCGGGCGGGCCTCTCGCCCTCGTGCGCGACGGCGACATGGTGGAACTCGATGTCGAGGGCCGCAAACTGCATCTCGACGTGTCCGACGCCGAACTCGCCAAGCGGCGCGAAACGCTCGTGCCCTTCAAGTCGCCCTATACGCGCGGCTGGGAAAAGCTCTACGTCGAGCATGTGCTGCAAGCCGATCGTGGCGTCGACCTGGATTTCCTGGTCGGCAAGTCGGGCGGCGAACCGCCCCGGGAATCGCATTGATGGCCGACGCCGTCCCGCCCCGCCGCGTGACGTTGCGCGATATCGCGCAAGCCGCCGGTACGACCACGATGACGGTCTCGAACGTCCTCAACGGGCGTTCGGATCAGGTCGGGACGGACACGGCGCGGCGGGTTTTGGCGGCGCGCGATCGCCTTGGGTATCGGCCGCTGGCGGCGGCGCGCCAATTGCGCGCCGCGCGGCGCATGGCGGTCGGCGTCGTGATCGTCGATCCCTCGCCCTATTACCTCTCCGATCTGTTCACGGCGGCATTGCTCGCAGGGCTCAACGAAGGGCTCGGCAAGCATAATTACAGTTTGATCCTGCACGGCAGCCCGGCCAACGACCTCGCTTCCGTGCCGATGCTGCGCAGCATCGAAAGCGACGGTTTGTGCGTCATCACTTCGGGTCCGGCGCGCGAACGCAAGCGCATCGTCGAGCGCATGGCCGATCTGGGCCAGCCGATCGTCGTGATTCAAGACGTCGCCCCGGTCGACGCCGAGGATTGCTGCTCGATCCTGCTCGACGACGAAGCGGGTGCCGAAGCGATCGGCGAGCATCTTGCCCTTTCCGATCCCAAGCGCATCGTAATGCTCGTTCCCGAAGTCGAATGGCCGGCGATGGCCCGGCGCGAGGCGGCGTTACGCCGGGCACTCGCGCGCAAGAAAGCGGGCATCGAGCTTGTCGTGCTGCGCTGCCCCGACGAAGGCTTCGAGGCGACTCAAGCCACCCTCGCCCGCCATATCGATGCCGCGGGCCTTCCCGACGCGGTCGCTGGCGGCAACGACCGCATGGCGCTGGCCACTTTGCAGCTGTTCGCCGCGCGCGGGATCGATGTGCCCGGCCGTGTGCGCGTCACCGGCTTCAACGGGTTCGAGAACCATTTCTATGCCAGACCCGCGCTGACCACGGTGTCGGTCCCTGCGTTTCGCCTGGGCGAGGACGCCGCGACCGCCTTGGTCGAGCGCCTGAAAACCGGGCGCTTCGCCTGGCGCAAGAAAATTCTGCCGGTGGAGTTCGCACCGGCCGCTTCGTCCGACATCACGCCGACAAAACGAAACAACAAGTCAACCTCCAAACAGGGAGTCGAGAAATGAAACTTCGTCAGTCGATCCTGGCCGCGACGGCGCTGACCGCCGTGGCCCTCGCCGCCACGCCGTCCAACGCGCAGGGTTTCCAATGCCCGCGCACCGGCGGCGATCTGATCTTCGCGCTGGAAAGCCAGGTGCCGGGTCTTGACCAGCACGCGTCGAATTCCTCGGCCACGCGCAATGTCGCCATGAACATGTTCGAAACGCTGGTCACGCGCGACGAGAACATGAACCCCATCCTGGAGCTGGCCGAGACGCTGGAAACCAGCGCCGACGGCCTGACCTACACCTTCCGCCTGCGCCAGGGGATCAAGTTCCATAACGGCAAGACGATGAGCTCGGCCGACGTCGCGGCGTCGTTCGATCGCTACAAGCGCCTGGGCATCGACCGCTCGATCCTCGACCCAGTCGACAGCTGGTCGACGCCGGACGCGAATACCTTCGTGATGAAGCTCAAGGCGCGCCAGCCGCTGTTCCTGGAAGCGCTGTCGTCCTTCACCGTGCCGATCGTGATCATCCCGTCGGAGAATGCCGGCGCCGCCGCCGGCCAGTTGCCGACGGTCGGCACGGGCCCGTTCCGCCTGGACGAGTTCCGCGCCGACAGCCATGTGCGCCTGCGCCGCTTCGACGATTATCGCCCTGATACGCGTCACGCGACGATGTCCGGCTTCGCCGGCGGCAAGCGCGCCTGCGTCGATACCGTCACGCTGCGCATGATGACCGAGCCCGCGGCGCGCACGGCCGCGCTTGAGGTCAACGAGATCCACGGCGTGGAAGACGTGCCCGCCGCGTCACAAAAGCGCCTCGCCGATAACCGCGCGATCAAGCTCGCGCGGCTGGAAACGTTCTGGATGAACGTCACCTATCCGAACTGGTCGGCCCCGCCGACCGACAATCCCAAGGTCCGCCAAGCGATCCTCGCCGCGATGAATTTCGACGAGATCATGGAGGCCGCGACCGAAGGCCAGTACAAGCTGAACCCCGGCTTCCAGTATCCGGGCATGCAGTACTTCACCGATGCAGGCAAGGAACTGCTGAACCAGAAGAACCCAGCCAAGGCGCGCCAGTTGTTGCAGGAAGCGGGCTACAAGGGCGAGAAGGTCGTGCTGCTGACCAATCGCCAATTCCCGGTCATGTACAACACTTCGCTCGTCATGGCCGAGCAGTTGAAGGCCGCCGGCATCAACGCCGAGCTCGAAGTGCTCGACTGGCCGGCCGCCTTGCAGAAAAGCCAGCGCGAAACCCAAGGCTGGAATTTCTTCTACACGGGCTGGATCACGGTAATCGCGCTCGGCGGGCCGCAGACATTGCGTCAGATGGCCGAACCGAACCCGGTCTACAAGCCGAAGGACAACAAGGTCGATCCGGCCTATATGGCCGCGTTCAACGAGGTCAACACCGCGCCCGAGCTCGCCCAGCGCCAAGCCGCCTTCGCGCGCGCGCAGCGTATCGCACTCGATCAAGTGATGGCCGTGCCCTTCGGCGTGGCGCCTAAAACCCAGGCCGTGCGCGCCAATGTCGAGAACTACGTGCCCTACTTCAACACGCGGTTCTCGAACGTCTGGATCCGTCCGTAACGGCAACAAGCGGGACCGGCTTTCCATCGGCCGGTCCCGCCCTCACGCTTCGCACATGCTTGCTTTCGCCATCAGACGTCTGCTGCACACGATCCCCATCCTGGCGATCGTCAGCCTGATCGCGTTCGGGATGATCAAGCTCGTCCCCGGCGATCCGGCCGTGGTGATGGGCGGCACCAACGCGACGGCGGCGGAGATCGACCAGATCCGCCGCAATCTCGGGCTCGATCAACCGTTCCATGTCCAGCTCGGCGCGTTCTATTGGAATCTGCTGCAGGGCGATTTGGGCAACTCGCTGCTGCTGAACGTGCCCGTCACCAGCGCCATCATCGAACGCCTGCCCGCGACGTTGTGGCTGTCGGCCTACGCCATGCTGCTGACGCTGATCTTCGGGCTTGCGACCGGCATCATCGCGGCGTTGCGGCACAATACCTGGGTCGACCAAGCCGCGACGACGCTCGCGTTGATCGGCGTGTCGCTGCCGAATTTTTGGCTCGGCCTTGTGATGATCGTCGTCTTCTCCGTCCATCTCGGCTGGCTGCCGACCAGCGGATTCGTCGATCCGGCCGAAAACGTCATCGGCTTCTTGCGCACCGCCACGATGCCGGCGGCGGCGCTCGCCATGCTCCAGATCGGCCTGCTCGCGCGCATCACGCGCTCCGCGATGCTGGAAGTCTTGCGCCAGGATTACGTCCGCACGGCGCGCGCCAAGGGCCTGCCCGAATGGGTCGTGGTGATGAAACACGCGCTCGCCAACGCGATGATCCCGATCGTCACCGTGGTCGGCCTGATCTTCTCGGTGCTGATCTCGGGTTCGATCGTCATCGAGACGATTTTCACCATCCCCGGCATGGGCGCTTTGCTCGGCAACGCGATCCTGCGCCGCGACTATCCGATGATCCAAGGCGGATTATTGTTCGTCGCGGCGGCGCTGATGTTGCTCAATCTGCTGGCCGACATGCTCTACGCCTATTTCGATCCGCGCGTGCAGGTCGATCGCGATGGCTGATCTTGCCTTGACGCTATTCCCCGCGAACGCGCGGCGCACCGGCCGCAAGCTGCTGCGCAACCGCGCCTTCGTCGCGGGCGCGTTCCTGGTCACCTTGGTGTTCCTCGCCATTGTCTTGGCACCGCTGATCGCCCAGTACGAACCTAACCGGATGCAGATCCGGATGCGTTTCCGCCCTCCGTCGTCCGAATTCTGGTTCGGCACCGACAATTTGGGCCGCGACATGTTCGCGCGCGTGCTTTATGGCGGCCGCCTGTCGATCGAGATCGGCTTCTGGGTCGTGATGCTAAACGCCGTGTTCGGCGTTACGCTCGGCGCCCTCGCCGGATATTTCCGCGCGCTGGACAATCCGCTGATGCGCCTGTCCGACGCGCTGATGGCCTTCCCGTCGGTGCTGCTGGCGATCGGCATCGCCGCGATCCTGGGGCCATCGACCAGCACGGCGGTGATCGCGTTGGCGGTCGTCTATATCCCGCGCACCGCGCGTATCTTGCGCGCAAGCGTGCTGGTGGTGCGCGAGCTCGATTACGTGCATGCCTCGCGCGCGGCGGGGGCCGGCGACTGGCATATCCTGTGGCGTCACATCCTGCCCAATTGCATGGCGCCGCTGCTCGTGCAGCTCAGCTTCGTCTTCGCCTATGCCGTGCTGTCCGAAGCGGTGCTGAGTTTCCTGGGCCTCGGCGCGCCGCCGACCGTGCCGAGCTGGGGCATCCTCATTTCCGAAGGCCGGTCCTATATCCGCGAGGCGTGGTGGCTGACCGTCGTGCCCGGAATTGCCATCGCGGTCACCGTGCTCGGCCTCAATCTGCTGGGCGACGGTCTGCGCGACGTGCTCGACCCGCGCATGAAGATTCAACAGGAGTAGCCGTGAGCGACGCGTTGCTCAGCGTACGGAATTTGACCACGGCCTTCGCGATCGAAAGCGGAAGCACGATCGCCGTCGACGACGTCGGCTTCGACGTGCGCGCGGGCGAGGCGGTCGGCCTGATCGGCGAAAGCGGCTCGGGCAAAAGCGTCGCGGCGCTGTCGATCTTGGGCCTGCTGCCGACACCGCCCGCGCGCGTCTTGTCGGGCAGCGCCATGTTCGAAGGCCGCGACCTTCTGAAAATGCCCGCGAAGGAACTGCGCCGCATCCGGGGCAAGCGCATCGGCATGATCTTCCAGGAGCCGATGACGAGCCTCAACCCCGTCTTCCCGATCGGCGAGCAGATCGCCGAAAGCCTGCGTTTGCACGAGCGCCTCGGCAACGAAGCCGCGCGCAAACGCGCCATCGCGATGCTCGACCGCGTGGGCATTCCCTCGGCGTCGCGCCGCCTCGACGACTATCCGCACCAGCTTTCCGGCGGTATGCGCCAGCGCGTGATGATCGCCATCGCCCTCGCCTGCGATCCCAAGCTGCTGATCGCCGACGAGCCGACCACGGCGCTCGACGTTACGGTGCAGGCGCAGCTCCTCGACCTGCTGAACGATCTGCGGCGCGAGACGGGCATGGCGATGCTGCTGATCACCCATAACATGGGCGTGATCGCCGAATTCGCCGATCGCGTGGTCGTGATGTATTCGGGCCAGGTGGCGGAGGAAGCGCCGATCGAAACCTTGTTCGATGCGCCCCGCCATCCCTATACGCAAGGTTTGCTTGGCGCCACCCCCACCCTCGCCCAAACGGAAGCGCGTTTGCGCACCATTCCCGGTTCACTGCCGGACCCCGCGGCCCCGCCGCCGGGTTGCCGCTTCGCCCCGCGCTGCGATTTTGCCGATGCGCAATGCGCGGCGGGCCGGCCGACGGAGATCGTTCTCGCCGCGGGCCATCGCGCCGCCTGCCGGCGCACCGACGCCACGGCGGCTTGGCAAACGGCATGACGACGACATCACCCCTTCTGCGCGTTCGCGACCTCACCAAACATTTTCCGGTGAAGGGCGGTGCCTTGTTCGCGCGCGAAACCGGCCACGTGCGCGCGGTCGACGGCGTGTCGTTCGATCTTCACGCGGGCGAAGCCTTGGGCGTGGTCGGCGAAAGCGGTTGCGGCAAATCGACGACCGGACGTTTGACGCTGCGCTTGATCGAGCCCACGTCGGGCACCGTCGAATTCGGCGGCCACAACGTTCTGGCGCTGGGCAAGGCCGAACTGCGCCAAATGCGACGATCAATGCAGATCGTCTTCCAGGATCCACAAGCATCGCTCGATCCGCGCATGACGGTCGAGGAAATCGTGACCGAGCCGCTCGTCGTACAAGGTGATTTGCGCGGCGAATCGCGGACGAAGAAGGCGCGCGAACTGCTCGACCTCGTCGGGCTGCCGGTCGCGCATATTTCGCGCTATCCGCATGAGTTCTCCGGCGGGCAGCGCCAGCGCATCGGTATCGCGCGCGCGCTGGCGCCAGGCCCGAAACTGATCGTCTGCGACGAGCCTGTCTCCGCGCTCGACGTCTCGGTTCAGGCGCAGATCGTCAATCTGCTGAGCGATCTGCAAAAAGAACTCGGCCTCGCCTATCTGTTCATCGCGCATGACCTCGCGGTCGTGCGGCATCTGTGCCAGCGCG
Organism: Tagaea sp. CACIAM 22H2; assembly: GCA_014444615.1. GTDB lineage: Bacteria > Pseudomonadota > Alphaproteobacteria > CACIAM-22H2 > CACIAM-22H2 > Tagaea. The sequence continues at coordinate 36,781 of PVXE01000002.1, read as the reverse complement.
TCGCGGTCATGTATCTGGGCCGTATCGTCGAGATCGGCACGGTCGGCGATCTGTTCGCCAAACCCCAGCATCCCTATACGCGCATGCTGCTGGCATCGGTGCCCGCCGCCCATCCGCGCTTGCGCCGCACGCAAGCGATCCCGCGCGGCGACGTGCCCTCGGCGCTGAACCCGCCCACGGGCTGCCATTTCCATCCGCGCTGCGCCTTCGCGACCGATAAGTGCCGGGTGGAAGCGCCGCGCCCACGCGAAACATCGCCGGGTTACGTCGTCGCCTGCCATTACGCGGGCGAGCTGGGAGAGTCGAAATGAAGATCGTTGCCGTCGATCCGATCCTGCTGCGCGGCGAACAAACCTATATCGCCACGCAAGGCGGCGAAGAAGCGGTCGACAACGGCGATTGGCAATTGATCGTCAAGATCACGACCGACCAAGGCTTGGTCGGCTGGGGCGATATCGAAACCCTCGCCTCCGCCGCCGCGGCGATCATCGGCGGTCCCGGCATGTCGATCCTGGGTTTCAAGGCGCTGGGCGATCTGCTGATCGGCGAAGACCCGACCGATACGACGCGCATCTGGAACAAGCTATACATCGGCAGCGCCTATTACGGTCGGCGCGGCATCGCGATCCAATGCATGTCGGCGATCGACAACGCGCTGTGGTCGATCAAGGCGCAAGCGGCCGGCAAGCCGCTGGCGGCCTTGCTGGGCGGGCGCAAACGCGACCGCATCCGCGCTTATGCTTCCACCTTGTTCCGCGCCACGCCCGCCGGGATGCGGGACGCCGCGCGGGGCTATATGGACAAGGGCTTCACGGCCGTGAAATTCGGCTGGGGCGTGTTCGGCGAAGACGAAGGCCGCGACCGCGAACTGGTCGCTGCCGCGCGCGAAACGCTGGGGCCGGATCGGCTGTTGATGGTCGATCCTGGCTGGTATCCGGCCGGCTGGTCGAAGCCGGAACGCTGGACCCCGCGTACGCGCGACCAAGCGCTGCGTTTGTGCAACTGGCTCGCCGAATACAAGGTCTATTGGGTCGAGGATTTCATCCACCCCGAGGATTTCGATACCTACGCGGCCGTGCGCAAGGAAAGCCCGGTGAAACTCGCCGCCGGCGAGCAGGTCGCGACGACATGGGAGTTCGAGCGTTTCATCGGCTGTGGTGCCGTCGACGTGATTCAACCCGATCTTACGCGCTGCGGCGGCTTGACCGTGGCGCGCGACATCGCGCGCATGGCGGAGAAGGCGGGCATTCTGCTCGTCACGCATTCGTGGTTGACGCATCTGCTGACCGGGCACAGCCTGCAATTCTTGTCGACGCTGAAGGAAGCGCCGCTGGTCGAGTTCAATGTCAGTCAAAGCGCATTGACCGGCGGTATCGCCAAAGCGCCGTTCAAACTCGACGCCGACGGCTTCCTCGCCATTCCCGATACCGTCGATATCGGCGTGACGGTCGACGAGAGATTCGTCCAAGCGCATCGCGTGAATTGAGGAGCGATAAGATGGCCGCGACCCGCCCGATCGTCCGCCCCGCCGAGATCGATTTCGATACGCCGGGCAAGCGCGACTATTACGTGGCGCTCGAACACGATTCGATTTGGGGCGATCACCTGATCCCGCTGACCGTGTTCGTCGGGCCCGAAGCGAAGCCGGGCCAGGGTTTGGTCGCCTTCGGCTCCAATCACGGCAACGAATACGAAGGTCCGGTCGCGATCAAGAAGCTGACGGGTGAGATCGATATTTCGCGCGTGCGCGGGCGGATCGTACTCGTACCCGTCCTCAACGTCGCCGCCTTCATGGCCGGAACGCGCGATTCGACCCAGGACGACGGCGTCAATCTCAACCGCGCCTTCATTCCAGGCGCCGGGATCGAACCCGGCCGCCGTGGCATCACCCATCGCATCGCGCGGTTCGTGCGCGAGACGATTTTTCCGCGGGTGCATGTCGTGCTCGACCTTCACGCGGGCGGCCAAGTCGCGCGTTTCATCCCGTGCGCCAGCTTCCACCCGATCCCCGACCCCGTGCAAGGCAAGGCGATCGAGGATACGGCATGCTGGTTCGCGACCCCGCTGGTCATCACCTATCAGAATGAGACGCCAGGTCTGCTGACCAGCGAGGCCGAGGCGATGGGCAAGATCACCGTCGGCTGCGAGCTCGGCTGGGGCGAAGCGCTGCAACCCGCCGGCGTGCGCTACGCCCGCCAAGGCGTGCTCGCCGCCGCGATCCACCATGGCCAGCTTGACGGCAAAATCGAGAAGATCGGCGCGCATGCCGACGGCACGCAACGTCGGGCCGAGATGGTCGACCGCGAATGTTTCGTCCCCGCCCCATTCGGCGGTCTGTACGAGCCGCTATTCGATTGCGGGGCTGAAGTCCGCAAGGGCGAGACGATCGGCCTGCTGCATGATTTCGAACGCATCGACTTGGCCCCCGAACCGATCCGGGCGGGTGTCGACGGCGTGGTGATCGCACAAGCGTGGCGTGCGCCCGTCCGCCAAGGTCAGCACGTGCTGGTCGTCGGTCAGATCCGCGAGTTCGGCGCCTAAGCGCCTCCGCTCACTTGAAATAGAGCTCGAGCGCGTTGCGCCCGCCGATGCGGCGGCGAATGGCGGGATCGGGCACCCATTCGGTCAGGGCCGCGACCGCCTCGGTATACGTGAAGCGATTCTCGAATGCCGCGAACGGCCAGTCGCTCGCCCACACCAATCTTTCGCCGCCGGTGCGGCGCACGAGTTCTTGCGCGTATAGGGGTGCGGAGGATGCCGGCTTAAAGCGATAGCCGGCCGAGAGCTTGACCCAGGTGTTGCCGCGATCGAGCGCGGCCAGCACATGGCGAAACCCGAGATCGTTCAGCCCGTCGCCTGACTCCGGCAATCCCATATGGTCGATAACCAGACGCGCACCGGCGTCGGCGATCTCCTTCATCATCGTCGGCAGCCGATCGGGACGCTCGATGACATGGACATGCCAGCCGAGATCGGCGACGCGCCGCAGCAGCCGGCGATATTCGGGCGACGTGATGTCGGGCGGGTTGTCGAGCAATCGCCACATCAGGCGAATACCGACGAAACCGTCGTCGCGCATACGCTCGAGCTCATAGACGCTGATATCCGGCGAAACGATCGCAGTCGCGCGCAGCCGGCGATGGCGGCGCAACGCGTCCCGCACGTGATCGTTATACTCGCCGTGCAAACTGGCTGCGGCGACGACGCCCAGCATGATGCCGTGGTCATCCAGCAGCTTGATCAGGCGATCCGCGCCTGCGTCTTCCGGCGGCTTGTACCAAGAATCCCGCGCCAATGGCAGGTCGGTCGTATAGATATGAAAATGCGTGTCGACCAAAGGCGGTTCATCGTCGACTACGAGCTTTGCGTTCATTCCATGCCTCTGTCGCGGGCGCCAAGACGACCTCGGCCGATCATAGACGAACACGCCCCCCCGGCCATCCCCCTGGCCCCCGGTTTCAATCGCTGAAATACGGGCCGTATGACGCGGTGACGGCGCGGTCAGGCCGTCGATCTTCTCAGCACTCCTATTTCACCAGTCGAAAACCGGACATTCCCCAATTGCGGTTTGCCCGGTCGCGGGGGACTAACTTGGCGACCGCTATAGGCTGGATTTGTTTATTCGAGAACCACGCCTGATGCCCGGATGCGGGCGCCGTGCGCACGGTTTCGACCAATTACCGGACGCGGCCGGCCCGGGAGGGACGAAAACGATGGACGGCACGGTGAAGGATACGGAAATTCGCGTGGGCAACCCGTCGGGCTGGCTCGTCAAACTGCGCGACGCGTTCGTCGCGGCGAGCGAGATCCTTTCGGGCGTTCTTATCCTTTCGATCACCGTATTTTTACTCGCCAGCGTCACGTCGCGCTATGTGATGCATTATCCGTTGACCTGGATCGACGATCTGGTCGCGCTCAATTTCATTTGGCTGACGATCTTCGGCTCGATCGTCGCCTATCACCGCTCCCAGCATATGGCGATGACGCTCATCGTCGGCTTGGCCAGGCCGCGAACGCGCCGGATTCTGGAGCTGGCGGCCAATATGGGCGAGATCGTCGTATTCGGCGCGCTCGTTCATCCAGGGATCGTCCACGCGGAAGACGGCGCCATCATCGGAAGCCCGGCCCTCGACATCTCGATGTTCTATCAGGGTGCGGCGATTCCGGTCGGCTGTGCCGCGCTCACATTCATGGCGTTCGTCAAGTTCGTGAACACGCCGAAGAAGGACATTCTTCTGCCCGCGATACTCCTGGTCGCGGCATTCGGCGCCGTCGCGTATCTGGGCGGCTTGGCCACGCCGCAGATCGGCAAGCTCAATCTGGTCGTGTTCTTCGTCGTGATCCTGGGCGGCAGCATTCTGTCCGGATTCCCCATCGCGGCGGCGTTCCTGCTCTCGACATACAGCTATATGGGCCTTGCGAGCATGAGCCCGGTTTCCGTCGTCGCGGCGCGGATGGAAGCGGGATTGACCTCCATTCTGATGCTGTCGATCCCGGGCTTTATCTTGCTGGGCTCGCTGATGGGCATCACGGGAATGGCCAAAGCCCTTGTCGGTTTTCTGGGATTACTGGTCGGCAATCTGCGCGGCGGCCTTAACTACGTGATGATCATCGCGATGTTCCTGATGTCGGGAATTTCCGGATCGAAGGCCGCCGACATGGCCGCCGTCGCACCGTCGCTGCTGCCCGAGATGCGCAAACGCGGCCATCGGCCCGGCGATGCCGTGGCCTTGCTGACGGCCACGGGAATTCAGTCGGAAACGATCCCGCCGAGCATCGTTCTGATCGCGATCGGCTCCGTCACGACCGTCTCGATCCAAGCGTTGTTCGCCGGCGGGCTTCTTCCCGCGATCGTCATGGCGGCCATTCTGTGCGTCGTCGTCTTCTTCCGCAGCCGCGACGACCATCACGTGCCCCAAGCGCGGCCGTCGCTGCCGGCGGTCCTCAAACTGCTGGTAACTTCGTCGCCCGCCATCGCCTTGCCGTTCATCATCCGCAGCGCCGTGGTCGAAGGCATCGCAACGGCGACGGAGGTCGCGACGATCGGCGTCGCCTACGCCGTGATCCTCGGCGTCTTGGTGAACTATAAGGAACTTCCGGCTTTCCTGCGGCGCTTTTGGATTTCCTGCGTCGATTCAGCGTCGCTCACCGCGTCCATTCTGCTGGTGCTTGCGGGCGTGACCGGAATGTCCTTCGCGCTGGCGCAATCCGGCTTCTCGCAGCAGGTCGCGCAACTGGCGTTGTCGGTTCCCGGCGGCGCCATCGGATTTATGGCGATCTCCATCGTCCTGTTCATCGTGCTGGGGGCCGCGCTCGAAGGTCTGCCCGCGATGGTCCTGTTCGCACCGTTGTTGTTCCCGGCCGCCGCGCCTTTGGGCATCGATCCCGTGCACTACGCCGTCGTCACCGTCTTCGCAATGGGGATCGGCTTGTTCACGCCGCCATTCGGCGTCGGCTATTTCATCGCTTGCGCGGTTTCCAACGTCGACCCGCGCGAAGGCATGCGGCCGTTCATGGTCTATCTCGCCGCCCTTCTCGTCGGGCTCGTCATCATCGCGGCGCTGCCGATCACGACGACACGAATACTCTGAGCTTTCTCGATCATGCCAAACATTCACTGAAAATCAGGGAGGACACCCGAATGTTCACCAGACGAAATCTCCTGAAGACCGGCGCGATCGGCGCGGTCGCCGCACCGGGAATTCTGCGCGCCGGTCGCGCGCACGCGGCCGAATTCACGTTCCGGATCGGCACCGACGGCCCGCTCACCGATCCGACGGTCGCCGAAATTCTGACGGCCGGCGAGCGCATAAAGACCCGCACCAGCGGCGCCGTCGAGATCGCGATGTTCCCGAACAGCGCGCTGGGTGCGGGCACGAGCATGATCGGGCCGATCCGCTCCGGCGCGGTCGAAGGTTATTACCTAACGTCCGCCGTCTTGGCCAATGTCGCCCCCAACGCCGCGATCAGCGGAATTCCCTTCGCGTTCGATCGTTTCGAGACCGTTTGGACCGCGATGGACGGCGATCTCGGCAATCTTATCAAGAACGAACTTCGCGCGATGGGCTTGGAGCCGTTCGGAAAAATTCTCGATCTCGGCTTCCGGCAAACCGCCACGACGAAACGCGTCGAGAAGGTCGACGATCTCAACGGCGTCAAACTGCGCGTGCCGCAAAGCCCGCTTTATGTCGGGCTGTTTCGCGCGCTCGGCGCGCTGCCGACGCCTTTGAACTTCTCGGAAGTCTACCCGGCGCTTCAGACCAAGATCGTCGACGGGGTCGAATGCCCGCTCAACGTGCTGGTCAACTCGAAGCTTTACGAGGTTTCGCGCTGTGTGGCGATGACCAACCACATGTGGGACGGGTTCTGGTTGACGATGAATCCCGCCTTCTTGAAGCGGCTCTCGAAGCCGCAATACGACATCGTTCTCGAAGAGGTCAATGCGGCGGCCGATCGCGTCCGTCAGCGTCTCGTCGCCGACGAGAAGAAATCGACCGAGACGCTCGCGTCGAAGGAAATCACCTTCACCAATCCGGATGTCGGCGGTTTCCGCAAAAAACTCACCGACAAAGGTTTCTATACGGAGTGGAAGGCGAAGTTCAAACCCGAGATTTGGGCTGCGCTTGAGAAAGCGGCGGGCCAATCGCTGTAACCGCGTCGATGCCGCAACGTCAAACGGCACCGCCTTCCGGCGGTGCCGTTTTCGTTTGGCAAATGTCGTGATATCGCGCCTGAATTAGGCTTTCGGGCGCGGCGCCCCGCGCAAATACTGCGGCGACACGCCCGGCGGATTTTCGCCCAGCGCCACCGCCGCATGCCACGGCCAGCGCGGATCGTTGAGGATGCCGCGCGCGATCCCGATCGCGTCCGCCTTGCCTTCCGCCAGAATGTTCTCGGCGTGCTGCGGATCCGTGATCAAGCCGACGGTGATGGTCGGGATCTTGGCGCGATCGCGCACTTTTTCGGCCAACGGCACCTGATAGCCGGGCGCCAAAGGAATATTCGCCGCTCCGTTGCCGCCGGACGTGACATGCACGAAGTCGCAACCACGCTTGGCGAGTTCGGCCGAAAATTCCGCCGCCTCGTCGACCGTGATGCCATCTTCGCGCCAATCGGTGCCGTTCAGGCGAACACCCAGCGCTTTTTCCTTCGGCCAAACGGCGCGGACCGCATCGAACACCTCCAGCGGGAAGCGCGCACGATTGACGGCCGAGCCGCCATATTCGTCCGTACGCTTATTGGCGATCGGCGACAGGAATTGACACAGCAAATAGCCGTGCGCGCCGTGCAACTCGACCAGGTCGAGGCCGAGGCGCAGCGCGCGCTTGGCGGCGTCGGCGAAGGCCTTCTTCACGCGCGTCATGTCCGCCACGCCCATCGCGCTGGGCGCCGCGTGGTTCTCGTCGAACGCGAGGGCGGACGGCGCGAAAGTCGGCCAGGGGTTTTGCCCAGCCTTCAACCCGCCGCCGCCGAGCCACGGAATCTGCGTCGACGCCTTGCGCCCGGCATGGCCCAATTGGATACCGACCGGCATTTTCGAATAAGGACGCACGATCTTCAGAACGCGCGCCAACGCTTCCTCGTTCGCGTCGGAATAGAGGCCGAGACAGCCGTGCGAGATGCGGCCCGCCGCCTCCACACCCGTCGCCTCGAGGATGAATACGCCCGCCCCCGATTGCAGCATGTTCGAGAAATGCACCGTGTGCCAATCGGAGGCGCTGCCGTCTACGGCGCTGTACTGGCACATCGGCGCGATAACGACGCGGTTGGCGATTTCGAGCCCGCCGAGTTTGAGCGGCGAGAAGAGCTTGCTGGTCATACTGTTGGTCCCCGGACGAAGAATTTCATCCAATGTGGGGCATGACCGGAACGTTTTACAGCCCCCCGTGCAAGAAAAGAGGCCGCCGGCGAACCGGCGGCCCAAGTTGGAGCCGAAACGGTCGATATCCGGGTACTAACGCTTCAGGTTGACCACTTCCTGAAGCATCTCGTCCGCCGTCGTAATCATGCGGGCGTTCGCCGAATAGGAGCGTTGCGCGACGATCATCTTGGTGAACTCGGCGCCGATATCGACGTTGGAGTTCTCCAGCGCGTTGGCGCTGATGCCGCCCGCTGATCCCGTGCCCGGCGCCTGATAGCCGACGAAACCGGCTTCGGGCGAGTCGAGGAAGGCCTCGCCGTTCTGGCGCACGAGACCATTGGGATCGTTGAACGTGGCAAGCGCGATCTGGTACTGGACCAAGCGCTGGCCGTTGGAATAGGTCGAGTAGATGTTCCCGGCATTGTCGATGCCAACGCCGGTATAGGTGCCGGCCGAGTAGCCGTTGGCCGTGGCGGCCGACAGCGAAATCGACGTGCCGCCATATTGCGAGGTGCCGCCGCCCGCGACATTCAATTGCGACGGCTGACCGGAAACCGAATTCGGGGCGCCGAACTCGGCGTTTATGGTTTGCGCGGGTGCCGCCGCCAGGCCCGGCGCGCTGTAGCTCAGAACGACCTGCCCCGTACCGGCGGTGACGGCGGCGGTGAATTGCCCCGCCGGCGACGTATTGCCGGCCACAGTGATCCCGGTCAGCTGGCCCGCGGTCGTCGTCGTCGTGCCGAAGGAGAAATCGAGCGCGATCGATTCGCTGCCGTTGCCGGAACTGGTCGGCACGCTCAGCACCGCGCGCCATTGCGGCGCCGTACCGGCGGCGGATGCGGCGATCGCGTTGGTGCCGGTCGTCGAGCCCGCCGTCACACCGGGCAGCGTGCCCGTCCCGTCCAACGCCGAACGGTTATACCAAGTGACGGTCATCGGCTGCGCGTTGCCGTTCGCGTCGGTAATGGTGATCGTGCCGCCATTGTAGACGGTTCCGGCAGCCGCGTTGGACGGGATATTCGCCGCGTAGTTCGCGAGCGTCGATGCCAACGCCGGCATTTGATCCTTGTTGATTTGCACCGGCACGAGCGGCCCTTGGTTGGGCTGCGGATCGGGCGTCGCCGTCGTCGGACGCGGCACCGAGCGGGCGTAGAGATACTTTCCCGCGCCGTTCACGAAGTAATTGTTCTGGTCGAGCGTGAAATCGCCGCGCCGCGTGAATTGGCGCACGCCATTGGTCGACAGGCCGGATGCCGACGTGAATCCGTCCTGCACCGGCAACCAGCCAGACCCCGTCACGGCGATCGAGGTCGGCGACGCATCCTGAATGATCGGGCCGCTGAGCGAGTTGACGAATTTCGGTGTCGCCGTCGCGCCGCCCGGATTGAAGAAGCGCGACGACGAGGCGGAGACGTAGGACGAGAAATTCGCGTCGATGCGCTTGAAGCCGATCGTCGCGGAGTTCGCGACATTGTCGGATATGTAGTTGATCGCGGTCTGGAAAGCGTTCAGACCGCTGATCGCGGAATTCATTGCGACGGTTGCCATATGCTTGGACTCCTTATCGTCAGGACAAATACTTTGCGAGGTTGAGGTTCAAAATATCGCGGGTGGTGATGTAGGTGGCTTCGAGCGAGGCCTGCACGCCGGCGATCTTGGTGCCGACTTCGCCGATATCGACGGCGACGATCTTGTCGGCCGAAATCGTGCCGGCGGTCGCCGTATCCTCCTGGATCGCGCGCATATCCTTCAGCATCGCCTGATTAGCGCCGTTGGTGCCCGACAGGTTTGCGATGTCCTTCATCGCCTGCTGGATCTGCGCTTGGGCTTGCGCAAGATACTGCTGCGCGTTGCCGGTCGGATCGTTCTGCAGATAGGTATCGGGCGTATTCTGCGCCCAACGCAGCGCCATTTTGTAGTTGCGCAGACCGTTGACCAGGTTCTGGAACGCGCCGTTGGCGGCGTTGATGCCGAAATCGACGTTCATGCCGTCGGCGACCGATACGCTGGTCTGCGAATAGATCCACTGGCCGTTAGCGGTGGAAGGTGCGGCCGTATCGAGGCTCGCATCGATATAGCCGGGCACATTCGTGTTGCCGTCGCCCGCGAATTGCGCCGCGTTGACGGGGGCCGTGAACGGAATCGACTGCACGGCGTTCGCGTAGATCGCATTGCGCGGCGGCGAATTCGTGCTGGCGCCGAAATCGTTCACACCCGCCGCCAGTGCCGCCGTGTCGAGCCCGGTCAGATTCTTCATCGGCGCAGTCGAATAGGCTGTGCCGCCGAAGATGTAACGCTGCCCGTCGCTCGTGTTCAGGATCGACTGGATGCGATTGAGCGCGCCGTCGACCAGCGCCAATTGAACCGAATAGGTCGCGGGCGTCGTCGATTGCGTCTTCAGTAGCTCCGAGTTCATATCGCTGGCGATGCTTTGCAGCGACGTCAGCGATTGCGCGTAGAGATCGGTGCGGTACTGCGTCGCGTCGATCGCGCGGGTGTAGATCGTCGCCTGAACGGTCGTCTGCCGGTATTGCTGATAGCGAATCGTGTCGGACGCGAGTCCCGATTGCTGAAACGACGCCAACGCCACACCGATCAAGCCGTCCCGCTTGCGCCCCGTGGAGAGTTCCGTCTGCAACGCGTTGAGCTCGGTCGTTTGCGTCGAGATGTTGCGTTGGATGCCCAGAAGCTGCGCGAGGCTGGTGACTCCGGACGTCATGTTCAGTTCCTTCCGAGATTGATCAGCGTATCCATCATCTCGCGCACGGTCTGCATGACCATGGCCGACGCCTGATACGCGTTCTGCAGCGTGACGAGATTCGCCATCTCCTGATCGACCGAGACGCCGACCGTATTGAGATAGGTCTGCTCGGTTTGCGAATGCAGCGTATCGGTATAGGTCGCGGTGTTCTGCGCGTCGGCGATGCTCCAGGCCGCATAGGAAACGGCCGAGCCGATTGTATTGGCGATCGTCAATGCGCCTTGCACGATACCGGTGTTGTTGAGCGCCCCCGCCCCCGTCGGCATTGGAATGCTGTCGAAGGTCGTCGCTGTCGCGTTGTTGAGCGCATTCGACATCTCGCCCGCCGCTCCAGCCTTGGCGGTCGTGCCGCCATTGGCCAGAGCGGGATTGACCTGCAACATCGATGCGGCCGACGGATTGTTGCCGTAAGCGGGCTCGATCACATAGATGCTGCCCGCCCCCGGCGCCGACGTGAAAGGCGGGTTCAGGTTCAACGTGTCGCCCGTGTTGCCGGTGATCGTGGCGATCTGCCCCGCCCCGGGCCCCGAGACGATGCGCACCTGATAGCCCACACCCGCCGCGGTCGGTGCGAATTGGTTGGCCGTCCAGGAGTTCGTCGTATCGGTCAGGCTGGTCGTCGTCGCCGCGGTCGTGGCGTTCGACATCAGCGGGCCGGTCACTTCCTGGATGACATACTTGCTCGTGCTATCGGTCGCGGCCAAGCCGGGCGCGGTGATCGACGTGCCCGTGCTGCCGGTGATGATTGCGGACGATCCTTTGCCGAGCCCGTCAGTGATCGTTACGCGATAATAGGACGTCGGCGTGGGCGAGTAATTGCCGAATGCGGCACCCGTATCGGTCAAACCGCCGGCGGCGGTCGAGCCGGTCGCCCCGCCGGTCGCGACGGTCGTCGCCGTCGTGTTCGACGCGGGATACGGCAGGCTGGAATAAGTGAAGAAATTCGCCGCCAGCTCGTTCCCGTAAGAAGCGCTTTTGTTGTAGGCGGTATTGACCGCGTAGGCGACTTGATTGGCGATCGCGTCGAGTTGGTTCTGGAATTTTCGGATTGCTCCGTCGCCCGGCTCGCTCGATGCCATCACGCTTTGCGAATAGCTCGATGTCGAGGCTTGCGCCTCGAACCCGGCGCGCAGGCGCATCAGCGATTCGAGTTGACCGCCCGGGAAGGACGACGCGGGCACGCTTTGCGTGGCGCCGTTGACCGTGGTCTGGATCGAGTTGGAATTCGGATCGTAGCTGAATGTCGGCGGCACGGCGCCGGAGACCAGTGTTTGCCCGCCGGCGGTCACGATCTGCAGCGAGTTCGTACCCGTGCCCAAGATCTGCACCTTGGTGATCTTGGACATCTGCGCGACGACCTGATCCATCTGGTCTTGCAGATCGCCGATCGGTTGCCCGGACGACGACTGGTTCACGATCTGGGCGTTCAGCTTGTAGGCCTGCTGGACCAGCTGATTGAGCTGCGTCACGTTCTGCACGATGTCCGTCTGGACCATCGCGTCGATCTGCTGCGGCTGCCCGGCGAGGCTGTTGATCTCCCCCGCCAGCAGCGTGCCTTGCGTGACCACCGCGCGTGCCAACGTCGCGTTCTCGGGGTTCGCCTCGTAATCCTTCCACGCCTGTTGGAACGCCTGATAGGTCGAGGTCAAACGCGGCGTGCCGCTCTCGACGTTCAGGAACGAGCCGATACGCTCCATATACTGCTGGCGCACCGTCGCTCCGGCCGATTCCGCCGTGCGGTTCAGCAATTCGTTCTGCAACGTCGTGTTGGTCGTGCGGGTGATAGAGGCGATCGCGACACCGCTCGGCAAACCCTGCGCGACCGGCGTGGTCAGGTTCACCCGCTTCTGCGTATATCCGGCCGTCTGCGCGTTCGCGACATTCGCCGAAGCGATGCGCGACTGCTGCTGCAAGGTGAGCAGCGAGCTCAGCGACGAATAGAGTGCCGCGGAAAGCGACATCGAAAATCACTCCAGAAGAAAAAACGCCGTCGAAAAAACAAAATCCCTATGTCGAAACGAACTGCAAAGCGCTTGCCAGTTACGTCGCCTTGATTCGTTTGAGAGATTTCGACTTCGGGCATCGGCGTGGGAAAGATCAACTCGGCAAAATACGTTTAGTATGAATTTTTTTCCTACTATTTCAATTTTAGGGTTAATACGAATTTGACGATAAAATCTGGAAGCGGAAGAAACTTATCGCACCGCCCGCGCGCGCGATGTTTCGATATGTAACTTCTACGTGCAGCACGAATTGATATGTAGTGCACAACGGCGCGCGTCGCGAATCCAAATTGACCGACGCGCGCGCCGAACTTTGGTTGCCCTGCCGTTAACCTCAATGCGCATTAACCACGCCATGGCATTAACCATGCGCGCGCTTCGCCACAGGCGCTGCCGATGATCGGCACGTCACCAGGAATTTCGAAAACTGATCCGAATTGCGGGGCGTGAATAAGCCGGATCTGTGACGCGCGCCCACATGACTTGACGAGAGCCGTCGATCAGCTGTCCGGCCCGTAAGCAGCCATGAACATGGCGATCGCGGAATCGATCGCCTTCTCCACCTCCGCGGGATCGGGCGTTTCGATCACGCAGAACAGCATCTGCTTCAACGGCCGCGCGAGACACATATCGATGTACTGAAAAGCCGCGCGTTGCGTATCGTCGATGCGTAAGCGTCCCGCCGAGACTTGGCGATCGAGATAGGCCGCAAGACGCCCCGCGCCGTACATCGGCCCGGCCTCGTAGAACGCGTGACCGATGCTGGGGAACTTCGCCGCCGCCGCGATGACGGTGCGCAGATGCGCGATGTGGCCGGGTTGCGTCACCGCAGCGACGATGTTGCGTGCGATCTCGCGCAGCACCTTTTCGACGTTCTCGTCGTCGGCCGAAAAGCGGCAAATCCGCTCGGCTTGGATGCGCCGGTCCTCGCGAATCAGCGCCTCGAACAGCGCCTCCTTCGACGGGAAATAGGCGTAGACCGTGCCCTTCGATACGCCGGCCGCACGCGTAATATCGTTCATGCTGGCGCCGTCGAAGCCGTCGCGCATGAAGATTTGTCGCGCACCTTCAATGATTTGGCGCCGCTTGGCGGTATCCGCGACCTCGGCTATTTGGGCGACCTGCGTGGACATCAACGGACCTATGCCGTGGAAAATTGTTGACCGAACCGTTCGGTTCAATTTGAATGACGTCCTCGCCCCTGTCAAGGCGCACCCTTTTTCTCACCCCTCCGGTTCACATGAAGATGGATAACGAAGCGGCCAAGTTACGGCCCGATGGCGAGCTTTCTCCCAAAGCCGCCGGCCCCAATCGCAAACGCCTGGTGCTGTTGACCGTGCTGGCCGTCGTCCTCGGTTTCGGCGGCTGGAAGGGATACGGCTGGTATGTCGATGGGCGCTTCATCGTCTCGACCGACGACGCCTATGTGAAGGCGGATCAGTCGATCGTGGCGGCGAAGGTGTCGGGCCTCATCGCTTCCGTCGACGTCGCCGACAACACCAAGGTCAAAGCCGGCGACGTGCTGCTACGCCTGGATGACGGCGACTACAAGCTCGCGGTCGAGGCCGCGCGCGGGCGCGTGGCGACGCAGGACGCCACCATTGCCCGCCTCGCCCGCCAAACGGCCGCGCAACGCGCATCGATCGAACAGGCCGTCGCCCAACTCGCTTCCGCGCAAGCGGAACTCGCGCGCGCCAATCTCGCCTTCAACCGTGCCGACTCCCTCGCGCGCACCGGCAACGCGTCGATCGCGACGTTCGATCAGGCGCGCGCCGATCGCGATCGCGGGGTCGCGAGCGTGGCGGGTGCGCGGGCGGGCGTGGAGGCCGCCAACGCCGCGATGGACGTTTTGCGCGCCCAGCAAGCCGAGGCCGAAAGCCAGCGCCGCGAACTCGATACCGCCTTGCAACGCGCCGAACGCGATCTCGACTTCACCGTGATCCGCGCACCCTTCGACGGCACGGTCGGCAATCGCGCCGCCCAGCCCGGCCAATACGTTCAGCCGGGCACGCGGCTGATGGCGCTCGTCCCGCTCGACGGTGTCTACGTCCAAGCCAATTTCAAGGAGACGCAGATCGTGAATCTGCGCCCCGGTCAGGACGTCGAGCTCCATGTCGACGCCTATCCCGGCCGCACCATTCACGGCCACCTCGCGAGCGTGGCACCCGCCACGGGTGCCGAGTTCTCGCTGCTGCCGCCCGAGAACGCGACCGGCAACTTCACCAAGATCGTGCAGCGCCTGCCGGTACGTATCGCTTTGCCCGAGGACGTGGCGCGCGAAGGCCGCTTGCGGCCAGGCATGTCGGTGGTCGTCGACGTGCGCACGAAGGAGATAAGCGCCGCCGGAGCCGACGAAACGAAGTGAGTCCGGCCATGGCCGCCCAAAGCGCAGATCAGGATCATATCGATCCCAAACGCCTCGCCGCGTTCATCGCGATGGTGTTCGGGATGTTCATGGCGATCCTGGACATTCAGATCGTCTCCGCATCGCTGGCCGAAATCCAGGCGGGGCTCTCGGCCAGCGCCGAGGAAGTCTCCTGGGTCCAGACGAGCTATCTGATCGCGGAAGTGATCATGATTCCGCTGTCGGGCTTCCTGAGCCGCGCCTTTTCCACCCGCATCGTCTTCACGCTGTCGGCGGGCGGCTTCACGCTGATGAGCTTCATGTGTGCGCAAGCCACGTCGATCGAGGAGATGATCGTCTGGCGCGCGCTGCAAGGCTTCATCGGCGGCGGCATGATCCCGACCGTGTTTGCCACCGCCTACACGATCTTCCCGCGCAGCAAGCAATCGGTGATCGCGCCGGTGGTCGGGCTGGTCGCCACCCTCGCCCCGACGATCGGACCGACGGTCGGCGGCTATCTCACCGAATTGTTCTCCTGGCACTGGCTGTTCCTGGTGAACATCGTGCCGGGTATCGTCGTCACGCTCTCGGTCTGGGTACTGGTCGATTTCGACCGCCCCGATCTTTCGCTGCTCCAGGGCTTCGACTGGCTGGGCTTGGCGGCGATGGCCGTCTTCCTGGGTTCGCTCGAATACGTGCTCGAGGAAGGCCCGGCCAAAGATTGGTTCGGCAGCGACCTGATCGTGACGGCCGCGATCGCCGCCACGCTGGGAGGCATGGTGTTCTTCTGGCGAAACCTGACCGTGCCGAGGCCCATCGTCGATCTCACCGCTTTCGCCAATCGCACCTTCACGGCCGCGTCGATCTGTTCATTCGTCATGGGCATCGGGCTTTACGGCCTTACCTATCTCTATCCCGTCTATCTCGCGCGCGTGCGCGGCTTCTCGCCCCTGCAGATCGGCGAAGCGATGTTCGTGACGGGACTTTGCATGTTCCTCACCGCCCCGATCATCGGCCGCCTGACCGCGAAAGCCGATCCGCGCGTGCTGATCGCGGCGGGTTTCGTCATGTTTTCGGCCGGCACGTGGCAAGCCTCGGCCATCACGATCGATTGGGATTTTTGGGAGCTGCTGGTGCCGCAGATGCTGCGCGGCGTCGGCTTGATGACTTGCATGGTGCCGATCAACAATCTGGCGCTCGGCACGCTGCCGCTCGACCGCCTGAAAGGCGCATCGGGTCTCTACAACCTTACCCGCAATCTTGGCGGTGCCGTCGGCCTCGCGCTGATCAATACGCTGCTCAACAACCGCACGGATCTGCATCTCCAGCGCCTGCATGAACAGGTGACGTGGTCGAGCCAATCGGCGCTGGAAACGCTGGCGCTGATGACCGGTGCTTTGTCGCGCTTGGGCAGCGACGCCGAGCGGGGCGCCATCAAGAAAATGGCGGGACTGGTGCACCAGCAGGCCTTCGTGATGGCGCTGGGCGACGTGTTCGTCGCCCTCACCTTCCTGTTCATGCTGCTGGTGATCCTGACGCCGTTGATGCAACGCCCCAAACGTGCGGCCGGCGGCGGCGGACACTGATCCGCAGGTTACGTTTGGCGCGCGGGCGCGTAGCGGAACAGCTTGGTCGACACCATCAGGATATCGACATTCGTGCCGTCGCTCGCGAGCGGCAGAATCAAATTTTCGATCTCGCGGTAATCGGCGTGAATCCAAAGCTGGGCGATTCCGCGCCGCCGGCTAGGAATGCCGGTGCGCGCGACGCGCTCATAACGCTCGAAGAATTCGGCGCGCGATTTGACATGCGGATGCGCCTCGTCGAGAAATTTGCCGGTCGGATCGGCGCGCATCGCCTCGACGATCGCCGTTCCGACCAGGCGATAGCGCAACCGGAACGGCTCGCGCTGAACGTCGAGCAGCCAAAGCGACGGCAGCAAATGCACTGGAATCTTTGCGGGGTCGATATGCTGACGGCCGGGCAAACTCCGGTCGGGCGCGAGCGCGCACCAGTAGTCGTAAATTACCTCGATATCCGGATCGAGCGGAACGCCCGGATTCATATCCTCGAAGCCCAATTCGCGACGCGCGGGGTTCATGGAATTCTCGATCCAGACGAAACGCACCGGCACCAATATGCGCCGGTCGGACCGAAGGCGTCTAGGCCAACGCCTTTTCCAGATCGGCGAGCTTCGCCGTACGTCCGACGATACCGCCCTGCGCTCGAATCATCGATAGCGCAGCGGCTTTGTAATCGGGGAAATAGCTCTCGGTCGCTTCCTCGACGACAAGGCAAACATAGCCCCGGTCGTTCGCTTCACGCATCGAAGTTTGCACGCAAACTTCGGTTGTTACGCCCGTAAAGACGAGATGCGTGATCCCTTTGCGATCAAGAATGGTGCCGAGGGCGGTCGCGTAGAACGCCCCCTTGCCCGGCTTGTCGATCTCGATCTCGCCCGGCAGCGGCGCGCAAGCCGGAATGATCGCGTTACCCGGCTCGCCGCGCACCAAAATGCGCCCCATCGCCCCTTGATCGCCGATGCGCAAACCCGGCTTGCCCTTGCGCTTCGCCGGCGGACAGTCGGAAAGATCGGGCAGATGGGATTCGCGCGTATGGACGATCGGCCAGCCTTTCGCCCGGAACAGGGCCAGCAGCTTCGCGACCGGTTCGATCGCGGGCTGAAGCCGCGAAACATCGTTACCGAGCGCGGCGCCGAAGCCCCCCGGCTCGATGAAGTCGCGCTGCATGTCGATGACGACCAGCGCCGTCTTGCCCGGCACGAAGGGAAAAGCGTCGGGCAAAGCGGGAACCGCGATGTCGTCCATTTCAGTGACCATGCCCGGCCATGTGATGGCCGATCGTCGCACGGTCGGTTTTGGCGATCTCCTCAACATAGGCGATCTTGCCTTCCGACATCACGGCGACGCGATCGGACAGCGACAGGATTTCGTCGAGATCCTCGGACACGAGCAGCACCGCCGCGCCGCGATTGCGCTGATCCATGATCTGGGCGCGGATTTCCTCGACCGAGGCGAAATCCAATCCGAAGCACGGGTTGGCGACGATCAGCACGTCGACCTCGCCCGAAAGTTCGCGCGCCAGAACGGCGCGCTGCACGTTGCCGCCCGACAGCGCCGCGATTGGCGCATCGGCCGACGGCGTCTTCACGCGATAACGCGCGATTAATTCCTGCGCGCGCTTGCGCATCGGCCCCGCCGACAGCCACCACCCCAGCGTGGCGATCGGCGGTTGATCGAAGGTGCGGAAGGCGATGTTCTCCGCCACCGTCATGTTGGGCACGGCGGCGTTCTTCAACGGCTCTTCGGGCAGGCCGAAGACTTTGTATTTCGCCATCGATTGACGGCTGGGAATGAAATCAGATCCTTTGATCGTCAGCTGGCCTTCGCGCATCGGGCGCTGACCGGACAGGACTTCGACCAGCGCGCTCTGTCCGTTGCCCGACACGCCCGCGATGCCGACGATCTCGCCCGCATGGATTTTGAGATTGATCCCGTCGATCGCCACGCGGCCGTCATCGGCATCGGCGCACACGCCGGCGATATCAAGCGTCACCGGCGCGTCTTTTTGCGCGACGCGCGCCGCGCGCTCGCGGATCTGCGTGTCGCCGATCATCATCTTCGCCATCGCGTCGACCGGCGTTTCGGCCACTTTGCCTGCGCCCGCATAACCGCCCTTGCGCAGCACGGTCAGATCGTCGGCGAAGGCCTGCACTTCGCGGAATTTATGCGTGATCATCAGCACGGTGACATCGCCGCGCTTGGTCATGCCGCGCAACAGGCCCAGCACTTCGTCGGCCTCGTCGGGTGTGAGAACCGACGTCGGCTCGTCGAGGATGATGAAACGCTGATCGAGGAACAGCTGCTTGAGGATTTCGAGCTTCTGCTTCTCGCCTGCCGACAGCATGTGGACGGGCTTGTCGAGCGGTGCGCGGAACGGCATGCGGGCAAGGAATTCCTCCAGCGCCGCATGCTCGGCCTTCCAATCGATGATCTGGCGTCCACGCGGGCGCGACACGACGAGGTTCTCGGCCCCGGTCAGCGACGGCACCAGCGTGAAATGCTGATAGACCATGCCGATCCCGGCCTCGGCCGCTTCGCGCGGATTGGCGATGGCGCTCTGGCGCCCATCGACCAGAACCTGGCCACCATCGGGTTTGTAGAAACCCATGATGCATTTGACGAGCGTCGACTTGCCCGCCCCGTTCTCGCCCAGCAGCGCGTGGAACGTGCCGGCCGGCACTTTCAGCGACACGTCGTCGAGGGCCACGAGCCCGCCGAAGACTTTGCGCATCTTGACGGCTTCGAGACCGATAGCGCGGCGTTCCCCGGTCATGGCGATCACCGCGTCAACGACAATTCGCCCGGCGCGTCGCGCAAGGCTTTCTTGGAACCCGCCGAGCCGATCATCAGGAACAGCGTCAGAATGTAAGGAGCGGCGTTGAAGAAATAATAGCCTTGCGTCACGCCGATGGATTGGAGTGCCGGCCCCAACGCGCCCGCCGCACCGAACAGCAATGCCGCATAAAGGCAGCGGATCGGGTCCCAGCGCGCGAAGATAACGAGTGCTACGGCCATCAAGCCTTGGCCCGAGGACAAGCCTTCGTTCCAGCTGCCCGGATAGTAGAGCGACAGGAACGCGCCGCCCACGCCGGCGAAGAAGCCGCCCACGGCGGTGGCGAGCAAGCGGATCAGCATCACCGGATGGCCGAGGGCGCGTGCCGCCGCTTCGCTATCGCCCGTCACGCGCAGCACGAGGCCCATACGCGTATTCTTCAGCGCCCAGGCGAGAAAGATCGCCAATGCGATACCGATCAGGAACAGCGGATTGATCTGCAAGGCCTGTTCGAAACGCGGATCCCCGGTCCAAGCCCCCAGCGAGATCGACGGCAAGCGCGGTGCTGTCGGCTGGATGTAAGGCTTGCCGAAGAAGAACGCCACGCCGGTGCCGAACAGCATCAACGCGATACCGACGGCGATATCGTTGACGCCCGGAAGCCGGCAGATCGTCGCGTGCAGCGTGCCCATCAGGAAGCCGAAGCACCCCGCCGCTAGCACGCCGATCCAGGGCGAACCCGTGCCGTAGGAGAACGCATAAGCGGTCATCGCGCCCAGCACCAGCGTGCCTTCGAGGCCGAGATTGATGCGGCCCGACCGCTCGGTCAGCATTTCGCCGAGCGCCACGAACAGGAATGGCGTGGTGACGCGGATCGCGCCGCCCAGCATCGCGGCGATCACGGTCGATAGGGCGAGGCCCGCATCCATCAGGTTCGCTCCGTCCGCGCTTTGGGATTGAAAATCGCGAGACGCCCATAGAACGTCTCGCTCGCCAACAGGACGACGAAAGTCATGCCTTGCAGCAGCAGCACGGTCGCGTCGGGCAGGCCCATGCGGCGCTGGATGATGCCGCCCGCCGCCGCGATGCCGCCGAACAGGATCGCCACGGGCATGATCGCCAACGGATGCTGGCGTGCGAGAAACGCGACGAGAATGCCGGTGAAACCATAGCCGGTGGCGAGCGAGGCGTTCGCCTTGCCGTGCACGGCGGCGACCTCGAAATAGCCCGCCATGCCCGCACAGGCGCCCGCGATCAGCGTCGCGACAATGACAAGGCGCCCGACCGGCAAGCCTTGCGCAAGCGCCGCGCGCGCATTGCCGCCGGCGATCTTGCAGGCGAAGCCGAAGGTCGTGCGGAACATCAGGATATAGACGGCGACGCAGGCAACGACGGCGAAGGCCAGGCCCCAATGCACGTCGATGCCCGGCAGTTTGCCGATCATCTCCGCGCTTTCCAGCGCCTTGGTCGACGGCTTGTTGGGATCGGCGGGGTCACGCAACGCGCCCTCGACGAAAAAATTCATGATCGCGATGGCGATATAGGAGAGCAGCAGCGTCGAGATCGTCTCGTTGACACCGCGGAACTGGCGCAACGCGCCCGCAAGCCCGACCCAAGCCGCCCCGACCGCCAGCGCGCCCGCGAACATCAGGATATGCATGAAGAGCGGCGCGCCGCTGCCGATCAGCGGAATGGCGATCGCGGCGGCGGTGAAGCCGCCGAGCACGAGCGCGCCCTCCCCGCCGATCATGGTGAGGCCGAGGCGTGCGGGGATCGCCACGGCCAAGGCCGTCAGCATCACCGGGGCCGCGCGCAGCAGCGTATTCGACCAGGAGAAAGCCGTGCCGAAACCGCCGAGCCAGACAAGCTGAAAGAACTGTGCGGGCGACTTGCCGAGCGCCAGCAGGAAGATCGAGAACAGAAGTGCGGAGACCAGCAACGCGGCGAGCGGAATCGCCAAGGCTTCCGATCCGCGCCGCACGCGGATCATCCAATCGGAATCGAAGATGCCATGCGTGGAAGCGGATTGGGGAGACGTGATGTCGGTCATCCTTCGGCCGGCAAAGAAAGGGGCGGACGCAACGCGCGCCCGCCCCGGTTCCTCAGGTGATCGACCCGACCACGCCTTCGGCGAGGAAGTTCATGCCGTCGAGCACGCGATCGAGATTGTCGTAACCGTCGGCGCTGGGCAGCGCCACCGCGCCTTTATTGTCTTTGACCGGACCTTTCAGGATGCGCTTGCCGGCCTTGAGGTCGGCGATCGCCGCGTCGGCTGCCTTGCGCGCGGCTTCGGGCGCGCCCGCACCGTAGGCGGTGTTGCGCACCATGTCCTTCTCGTATCCGCCGAACAACTGGTTGGGCACGGGCTGACCCTTGGCGATGGCGTCGGCGAAGGTTTTGTAGATCGTCTCCCACTTATACTCGGCACCCGTGATGAAACCCTTGGGCGCCAGCGCGGCCTGGCTGGCGTTATGACCCAGGCTCATGATCCCGCGCCGCTCGGCGGTTTCGATCACGACCTTCGGACTATCCACGTGGCAGGTGAGGATGTCGCAACCGGCTCCCGCCAGCGCATTGGCGGCTTCCGCTTCGCGCACGGGCAGCGCCCAGTCGCCGGTGAAGATCAGTTGCACGGTCACGTTCGGATTGACCGAGCGTGCGCCCCACAGCACCGAGTTGATGTTGCGCAAGACCGACGAGATCGGCTTGGCGGCGACGAAGCCGATCTTGTTCGTCTTAGTCGCGAGGCCGGCGGCCACGCCGTTGATGTAGTGCGCCTGATCGAGATAACCGAAATAGCTTCCGGCATTGTCCGGATGCTTGCCCTTTTCCCACAACGGGGCGGCGTGCCGGAACGTAACCTTCGGGTACTTCTTGGCCGCGTCGACCATGAACGGATTGAAATAACCGAACGAGGTCGCGAGGATCAGATTGGCGCCCTCGAGATTGATCATCGACTCCATCGATTTGAGAACCGCCGCCGTCTCGGGCACGTTCTCCTCCTCGACGATCGACACGTTCGGCAGGCTGCGCAAAGCGGCGACGTTGACCGCGTGCGCCTGGTTCCAGCCGAAATCGTCCTTCGGGCCGACATAGATGATGCCGATGGTCACCTTCGCCTGGGCGGACGCCAGCTTGATGTCGCCCAGCGACAGGGCGGCGGCACCGGCGGCGGTACCTTGCAGGAACGAACGGCGGGAAAAACGATCCAGGGGCATAGGCCCTCCTCATTCTTGGTTTCGGGCGTCCGACACGCCCTATGGTGGAGCAAGCAATGGATATGCCAGGGGCATCGCGGAGTGCCGAAAAGGGCGCGAATTTGCCCTGATTCGCGCTGCGCACCAGGGGATTTGGTCCGGTCCGGGTGCCGGGTTACGCTCGGTCATGAACTCGACGACCGATTCCCGGCCCGGCTGACATGGCCCGTATCCGCTACCTGCTGCACCCTTTCGACAAGCCGTTCGGCGGTGTTGCGACCATCCATCGCCATGTCGAATGGCTGGCGGCGGCCGGGTTCGACGCGGCGATCGCAATGGCTGCCCCGCCGGTCCAAGATTTCTATGCCTCGCGCGCCAAACTCGATCTGGCCTATGCGCCCCAGGCCGGCGACCGGGTCGTCATTCCCGAAGGCTTGCCGCATCTGCTGGCGCCGCTCGCGCAGGCGCCGATCCGGCGCATTCTGTTCTGCCAGAACCAGTACTACCTGCCCTTCGCTGCCGATCCGATGGCCGGGATCGCGGAATTCGGTGTCGATCGCGTGCTGGGGTCGAGCGTGGCGGTGCGCGCTTTTTTCCGCGACGTCTACGCCCTCGACATACCGATCGTGCCTTATGCGATCGATCCGGCCGAATACGCGCCCGCCGCCAAGACGCGCACGATATTGCTGATGCCGCGCAAGCGCGCCGATATGGCGGCGCTGATCCATCACACGTTCAAGCGCCGCCACAAGCGCCATGCCGACATTCCCTGGCTGTCGGTCGACGGCGCAACGGCCGCGCAAGCCGCCGCCGAAATGGCGCGCGCGCAATGGTTCCTGTCGCTGTCGCATCGCGAATCCTTCGGCCTGCCGCCGCTCGAAGCGATGGCGTGCAAAACGATCCCCGCCGGTTTCATGGGCGATGGCGGGCGCGAATATATGACCGCGGCGAACGGCTTCTGGGCGCCGGAGGAGGATTGGCGCGCTTGCGTCGATGCGCTCGCCGCCGCGATCGATAGGGTCGACAACGATCCGGCCGCGCATCAAGCGATGCTCGATGCCGGGGCCGCCACCGTCGCCGCCTATTCGCCCGCGCGCGCCCAGGCGGCGTTGCTCGAATTCTGGCGCGCCGAACTCGCATGACGTCAAAATTTTTCTGGATCGATCCTTACGCGACGCAATGCGACGCAACGGTGATCGGTGCCGGCGTGGATTGGGTCGAACTCGACCGCACAGTTTTTTTCGCCGAATGCGGCGGGCAGGAAAGCGATCACGGCACCATCGCCGATCTGCCGGTGCGACGCGCGACGCTGCACGACGACGGACGGATCGTCTACGCGCTCGATCCCGGTCACGGTTTAACGCCGCGCCAGGCCGTGAAGGTTCAGATCGATTGGGCGCGGCGCTACGCGCTGATGCGTCTTCACTTCGCGGCGGAGATCGTGCTCGAACTAGCCGTTCGGCACTTTCCCGGCGCGGAACGGATCGGCGCGCATATCGCGCCCGACAAGGCGCGGATCGATTTCGTCTGGCCCGAGAGCGTCGCCCCCGCCTTGCCCGGCATCGCGGAAGCCGCCAACGCGATCGTCGCCGCCGACCGGCCGATCGTGTCGGCCTTTGCGCCCGGCCAGGAAACGGCGGAGCGCCGCTATTGGGAGATCGAGGGGTTCGCGCGCGTGCCCTGCGGCGGCACGCATTTGAAGCGCAGCGGCGAAATCGGCGCGATCGCGCTGAAACGCCGCAACCCCGGCAAGGGCAAAGAGCGGATCGAGATTTCCGCGGCCGCGCCGGTACGCTAGACTGACGCCATGAAGCTGACCGGTCTTTTCCATATCGCCATCAAAACCGCCGATCTCGGCGCCACGGTGCGTTTCTATTGCGACGTGCTGGGCCTGCGCCAAGTGAAGCGCCCCGATTTCGGCTTTCCCGGCGCTTGGCTCGCCTTGCCCGCCCCCGGCGGCGACGCGATTTTCCATATTTATGCGGGCGGGCCCGCCTTGGGGCCGTCCGGCATCGCGCCCAACGGCACGGCCGCGATCGACCATGTTTCGGTCGCCGCGTTCGGCTATCACGATTATCGTACGAAATTCGAAAGCGTCGGCCTGCCCTATCGCGAATTCCTCGTGCCCGGCACGACGTTGTGGCAGCTTTTCGTCTACGACCCGTCGGGCGTGCAACTCGAATTGACGTTCGAGGGTGCGGCCGAACCCGGCCGCCAGCCCGACATGTCGCCCGGTCGCGGCTATGTCGCGGGCACGAATTTCTTCGATCCCGAGAAATACAAAAGCTTCGCGACGCGCGAATTCGCCTGAGTTAAGGCAAGCGCACGACGATCGTCGTGCCCTTGCCGGGCGTCGAAGCGATGTCGAGCGTGCCGTTTTGCGCCTCGACCAAGCCTTTGGCGATGGCCAAACCCAACCCCACGCCGTCGCGCGGCGTACCCGCTTCGCGCTCGCCCCGCTCGAACGGCTTGACCACGCGCGCGAGATCGGCGGCGCCGATCCCGCGGCCGGTATCCGCGATTTCCAGCGTCGCGCCGCCGCGTTCGCCGCGCGCCAGACGCACGCGCACGTTGCCGCCGGCGTCGGTGTATTTGATCGCGTTACCGATCAGGTTGAGCGCAATCTGCGCCAGCGCGCGCGCATCCGCCGCGATCTCCAGGTCGGGGGCAAGATCCGCGGCAAACACGACCTTCTTTTGCGCCGCCGCCAATTCCAGACTTTCCAATGTCGGTCGAATGGCGTCGGCAGCGTTGAGTCTTTCGCGCGCCAAATCCAGCTTGCCGCTTTCGAGACGTGCGGCCTCCAGCACGTTTTCGACCAGCGTGCGCAGCAACTCGCCCGAATGGATCACGCTGGCCGCGTAATCGGCGATCTTGGCGATCTGCGTCCGTCCCAATTCGGGATCGGAAGCGAGATGTTCGATCAACTCGCCGAAGCCGATGACGGCGTTGAGCGGCGTGCGCAGATCGTGGCTCATTGCCGCAAGGAACCCGGCCTTGGCGCGCGCGGCATCCTCCGCCGCTTCGCGCGCCGCCACAAGTTCGAGTTCCAGCGCGCGGCGTTGGGTCAAATCGATCAGCCAGATCGCGATCCCAGCGCCGCCGTTATAGCTGCCGCGCGCGAAGGTCAGGCGCATATGCGCCTTGCGCCCGCGCGCGAGCATCATGTCGGTTTCGATCTGGTCGGGCGTACCGCCCGCGACGATGCCGTCGGAGATCTTCTTCCAAGCGTCCGCGTCGGCGAACATCGATGCGGGCTCGAAAGCGGCGAGGCCTTGCGCGTCGAGCCCGAACGCGTCGAGGAATCCTGCGTTGGCGTAGCGCAAGCGCGACGCATCGACCGCCAGCAATCCGAACGGGATCGGCCCACCGTCGAGCATTTGCACGGCCGAGCGATCGGCCGCGCGCGTCAACGCGGCGGCAGTTTCCAGCGCGAAACGGCGATGGCGGTCGTTGCAGCGCGCGGCGATCTCGGAGCTCGCCCCGCGCGGCAGCACGGCGCGCCACATCGGCGGTCCGGGCAAACCGACATTGCCGACCGCGTAGCCTTCGATGGGGCCGCGGGGTGCGCCGACCGGCACCACGAAGCGGCACCATGTGCGCACCGCAAAACCGGCCCCGCCCGCGTTTTCGGTGTAGAGCGTCTTGCGCCGCTTGCCCGCGGCCAGATAGCCCGCCTGGTAATAGCGCGCGAAATGGGTGCGGCTCGCCATCGCCGATAGGCGCTGCCCGGCCCAGGAATAGCCGCCGGATTGGGCCAGCGCTTCGCCGTAATGGACGTATTCCATGTCGCCGTCGTCGAGCAGGCGCACGACCAGCGAGTTCGCCGCGATTTCGGCATGGCTGGGGGCTTGCAGCGCATCGAGGACCGCCGCGATCCCGCCGCGCGCGAAGAGCGGCATGCTTTCCGCGAAGGCGCGCAAAGTGGCGTGCGGCAAGGTCGCGACATCGGGCGTCCAGCACGCGTAAGGCAGCACCAGATCGGCCGATTTGAAAATGCCCTCGATCGCCGCCTCGCGGTCGTCGAGGAGGGCGCGGGTCATGCTCTGAACGAGAACGTCGGCGGCGGGACTATCTGTCATATTGATTCGGGCGTAAGGGCAGCATCAATATAACCCCAAAACCCATTGATATGGATATATATTTTATCGACGCATCTGCAATATCCGAAAATTTTAGGGAACCTTTAACGTTAACCGGATATCGTCCAAACATCCGCCGAACCCCATCCGCTCGAAGAATTCCGGATGGGGCCGGAAGCGGAGGAGTTCGTCTGACGTGAACGCGACACCGCCCCCGTCCGAAGCCGAACCGGCGCCGCAGCGCCGGCGGGGTACGCTCGCGTCCTGCTTCCCGGCGATCGCCAAACATTTCGATCTGGCCGAAGCCGCCGCCGCTTCGGTCCACCCGGCCGACACGCCCGCTGCCTTCGTCGAGGCTTGCGCCAAGCTCGGCATCGAGGCCGAAGCGCGCACGATGATGCTGGAGGCGATTCCGCGCCAGCCCTTGCCCGCCGTGCTGCTGCTGAAGAACGGCGAAGCGGCGATCGCGGCCGATGCCAAGCCCGAAGCGCTGCGCATCTACTGGCCCGACGAAGATCGCTTCGAATGGTTCGGCTTCGAGGAATTGGGCAAAATCTATGCGGGCGCTTGCGTGTTCGCGCAGCTGCGCCGCCGGCCGGACGAAGAAGACGTCGAGCAAAAAACCGCGCCGCCGCGCGGAAAGCGCTGGTTTTGGCAGGCGCTGTTCCTTGCCTGGCCCACCTATATCCATGTGTTGCTCGCCTCCGTTGTCGTCAACGTGATGGCGACCGTGGCGCCGATGTATTCGATGAGCGTCTACGACCGCGTCGTGCCCAACGGCGCGATCGAAACGCTGTTCGTGCTCTCGTCCGGCATTCTGCTCGTCTATCTGTTCGACTTCGCTATCCGCATGCTGCGCGGCTATTTCGTCGATCATGCGGGCAAGAACGTCGACTCCCTTCTGGCCAGCCGCATCTTCGACCAGGTCATCCGCATCCGCCTGGAGGCACGCCCGCCGACCGCCGGCGGCTTCGCCAACAACCTGCGCGAATTCGAGAGTCTGCGCGAGTTTTTCTCCTCCGCGACCGTCAATACGCTGGTCGATCTGCCCTTCGTCGTGATGTTCCTGGCGCTGATCTGGTGGATCGGCGGCTGGCTGGTGTTGACGCCGGTGATCGCCATTCCGCTGGTGCTGATGGTCGGCGTGCTGATCCAGATCCCGCTCGACCGCGTCGTCAAACAGGCGATGGCGCTGGCGGCCTTGCGTCACGGCGTGCTGGTCGAAACCATCTCGGGCCTCGAAACCATCAAGGCCGTCGGCGCCGGCGACAAGATGCAGCAGCGCTGGGAAGCCTCGGTCGGCGCGTCGGCCGAAGCGGCGGTCAAGTCGCGCACCTGGTCGTCGCTGGCGATCAACTTCTCCTCGCTCGCGCAGAACCTGACGACGATGATCATGATCGTCCACGGCGTCTATCTGTTCGTCGAGATGCAACTGACGACCGGCGCGTTGATCGCCTGCACGATGCTCGCAGGCCGCGCGATGGCGCCGATCGGCCAGATCGCAGCACTGCTCACGCGCTTGAAGCAAAGCCAAGCGTCGCTGCAAACGCTCGATCAGATCATGAAGCTGCCGCAGGAGGGCGATTCCAAGAAACGCTATCTGGAACGCTCGGGCCTGACGGGCGAGATCGAGTTCCGCAACGTTTCCTTTGCCTATCCGGGGCAAGGCAACGAAGTGCTGCGCAATGTCAGCTTCACGATCCGCCCGGGCGAACGCGTGGGCATCGTGGGGCCCATCGGCTCGGGCAAAAGCTCGATCCTCAAACTCATTCTCGGCCTCTACACAGCCAAGGAAGGCCAGATCCTGGTCGGCGGCGCGGATATCCGCCAATTGGCGCCGGACGACCTGCGCAAACATATCGGCTGCGTGCCGCAGGACGTGGTGCTGTTCGCGGGCTCGGTTCGCGAGAATATTTCGCTGGGGGCCCCCTTGCGGAAGACGCGCAAATCCTCGAAGCCGCGCAGCTTGCCGGCGTGGACGAATTCGTGCGCCAGCATCCCGAAGGCTATGACTGGGCGGTGGGCGAGCGCGGCGAGCGTCTGTCCGGCGGACAGCGACAGGCGATCGCGCTGGCGCGCGCGCTGCTGTTGAAGCCGCGCGTGCTGGCGATGGACGAGCCGACCTCCGCGATGGACCAAGGCTCCGAACAGGCGATGAAGATCCGGCTGGAGGAGGTTCTCGACGGCCGCACGCTGGTGCTGATCGCGCATCGCCCGTCGCTGCTCACCCTCGTTTCGCGTCTGATCGTCGTCGATCGCGGCCGCATCATTGCCGACGGTCCGCGCGAGCGCGTGCTCGACGCGCTGGCCAAGCGCCGCACGCCGCCGCAAAGCGGCGGGCGCTCGGTCGAACGCGTCGGAAGCTAAGGGGCGCGCCGCCGATGTCCCTTCCCGCCCGCGCACTCCCCCCGCCCGACCGGCTTTCCGGTGCGTTGATCACGCCGCCCGCCGGCGGTGCCATGTTCCTGATCGCCGTCGCGGCGATGATCGTCTCGCTCGGCGCTTGGGCCGCCGTCGGCAAGCTCGACACCTACGCCTCCGGCCAGGGCAAGGTCGTGCCGTCGCTGCAAATCCAGCGCATCCAAAATCTCGAAGGCGGCATTCTCGAGCGGCTTTACGTCGGCGAAGGCGACCGCGTCGCCGTCGGCCAGATGCTCGCGCGCATCGACGACGTCGCCTTCGCGTCGGAGCTGCAACAGAACCGCCAGAAATACCTGGCACTGATGGCCGCCGCCGCGCGCCTCGAAGCCGAAGCGTCGATGCGCCCCAACGTCGCCTTCCCCGAGGAAGCGCTGCGCCAAGGCGTTTCCTTCGTCGAGACCGAGCGCGCGCTGTTCGCCGCGCGCAAAGAGGAGCTCGACGCCGCGCGCGAGGGCCTTTCCCGCAACCTCGCCCAGCGCCAGCAGGAACTGCGCACGCTGGTCGACCGCGAGATCTGGCTGTCGCGCAGCCTTGAACTGTCGAATCGCGAGTTGGAGATCGTGCGCGAGGTGGCCGAACGCGGTTACCGCTCGCAGCTTGATCTGCTGCGTTTGCAACGCCAGTCGAACGAAATCGAAGGCCAGCTGCGCACGACGCGATTCCAGATTCCCGGCCTGCGCGCCGCGATCGCCGAAGTGGAAGCCAGGCTCGACGAGCGCGGCCGCACCTATCAGCGCGAAGCGTCGACCGAGCTCGCGCGCGTGCGCGCCGAGTTTTCGGCGACCGCAGAGATCCTGCGGTCGATGGCCGATCGCGTGGCGCGCCGCGACGTGCGCTCGCCGGTCGCGGGTACCGTGAAGCAAATCGCCGTTCGCACCATCGGCGGCGTGCTCGAGCCGGGCTCCGTGATCATGGAGATCGTGCCCGGCGAGGACGAATTGCTGGTCGAGGCGCGTGTGCGGCCGATGGACATCGCCTTCGTCCATATCGGCCAGGAAGCGCTGGTGAAAATCACGGCCTACGATTTCTCCATCTATGGCGGGATCAAAGGCGTGGTTTCGGCGATCAGCGCGGACTCGATCCCCGACGACAAGGGCGAGCCCTGGTTCCTGGTGCGCGTGCGCGCCGACCGGATGGCCCTGGGCACGCCCGACCGGCCGTTGCCGATTTCGCCTGGCATGACCGCGCAAGTCGATATCGTTACTGGCGAAAGGACGATCTTGCAGTATCTTCTGAAGCCGATATTGAAGACGACCGATCGCGCGATGACGGAAAGATAATCCGGGGAAACAATGGCCGAAAAACCGACCCGCCCGCCTGCCAAGCCACCCGCCAAAGCAGCCGCGCCGAAAGCAGCACCGGCCAAACCCGCGCCCGCCGCGGCGCCCGCGGCCCCGGCCGCGCCCGCCACGATGCGCGCCGCAGCGCCCGCGGGCGATATGCCGCCGCTTTACGCCCGCGTGCGGCCGATCGATCCGCAGCGCCATCAGCAATTCGCGGTGCTCGAAACCCGCGACTTCAAATTCGCCGCCAAGACGCGCGCCGTGCCGATTACGGGCGCCGAGTTTCCCGTCGCCGCGCGCGAGTACCCGATCGTATTCGTGACCAAGCCGTCGCCGATGGCGGCCGTGCTGGTCGGTTTGCGCGCCGACGAAAACCTATATGTCGGCGACGACGGCAAATGGCGCCAAGGCGCCTATATGCCCGCTTATCTGCGCCGCTACCCCTTCCTGATCGCGCAGTCCAACGACGGCCAGCGCCTTATTCTGTGCATCGACGAAGGCTCGCCGCTCGTCTCCACCGAACAAGGCATGCGCTTTTTCGAGAACGGCAAGAAATCGGCCTATCTCGACCGCATGCTGCAGCTGGGCGCCGACATCCATCGCGACCAAGTGCGCACGGCGCAAATCGTCAAATTGCTCGATGATTTGGGGCTGCTGATCGAGCGGCGGATCGAAGCCAAGCTCGCCAATGGCGAGACGGTCGGCTTCCAGGGCTTCGGCATCGTCGACGAGCGGAAATTGAACGAGCTGCCCGACGACAAATTCCTGGAGCTGCGCAAATCCGGCGGGCTCGGCCTCGTCTATCTGCACCTCGTCTCGTTCGCCAATTTGCGCCATCTGGGCGATATCGCGGTTCAGCGCGGCAAGAAAACCGCCTGATCGATGTCCGATAAACGAAGGGCGGCTTCTTGCGAAGCCGCCCTTTTTCTTTGGCGCGTGCCGCCACCGATTACGGCGTCGAGCTTTGCTGCGCCGTGATCGCGTGCTGGCTGAGTAGATCGTCGATCGAGGTTTGAACGCCGACCAGCAACACGCCCCATTCCGGCGTCCCCGTGGTTTCGCTCGTCACGCCGATATAGGTGCCGCCGGCACCCGCATCGTATTGCGCGGTCAACATCGCGGCCCAATCGGCCGGCACATCGGCGCCGAACAGCGCGGTGACGTCGATCGTATCCTCGGCCGCCTGGAAGCCCACGACCGTATCGGGCGCGTCGCCCGGCGCTTCGTTGGCCGCCGTGACGACGACGTTGTCGTGCACGTAGTCTTGAAGGTTCCAGTTGCCCGACAACACGCCCGACGCGGCCGTATGCTCGGCCTCGCCGTAGAGGTCGATCGTGTGCGTGGCTTGCGTGACGCCGCCGAAGCCGTCGTCGACCTGGTAGACGAAACTCTGCGGCCCCACGGCACTGCCGCTGGGTTGATAGTTGTAGCTGCCGTCGGGGTTTAGCGTGAGCAGGCCATCGGCCGGCCCCGAGATCAGCGAGAAGGTGAGCGCGTCGCCCTCGGCGTCGGTCGCCTGGATTTGACCCGAGATCGGCCCTTGCGAGAGCAGCGCCGTCTCGTGGGACGAGGATTCGATCACCGGCGCGTCGTTCGGCGTGACGGTGATTTCGACCCAGCGCTGTTGCGATTGGGCGTTGAAATATGCCGTGACCAGGAAGCGGTCGACGCCGGAGAAACCCTCGTTCGGCGTGTAGACGAACGTGCCATCGGGATTGAACGACAGCGTGCCGTGCGACGCCCAGGAATCCTGAGTATAGGCAGTGCCGTCGGCGCTGCCGCCAACATAGCCTTCCAAAGTATGGCCGCCGTCGGTGGTCAGCCCTTCGGTCCAAACCATCGGATCGATGACCGACGACACGTAAATGCTGGGCGCTTCCAGCGTGACCGTGCCGCCGTCGGCGTCGGTGACCGTGTACGAGAACGTGTCCCAACCGTAATAGTTGGCGTTAGGCGTGTAGACGAAGTCGCCGTTCGCGTCGATCGTGACCGTGCCGTGCGCCGCTTGGCGCGCGACCGTGAAGGCGAGGTCCTGACGCGCCGTCTCGAGATCGCCGACGAGCGCCCCGCCCGTCTCGGGATTGACGCCGAGATTGCCGTTGTAGCTGGTGTCTTCGGCGATCGCGATATGGGTGTAGTTCGCGCCCGTCGGCAGATCGTTGACCGGCGTGACGGTGAACGTGAGCAGCACCGGTTCGGAAACGAAGCCTTCCTTGTCGGCCAGGCGCATATGCACCGTAGCCGTGCCGTACCAATCGGGATCGGGACGGAACACGAAGTTGCCGTCGAGTGCGATGTCGAGATAACCCTGCGCGAGATACGCGTTCTCGCCCGGCGCCTCGATCCACCAGTAATCGACGCCCATATCGCCGCCGTCGGGGTCGTAGCCTTCAAGGCGGCCGACAATCAGCGTGTCCTCGGTACCCGAGAAGCTCTGCGGCCACGTGACCGGCGGATCGCCGACATTCGCAACGGCGATCGTCGACGTCAGTGTCGAGGAAGCGCCCGTCGTATCCGTGACGACATAGGTGAATGTGACGTTGCCGAAGTAATCGGCCGGCGGCGTGAAGGTGAACGTGCCGTCCGCGTTCAGCGTGAACTCGCCGACATCCGGCCCTTCGACCAGCGCAAAGCCGGCGATGCCGCCGCCATCCGGATCGCGGGCGTCGATGCGGCCGGAGAACGAGGCGTCCTCCGACATGCCGAAGTTCAACTGATCGACGCGCGGACCGTCGTCGACCGGTAGGATGTCGATAACGACGGGAACCTGCGTGCCCACGCCGTTCACATCCCACAGGATCAGCGACAGATTTGCCGTGCCGTTGGCGTCGACGTTCGGGGTGAACGTCAGCGATTGGCCGTCGTTCGACCAGGCGTAGCTGCCCAGCGGCGAACTCCACGTGCCGGACGAAACGCCGAACGCCAGCCCGTCGGGATTGACGACGTCGACCGGGAACGTGATCGGGCCCGAATCTTCGTTGATCGTGATGTGGATCGGGTCGAGGCGCGGCACGTCGATCACCGAGGCGACGGCCATCGAGATCGTCTGCGTCTGCGACGCGCCGAACGCATCGGTCAGCGTGATCTGGAAGCTGTCGCCGCCATGATAATTCTCGGCCGGCGTGTAGACGAAGTTGCCGTCGGCGCCGAGCAGCAGCGTGCCGTGATCGGGGCCGTCGGCCAGTGCATAGGTGAAGGCGTGACCCTCGGGATCGACGATCCCGAGATTGCCGTTGAGGACGGTATCCTCGTCCAGCGCGAAGGACGTGACCGTCGCGCTCGGCGCGTCGTTGTCGCCGACCAGCGTCAGCGAAACGGTCGCCGTGGCCGTGCCGCCCTTGCCGTCCGACACGACATAGGTGAAGGCGTCGGCGCCGTCGTAGCCGTTGGCCGGCGTGTAGACGAAGCCGCCATTGGGCGCGATCGTCACGGTGCCGTGCGACGGGCCGCCATTCGCGGACAGCGCGAAGGTGAGCGCGTCGCCGTCCACATCCTGCCCTGTCAGCGTACCGGCAACCGGCGCGCCGTTCAGCGACACGGCGTCGAAGCCGACGGTCGTGGGCGCGTCGTTGACCGCGGCGACCTGGATCGTCTGGACGACGTTGGTGACGCCACCCTGCCCGTCGCTGACCTGATACACGAACGTATCGGTGCCGTTGTAGTTCGCCGACGGCGCGTAGGTGTAGCTGCCGTCCGACGCGAAGGTCAGCGCGCCATGGGTGGGCGCAGACACCAGCGTGTAGCTCAGCGCGTTGCCGTCCGCGTCGGTCGCGATCACGCGACCGGTGATGACCGTATCCTCGATGCCGGCAATGGGCGTCGCAGGCGCGGTCGGCGCATCGTTCACCGCCGCGACATTGACCGAGACGGTCGCCGTCGTGACGCCGCCCTTTCCGTCGCTGACCTGATAGGTGAACGAGTCCGTGCCGTTGTAGTTGGCGGCCGGAACATAGGTGTAGCTGCCATCGGCCGCCATCGTGACCGTGCCATGCGCCGGCCGGCCCGAGGCTGGGACCGAGAAGGTCAGATTGTCGCCTTCGATATCCGTCGCCGTCACCTGGCCGGTGACCGCCGTATCTTCGGTGCCGGACACCGTCGCGCTCTGCGCGACCGGTGCGTCGTTGACCGATGCGACGGCGATGGTGACGGTCTGCGTGACCGAGCCGCCGTTGCCGTCGCTGACCGTGTAGGTGAACGTGTCGGTGCCGTTGTAGTTGGCCGCCGGCGTGTAGAGATACGTGCCGTCCGGCTGCAAGTTCAGCGTGCCGTGCGACGGCCCCTGGCCGGAAGCCAACGCGAAGGTCAGAGAGTCGCCCTCCGCATCGGTCGCGACCAGACGGCCGGCGAGGACCGTATCCTCGCTGGTCGACAAGGCGGTCGTGCCCGCAACCGGCGCGTCGTTGACGCCCGCGACGTTGAGCGTGACCGTCGCCGTGGCGAAGCCGCCCTTGCCGTCGCTGACTTGATACGTGAACGAGTCCGTTCCGTTGTAGTTAGCCGCCGGCACGTAGGTGAACGAGCCGTCGAGATTGAGCGTCACCGCACCATGCTTGGGGGCGCCGTCCGCGGCGAGCGAGTAGCTGAGCGCGTCGCCATCCGCGTCGGTGGCGGCAAGCTGGCCGGCGATCGCGTGGTCTTCGGCCCCATTCAGATCCTGACCTTGCGCCGCCGGCGTGTCGTTCACCGACGCGACATCAAGCGCCACGGTCTTGGTCGCCGTGCCGCCGTTGCCGTCGCTGACCTGATAGGTGAACGAGTCGGCGCCGTTAAAGTTCGCGGCCGGCACGTAAGTGTAGCTGCCGTCCGGCTGGATCGTCAGCGTGCCGTGCGCGGGCGCGCCGCCGGGGGCGAGCGAGAAGGTCAGCGCGTCGCCGTCGACGTCGCTCGCGGTCAATCGGCCGGCAAGCGTCGTGTCTTCGGCGCCCGAAGCGCTGACCGTCAGCGCGATCGGCGCGTCGTTCACGGGCGCGACGAAGATCTTCAGCGAACCGGAGGTCTCGGCGCCCCACGCGTCGCGCGCGTGATAATAGACGTCGACTTGGCCGTTCCAATCGGCTTTCGGCACGAAGGTGAACGAACCGTCCGGATTGAACGTAAGCTGGCCGTTGGTCGGGTCGAAACCAAACGGCAGATAATAGGTGATGGCGTCGCCGTCCGGATCGGTCGCAGACAACTGGCCGGAGATCGCGTTGTCCTCCTGACCCGATACCGTCGCCGGCGTCGTCACCGGCGCGTCGTTGACCGGCGTGACGGTGAAGCTGACGGTGCCGATCGTCGTGGCACCGTTCGAATCCGTCACCGCGACCTGGAAGCTGTCCGTACCCGAGAAATGCGGGTTCGGCATGTAGACGTAGGTGCCGTGGGCCCCCAGTATGACCGTGCCGTTCTGAGGCGCGCCGCCTTCGGCGATCGTCGCGACGACCGTGTCGCCGTCGACGTCGCCGTATTGCAGCACGCCGGCCGAACCGCCGCCTTCTTGGATCGTTATCGCTTTGTCGTTGAACCACGGCGCGTCGTTGACCGACACCAAATTGATGTAGATGCGGCTTTGCACCGACGCGCCCGACGGATCGGTCACGGTATAGTCGAAGAACGTGACCGGACCGTTGGCGTTGGCCGTGGGCGTATACTGATAGGTGCCGTCGGGATTCAGCGTCAAACCCGCCGGCGGTGTGCCCACCGGCGCGAAAGTCAGGGCATCGCCATCGATATCGGTGCCGGGCAGCGTGCCCGACATCACGATATCTTCGGTGCCTTGCAGGATCGTCTGCGCGGACACGGTCGGCGAATCGTTGACCGGCGCGACCATGACGTTGACGACGCCGCGCGTCACGCCGCCATTGCCGTCCGAAATTTCGTAGGCGAAGGAATCCGAGCCGTTGAAATTCGGCGCGGGCACGTAGCTGAACGATCCGTCGGGATTGACCGTGACCGTTCCGTGCGCCGGGGCGCCGTCCGATGCCAGCGCGAAGCTCAGCGTATCGCCGTCGGCATCCGTCGCCGCGACCTGACCGGTGATGGCCGGCGCGTCCTCTTGGCCGCTCGCCGTGGTCGGTTGCGCGACCGGCGCGTCGTTGAGCGACGCGACCGAAATCGTGACCGTGCCGGTCGTCGTGCCGCCGTTCCCATCGCTGACCGTATAGGTGAAGCTATCGGTGCCGTTGTAATTCGCGGCCGGCGTATAAGCGTAAGTGCCGTCGGCATTCAGCGTGACGGTGCCGTGCGCGGGCGCGCCATTCGCCGTCAGCGCGAAGGTCAGCGCATCGCCCTCCGCGTCATGCGCGGTGACGCGGCCGAACAAGGGCGAATCCTCGTCGGTCTGCGCGATGGAATTCGCCGTCGTCGGCGCATCGTTGACCGCCGCGACATTGACCGTCGCCGTTCCGGTCACCGTACCGCCCTTACCGTCGCTGACGGTGTAGGTGAAGCTGTCGGTCCCGTTGTAATTCGCGGCCGGCGTGTAGACGAACGTG
>PVXE01000001.1 GCA_014444615.1 Tagaea sp. CACIAM 22H2 | reverse complement strand
CCGAGCGCATGCCCCGCTCCGCCCCGGCCTTCGCCAACCCGCCCAACACGCGCTGCGTCGACACGACGGCGCGGCAAAGCCAATCGACCCGCGCAACGTCACGTGCCAGCTCCGCCATCGCGGCGGCGTCGGGGGCCGGTCCGGCCGCATTCGCCCGCACGGCGCGTTCCAGATCGCGCAGCATCGCCGCCGGATCGTCGCAGCCTGCCGACGGCGAAGCGCCCAAGGCACGGCCGAGCTTCAGCGCCGCGCGGCACAGATAATGCGGTCGCGGTGTCCAAGACGGCGTCGCATCGACCGTTTCCGACGGTATCGGATCGCCATGCGCGATCGCGCGGCTGAATCGCAGCGCGGCCTCGACTTTCTTCAAAAGTCCGATATCGGGATGATGATCCGGAATTCCATAATTCGCCGCCACTTGGCGCAACGGAACGGCCGCCTGTACGCCACCGAGATCGAAGGTCAGCGTCGGCCGGCGATCGTCGTCGCGCACGAACTTCATGTCCGCACGCGCGAGCGCCGGATGCGTGAAGTCGAATCGCATCGAGGCCGCGCGCGCTTCGGCGGCCGCAAAATTGACGGCAACTTCCTTCGTTTCCATGGCGGGCTCGTTACGCCCTGTTCGCCCTGTCGGATCATTCGATCCGGATGCGCCCGACGGGCCGCACTGCCCTGGCATCGACCACCGCAACCACGCCTTCCGCCGAGGCGGGTGAAATGCCCGTCAACGCCGCGATATTCACTTGATGTGTCACGACGACAAGCGCATTGGGTCCGCGCCATTCGGCCAGCACGCGCAAGGCTGCGGCGGTTTGGCGCGCACGGTCCTCGCGCCGGTCGAAAAACGAGTCAAATGCCGGCTCCCGGATCGGACGCCCCGGAAAGGCGAGTTCCGCCGTATCGACCGCGCGGCACCAGCGCGACGTCAATACACGGCCGACTTGGACTTCACGCGCGGCGAACTCGCGGCCGATCGCCCGCGCCTGATCGCGCCCCGCCGCGTCGAGATTGCGTTGTGTCGCACAATCGTCGATCCGTATGTTGGGCGGGTCGCCCACCCCCGGCGCATTGGCGTGCCGGAACAAAACCACGGCGCCGGCGGCCAGCGCCCGCCACGCATCCGCATCGGCGGCGGCAGGACGCGACGCAAGCCAAACAGCGGCGCCGACGAGCAACGCGCGTCGCGAGACGGGCGTGCACGTATCGGCGCCGATCATATATCGAATTCTCGGCGATCTAGTTTCCATCCTCTGCATCGAGGAGCGGAAACTGGATCGCCGGGGCGGCAAGTCAAGCCGCCGCGCGATGAGTCGCCTTCGTCGGTCTCGTCCTCCTCCCCTTTACGGTGACGAGGAGACGAAGCCCCTTCAATAATCGACTAGCTCAGACCGTCCGATCGACGCCGACGCGGCGAGACAATAAACCGCGACGATCGAAACGCCGATCAGATCGGGATGCGCAAGCTGTGCTTCAGTGCGACCGCGCTTCGGGCGACCTGCAACGCGTCGAGATCGACGTGCCGAACGCCGGGAACCTCCTCGCATAGCGCCCGCACCGCGTCGTGCTGCGCGCGCGAGGCGACCACGCCCGACACGCGCGCGAGACCGCGATCGACGGAGATATTCAGCAGAACGCTGTCGCTCCAGTTTTCCTTGCGCAGCCGCTTGCGGATTTCCGCCGAACATTCGGCGTCGCCCAGCGCCGCGCGGCCCTCGGCCGCCAACGCCGCCTTGGCGAACGCGCCCAGCACATCCGCCCGGCTGACGACGCCGACCACGCGGCCGCCTTCCCCGACGACGGGCACGCGCTTGATGCGATGCTTGTCGAGCAAAGCGACGATCGCCGGCAGCTTGGTGTCCGGCGTGATGGTCACAACCTGGCGGCTCATCGCATCCGCAACCTTGCGCCCATGTGCGCGCGCATAGTCGCGCGCGAGATCGCGATCGGGGGTCAGAAGATTGAGCCACCAAGAGCCCTTCTTTCGCGTATCGAGCTCGATCCGGTGCACGAGATCACCCTCGCTCAGCACGCCGATCGGCCGGCGCTTCGAATCGAGCACCAGCAGCGCGCTGACTTTGCGTTTCAACATGAGCTTGGCGGCCAGTCGCACCGACATGTCCGGCGCGATCGAAGCCACGCGCGTCGACATGATGTCTTTGGCCGTCGTCTTGTCCGTCGTCATTTCATCCTCCCCGGATCGTTAGTTCTAAATTTGGCGACTGCGCCGACGATCGCAAGTCCGACCCGAGCGATGAATTGTCGCGGAAACCACATATCAATGCTGGGAAACAGGCCCACCGACAACTTTCGGCCGACCACGGAATCAGCCATGCGAACGACCGTGCCGAAGCCGGATCCGCTTCGTAGCGGCCATCGCCAGCCTTATGTTCGGCAGTATCGCGGAACCGCCGACCGCATCTCTCGTGCAAGACACGCTTATCGTGCGCGCCTGAAACTCCGCGAAGAAAGCGAAGGCCTGCCTCGATCAGCGCGCGATGCGCAAATACGCGTCCGCCAGTGCCTTTGCGAATTCGGGATCGTTGATCGCGAACGGCAAGCGAATCAATTGGCGGTCGCCCGACGTCTTGAAGCACCGCGCCAGTGCGTCGAACAACGCGGCATCGGCAGCGGGGTCGTGGAACGGCTTGCCCGGCGCATCGATCAGCGACACGCCGCCCTCCGGAATGAGGAATCGCACCGGGCCTTCGCAACGGTTCAGGCGTTCCGCGATCCACTCGCCCATCTGCGCATTTTCCTCGGCGGTCGTGCGCATCAGCGTGACTTGCGGATTATGGACATAGAGATTGCGGCCTTTGTACTTCGCCGGCACCGTCTCGATCGGGCCGAAATTGACCATGTCGAGCGCGCCGCACGACCCGACATAGGGAATGCGCGTGCGCGCGAAGGCGCCGAAGCGGTCGTCGGTGCAGGGAAACACGCCGCCGAACAGATGGTCGCAAACTTCGGTCGTCGTGGCATCGATGACGCCCTCGAGCAGACCGGAATCGGCCAGCTTCTCCATCGACTGGCCGCCCGTCCCCGTCGCGTGGAAGACGAGGCAGTCGTAGTTGGCCGACAGCAAACGCTGCAATTCCTGCACACAGGGCGTGGTGACGCCGAACATCGTCATCCCCAACGCGGGCTTGGTCTGCGCCGAGGCTGCGGCCGGATTGGCGGCCATGCCCGCCATCGCATGCGCGGCGTTGGCGAGCACCCGTTCGGAAATGCGGTTGAGGCCCTGCACGTCGACGACCGAATACATCATCATGATATCGGCGGGCCCGACATAGCGGCCGACATCGCCCGACGCGATGGTCGAGACCATGATCTTCGGCACGCCGACCGGCAATGCGCGCATCCCCGGCGTGGCGAGCGCCGT
The DNA here is from genome assembly GCA_014444615.1 of Tagaea sp. CACIAM 22H2. GTDB lineage: Bacteria > Pseudomonadota > Alphaproteobacteria > CACIAM-22H2 > CACIAM-22H2 > Tagaea. Next base: position 210,665 of record PVXE01000001.1, on the reverse strand, counting down.
CCCGCCCGACCCGCCGGCGGAGAGAATGCCGCCGATATCCGTCCGCGTACCGACGAAGCGTTCGAACGCGACGGTCATCGCCGAAACCGACGCCCCCCGATCGCCGGTGAACACGGCCGCCGCCCCTTGCGGGTGATGCGAAGCAACAGTCGCCGGCTTGACGTCCGCGGCGGACTCCTTGCCGGAGGTCGACAGATCGACCGACAGCGTCGCAACGCCCGCACGGTCGAGCAAGCCCTTCATATAGAGAAGCTCGCGCGACTTGGTGTCGTAGGTACCGACGACATAGACGCGGTTCTGCGCTGGCATCTTCTCGTCCTCTCCTTATGCGTCGACGCGGGTGCCGAGCAGGCGTTCCTGCAACTCGCGATCGGCGGCAAGCTCGGCGGCCGGCATTTCGCGCGCGATGCGGCCGTTGACCACGATCGCCACATTTTCGGCCGCTGCAGTCGCCACACCCAAATTCTGCTCGACCAGCAGCACGGCAAGCGAACCGTCGGCGGCGAGGCTCTTCAACAACGCCTCCACCTGTTCCACGATCACCGGGGCGAGACCTTCCGTCGGTTCGTCCATCACCAGCAAACGCGGGTTGAGCAGCAGCGCGCGGCCGATCGCCAGCATCTGCTGTTCCCCGCCGGAAAGCTGCGTGCCGCCGTTTCGCCGCCGCTCGGCGAGGCGCGGAAACGTCTCGTAGACGCGCTCGATCGTCCAGCCGCCAGAAGGCGGCTTTTTTTGCGCCACAAGGCGCAAATGCTCGTCGACCGTCAGCGACGGCCAAGTGCGCCGCCCTTGCGGCACATATCCGATACCCAGATTAGCGATCTTGTTGGGCGGCAGGCCGATCAATTCCCGGCCGGCGAATTTGATCGAGCCGGATGTCGCGGCCTTCAGCCCGATGATCGTCTGGCACAACGTCGTCTTGCCCATACCGTTGCGCCCGATCACGCCCAGCACACCGCGCGACAAACGCAGCGAGACGCCCTGCAGAACATGCGCCTGCCCGTAATGGACCTGGAGGTCTGCAATCTCCAGCAGCGGCGCCGTCATTTTCCGCCGCCGAAATACTTCGCGTCGATCGTATCGAACGCCTTCAGGAACACGTTGTTGTGGACGGTCGGAATCAGTTCGACGTCGTCATTGGCGCTCGCGTCCCAATCGGCGGTCCATACAGCGAATGTATGGTTGCGATCGGTGATCGGATAAAGCCGCGCGCCCGCGACGTATTCGAGCCACGGCATCGGGCTTTTGTTGATCCGATAGGAAAAGCTGCGCGTGCGATCGCACAGATGCAGCAGTTCCTCGTGCAGCAAGCCCTCGCCGAACAGGAATTCGCGCACACCCGATACCTGATCCGAGCGCTTGCCGTCGAGCATATGCATCTTCGTGATGTCCGAATGCCAAGCCCCCATGCCGGCGAAATCGCGCAGGATCGGCCACACGTCTTTCGCCGCCCCTCGAATGACGGTCGAGGCGAAGACCTTCGCCGGGCGGCGCCCCTTCCAGCGACGCGCCCCCGCCGGGGTTTCGGCCTTCGCGACCGTGATTGCGAGCGAGGCGAGGCCGCCTGCGAACACGTCGCGCGACACGATCGCTTCGTATTTGCCGCGCTCGCCGGCCGGCTCCTCGAACGTGGCTTCCCATTCGACAAAGCTGCGGTCGCCCGCCGTGACCGGGATCACGCGCAGCGTCGCGAGATAATCGGTGACCGGGAAAGCCGGCGTCTCGAAATTGTAGCTGAAGCTGCGATCGGCATCGTTGAGGCTCAGCAAACGCTCGCGAACATGCGTGCCGTCGCCCAGATGGAAACTGCGCACGCAGCCCACGACGTCGGCCGCGAGCCCATCCTCGATGGTGCTTTTCGCGATCGCGGGGATCCAATTCGGCAGGCCGTTGAAATCGCGGACGACGCCCCAGACCTTTTCGACGGGCGCATCGATGATCGTGCTGGCGTAAGCGCGGGCCATGGTCAAAACTCCACGTTCTTGAATCGCTTCGTCTGTTCGACGAGCGCGGTTTCGGTCGGCAAACGCTCCATCGACGAAGCGCCGTAGAAGCCGTGACAATTGCGCGTATTGCGCAGCACGAATTGCGCGTCGTCGGGATTCGCGATCGGCCCGCCGTGGCAAAGCACGATCACGTCCTTGCGCACCCGCTTGGCCGCTTCGGCGCATTCGTCGATCAGCTTGGGGCAATCCTTCAAGGACAACGCGGTTTCCGCGCCGATCGCCCCGCCGGTCGTCAAACCCATATGCGCGACGATGATATCGGCACCCGCCTTCGCCATCTCGACCGCTTCGTCGGGGTTGAACACATAAGGCGTGGTCAGCAGATCCTTCTGGCGCGCGAGACGGATCATGTCGACCTCATGGCCGTAACCCATGCCCGTTTCCTCGAGATTGGCGCGGAACGTGCCGTCGATCAGGCCGACGGTCGGGAAATTCTGCACGCCCGAGAAGCCCAGCGCTGCGAGTTCGTCGAGCAGATGATCCATGATGGCGAAGGGATCCGTGCCGTTGACGCCCGCCAGCACCGGCGTGCGCTTGACGACCGGCAGCACTTCGCGCGCCATGTCCTTCACGATGTCGTTGGCGTTGCCGTAGGCGAGCACGCCCGCGAGCGAGCCCCTGCCCGCCATGCGATAGCGGCCGGAATTGTAAATCACGATCAGATCGATCCCGCCCGCTTCCTCGCATTTGGCGGACAGCCCCGTTCCCGCGCCGCCACCGACGATGGGAATGCGCTTCTTCACCATGGATTGGAACTTCGCGAGGAGTTTCTTTCGTTCGAAGCGGGGCATCGTCGCTGTCCTTCAGTGCTTGCGGCCGCCATGGCCGAGATAAATTTCGTGCACGACCGGATCGTTCTGGATCCGGCCCGGCGTATCGGAAACCACGACTTCGCCGTCCTTCATCACCGTCACCAGATCGGCGAAGGGCAAGGCGACATCCATGTCGTGCTCGATCAGCACGATCGTCAGATCGCGCGGCAGATTTTGAAGAAGGCGCAGCAGCTCGGGCCGCTCGACCGGCGACAAGCCGGCGGCGGGCTCGTCGAGCATCAGAAGCTTCGGCTCGGCGGCCAGCGCCATGCCGACTTCGAGCTGGCGGCGCTGGCCGTGGCTCAGATCGCCGACATTCACGTCCAGCAGATGCGTCAAGCGCACGCGTTCCGCGACGTCGCGCGCATGGGCCAGATGCGCATCGGACCTGCCGGGCACCAGAAAACTGAAGCGGTTGAGCTTCACGCCGCGCACCGCGACGAAAATATTGTCGAGAACGCTGAGGCCGTCGAACAGCAACGATTGCTGATAGGTACGGCCGATGCCGCGCCGCGCGCGCGTATGCGCGGGCAAATGCGAGATATCCTCGCCAAAGAGTTTGATCGTGCCGGCGGTCGGCGGAAAATCGCCGCATATCGTGTTGAATAACGTCGTCTTGCCGGCTCCGTTGGGGCCGAGCACGGCGCGCCGTTCGCCCATCGCCACATCGAAGGTGACGTCGCGCACGGCCTGCAACGCGCCGAAACGGCGGCCGACATTCTTCAATTCGATGGCGGGTGTTTGCGTCATCTCGTGTTTCCGGCGGCGGATCGGGGCGAGGACCGGTCGCCCGGCCCCCGCCCTATCACCTTCGCGTCGTCCGCGTCAGGACGCGGCGATGCAGCCCGTGTTGTTGCGCGAGGGCGCCCCCAACGCGAGGAACGCCGGTTCCGGCGTGCCGAGCGTTTGGTTGACCTGGCGCGCGCGTTCGAACGCGACCGTCATCGGCGTGCCGCCGCGTTCCTCGATCTTCGTCAGGAAGATATCGGAGATCGCCTGACGGTTATGGTCGAGCGACACATCCGCCCCGGTCGGCGCCTTGAACTTCTGCGCCGCCAGCGCGCGCTGGAACGCGGCCTGGTTGTTGGAAAGATCGCCGTTGACCTCCTTCAACGCCCGGATCACGCCCGTCAGATTGGTCGCGTAGTTGACAGCATGGATCGACGGCGACGGGAACGCGTTCGGCATGCGCTTGTAGCGCGCGACGAAGTCGGTCCAGTTCGGATCGTCGATGACGTCGGCCATCGGGCCCGAAGCCACCATGCCCACCATCAGGCGGCGATGGGGACCGCGCGCCGACAGCATGGTCTGGTCGGCCATGATCGAGCCGCCGATGATCGGCAGATTGCCGCCGGCCTGGGCGTATTGCGTCATGAACGCCAGACCGTCGGTACCGCCGTGGACGACGACCAGCGCGCCCGACGTGCGCGGGATCTGCGCGATCTGCGAGGCGAAGTCCGTCGTGCCCAAGGGCGACCACAGATAGTTCACCTTGCCGCCCGCGCGGCAGTACTCGAGACTGAAGCCGAAGACCTGCGCATAGGGGAACGCGTAGTCGCCCGCGACCACCGTGACTTCCGACACGTTGAGCGTGCGGCGCACATAGTTGCCGAGCCCCGCCATCCATTGCGTGCCGTCGGTATTGAAACGGAAGAAGTTGCGCGACGGATTGCGCAACGTGGTGTCGGAGGCGCCAGACGAGCCGTTGACGATCGTTTTGCCGGTCAACGTCGCCGAATAGTCCTTGAGCGCGATGCCTTCCGCACCCGACAGGGGGCCGACGATGATGTCGACGTTGTCCTGTTCGATCAGCTTGCGCGCGCGCGCCAGCGCAACGTCCGCCTGCGCGTTCGAGGATTCGCGCGTCCATTCGATGCGGCGCCCGCCGATGGTGAAGTTCTCGGCCTGGAGCAGCATTTCCATTGTGCGATAGGCGTCCTGCCCGCCGGTCGCGAACGGACCTTCGAGCGTCGTGACCGAGCCGAGGCGGATCGGCGTGTTCTGGGCGATGGCCGGGGCCTTGATGGCGCCGGTCGCCGCCGCGGTGAGGGCGAGCGCCCCCGCCCCTTTGAGAGCCGAACGCCGGGAGAGACGAAGCGACATTGGTTTCCTCCATGGTTGCGGTTCCGGTTGATCGTGCGCGGCCGGTCCGGAACCTCGTTCCCGCCCGCTTGTGCCTTCGCGTCAATCGCGCCGCATGAGCGCCCCCACGCGTTTGGCGAGGCCGATCACGCCGTCGGGCGAGAGCAGCACGATGACGAGGAAGACGATTCCGATAAGCGTGTTGAAGCGGTTGCGGTCGTAGATCGACGCCGCGAACGTGTCGAAGAAGGCGAAAATCAGCGAGCCGATGAAGGCGCCGATCGGATGGCCCAGACCGCCGATTACGCTCATGATCAGCACGTTGACCGTGGCGCCCAGGCCGATCGAGCCGGGCGATATCCCGATATTGTAGATCGTCGCCAGTACGCCGCCGCAGCCGGCGATGAAACCCGCCACGCCGAACGCGGCGATGCGATGGAGCGCCACGTTGTAGCCCAGCGCCGCCACGCGGCGCGGATTGTCGCGAATGCCCTGCAGCACCAAGCCGAAGGGCGAGCGCACGAGGTAGAGAACGCCCGCATAAAGCAGGACGGCGACAGTCAGCGACACGTAATAAAGGACATGCGGGTCACGGAACGGCAGGCCGAACACGCTCGGCCCCAGCACGTTGCGGATCCCTTCATAGCCGTTGAACCAAGCGAGATTGGTTTCGACGAAGCGGAAGAATCCCATCGCCAGCGCCAACGTAATCATCAGCAAATAGATGTCGCGCGTGCGGACGGAAACGAGACCGACGAACAATGCCGCCAGCGTCGCCGCCGCGATCCCCAGCGGGATTGCCGTGGCATAGGACAAACCACCGACGATGCTGGGGGCCGCACCGTCGATCGTGATCGCGACGACATAACCGGCCACGCCCGCGAGGCTCATCTGCGCCAGCGAGACGAGACCGCCATAGGTCGCGAGGAAGATCAGCGACATCGCAATAATGCCGTAGATGATCGCGCGGCCGAAGATATTGGCGAGCCAGAAGCGCGCTTGGTTCTGCGGCATCAACTCCGGCAATATCGCGGGCAGTAGCAACAGCAGCGCCAGCGTCGCAGCCGACGCCATCCCCACGGGCGTGCGCAGCCAAGCGCTCATCGCAGCCGCCCCATGATGCCTTGCGGGCGTAGCGCCAGCACGACGACCATGATCACGAAGGTGAGGATCACCGAATAGGTCGGGAACAGCGCCTGCCCGATCTGCTCGGCAAGGCCCACCAAGATCGCGCCGATTGCCGTGCCGGTGATCGATCCCATGCCGCCGACGATGACGACGACAAGCGAGATCAGCAGGAAGCGCCCATCGACGCCCTGGGCGAGCGGCTGCGCCGTAGCGCCGATCACGCCGCCGAGCCCGGCGAGTGCGGCGCCGAGCGCGAAGACGATGATGTTGATCTTGGGCACATCGACGCCGCAGGCCGACAGCATGTCGCGATCGTCGACGCCGGCCCGGATCATCAAGCCGACTTTGGTGCGATTCAAAAGCAGCCACAGCCCGATGCCGACGACGACAGCCACACCGATCTGGAACAGACGGAATGTCGGATAGCGGCCCACCCCCGGCACGTTGGACGAGCCGAAAATCGCGTCGGGCGCGAAGAACTGGCGCGGATTGCCGCCGTAATAAGCCAAGATCTGATCGGCGATGATGATCGACAGGCCGATCGTCACCAGCGCTTGGCGCAGCTCCTGGCCTTGCATCCAGCCGAGCAACACGCGCTGCATCGCCACACCGACGATCGCTGCGGCGGCCATGCCCATGGCGACGCCCGCGTACCATGCGTACCAAGCGTCCGCGTCGTATAGCGGTTCCCACAACGCGTAGCCGACATAGGCGCCGACCATATAGAGCGAGCCATGCGCCATGTTGACCGTGCGCATCAGGCCGAAGATCAACGAGAAACCGCTCGCGACGATGAAATACAGCGCCGCCAGCGTCAGGCCGTTCAATATGATCGTCAGAGCGAGTTGCGACGTCACGGGCGCGAACGATTCCTCTCCACCGTCGCGTCCGAATTCCGGTACATGCCGGGAATCATCACGCGGCGGCGACCGCGACTATTGAACGGGGTTGCTTGCCATGCCACGTTGCGCGCAACACGGGTTGGGTAATTTCGGGTAATAGATAGGTAACTATTTGATATGAAAAAGGAAAAATTTAGACTGATGACAACCTTTCCGGGACCGGGTGAAACACCGGCGACCGGCTGGGTTGTTTGTCCTGCAATGGCGAAATTGCCGGCAGCGCAGGCGGAAATCCTCGTTCACTTGCCGGTGTGCGATGCGAACGGTGCGGCCATCGCGGCGCTCGACGGTGCCGCGAAGCCGCACAAGAACACGCATCTCGCGTTATTCGCGGGCGATCCTTTTTTACACCTGCCCACCGTGTTTCGCGCGGCCAAGCGTGCCGGTATCGAAGCGCTCGCGACATTTCCGTCGGCGCAACTCTTCGATGGCGAAACCGCGCGCGCCATCGCGACCGCCGGCTACGGGCTTGGGGCCGATCTCGCTTTCGTGCGCGCGGCAAAGGCGGCGGGCTTCGCCACACTCGCCCTCGCCGCCGATCTTGCGGCGGCCAAAGCGCTGCTGGCCGAAGGTGCGACGCGCGTCGCCTTGCATCCCGGCCCCGCCACGCCGGACAAGCGCGCGAACAAAGCGGCCGCTGCCGCGATCGACGCGGCCTGCGCGGCGCTGAAGGGCGCGCCCGTTCTGGTCCATCGCGCCGCCGGATACGACACGGCGCTCGACGCTGCATGCGCAAAGGCGCGCGGGATCGTGCTGCCGCTTCAGCCGTCGATGCCGTAACGGCGCATCTTGTTGTAGAGCGTTTTGCGCGACAGGCCGAGATAGGCCGCCGCCGCCCCGCGCCGGAAGCGATGACGGCGCAAGCCTTCGACGATCCAGCCGCGCTCATCCTCGGGATCCGCCGGCGCGGGCGCCGCCGCCCCCGCGATCGCCTCCTCGATCGCCGCGGCCGAAATGCCGCCGCCGCGCGCACGCAACGCGCAACGCTCCAACACCGCGCGCAATTCGCGCTGGTTGCCGGGCCAAGCATGGCGCAGCAAGGCGCGATAGGCTTCGGCGTCGAGCGTCGGCGCTTGCCCCGGCAGCGAGGCCAGCACATGGCGCGCGATCAGCGGAACGTCATCGAGCCGATCGCGCAATGACGGCACGTCGACACGCGCGGGCAGGAACCGCGCAAGAAGATCCTCGCGCAACGCGCCCTCCGCGGCCAGACGCAGCGGATCCGACGACGTCATGCCGATCAGGCGCGCAAGCCCGCGCACGGATGCGCCGCCGCCGCGTTCGAAATTGCCGCTTTCCAGCCACGCGGCGATGCGCAGTTGCAGGCCCGCGCTCAAGCGTTCGAAGCGCTCGACGATCACGGTCGTATCGGCGGCTTCGATCGCGGCGATGCGCCGCTTGTGCCCGTCGCTCGCCTCGCGACCGAACAGTTTCAACTCCGTCTCGGCTGGATCGGCCCCGCCATCGACGACGATCACCGGTCCGCGTCGGCGCGGCCCCGCCGCATGGATCGCGCGCGCGGCCATCGACTTGCCCGAACCCGCTTCGCCCACGATCAGCACCGGCAGATCGTTCGCGGCAACGCGCCCGATCGTCGCCATCAACTCGCGGAACGCGGCCGATTGTCCGACCAGCCCGCCGAACCCCGGCATGCGCGCGTCGCCCGCTTTGTCGGCCAGGGCGCGCTGGCCGACGACCGCCGCGGTCTTGAAGGCCGAGGTCGATTGCATGACCGCAAGTTCGAACGGCAAACGGTCGAGCGTCGAGCCGCCGACGTAACCATCGGCTCCCGCTTGCGCGCAGACCTGGTACATTTGCTCGGGCGTGACGATCGGCCCGCCTTCGATGACGCAGATCGTGCCGGGCGACGCGCGCCGGATGCGCCGCACGAGTTGGCGCGCGCGTTCGGCCGCCTCGTCGAGCCCGACCCATTCGTCGAACCCCGCCGGGCCGCCGGCGTTCCAGCCGAAATTGACGCAGACGATATCCGCCGCCGCGCCGATCAACGCGTCGACCTCGTCGCGCGTCTTGGCGTAGCCGAACGCCGCCAGACCTTCGCGCTTGGCCGCCTTCAGCAGCGCCACTTCGCGCGAATAACCCAGCCCCGCCGCCTCCAGCGCCGCGCGGAACCGTCCGCCGAGATGCGTGACGGTCGGGAAGTTCGCAACCCCCGCGAAACCTTCATCGGCCAGATCGCGGACGAACGCGCCGATATCGAGCTGCGGATCGAAGGCGCAAGCGCCGAAAAAGACCGGAATCGCGACACGGCGCAAAATCTCGGCGCGCGCGAAATCGAGCGTGTAGGCGTTGGAATCGGCGAGCGGCAACATCGAGGCGAGCGACGTCGCCCCGCGCACGCGCAAGCGCCCCGCGTTCAACGCCAACAGGAAATCGGCGCCGCCGCGTTCGGCCGCTGTCGCCGCGCGCCCCACGCCGATCGCGGCGCCGACCAGCAATCCGCCGTCGCGCTTGCGCGGGTTTCGCCATGGCCGGCGTTGCGTCGGGAAAGTCGCTTGGCGCTCGTCGAACATGCCGGCATCGTCGCGCGGAACGATGCGCCAACGCAACAGCCGCCGCGGCTTCAATGCCATGGCGCCGGCATTTCAACGCCGTCCGCCCGCACGCGCGCCCGGGATCGACGCCCGTCGATCCGGCGTCGAACTTGGCTATCGCAATTTGCCCAGCGCCAGCGCGTGGCTCATGCCGCCTTCGACATGGCGGCGCAGGGAATCGCACGCGGCGGCGGCGTCGCGGCGCATCGCGCAATCGACCATCTCGCGATGCTCGTTCGACGAAATGTCGCCGCGGAAGCTGAGCGACGTCATCATGTAGCGCAAATACTTGTCGAACACGCCGGCATGCGCGGCGATCAGCGTCTTTGAGCCGCAGGCCGAGATCAGCGCCTGATGGAACTCCCAATCGTAGCGTTTCCACTGCTCTGCCGTATCGGGCACGCCTGCGGCCATGCGTTCCTCGAAGCGCGTCAGCTTGTGGTGCGCGGCAACGACGCGCGCCTCCCAATCCACGTCGCCCGCCTTGAACGAGCGTTCGATCGCGTCGCATTCCAGCAGCAGGCGCAGCGCCGCGATCTCCTTCAAATTCGCGACGGAGACCGGCGATACTTGGAACCCCTTCTGCCCTTCGGCCACCACCAGCCGCTCGGACGCGAGACGATTGAGGATTTCGCGCAAGGTCGAGACGCTCGCCCCATAATCGGTTTTGAGCTTGTCGAGCTTCAGCTTCGCCGACGGCGCCAAACGGCCCGCCAGAATGTCGGTGCGGATGCGCCGATAAGTCGTATCCGCCACCGTTTCGGCGGCATGCTCGGCGAGAACGACGACCTTGCCGCTCATGGCAGCACACCCAGCTTGCGCGTATGCGCGATGCAGCCATCGATATGTTCGCGCAGGATCGCGCAGGCGGCGGCCGCATCGCGGCGCAGCGCGCAATCGAGCAGTTTCTTATGCTCGTCCGCCGCCGCTAGGCCGCGAAAGACGACGGCGACCATCTGATAGCGCAGATACTGGTCGTAGACGTCGCCATAGAGATCGAGCAGTGTCTGCGAACCGCAGGCACCGATCAGCGCTTGATGGAATTCGCGGTCGTAGCCCTTCCACGTTTCCGTCGCTTGCGTTTCGCCCGCGAGCATCCGGCGTTCCATCGCTTCGAGCTTGTGATGGGCCGCCGCGACCGCCCCTTCCCACTCGACGTCGCCCGCCGCGAAGCTGTCGCGGATCGCGTGCGTTTCCAGCAGCAGGCGCAGCGCCGCGACTTCCTCGAAATTGGCCATCGACACGGGTGCGACGTCGAAGCCGCGCTGGCCTTCCGCCACCACGAAGCCTTCGGATGTCAGCCGGTTCATCACTTCGCGCAGCGTACTCACGCTCGCCCCGTAATCCTGGACGAGTCGATCCATGCGCAGGCGCTTTCCCGGCGCCAAGCGCCCGAAAATGATGTCGCCACGGACCTTGTCATAGGTCTTATCGGCGAGCGTCCCGCTTTGGAGATCGAAAGCCATGCGAATCCTTACCCTTAGGTGCCAGGGTACATCACCCCAAGGCGCTTCAGGAAAAATACGATGTCGCCCATAATATATGAGATTTTCATTTTTTTCATTGACTACGAAGTTTATCCAATCAAATCTCCCCTATCGGACGCAAAACTGCGCCGCTTTTTTGGGAGGACCCCTCATGAATTTCACGCCGTCTCGCCGCGCCTTCCTGGCCACGGGTGCCGCCTCGCTCGCCATGAGCGGTACCTCTTTCGCCCAGACCAAGCCCACGATCCGCTTTTCGGCGGTGTTCTCGGAGCAGGACATCCGCGCGGAAATGATGAAGCGCTTCTCGGCCGCGGTCGAAGCCGACTACACGATGCAGCTCTATTACGGCGGCAACCTGTTCAAGCAGGGTACCGAACTCGTAGCGCTTCAGCGCGGCAATCTGGAGATGGGCAACATCGCCCCGCAGGACGTGTCGAACCAGATCCCGGCTTGGTCGATCATGACCGCCGCCTATCTGTTCCGTGACGCCGCGCACCTGCAGAAGGTGTTCGCCAGCGACGTCGGCCAGCAGATGAAGAACATGGCCGAAGACCAGCTCGGCATCCGCATTCTGGCGCCGACTTACTTCGGCGCGCGGCATGTCAGCCTGCGCGGCCGCAAGAAGATCAACACCCCCGCCGATCTCGCCGGCGTGAAGCTGCGCATGCCCGGCGGCGATGCGTGGCAGTTCCTCGGTCAGTCGATCGGCGCCAATCCGGTGCCGATGGCCTATGCCGAGGTTTATACGGGCCTGCAGACCGGCGCCATCGACGGCCAGGACAACCCGCTGCCCAACGTGCAGAACATGAAGTTCTACGAGGTCAGCAACCAGATCATCCTGACCTCGCATCTCGTGGGCTTCGACCTGCTGACCGTGTCGGCCCGCACCTGGCGCGCGATGAGCGAAGCCAAGCGGGCCCAGTTCCAAGCGGCGGCCGATGCGGCCGTGGGTTGGAGCAACGCAGAGCACGCGCGCAAGGAAGGCGAACTGGTCGCGTTCTTCAAGGCGCAAGGGCTGGACGTCTACGAACCCAACTTGCAGGCGTTCCGCGAATTCGCGCAGAAGAAGTACCTTGCCTCCGACCTCGCCAAGGCGTGGCCGGCCGGCATGGTCGACAAGATCAACGCGCTCTGACGCAATGACGCGCGTCGCGAAATATCTGGCGAAGGGGGCCGAGGCCGTCGCGGTGGCAATGCTGGCCGCGATGTTCCTCGCCTTCCTGATCCAGATCGTGTTTCGCTACGCGCTCAACTTCCCGGTCGGATGGACGCACGAACTCAGCATCGTGCTGTGGATCTGGCTGGTGTTGTGGGCGGCCGCGTTCGTCCTGCGCGAGGACGAAGAAATCCGCTTCGACTTGATCTACGGCGCGGTCGGCGGCGGAACCAGGCGCGTTATGTGCCTGGTGACCGCCGCCGGCCTCGTCGGCCTCTATCTCGTTTCGCTGCCCGCGATCGCCGACTACGTCGCCTTCATGCGCGTGCAGCGGACCGCCTATATGAAAATCCGCTTCGACTGGCTGTACTTGATCTATCTGATCTTCGCCGTCGCGGCGATCGGCCGGTATCTGTGGCTGGGCTGGCGCGCGTTGAAGGGCGGCGCGCCGGATGCATTCGATCCGACGAAAGCGAATTCGGGCGTATGAATTTCGCATCACCCTGGTCGATCGCCCTGGTCGCGATCACGCTGCTGTCGCTGCTGGGATTGCCCATCGGCCACGCGATGATCGCGGGCTCGATCCTGTATCTCCTGCTTGCCGGGCAGGATATGGGCATCGCCGCCGAGCAAATCCTGAACGGGATGTACAACAACTACATCATCCTGGCCGTGCCGTTGTTCGTGCTGGCGGCCGAGTTGATGAATATCGGCAGCATGACCGACCGCCTGCTCGGCTTCTGCAACGCGCTGGTCGGGCGCTTCCGGGGCGGCCTCGCGCAGGTCAACGTGCTGCAAAGCGTGATCTTCGCGGGAATGTCGGGCTCGGCGATCGCCGACGCGGCGGGAACCGGCAAAATGATGCAGGTCATGATGACCCGCGACAACCGCTACACCGCGAGCTTCGCCGCCGCGCTGACGGCGGCGTCCTCCGTCATCGGGCCGATCATTCCGCCGTCGATCCCGATGGTGCTCTACGCGCTGATCTCGGACGCGTCGATCGGCTTCCTGTTCCTGGGCGGCGTCGTGCCCGGCCTAATGATGGCCGCGTCGCAAATGCTGATCGTCGATTGGCAAGCCAAGGTCAAAAAGTTTCCGGTCGAGAAACCGGTGCCGGTCCGCGAAATTCCCGGCATCACGTGGCGCGCCTTACCGACGCTGATGATGCCCGTGGTGCTGCTCGGCGGCATCTATGGCGGCGTCACGACGCCGACGGAAGCCGCCGCCGTCGCCGCCGCCTATGCGCTGTTGATCTCGGCCGGGCTCTATCGCAGCGTGGGCTTCGCCGATCTCTACGGCGCGTTGATGCGCAGCATGCGCGTCTCGGCATCGATCGGCATGCTGATCGCAGGCGCGCTGGTGCTGAACTACATCGTCACGATCGAGAACATTCCCGATCTGCTGAAAGGCGTGATTTCAGGCTGGAATCTCAGCCAGATCGAGTTCCTGATCCTAGTCAACGTGATACTGCTGATCCTCGGCTGCGTTCTGGAAGGCACGACGATCCTGCTGGTGATCGTGCCAGTGCTTCTGCCGACGGCCAAGGCGTTGGGGATCGACATGATCCATTTCGGCGTCGTCGCGGTGTTCAACATCATGCTGGGGTTGATCACGCCGCCCTACGGGCTGTTGCTGTTCATCATGACCAACATCGCCAAAGTGCCGCTGCGCGACCTCGTGCGCGACGTGATGCCCTTCCTTTGGGCGATGATCGCGGCCCTCGCATTGATCACCTTCGTGCCGGAAACGGTTTTGTGGCTGCCCCGCGCGATGGGCTACCAGGGTTAAACGCATGTCGAAGCCGATTTACGTTCTCAACGGCCCCAACCTCAACCGCCTCGGCAAGCGCGAGCCGGAGATTTACGGCCGCACGACGCTGGCCGAGGTCGAGGCGATGTGCCGCGAAGCCGCGGGCGATCTGCCGCTCGAGTTCCGGCAGACCAACAGCGAGGAAACGCTGATCGCGTGGATTCACGAGGCGATCGACCGTCCCGCTGCCGGCATTCTGATCAATCCCGCCGCCTTCACCTTCACCTCGATGGCGGTGATGGACGCGCTCAAAATGTTCCCCGGCCCGATCGTGGAGTTCCACATCTCGAACATCCACAAGCGCGAGCCGATCTACCATCGCTCGCTGGTGTCGCCGGTCGCCACGGCCGTGATCGCGGGATTGGGCGCGGGCGGCTATCCCGTGGCGCTCGACGCGATGCGCCGCCTGCTGATCGCGGCCTGACGATGGCGCGGGGGAAAGCCATGTCCCTCGACGGCAATACGCGGATCATCGCGCATATCGGCGATCCGACGGCGACCTTCAAAGCGCCGATGATCTACAATCCCTATTTCGAGGCGAACGGCATCAACGCCTGTGTCGTGCCGATGGGCGTACGGGCGGGCGACTTCGCCGCCGCCCTGCCCGTGATCTTCCGCTTCACGAATTTGGATGGCGCGCTGATCACGATGCCGCACAAGGTCTCGGTCGTCGAAATGCTCGACGATTGCAGCCCGGCGGTCCGCATCGCGGGGGCTTGCAACGCCGTCAAGCGCGATTCCGCCGGCAAGCTGATCGGCGACATGTTCGACGGCGAAGGCTTCGTGCGCGGCGTGAAGCGCAAGGGCCAGCGCGTCGAAGGGGCACGCGCGATGATCGTCGGCGCGGGCGGCGTCGGCTCGGCCATCGCCGCATCGCTGGCGGCCGCGGGTGCCGCGCGTATCGCGCTTCACGATCTCGACGCGGCGGCGATGGACGGTCTTGCGGCACGCCTCGTGCGCCATTACCCCGCGTTACGCATCGAAACCGGCAGCAACGATCCGCGCGGCTTCGATATCGTGGTCAACGCGACGCCGCTGGGAATGAATGCGGGCGATCCATTGCCGCTGGACGCTTCCTTGCTCGAACCCGAAACCTTCGTCGGCGAGGTCGTCATGAAAGCAGAGACGACCGCCTTCCTGGCGGCGGCCAAGGCGCGCGGCTGCCGAACGCAAGTCGGGATTGATATGCTGTTCGAGCAGATCCCCGCCTATCTCGAGTTCTTTGGCTTCGCCACGACGACGCCCGAAACGCTGCGCGCCCACGCCCGTATCTCCTATTGAAGGGTCGCCCCCATGCGCACATCGATCGCCACGGTCTGCTTGTCGGGGAATCTGCGGGAGAAGCTTGAAGCGATCGCCGCCGCAGGTTTCCGCGCGGTCGAGCTGTTCGAAAACGATCTGATCGCGCATCCGGGATCGCCCACGGAAGTGCGCGCGCTGTGCGAAGATCTGGGCCTGAAGATCGTCACCTGCCAGCCCTTTCGCGATTTCGAAGGCATGCCTGCGGAGAAGCGCGTTCGCACCTTCGACCGCGCCGAACGAAAATTCGACCTGCTGCAGGAACTCGGCACCGATCTTCTGTTCGTCTGCTCGAGCGTGGCGCCCGACGCGCAAGGCGGCATCGACCGCCTCGCCGCCGACTTCAAGGAATTGGGCGAACGTGCCGCGAAGCGCGGGCTTCGCGTGGCCTATGAAGCGCTCGCCTGGGGCAAGCACATCAACGACTACCGCGACGCCTGGGAAGTGGTGCGCCGTGCCAATCACCCCCAAGTCGGCACGGTGCTCGACACGTTCCATATCTTCGCGCGCGGGCTCGATATCGAGCCCATCCGCGCCATCCCCGGTGACCGCATCTTCTTGGTCCAGATCGCCGACGCGCCAAAGCTGCAGATGGACTATCTGTCCTGGGGCCGCCATTGGCGTTGCCTGCCGGGCCAGGGCGATTTCGACATGGTCGCCTTCATGGATGCGCTGACGGCCACCGGTTACGACGGCCATCTGTCGCTGGAAATCTTCAACGACCGTTTCCGAGCGGGCTCCGCGCGCTCGGTGGCGCTCGACGGGCGGCGCTCGTTGATCGCGTTGATGGATGAAACCCAGCGCAAGTCGAAACTCACGGTACCCGGCGCGGTTCCGATGCCGCCGCCCGCCCCGGTGCGCAAGGTGGAGTTCGTCGAGTTCGCGGTGGACGAAGGCGACCGGCCGGGCTTCGAGAAATTCCTGACCGCTTTGGGCTTCGCCAAGACCGGCCAGCACCGGTCCAAGGACGTGTCGCTGTGGGGCCAAGGCGAAATCCGCATCGTCTTGAACAGCGACAAGGAAGGCTTCGCGCATTCCTATCAGATCACGCATGGCACGTCGGTCTGCGCGCTGGCGCTGAACGTGCCCGATGCGGCCGCGACGCTCGAACGCGCGCGCGCCTTGCTGGATACGCCGCACAAGGGCGCGGTCAGCCCCGGCGAGCTCGACATTCCCGCCGTGCGCGGCGTGGGCGGCAGCTTGCTTTATTTCGTCGACGGTATTCTCGGCAAATGGTCGGAGGTGGATTTCGTGCCGACCGGCACGCAATCCGCGGGGAGCGGCCTGTTCGCGGTCGATCACGTTTCGCAGAGCATGCAGTACGAGGAGATGCTGACCTGGCTGCTGTTCTATACGTCGCTGCTCGACGCGCGGAAAACGCCCACGCAAGCCGTTCTCGATCCCGGCGGCGTGGTGCAGAGCCAGGTCGTCGAGAGCGGCCTCGGTGCCAAGGATGCGACGGGGTTTCGCCTAGTGCTCAACGGCTCGCAAAGCCATCGCACGCTGTCGGCGAAATTCGTCACCGATTTCTTCGGCTCGGGCGTTCAGCATATCGCGCTGCGCACCGCCGACATCAAAGCGACGCTCGCCAAGCTCAAAGCGGGCGGCGTCGAGATGCTCCCGATCCCCGAGAACTACTACGATGACCTCGAAGTACGCACCGATCTCTCGCCCGCCGAGATCGACGCGTTCAAGGCGCTGAACATTCTCTATGATCGCGACGGCGGCGGCGTGTTTTTGCAGGCCTATACGGCGACGCTCGACGGCGGATTCTTCTTCGAGATCGTGCAGCGCGATGGTTACGCGGGCTACGGCGCCGCGAACGCCGGCATTCGCCTCGCCGCACAAGCCCGCCTCGCCCGGGCCGCGATCCAAGCGATCGGATAAGGCCGCCGTACAAAGATCGGATCGGGCGTGGACCATCCGGAAGATCCAAACGCGCCGGCGATGCGTAAACGGCACGATGGATCAAATCGACGACAAACGGACGCGCGTGTTCTACGACGGCGATTGCCCGCTCTGCCGGGCGGAGATCGGCGTCTATGCGAAGCGCGATGCCGGCCGGGCTTTGTGTTTCGTCGACGTGGCGGCGCCCGAAGCCATCCTTCCGCCCGGGCTTTCGCGCGACCGAGCCTTGGCGCGGTTCCATGTCGTCGCCGCCGACGGCACGCTTCTTTCGGGCGCCGCGGCCTTCGCCGAATTGTGGCGGCGCGTGCCGGGCTGGCGTTGGCTCGGCAACCTCGCCGCATGGCCGCCCGTTCTGCGCGGCTTGGAGATCGGCTATCGCGCCTTTCTGCGCGTGCGGCCGGCCATCGTGCGCGGCTTCGTCTTCGTATCGCGGCGAATTTCGGCAGGATAAATCGGATGTGGAATGAACTCGGCGCCATTCCTCCGGCGGCGCGAACTCTGGGCTTTCTGGGATTGCTGCCGTTCTTCGCGACGGCTGCGGCAAGCCTGTCGCCGTCGGCGCCTTTTCACGATATCGCGCCGCAAGCCCTGATCGCCTACGGCGCTGCCATCATTTCGTTCTTGGGCGGCGTGCGCTGGGGGCTCGCGATCGCGGCACCTGGCGGCGCGCCTTTATTCGCGCCGCTCGCCATCAGCGTCGTGCCGTCGCTGACCGCGTGGATCGCGTTGCTGCTGTCGCCCGGACACGGGCTGATCTTGCTGGCCGCCGGTCTTGCGGCGCTGCTCGCCGCCGATCTTCGGCTGCTTGCCGCACCGGATTGGTACCGCGCGCTGCGCGTACCGCTTTCGGCGGGCGCCATCGTCAGCCTGCTTCTTGGTCTGGCCGCCTAGGCGGCCCGGCGCGTCTAGGCGCGCGCCGCGCGCTGCCGGAACAGCGGCCAAAGCAACATTGCGACCGCGATGGCGACGAAAGCGAGCGCGATTGGCCGGTCGAGGATCGCCCAGAACGTGCCGCCCGACGCCATCAATCCGGTGCGCAGCTGCTCCTCGGCAAGCGGTGCGAGCACCATGCCCACGACGAAGGGCGCGATCGGCACGCGCGCGTACTCCATCGCGTAGCCGACAAGGCCGAAGCCGAGCATCACCCAAACGTCGAAAATCCGCGCGCCGCCGGTGAAGGCGCCAAGCACGCAAATCGCGAACACCATCGGGAAAATCCAGGCGCGTTCCAGCACCATCAACCAAGCGAAGATCATCACGCCGCCGGTCATGAAGGCGAACATCAGCACATGACTGAGCAAATGCGCACCGACGATCGCGTTCACGATTTCGGGGTTGTGCGTATACAGCATCGGTCCCGGCGCCAGATTATGGACCATCAACGCGCCGAGCAGCACCGAGTCCGCGAGACCGCCGGGAATGCCCAGCGCCAAAAGCGGGATGAGTGTGCCGCCCGTCGTCGCGTTGTTGGCGCTTTCGGCGGCGACGATCGCTTCTTCGCTGCCCTTGCCGAACTTTTCCGGTTCTTTCGACGCGGCGCGCGCGGTCGTATAGGCGACGATCGACGCGATCGTCGCCCCGACGCCGGGCAAAATGCCCATCGCGATGCCGATCAACGACGATCGGACCATGTTGAAACCGTGGCGCACATAGTCTTTCAGCGACAGCACGATGCCGCGCATGTTTGCCCGCACGCGCTCGCCCGCCTGCTCGTCGATATTGACCGTGTCCGACAGCAATTGGCTGATCGCGAAAATACCCAATATCACCGGCAGCAACTCGAAGCCGGAGGACATCTCGACCCAGCCGAACGTGAAGCGCTGGGCGCCCGACGACGAGTCGAGTCCCGGCATCGCCACCAGCATGCCGAACAGCGCCGAGATGATCCCCTTGATCAGCGAGCCGCGGCTGAGCGACGCGATCAAGGTCAGCGCCAGACAGACGATGGCAAAGTATTCCCACGGCCCGAACACGACCGCGACGCGGGCGAGCGGCGGTGCAAGCATCACCAGCGCCACCCACGACAAGGCGCCGCCGACGATCGACGCGGAATTACCCAGGCCCAGCGCGCGGCCCGGATACCCCGCCTTCGCCATCGGGAAACTGTCCATCGTCGTCATGATCGCGTTGGGCTCGCCGGGAATGCGCATCAGCGTCGCGGTGATCAACCCGCCGCTGACCGCACCGACGAAGGCGGCGATCAGTAAAACGACCGCATCGATGCTCGCCATCGTGAAGGTGAAGGGCAGGATCAAGACGAGCAGCGTGCCCGCATTGATGCCGGGCAACACCCCGATGACGATGCCCAAGAACACGCCGCCGCACATCAACAGCAGCAACGAGGGTTGCAACAGATGAGTGAAGGCGTCGATCACGGCATGGACAATCGCAGCAACGTGCCGAAGACGTAATCGAGGAAAGCCGCGCCGGTGACCGCGATCGTCAGGGCGATACCGGCCGAACGAGGATCGCGCGGCGACATGGCGATGCCCAACGCGGCCAGCAGTGCCGCCGTCGCCCACATATAGTTACCGGGCCAGATTTGCAGCACGGCCGTGTACGTCGCCACGGCAAGAAAGCTGAACACCGCCAGCCACGGGCGCGGCGGTGCCATTTGATCTGTCTGATTGACGCCGACGATCAACGAGGTCTCCGCGGCACCGATGCGTTTGCCGGCGAGCGTCATGACCAGCGCGACGACGCCCATCATCGTCAGCAATCCCGCAATCGCCATCGGGAACGCGCCCGCCCCCAACGGATCGAAACGCGAGGCGGGCAGCTTGCGCGCTTCGAAGAAGAACAACGCACCGACGGCGATCGTCAAAATCGCGAAGGCAAGATCGGCGTTACGCGCCTTGCACATGTCGTCCATCGAGTTCGTCCCGCGTCAGCCGCCCAAAGCGGGTCCGAGCGGCTGAACGATCCGGTCGATCTGTTCGACGCGCGCCTTGGCGCGGCCGGCATCGAGATGCACGGCATCGACGCCTTGCTTGGCCAACGCTTCCTTCAACGCGTCGTCGGTCATCGCCTTGCCGATCGCGTCGGACAGGCGCTTGACGATGTCGGCGGGCGTGCCCTTGGGCGCGAACCACCAGGTGTCGACCGAGATATCGGTCGCGAGACCGAGTTCCTTGGTCGTGGGCACGTCCGGCCACAGGCGGCTGCGATCGGCGCCGACGACCGCGATCGCCTGTACGCCTTTGCCCTGAAAGCCGAGATATTCCTGCGGGCTGACGAAAGTATAGCCCGTATGGCCGCCGAGCACGGAGGCGAGACGCTTGGGACCGTCGCCGACATTGACGACGCGAGCCTTGAACCCGGCATCGTTGGCGAGCGACAGCGCCGCGATATGCACCGCGCCGCCGATCGAATTGGCTTCCGTGATCTCGCCGGGCTTGGCTTTCGCCGCCGCGATCAACGACCGCAGATCTTTGTAGGGGCCTTCGGTCGCCGCAACGACCAGGAAGCGCGTGCTGCCGGTCTGGCCCAGCGGCTCGAACGCCTCGACGCCGAAGGGCAGACGGCCGACGGCTTTCAGCCCCGGCAGACCGAGATGGTAGACGAGCAACTCGTGCCCGTCGGGCGCCGCTTCCTTGACGCGCGTCGCGGCGACCGGCCCGGCCGAGTTGTTGATGACCACGAAGGGCCGCGAGAACGCGCCCTGCTCCTCGATCTTTTTCAGTACCAGGCGCGCGACCGTATCCGTCGCGGAACCGGGGCCCGCCGGCACGACGACTTGGATCGGTTTTGACGGAAAGTTTTGCGCGGCGGCGGGTGCGGCAAGCGCCAACGCGACGGCGAAAACGGAAACGATGCTGCGGATCGATGTCATCGCGCGCTACTCCCCGATCGTGGCGGCGTCCGTTTCCGGCGCCTGCCGTTTTGGTTCATATATATGAACTTCAGTTCCACAACCGTAGCGTGACGTTTGTATGCGTGTCAAGACGGGTCACGTGTATGCGTGTCGAGACGGGTCACGCGCCTTGACAGAATGTCGCCGCCTCGCCACGATTTGAACTCTGGTTCATATACAAGAACCATATGCGGGGGAAACGATGGCGCGGCGCGCGGGCGAGCGGCCTAATATACTGTGGATCTTCGCAGATGAGCTGCGCGCCGACGCGTTGGGATGCTATCGCGGCGGACTCGGGCCGACGCATACGCCGAATATCGATCGCCTCGCCGCGTCGGGCACGCTGTTCCGCAACCACTTCTGCAACTCGACCGTTTGCGTTTCCTCGCGCACCTCGATCCTGACGGCAACCCCGCCGCAGGAAAACGGCGTGCACGGCAACGAAGGCGCTTGGGCGTCGTTTCCGCTGCCCGTGCGGCTCGACACGTTTCCCGAATTCTTCGCGCGCAACGGCTGGCGCACGGCGACGCTGGGCAAAAGCCATGTGCCGAAGGACTACAAGCCTTGGCAAGCGGAGAACCACGACGGCGCCAGCATGCACGGCTTCGGGCTCGACACAGATCCCGCAGGACGCGCACCCATCGTCCCGCAAGGTATCCCCTCGCCCGTCGGCGGCGTATTCCCGGATCGCGAATTCTTCCCGCCCGAGGCGGTGACGATCAACGCGATCGACTGGCTCGACGCGGCGGGCGATCAGCCGTTTCTGCTGCGCGTGTCGTATCTCCAGCCGCACACGCCCGTTCTGCCGCCGGCACGCTTCCGCAAGATGTTCCGAGCCGAGGACTATCCCGGCCACGACATTCCCCGCGCCGATCAAAGCGCGTTCGACGATGCTTTCGCTGCCATGGTCGGCGGCCGCGAGTTGACACACGAGCAGATGCGCCGGGCGCAAGCCGATTATCACGCGCTCGTCGCATGGCTCGACGTGCAGATCGGGATGGTCCTCGCCAAACTCGATATGATGGGGTTGCGCAGGAACACGATCGTCGTGCTCGACGCCGATCACGGTGCGTCGTTGGGCGAGAACGGCTTGCTCAGCAAGATCGTCTTTGCGCCCCAGTCGCAACGCGTACCACGCATCATATCTTGGCCCGGCCGCGTGCCCGAAGGTGCGGCGCGCGACGACATCGCGCAGAGCATGGATCTCGCGCGCACGCTCTGCCATCTCGCCGACATAACGCCCCCCGACGGCTTTCGCGGCCGCGCGCTGTTCGCCGATCCCGCCCCCGCGGCGATTTTCGCGAGCGTGGGCAGCGGCGAGAAAACCTCGCGCGCCTCGGCCGCATCCAACAAAGGTACATGGCGCACCGGGGCGGGCTGGCCGCGGCGCGGCTGCATCCGCACGGATCGCTGGCGCCTCGACATGAATATCCGGATCGACGGCGGCGCTGTCCCGCCGAGCGAGGAAGACGTCTTCCTCGCCGATTGGCGCGCCGATCCGCATGAACGACACAATCTCGCCGACGTCCCCGCCAATGCGGCGATCCGGACGGATCTCGAACGTCAACTGAAGAAGTTCATGGCGCGGTCGCGCGAACCCGATTTCGTCCCCGTCTTCTCGACGGCGGAGTCACCGGAGTTCCTGCCGCCGCGCATCGCGAAATCTTGAAACGAAAGAAACACGCATGACGACGAAGAGAATCCGCGCCTCGGTCATCGGTGCGGGCTGGTATGGGGCGCAGAACCATATCCCCACGCTCAAAGCGCGGCCGGAAGTCATCCTCGACGGCGTGTCGCGCCTGGGCGCCGAGGAGCTCGCGCGCGTGCGCGATCATTTCGGTTTCGCCTACGCTTCGCAGGATTATCGCGAGGTACTGGCGCGCAAGCCCGAGATCGTCGTCGTTTCCTCGCCGCATCATCTGCATTACGAGCACGCCAGTGCGGCGATCGAGATCGGTGCGCATGTGTTGTGCGAAAAGCCGATGACGCTCGATCCCGCGCAGGCCTGGGATCTGGTCGACCGTGCGCGCAGGCGCGGCGTGCAGTTGCTGATCGTCAACGGCTATCAATATCTGCCGCATCTGCCCGAGCTGCGCAAAATGATCGCCGACGGCGTGATCGGCCCGATCGAACACGCGATGGTGAGCTTCATCTCCGCGACGCGCGACGTGTTCCATGGCGACCGCGGCCTGAACAGCTGGCAAACGACCTTCTTCCGGCCCGAGCGCGCGACTTGGCAGGACCCCGCCAAGGGTGGCGGTTTCGCCTGGGGGCAAATGTCGCACGCCGTGCCGCTGCTGCTGTGGCTGACCGGGCTGGAGCCGGAAGAAGTGTCCGCCCACGCTTTCGGGCGCGAGGTCGTGGATCTCGCCGTCTCGGGCAGCGTGAAGTTCAAGGGCGGTGCGGTCGGCAGCCTGTCGGGGGCCGCTGCGATGCCGCAGGGCAATCGCGGCTTGATGCGCGTCTTTCTGGCGGGGCGCGAAGGCATGCTGACCGCCGAGTTCGATCGCGATTGGTGCGAGATCCGCCGCGACGACGGCACGGTGCGCAAGCTGTCGATCGCCGACGGCGAATGGATCTATCACGGGCGCGGACCGGTCGAAGCTTTGGTCGATCTCGCCTTGGGCGGTGACGCATCGCTCAACCGTTCGCCGGGCGAGACCGGCGCCACGGCGACCGGCGTGATCGCGGCGTTGCTCGCTTCGGCGGCCGATGGCGGCAAACCCAAACCGATCGGCCGGGCGGAGGCGCCGCGATGACCGCGCTGATCGCCGCCGACGATTCGGAACTCGAGACCTTTGGCTTCGCCCTGCGCGTGCGCGAAGGCAAGGAAGCCGAATATCTGCGCCGCCACGACGAACTCTGGCCGGAAATGAAAACCGCCCTGCTCGCCGCCGGCATCCTGCATTACGAGATTTGGCTGCACGCTCCCACGCGATTGCTGTTCGCGCATCAGATCCGCCGGCGCGGCCAAGGTCCCACGCCGGAAGGCGAAGCCGTGATGGTGCGCTGGCGCGTCCATATGGCCGACGTGCTGGAGATGGAAGGCGACTTCCCCTACCGCGAAACGCTGTCGCGGCAATTCCGTCTGATTGCTCAGCCCGGCGCGAAGGGCAGCTTGTAGCGCTTGCAATGATGCAGATCTTCGATCGCCGCACGCGAAGCCGCGGGATTGACCAGCCGGGCGAGTTTGGGATCGGGGGCCGGCCCGCCCGCGCGCGTGCCGATATCGACGCAGGCTTTGGCGAGCGCGGCCAGCGCCGCCGCCAAGCCATCGACCGATGCACGCAAGGTCGGCACGGTGATGCTGAGCGCCAATTGCGCCGGCCCGGCCCCCGTTCGGATCGGAGCGGCCAAGCAGAAGACGCCGTGCGTGTACTCCGCGTTGTCGATGCCGAAGCCGCGCGCGCGCGTGGCGGCCAGTTCGCCCAACAGCGCTTTGAAGCTGGTCAGCGTGTTCTCGGTCATGCGCGGCAAGCCGGACTTCGCGAACAACGCCTTAACGTCCACGTCGGGCAATTCGGCGAGCAGCGTTTTGCCCAACCCCGTCGCATGCGCCATCAACCGCCCGCCGACATCCGATTGCAGGCGCAGCGGATGCGTGCTGTCGACCTTGGCGATATAGACGTTCTCGTTGCCGTCGAGACGCGCGAGCTGGATCGTTTCGTTGATCGCGCCGACCACCTCGCGCATCACCGATTCGGCGTGGCGCAGCAATTCGTGCTGGCGCGCATAGGCTTGCCCCGCCTCCCATACCCGCATGCCCAAGCGCCAGCGCCGGCTGGCATCGTCGAGTTCCAGATAGCCGCGCGCCGCCACCGATTCGAGCAGCGCGAAAAGGCTGCTTTTGGGAATTCCAAGCGCGGTCTGAAGATCGGGGAACGTCATCCCATCGCGCGTCGCGCCGATCGCTTCGATCAGATCGAAAACGCGGTCGGCGGATTTGACCGGCTTGTCGGATGCGGCGGCAGCACCTTGACCCTTGGGCGGCATTGCCATATTCTTTCTGAACTGCGGTTCACGGTTATGAACCATAATATAACCGGCCGGCGGCCATGGCAATGGTGCCGTGATAACGCCCGGCCCGCTCTCCCGGGAGGAGACCGATGCTCGACCTAACAAAGACGCGCGTGCGCTGGCGGATGACCGCCGCCGCCGTTCTGGCGTTGGCGGCGGGAACCGCCGTCGCGCAGAACGTGCCCGACGTGCCGCGCAACCGGACGCTCATCACCCAAGGCTGGGACTTCTACAACCAGGTTCCCGCGACGACGAACTTCAACCCCTATGCCGGCGTGCTGCTGCATCAGCGCAACAGCCTGCATTACACGGTGTACGAGCAGCTGTTCTACACGAACCACGTCGCCAACGAGATCATCCCCTGGCTCGCGACCGGCTGGACGCAGAGTGCGGATAACCGCGAGGTCACGATCAAACTTCGCGAAGGCGCGACCTGGAGCGACGGGAAGCCCTTCACGGCCGACGACGTCGTCTTCACCTTCAACATGCTGATCGCATCGGCGCCCGATCTGGTCCAATCCTCGGCGATCAAGGAATGGGTCGCCTCGGCCGCGGCCACCGATCCGCTGACCGTGGTGGTAAAGCTCAACAAGCCCGGCCCGCGCTGGGCGCAGGACTATCTCGCGACCGGCCAGGCCGGCCGCTTCGTCGTGGTTCCCAAACATATTTGGGAAGGCCAGGATCCCAAGACCTTCGCCAATTTCGACCTCGCCAAAGGCTGGCCGGTGGGTACAGGCCCCTACAAGCTGGTGAAGAGCGACGCGAACTCGCTGTTCTACGACCGACGCGATAGCTGGTGGGCCGTGCAGCGCGGCGTGGCGAAGGAAATGCCGCAGGTTCAGCGCGTCGTCTACATCCCGGCGACCGAACAGGCGATGCCGCAGCTCTACGCCAGCGGCCAAGTCGATATGGGCCGCTCGATCCAGCCCGGCACGTTCGAAGCGATCCGCAACCAAAATCGCGGATTGCGCGCCTGGAACGAGACCGGCCCGATCTGGGGTGGTGCCGACGGCTGCACATTCGCCATCCGCATCAACACGCAGAAGGCGCCGTTCAACGACGTGGCGATCCGCCGCGCGTTGAACTTCTCGATCGACCGCAAGCAATTGATCGATCTGGCGCTGGAAGGCTCCGTCCTGCCCGCGTCGCTGCCGATGTCGTCGTTTCAGGGCCTCACCGCCTATCTGCCCAAGCTGAAGGATCTGCTCGACGCCGACCGCATCGATCGCTTGGACCTCGCGGAGGTCAACAGGCTGATGACCTCGCGCGGCTACAAGAAGGGCGCCAACGGCTTCTGGGCGAAGCCGGACGGTTCGGCCTGGCAGATCGCGCTGTCGACCGTGCAGGGCGATCCGCAAGGTCCCGTCCTGACCCAGCAGCTGCGCAACGCCGGGTTCGACGTCGTCAACAACGCCCAGCAGCGCACCGCGCTGTCGGAAGCCACGACGGTCGGCAATTTCGACCTGTCGCACGGCACGCATTGCGGCAGCCTTTACGATCCTTGGCAGACGCTGGAACATTTCCACACGAAATATTCCGCCAAGCCGGGCGAGAAGGTCCGCGATCAACGCGCGCCGACGCGCTACGAAAACCCGGAATACGACGCGATCATCGACAAGCTGGAGGCGATGAAGCCGTCGTCCAATGATCCGGCCTATGTCGAACTGGTGCGCCAAGCCACGCGCATCTATATGCGCGACATTCCGGAAATCACGCTGGCCGAGGAATTCCACACGCTGGCGTTCAACTACACCTACTGGACCGGCTGGCCCAACGCGAAGGAGCCCTACGTGGCGCCGTTCCCGCCATGGGAAGGCTTCGCGCTGGTGATCCATCGCCTGCGCCCGACGCGCTGACGACCCTGCGCGTTGCGTAACGGAGCGGGGGTGCCGGCGACGGCATCCCCGCTTCCCGCCCTCTCCATTTCCCACTCTCCCCGGTCAGGCCCATGCCCAAGCACCCGACGATCGTCGAAATCAAAGCCTTCGCCATCAAGAACGAGATGGTGGGTGCGACCTATATGGAGAGCTTCAACCGCACGCCGACCAAAGCGCGTCGCGCGCCCTGGACCAAGGACCAGGAAGTCGCCGGCCCGATGTCGCGCTATCCGCGTTTCAAGCGTATGCGCACATTGTGGCGCCCGAATTTCCCGTCCGTCGCGTGCATCGTGCGCGCCTCCGACGGCAGCTGGGGCTTCGGCGTGTCGCGCTACGGCCAGCCGGTGATCGACCTTATCAACGACCATCTGGCGCCGCTGCTGATCGGCGAGAACGCTTTCGCCATCGACCGCCTGTGGGACATGATGATGCGTGCCGCCTCGCCGTATAGCGCGGCCGGAATCGCCTCCTACGCGATCAGCGCCGTCGATCTCGCCTTGTGGGATCTCAAAGGCAAGATCCTGGACGTGCCGGTCTATGAACTCGCCGGCGGCCCGGCGCGCGAGCGTCAATTCTGCTACGCCACCGGCAACGATACCGATTGGCATATGGAGCTCGGCTTCAAGGCGACGAAACTCGCCTGCCCTTATGGTGTGGCCGACGGGCTCGACGCAATCAACCGCAACGAGGAACTCGTCGCCAAGACGCGCGAGCAGATCGGCCGCGACGTCGAGCTGATGCTCGATTGCTGGATGGCCTTCGACGTAGAGTTCGGCGTGCGCATGGCCGAACGACTGCGGCCCTACGGTCTCAAATGGATCGAAGATTGCCTGACGCCGGAGGATCTGCTGTCGCACGAGGCGCTGCGCGCGCGCCTGCCCTGGCAGACTTTGGCCACCGGCGAACATTGGTATGTGCCGCAGACCTTCGCTTACGCCGCCGCCAAACGCGTCGCCGATATTTTTCAGCCCGACATCGCTTGGGCTTGCGGCTTTACCGGCTGCATGCGCATCGCGCATCTGGCAGAGGCGGCGGGCATTCCGGTGATCCTGCACGCGGGCATGAACACGCCCTACGGGCAGCATTTCTCCTTCGCCATGCCCAATGTCCAATGGGGCGAATACTTCGTCGGCGGCGGGCCCGGCGTGCCGCTGATCGAAACGATCGTGTTCCCCGGCATGCGCGTGCCGGAGAACGGCTGGCTGGTGCCCAACGACGCGCCCGGCTTCGGTCTGGAATTGACCGACGCCGTGCTCGACCGCCTTCGCGTCTGAACCCCGACGCACACCCGCCAAGGCTCGATTCATGTATCTCGACTACGTGATCCGGCGATTTTCGATCACGCTGCTGGTCTTCGTGCTGGCGGTGTCGATCAATTTCGCCCTGCCCCGGTTGACCCCCGGCGACCCTGTCGAGCAACAGCTCAACCAGTTGATCTCGACCTCCAGCGGGTCGATCGGCGACGTGAAGGCGATCGTCGAAAGCTATCGCGCGCGCTTCGGCTTGGATCAGCCGGTATGGCGCCAATATCTCGACTATTGGGGCATGGTGCTGCGCCTCGATCTCGGCTTCTCGCTGGCCAACTATCCCGAGCGCGTGGGCGAGAGTATCGCCGCCGCGATGCCCTGGACGCTGGGCTTGCTCGGCATGGCGACGCTGCTCAGCTTCGCGGTCGGCACGTTGATGGGCGGGATGCTTGCCTGGCCGCGGGTGCCGCGCTGGATCGGCTGGTTCGCCGCCCCGTTCCTCGTCCTGTCGGCGATCCCGTACTTCTTGATCGGCGTCGTGCTGTTGTTCGTCGGCGCAATCGTCTATCGCATCTTTCCCGCCGGCGGCGGCTTCCCCTTCGACATGACGCCGGGCTTCGACGCCGCGACAATCCTGGGCATCGCTTGGCATGCGACATTGCCCGCCTTGTCGATCATCCTGGCGCAGATCGGCGCCTGGGCGATCGGCATGCGCGGCATGATCGTGTCGGTGCTGGGCGAGGATTACATCATGCTCGCGGAGGCCAAGGGCCTGTCGCAGCGGCGCATCTTCCTGTGGTACGCGGTGCGCAACGCGCTGCTGCCCCAACTCACCAAACTCGCCCTCACCCTCGGCCATCTCGTCTCGGGCGCCATTCTGGTCGAGGTGATCTTCTCCTATCCGGGGATGGGCTACCGGCTCTATCAGGCGATCCAGAGCAAGGATTTCTTCGTTATCCAGGGGATCGTTCTGATCCTGTCGATGTCGATCGCGCTGACGATGTTCATTCTCGACCTTATCTATCCGCTGATCGATCCGCGGATCACGAATAAGCGGAGCTGACGATGGGCCCGGACCTCGCCAAACTGTTCCGCGGCAACGCGCCGCTCGCCGCCGGGCTTTCGATCCTCGGCCTGTTGGCGCTCGCGGCGCTGATATTGCCGATGCTGGTCGATCAAAGCCTCGCGCAGGTCGGTGCCGTCGCCCCGCGCCGCCCGCCCTCCGCGATGCATTGGTTCGGCACCGACGCGCAAGGCCGCGACGTGTTGACGGTCATGGCGCTGGCCATGCCGCAAACGCTGAAGATCGGTCTTGTCGCCGGGCTGATCAGCCTCACCGTCGGCGTGACGTTGGGCCTGATCGCGGGCTTCATGGGTGGCTGGATCGACGCGGCGATCCGCACCGCCTCCGACGTGATGATGACGATCCCCAGCGTCGCGATCCTCGTGCTCGTCGCGGCCAATGTGCGCTCGATGACCGTCGATCTGATGGCGGTAATCGTCGCGGGCCTGTCCTGGATGGTGGCGACGCGCGCGATCCGCGCGCAAACGCTGTCGGTGCGTGAACGCGGTTATGTGCAAGTGGCGCGGCTCAGCGGACTCGGCGGCCTGCGCCTTGTCTTCATCGAGGTGCTGCCCAATCTTCTGCCCTATATCGCGGCGAGCTTCGTGATCGCCGTCGGCCAGGCGATGCTCGCGACGATCGGGCTGGAGGCCTTGGGCCTCGGGCCGCAGACCGAGCTCACGCTCGGTATGACGATCTTCTGGGCGCAATTCTACGGCGCCATCATCCGCGGCATGTGGTGGTGGTGGGGCCCGCCCATCGTCGCGCTGGCGCTGATCTTCGTCGGGCTGCTGCTGACATCGGCCGGGATGGATCGCGTCGCCAATAAGCGTCTGGGTGGGCTATGAGCGCGCCGATCCTCGAGATCGAGAATCTCTCGGTCCGCTATCGCACGCCCAAAGGCCCCGCCTTTGCGGTGGACAGCATCGGCTTCAATCTGATGCCGCGCGAACGGTTCGGTCTGGTCGGCGAAAGCGGCTCGGGCAAGTCGACGACCGTGCTTGCCCTCATGCGCATGATCCGTCCGCCGGGCGAAATCGCGGCGCAACACATGCGCCTCGACGGGCGCGACATACTGGCGCTGTCGGCGGAGGAGTTGCGCCGCACGCGTTTCGCGCGCATGTCGCTGGTGCCGCAGGGCGCGATGAGCTCGCTGAACCCCGTGCTGACCATCGGCGCGCAATTCGCCGATCTGTTTGCCGCGCACGCGCAGAAATCCGATACCACGCGCATCGCCAAGCTGCTGGCGCGCGTGGGCCTGCCCGCCCAAGTCGCCAACCGCTTCCCGCACGAATTGTCGGGCGGGATGAAGCAGCGCGTGTGCATCGCCCTTGCCATCGCGCTGACCCCCGCCGTGATCCTGGCGGACGAGCCGACCTCGGCACTCGACGTCGTGGTGCAGAAACAGGTTCTGGCCACACTCGGCCGCGTGCAGCAGGAAATCGGCGCGGCGATCATCCTGATCGGTCACGACATGGCGCTGATGGCGCATTTCGTCGACCGCATCGGCGTGATGTATGCGGGCCGCTTGGTCGAGACCGGACCGGTCCGATCCGTCTTCGCGGCCCCAAAGCATCCCTATACGAAGATGCTGATCGGCGCCCTGCCTTCACTGACCGCGCGCCGCGCGTTCCAAGGCATCCCCGGCGTGCCGCCGTCCTTGACCGATCGGCCGCCCGGCTGCCCGTTCCAAACGCGCTGCCCGGCGGCGCAAGAACGCTGCCGTATCGAAGCGCCCGCTTTGCGCGCGATCGGTGCCGCGCACGAAACGGCCTGCCATTTCGCGGAGGCCGCATGACCGCGCAGCGTAAAGACGGCCGCCTGGAAGCGAATGCGGCGAGCGTCGTGTTTCATTCGGGCTTCGGCGGCCGCAATTCAAAAACGGCGCTGAAGAACGCGTCGCTCGCCATCGGCGGCGATAAACCAGGCATCGTCGCGGTCGTCGGCGAAAGCGGCAGCGGCAAGACGACATTGACGCATCTTTTGCTCGGCTTCCGCTCGCCCACCGCCGGCAGCGTTTCCTATCGCGGCATCGACGTCGCGCATATGAACGCCGATCAACGCCGCATTTTCCGGCGCGAAGTCCAAGCCGTGTTCCAGGATCCGTTCGAAGCGTTCAACCCGTTCTACAAGATCGATCATGCGCTGTTCACGCCGCTGTCGGTCTTCGGCATCACGCGCGACGCGGCCGAAGCGCGCGCGAAGATCGAAAAGGCGCTGGAAACCGTCGGCCTGCGGCCCGGCGAGACCCTGGGCAAATACCCGCATCAGCTTTCCGGCGGCCAGCGTCAGCGCATCATGATCGCGCGCGCCTTGCTGCTCGATCCGCACATCATCCTGGCGGATGAACCCGTGTCGATGGTCGACGCCTCGCTGCGCTCGACAATCCTGCAAACGTTGCTGCGGCTGAAGGATGAGGCAGGCATTTCCCTCGTCTACGTCACACACGATCTGACGACCGCCTATCAGGTCGCCGACCGGGTCGTCGTGCTTTATGCGGGTTCGATCGTCGAAAGCGGCGACACGCAAAGCGTGATCGTCACGCCGCGCCATCCCTATACGCGCGCATTGATCGACGCCATCCCCTCGCCCGATCCCGACGTGCCGTGGAATCTCGAAGACGTCGACACCGAAGAACGGGGCACGGGCTTCCCCGCGACCGGATGCGCCTTTGCGCCGCGCTGCCCGCATGCGACGGCCGAATGCACGAAGGCCGAGCCGCCGCTCGCCGCACTCGACGACGGGCGCCTCGTGCGCTGCATCCGGCCGCTGGTGCGCGCATGATCGTCGACTCGCATTGCCATGTTTGGGAACGCTGGCCCTATCAGCCGCCGGTGCCCGATTCCGAAACCCGCGCGCGCGCCGAGCAATTGCTGTTCGAGATGGATCAGAACGGCGTGTCGAAGGCGGTGCTGATTGCCGCGGCCATCGGCGACAATCCGGATTCCAACGGCTATGTCGCGCGCGTCGCGGCCGCGCATCCCGGCCGCTTCGTCCCGTTCTTCGATATCGATTCCCGCTGGACGAAGCAGTATCGAACCGCGGGCGCCGCCGACCGGCTCGCGGCGGCGGCGGAGAAGCACGCGCTGCAAGGCTTCACCTATTATCCGACCGAGGACGACGACGGGACGTTCCTCGTTTCGCCCGAAGGACGGCGCTTCTTCGCGGAAGCCCAGGCGCGCAAGCTGATCGCCAGCCTGTCGGTGATGCCCGCCCAAATGCCGGCCGTCGCTGCGATCGCCGAGGCCTTCCCGAAGCTCGACATACTTTGCCATCACCTCGCCCATCTGGGACCGCGCAGTGCGGCGACGCAGAACGCGATGGCACTCGTGCTGGCGACGGCGCAGTTCCCGAACGTGCATATCAAGATATCGGGCTTCGGCAATGTCGCGTCGCCCGACATGGATTATCCCTATCCGGGATTGACCGGCATCGTGCGCGTGCTGCACGAGCATTTCGGCGCGTGGCGCCTGCTCTGGGGCTCGGATTGGCCGGTGTCGCGCAAATACATGACCTACAAACAGACGCTCGACATGGTGCGCCGCCATTGCGGCCTGCCCGACGCGTCGATCGACATTATCGTGGGACCGGCGATGGAACGCCTGCTTCAGGCGCGCTGAACGCATAAAGACGGGAGAAACGGCGAATGAACAAATATGACGTCGGCGGCAACGTGGCGATCGTCACGGGTGGCGCGCAAGGGATCGGAGGAGCCGTGGCGAAACTTCTGGCCGCCAACGGCGCGAAGGTCGCGCTATGGGATCTCGACACGAAGCTCGCGGGCGAACACGCCGCCGCGATCGGCGGCGGTGCCGTCGCGGTGAAAGCCGATATCTCGGATTGGAATTCGGTCCAAGCCGCGCTTGTCGAGACCGAGAAAAAACTCGGCGGCGTCGATATTCTCGTGAACTCGGCCGGGATCGCCGGCATGAACGCCACAGTCGCCGATTATCCGGTCGAGGAATTCGCCAAGATCGTGCAGATCAATCTGCTCGGCACGTTCTACGTCAACAAGGCGGTCGTGCCGGGCATGCAGGCGCGCAAATATGGCCGCATCGTCAATATTGCCTCGATCGCGGGCAAGGAAGGCAATCCCAACGCTTCGGCCTATTCGGCGTCGAAAGCGGGCGTGATCGGCCTGACGAAGTCGCTCGGCAAGGAACTTGCCGGGATAGACATCGCGGTGAACTGCGTGACGCCGGCCGCCGCGCGCACGCGCATTTTCGACCAGATGCAGCAGACGCATATCGACTACATGCTGTCGAAAATTCCGCGCGGGCGCTTCTTGGAGGTCGACGAATCCGCCGAGATGATCGTATGGCTCGTCACGAAGCAAAACAGCTTCACGACCGGCGCCGTATTCGATCTTTCCGGCGGGCGTGCCACTTACTAAAGCGCCGAAGCCCGAAGCTGGTCTTCCAGTGCGGGCTTCTTCGTCTCTCGTCGTGATGGTCGGAGCGGCAGGCTACGTCAGCAATCTGAATCGTACTACTGGGCGCGCTCGGCAAGCACTCGATCGGCCAACGGCACCGGCGCGAAGGAATTGCCGAGAGCACCTACCAAGTGAGCTCCAACGACATCCTGGCGGCTGGGAATACGCGTCAATCCGGCGACGATCGCCTCAACGCGTGACGGTGCCGCAATCAATGCCCGAATCTCGTGGGCCGGCAGCGGCTTGGAGAACAGGTAACCTTGCGCCAAGAAGCATCCTTCTTGCGCGAGCCAGGCGGCATGCTCCGGCATCTCCACACCTTCGGCGATGAGTTCGAGATCGAAAGCGCGGGACAGCTGAACGATCGCCCGGACGATCGCTTCGGCCCCCTGCCCGCGGCCAAGGTTCGCGACGAAGGATCGATCGATCTTGATCATGTCGAACGGGAAGCTGCGCAGATAGCTCAAGCTCGAATAGCCCGTCCCGAAATCGTCCATCGCCAGCCGGATGCCCATCTCCTTCAGGCGGTACATGATTCCGGCCGCTTGCCCGGGATCCTTCAGCATCATGCTTTCGGTGAGCTCGAGTTCCAGTCGGACGCCGGTGCCCGCGATAATGTCGCGCATGCGTGCGATTTCATCCGGCAGATCGGCGTGGTGGAACTGCCGCGACGACAGATTCACCGAGATGCTCATCCCATCGACGTCGCCGTAACGGCGCCACTTGCTTGCCTCGATGCAGGCGGCTTCTGTGACCCAGCGCCCAATCGGAATTATCAATCCGCTCGCTTCGGCCAGCGGAATGAACTTCGCCGGCGACACCGCCCCAAGCCGGCCATGGTTCCACCGGACCAGCGCTTCGACGCCGACGATCTTGCCCGTCGCGAGACTAATCTGCGGCTGGTAGTGCAGCACGAGTTCGTCGCGCTCGAGTGCCTGACGCAAATCCCGCTCGAGTGTAAGGCGCTCGGTGATTCGATCGTCGAGCGCCGGCGTGAAGAAGTGAAACGTGCTTCGACCGCCTTCCTTGGCGCGCAGCATGGTCGAAGCGGCATTCTTCAGAAGCGTGGCCGCATCGCCGCCATCGCGCGGAAACATCGCCACGCCGCACGAGCAGCTCAAGGTGAATGACTCGCCCTGCACGACGGCCGGCTGAGCGATTTCATGGGCGATCCGACGCAGGACCTTGCCCACGGCATCCTCGTCACTCGGCGCGTAGAGGACCACCACGAACTCGTCGCCTTCGACGCGGGCCACCGTGTCGCCCTCGCGCGTGCAGGCTTGGATGCGACGGGCCATCATGCGCAGAAGCTCGTCCCCGGCGGTGTGGCCGAGCGCGCAGTTCACCGCGTTGAAGTTATCGAGGTCGATCGATACCACGGCGGCGAGGCGTTCCTCGCGGCAGCAATGCGCCAGCACTTGGCTGAGCCGGTCGTTGAGCAGGACGCGATTCGGCAGTCCCGTTGTCGCGTCGTGGTTCGCTTGGTGCTCGAGTTCGATCTCGTAGCTCTTCTGCGCGGTGACATCCTGAAGCGTCTCGACGGCGCCAACCATCCGGCCGTCTTCGCCGTGGATGGGCGCCGCGGTTATGTAAAGCCAGCGCGCGCCGGACTTGAAATGCGGAAAATGGTCGATTGCTTCCCACGCGCCGGGAATCTGGGTCGAGTGCGCGTATTTTCCGGAGTACCAATGTGCGATGGCGCTCTCCTCGTTTCCATCGAGCACGAGGTCGGCCAGGATCGGCCGCTGGCTCGGATAGAACGGGCGCCACTGCCCTCGGGTGCCGATCATTTCATGCGCCGGAACGCCTGTGATCGCCGTGCAGGCGCGGTTCCAATGCGTAATTTGATGCTCGGCATCGAAAGCCAGCATCGGCACCGGACAGCCATCGAAGATTTCGTGCAACAGATGCTCGCTATGCTGCCTGGCTTTCTCGGCCTCCTTCTCGGCCGTGATGTCGCGGATCGATTGAATCGCGGCGTAAACGCGCCCGTCGGCGTCCAGCAGCGGCGCGGCCACGAATGCCAGCCATCGGCCGCCATCCTGGACTTTCGGAAAGTGGCCTTCGATTTCCCACGAGCCGGGCGACACGACCGAGCGTCGATACTGGCCGGGGTAAAGTTCCTCCAGCCGCTCATCGACCTTACCGTCAACCACAAGCTCGGCCAGCGTAAGCCGCTCCGCATCGTAAAACGCCGTCCACGCGTTCGTGGTGCCGATCATCGACGCGGCATCGACGCCCAGGAGCCGTTCCAGAGCGCGGTTCCAGTGACAGATCCGATGCTCCCGATCGACAACGAAGCTGGGAATTGGCGAGTTCGCCAGCGCGCATTCCCTCCACTCGGCGGGCAGATTGACGATGTCGGTCATTGTTTCGTCCTCGAAGCCAGGCCGCTGACCATCGACGCTTACCGAATTGCGCCATGTTCGATGGGCCTGCGCCTATTCTGGTTGAAAGTCGCGCTATGCCGCCCGAACCGTCTGCAGGAATGTCGCAACCTCCTGCTTCAGCCGGTCCGACTGGTTCGCGAGAACCCCCGCCGCATCGCGCACATGGGAGACCGCCGTTCCGATCTCGCGCGACGCCGCCGTCACGCCGGCGATGTTGGAGGAAACTTCGTTCGTGCCCTGCGATGCCTGCTGGACGTTTCCCGCGATCTCGCGCGTCGCCGCTCCCTGCTCCTCGATCGCCGCCGCGATCGCCGCCCCGACCTCGTCGATACGGCCGATCGACGTGCCGATGGCC
Source organism: Tagaea sp. CACIAM 22H2 (assembly GCA_014444615.1). Classification (GTDB taxonomy): domain Bacteria; phylum Pseudomonadota; class Alphaproteobacteria; order CACIAM-22H2; family CACIAM-22H2; genus Tagaea. The sequence goes on along the minus strand of PVXE01000001.1, from coordinate 174,290 downwards.
TGTATCTCGCCGACCGCCGTCGCCGTCACGGCCTGAATCGATTGCACTTGCCCGACGATCTCTTCGGTCGCGCGCGCCGTCTGGTTGGCGAGATTCTTCACTTCGCTCGCCACCACGGCGAACCCCTTGCCGTGCTCACCCGCGCGCGCCGCTTCGATCGTCGCGTTCAGCGCCAGTAGATTCGTCTGCTGGGCGATCGTCTGGATCAGGCTGACGATCTCGCCGATCTTGTGCGCGGCCTGGGACAGCCCCGTCACCGTCGTGTTGGTTCTGGTCGCTTTGTCGACCGCATCGCGCACGACGGCCGACGACTGCTCCATCTGCCGACCGATTTCCGCGATCGACGCGGAAAGCTCCTCCGCGGCCGCCGCCACGGTCTGGACGTTGGACGACGCCTGGGTCGCCGCCGCCGCAACGACCGTAGACTGGGCGACCGTGCCGTCGGTCGATTTCATCATCGTCGTCGCCGACGCTTCCATCTCGACGGACGAAGATGCGACGACCTCGACGATGCCGCCGACCTGCTCTTCGAACTGATCGGCGATCCGCTGCAACTCGGCCTTACGTTCCTCCGCGGCGCGTTTCCGGTCGACCTCTTGCGCCGTGCGCAACCGTTCGGCCTCGATCATGCCGTTCTTAAAGACCTCCACCGACTGGGCCATGTCGCCGATTTCGTCGGCCCGCCCAAGCGACGGGACGGTCAAGCCCGTCTCGCCGGCCGCAAGCTTCACCATCGTCTGGGTCATGCCGCGCACCGGCCGCGTGATACCGCGCGCGATCGCCCAAGCGCTGGCACCCAGCAGCGCCAGCAACCCGGCCGCCAACGCCATCGCGTTGAGAAGGCGCTGGTAGAATATCTCGTCGACATCGTCGATATAGACGCCGCTACCGACCATCCATCCCCAAGCCTCGATCGGGAGCGCGTAGCTGATTTTCGGCGAAGGCTGCTCTTTGCCCGCGCGGGCGAACATGTAGCGCACGTAACCGCCGCCCTTCTTCGCTTCCTCAATCAGCCGTTCGATGATTCGCACGCCGGCCGGATCAACCATGCCAAGCTGGTTGGTGCCCTCCATTTCGGGGCGCAACGGTTGCACGATGGTCGTGCCGTCCAGGAGATACGCGAAGAAATAGTCGTCCTTGGCGAAGCGCATCGCGCGCAAGGCGGCCTTGGCGCGCTCCTGTGCGTCCGCTTTCGGCAGGCGCCCGGCCTCGGCTTCGCCGACGAAGGCCTGCACGAGCGAAGCCGCCGTCTGCACCTCGCTGCGAATCGCGATCTCGCGCTCGGACATCAGCGAGCTTCGAAGAGCGACGAGCTGCACGATCAGAATCGCCATGCTCGCGACCGAGGCGACGAAAATGAGCATCGCCAGCCGCATCGGGATCGTGAATCTGAACCGGCGCGCGCCGGAAGGCGGCTGCGGCGAGACCGAAGCAATCTTGGACATAGCGTGAGGCTCCTTGGGCTGGATAGACGCTGTCAACGAACGATCCGGTAAACCAAGCGGCATCCACTTTTCGTGGATTTCAGGCGTCGAGATTGTCGTGCCTAGAGCGTCGTCGCGTTGATGTATGTCAATTAAAACTGGTTAATATTTGTTAATTAATGATCCGGAGCGGGGTTATGGGTTGGCGCCGGACGATGGCGCAGCGGCAACCTGCATCTCACTTCAACTCGAGCGGGAACAGGACCGCATCCGAAGCCTGAGTCGCCATAGGCAGATAAATAACAACATGTACGCAAAATCATCGGCCGTGAGCGCAAGCAGTGCGAGGGGCGCCGCCTTGACCCAAGCGCAAGACAAGCGCGACCACCCCGCTCGTTCGGATGGGCGTAAACATTTTAAGTTGATCGATCGGCGTTTAATCCGCCGCTTCGCGATTTCGACAACCGCCCGCGCTCGATCGCCGCACGAGACCTCTACGGGGCGAAGAAAGCTGCCGCCGCGACGACGGCATCCGAGCCGGCGGCGACAGCGACGGCAACGACCGGCACCGAAGCGCGGCTTCATGCATGCTTCAGACGCGCAACTTACGCCGAAGATCGAAGTGACCCAGATCAATGCGGCCCTATGCGACCACGATAAATTGACGGTGGTAAACAGGAGTTTCGCCTCGCGTGTCCCCCGACATTCCGCATCGCATCCCACCGCGCGCCAGCGGCGGGCAAACCGTTTCCACCAGTATCGGCCTGACCGGTGCTATAGGCCTACTGACCTTCGTCATCCTGCATGAAGGCCGGGATAGCCGGTTCATCGACGCGACCGGCATCGCCATCGTCTTCGGCGGAACGATCGTCGCCGCGTTCCTCGCCTTCCGCCTTGCCGAAATCCGGGAGGCTTTGATCGCCGCCGTCGACGTGTTCCGCGAAGACCATTCGCTCGACCGTGATCTCGCCGATTTGGTTGCCTTCGCGCGCGCAACCAGCCGCCACGCGATCGCCGACGCCGAAACACGGCTGAAGGCGATGCGCAGTCCATTCCTGCGCCTGGGTTTGCAGATGTGCCTCGACGGGTCGCCGACCGACGACATCCTCACCGTCATGAACTGGCGCGTGCAGAAATTCGTCGAACGCGAGGCCGTCCCCGCGCGGCTCTATCGCACGCTGGCCGGGTTCGCGCCGGCTTTCGGACTATTGGCGACGCTCACCGGATTGATCGGCATGATGGGAAAACTCGGCACCGCCGACGTGCGCGCCGTCGGCGCCAGCATGGCGATCGCGCTGCTAGCGACGTTCTACGGTCTGGTGCTCGCCAATCTGATCTTCAAGCCGGTCGCGATCAAGCTCGAACAGCGCACGCAGCGCCGGGTCCAGATGCTCAACATCATGCTTGCAGGCATCGTGTTGCTGCGCGTCGGAAAATCGCCGGCGATGATCCAGGACTCGCTCGACGCGATGCTGCGCGAAGTGCGCGACGAGGTCGGCAATGCCGAATGACGCCCAACCGATTCCGGCGCCGACGCAAGCACTTTCGGACGAAAGTGCGCGGAATCTCGTGCGTTCGGCGACTCGCGGCGCCAAGATATCGGCGCCCGGCCGCCCGGCGGGCGAGGCCGACGACGAAGGCGACCTCTGGCTCATCAGCTACGCCGACATGATGACGCTGCTGTTCGCGGTGTTCGTCATCGTCGTGTCGATCGTCGGGCTCTCGCCGCAAGATGCGCGCGGCCCCGAGATGGCGCCGCCGTCGCCGCCGCCGATCAAACTCACGCCGTTGCCCGAGCCTTTGATCCTGGGCGCGCCGGAAACCGCAGGCTTCGTCGTCCCTCGCCTCGACCGCGTGCCGCCTGCCGGCTTAATCCCGCTGGACGACGCTCCCGCCGGTCAAAGCGCCGTTGATCGCGCCGACGACGAGCCTGGAATGCTGCGGTCCCGCGCCGGCGACATGCCGCCAGCGGCGGCCGGATTCATAGCGGCGATGGGGTTGACCGATCTTGCCGCATTAACCGTGTCCGGCGGACGGGCTTCGTTGGCCATCGATCCACGCGCCCTGTTCGGTACGCGCGGCGCGCGACCGCCGAGCAACGGCGAGGTCGGCGACGATGGCCGCCGCATTCTTGCGCGTCTCTATCCCCTCTTGTCTGCACAGCCCGGAATTCGCGTCGCCGCGGAATCAGCGGAATGGAATGCGGGCTTCGCCCGCACCGGCGCCGTAGCGCGCGTTCTCATCGATTTGGGGATTCCGTCGCGCGCCTTGACGTTTGCAGTCGATCTCGCCGGGCGCGATGGACCGGCCGGCGTCGAGCCGATTGTTCTTTCCTGGGAGATGAAATAATGCGCGCTAGCGGTGTCGGACATATCGGCGGCGCTTTGCTGCTCGACGCGCGGCATACGGCCGAGCGCGAGATCCCGACGCTCGCCCGGTTCTTCGCCCAGTTCGTCAACGATCGGCTCGATGGCGGCAAACACGGCTTCGCGTCGGTGGCCGATCGCGTCCATCTTGTGCTGACCGATCCGCACGAAAGCGCCCGCGCCGCGGCGATCGGCGCCGATTTGGCGCGAAACGTCGAGCATTTGGGTTTCGGGCGTCTTCGCTGGCAGCTGTTCCATCTGCCCGCGGAGCGCGAGGAGCTCGTCTCCACGATTGAGGCGGCGCGATCGGCGCCGCTCAAAGAGGGGCCCTCGCCCGCCGACGATGCGTTGCGCCTTCAGAACGTCCTCGACAATGCCGATCCTTCCGCATTCCTGCGCCAATGGCCGGTCTACGAGATTGCCCCCGAGGGCGATACGATCGCCTTTGACGATGCCGACGTCGACCTTGCCGCCGCGTCGGCAGCAACCGGCGTCGCGATCTCGGGAAATCCGTGGCTCGTGGAGTGCGCATCGTCGCTGATCGAGCGGCGCGCGTTGCGCGATTTCGCGGGGGACGCGCAACGCGTCCGTCCGATCTGCCTGCACGTCACGACGCGCTTTGCGCAAAGCACGGAGTTCGCCACGATCCGATCCGAACTGCCGACGGCGGCGAAGGATCGGCTGATCCTCGACTTTACCGTCGGCGACGTTCATTCCAATCCGGAACGTTTCGCGGCGCTGCTCGGCGTCTTGCGCCAGAACGGCATCCGCATCGCGCTATCGCATGTTCCGTGGTCGAAAGCCGATCAGATCGAGCCCCTTGCCGTGGGCGTCGACTGGCTCAAAGGCCGCTTCGATCCCGCCGAGCCGCCCGCCCACGCATTGTTGAAGTTCGGCGCGGCGCGCTGCGTCGCCGACGATTTGCCCGATCTCGCGCGCGCCAGAGCCGCGATCGAGGCCGGTTTCGCGCGGATCACCGGCCCCGGCGCCGACGCGCTCGTCGCCGAACGACGCTCGCGTGCGCTGCTTGCCGGGCGCGACGCCGGCGAAACGCGATGAAGCCCGCCGCCGACCGCGCCGGCCGCGTCGTCGCGTGCCGCGGCTCGACCGTCGATGTCGTGTTTCCCGCCGGCGTTCTGCCGTCGCTGCTGGCGGGCTTGATGCTGGGTACTGGCGACGACGCGATCGCCGCCGAAGTCCAGGCGCATCTCGACGCGCATACCGTCCGCGCCGTGGCGTTGGGCCCGGCTTGGACGCTCGTCGAAGGCGCGCCCGCGCGCGCGTTGAGCGGACCGCTGCGCGTCCCCGTCGGCACCGGCGTGCTCGGCCGCGTCTTCGACGCGGTCGGCAAGCCGATGGATGGCGCCGCCGTCGACGGCCCCGAATGGCCGATCCATCGCACGCCGCCCGACTTCCTGCGCCGGGACGCGCGCCAGTCGCCCTTCGTCACCGGCATCAAGGTCGTCGATCTTCTCGCTCCGCTCGTCCGCGGCGGAAAGACCGCGATGTTCGGCGGCGCAGGTGTGGGCAAGACGGTGCTGGTGATGGAGCTGATGCGCGCGGTCGTGCGCCATCATTCCGGTGTCGCCGTCTTCGCGGGCGTGGGCGAGCGTTCGCGCGAAGGCCAGGAACTCCTGGTCGAAGCGAGGACGGCCGGCATCATGGATCGCGCCGCCTTCGTCTTCGGTCAGATGGGCGAACCGCCCGGCGCGCGCTGGCGCGCCGGGTTCACCGCCTTGACGATGGCCGAGTACTTCCGCGATGCGCTGGGCGAGGACGTGCTGCTGCTCGTCGACAATTTCTTCCGTTTCGTCCAAGCCGGCAGCGAGATTTCCAGTCAGCTCGGGCGCCTGCCCACGCGCGTGGGCTATCAACCCACCTTGGCAAGCGAGATCGCCGCCTTTCAAGATCGCGTCGCATCCGTGCACGGGGCCGCCGTCACCGCGATCTTGGCGATGTACGTGCCCGCCGACGACTTCACCGATCCCGCCGTCGCCGAGACTTTCGCGCATCTCGACTCCACGCTCGTATTGTCGCGCGCGATGGCGGCGGAAGGTCTGTATCCGGCGGTCGATCCGCTCGCTTCGTCGTCGAGCCTGCTCGTTGCCGAGAGCGTCGGCCGGCGCCATGCGGAAACGGCGGCGGCCGTGCGCGGCGCGCTTGCACGCTACGCCGATCTGCAGGAAATCATCGCCCTGCTCGGCGTCGAAGAACTGTCGCAGGACGACCGCCGCACGGTCGCGCGCGCGCGCCGCCTGCAACGCTTCCTGACGCAGCCTTTCGGCGTCACGACGGCGTTCACCGGACTTGCCGGCGCTTCGATCCCGCTCGAAGCCACGCTGGCGGGCTGCGAAGCGATCCTCGACGGCGCGACAGATTCGTGGCCCGAGACCGCGCTTTACATGACCGGCACGCTCGACGATGCCGCGCGCAAAGCGAAGGCGGACGCATGAGGCGCGGGCTTTCGCTGGTGCTACGCGATCTCGCCGCGCCCGACGCCGCGCCGATCGGCGTGCGCTTGGTGCGCGCGCGCGACGCGTCGGGCGCCTTCGCCATCCAGCCCGGACACGCCGATCTCGTCGCCGCGTTGGTGCCCTCGCTCGTCGAATGGGTCGCCGCCGACGGCGGAACGCATTTCGCCGGTGTTCCGGGTGGCGTGCTGCGCGTGTCGAACGGTGATGCCGTCGAAATCCTCGCCCGACGCCTATATGCGGGCGATACGCCGGGAGATGTCGCACGCACGCTGCGCCGTGCGCGCGAGAGCGAAGTTCAAGCCGACGAAGAGCGCCGGCGCTCGCTCGATCGGCTCGAGGCGGAGATCGCCGGCCATCTCGTCCGGCGTCTGACCGCGGCGCCGAAAGCGCAGGAATCCGTCCCATGACGCAGGCTCCGGAGACCGATCCCGACAAGGCGCGCCTCGCGCGCGAGGCCGAACGACACGATATGCGCGATCCGGCCGATCCCTATTGGCGTATGCCGAGCGCTGGTCAGCTTCTGGCGCTGGGCGGACGGCTCGGCTGGATGGTGGCGCTGCCGCTGGTCGTCGCCGCTTGGCTAGGCCATGCCTTGGACGAACGCTTCGGCACCGGCGTGCAGATCGCCGCCGCGGCGATCGTCGTTGCGGGCGTCGCCGGTTTCTCGGCCCTGTGGCGGAGCATTTCGCGATGAACGGCCTTCCCCTTCTTCTCGGCGCGGCGCTGGCGGGCGCCTGTCTCGGCTTCACGCTGCAACACCTGCTGGCCTGGCGCGTGCGCGCGTCGCTCGAAGGGCGCGCGATACCGGCAATCCTGGCGGCGATCTCGGGACTGGCGCTTCCGCTCGTCGGTGGCTTGGTGCTGATTCAGGCCGGCGCAGCCGCCCTGATCGCCGGCGCGGCGGGATTGGGCACCGCACGTCTCGCCTTGACGGCCGTCGCCGCGTGGAAGGTCTAGGAAGATGGAGAACCCCCTTGCCGCCGACGCATGGTTCGCGATCGCCGGACTGCCGATCCATCCCGCGATCGCCGGTGGTGCGGCCGTGTCGCTGCTGTTGGTCGCCGGCGCGAAGCTCACGATCGGCCGAATTCCGAAGACGTCCCGAATCGCGATCGCCGCCGAAGCGATATACGCGATGATAGAGCGCGAACTCGCCGGCGTGTTCGACCGCGATCCCGGCCCTTTCCTGCCGCTGCTGGCGACGCTGTTCTTGTTCGTGCTGACGGCGAATTGGAGCGCCGTCCTGCCCGGCTGGCGGCCGCCGACGGAGTTCCTTGAAACGCCGGCGGCGCTTGCCGTCGCCGTTTTCGGCGCGGTCCAGTACTACGGCGTGCGCGAGCACGGGTTTGTCGGCTATCTCAAGCACTTCGCGACGCCGAACTTCCTGTTCATACCGTTCCATGTCGCGGCCGAATTCACGCGCACGCTGTCGCTTGCCGTGCGCTTGTTCGGCAACATGATGAGCCATGGCCTGATCCTGGCGATCGTCGCGTCCGTCGCCGGACTGATCGTGCCGATCCCTTTCCTGGCACTGGGCCTGCTGATCGGCGCGGTCCAAGCCTACATCTTCACGATCCTCGCCGCCGTCTACATCGCGGCCGCCGTCGCGCGGCCGGAAGGGAGCAAAACATGACCGTCGAAATCTGGAGCATCATCGGCGCCGTCGTCGCCGTCAGCGTCGGCGCCATCGCGCCGGCCATCGCCGAGGGCCGCGCACTGGCCGCGGCGCTGGAGGGCATCGCCCGCCAGCCGGAATCCGCCGGGCCGATCTCGCGCACGCTTTTCGTCGGTCTGGCGATGATCGAGACCATGGCGATCTACTGCCTCGTCGTGGCGCTGCTGCTGCTGTTCGCCAACCCGTTCGCCGGCGTTCGATGAGTTTCTCGCCGCTCGCTTTCGCCTTCCAGATCGCCAACTTCGCGATCCTGGTCTGGCTGTTGAAGCGCTTCCTTTACGCGCCGCTGCTCGCCGCCATCGACGCGCGCCGCGACGAGCTGGCGCAAGCGCAAGCCGCCGCGCGGGTCGCGAAATCGGCGGCCGATGCCGCCGCCGATGCGGCGCGGGCGCAGGCGCGCGAAACCGAGATGGCGCGCGCCAAGCTGATCGAAGACGCGCGCGCCGACGCCTTGGCCGAACGCCAACGGATCGTCGATGGCGCGCATCGGGAAGCGCAAGGACGCCTCGAGGCGGCCGCGGCGCGGTTGGCGGGGGAACGCCGCGCGGCCGCAAACGCTTTACGTTCCGACGCCGCCGCCCTCGCCGAAGCCCTGGCGCGTCGCGTTATGGCGGGCCTGCCGGATGCGGCGCTCGACGCGGGCTTCCGCGACGCCGTGGGTAATTGGCTCGACGCGCTGCCACGCGACAAAGCCGCCGATCTTTTGACGGGGGCGGCCCCGGTGCGCATCGCGACGGCGGCGGCTCTCGACGCGCCTTCGCGTGCCGCCTGGATCGATTTGTTCGGATCGCACGCCTCCAGCGCCGCCATGCCGCCGGCCTTCGTCGTCGATCCGGCGATCGGCGGCGGCGTCGAGATCGATTTCCCCGGCGGCTCGGCACGTTTCTCGCTGCGCGCGGCGGCCGCCGAACTGCGCGCGAACGCGGCCGCCGATGACTGACACGCTCGACGCGGCCTTGGGCGCTTGGGCGCGCGACGCGGCCGCGAAGCTCGCCGTGTCGCCGTTCGTTCCCAGCGTCGTTCCCGCCGGCCGGGTGACGCGCGTATTCGACGGCATTGCGATCGTCGCGGGTTTGCGCGACGCGCGCGCGGGTTCTTCCGCATCGTGCCTTCCCGACGACGGATCGCCGCCGGTGCCCGCGATGGTGCATCGCCTCGATCGCGGAGAAGCGGGCTGCGTCCTGCTCGCGCCCGCCGGCGCGCTACGCGCGGGTGCTCGCGTGCGTGTCGAGGACCGGCCGATCGAAACGCCGGTCGGCGACGCGTTGCTCGGCCGCGTCGTCGACCCGCTGGGGGTGCCGCTCGACGGCATGCCCGTGCCCGCGACGTTCGCGCGTTTGCCCGCCGACCGCCCGGCGCCCGCCATTCTGGCGCGAGCTTCGATCGACCGCGCTTTGCACACCGGCACCACCGCGATCGACGCGCTGATCCCGCTGGGGCGCGGCCAGCGCGAGTTGATCGTCGGCGACCGGCGGACGGGCAAGTCGACGCTGGCGCTGGATGCGATCCTGGCGCAACGACCCGGCGACGTGGTGTGCGTACATGTGTCGATCGGCCAGCGCGCGGCAGCGACGATGCGCGCAATAGAGTCCGTGCGTGCGCGCGGCCTCGCGCAAAACTGCGTTTTCGTCGTTGCGGCGGCCGACGATCCGCCGGGTCTGCAATGGCTCGCCCCATTCGCCGCCTGCGCGATCGCCGAATACTTCCGCGACGCCGGGCGCGATGCGCTGCTGGTCATCGACGATTTGAGCAAACACGCCGCCGCGCATCGACAGATCGGCCTTTTGCTTCGCGATCCGCCGGGGCGCGAGGCGTATCCGGGCGACGTGTTCTACCTCCACGCGCGGCTGCTCGAGCGCGCGGCGAAGCTCACGCCCGAACGCGGCGGCGGCTCGCTCAGCATTCTCGCGATCGCCGAAACCCAGGCCGGCGATATCGCTGGCTACATTCCGACGAATCTCATCTCCATCGTCGATGGCCAGATCGTGTGCGACGCCAAGCTCTGGGCGCTGGGCCGGAAACCGGCGATCGACATGGGGCGCAGCGTTTCGCGCGTGGGCGGCCGCGCTCAGCCGCCGTCGTTGCGCGCGCTCGCAGGACCGCTGAAACTTGCCTACGCGCAGTTCCTGGAACTCGAGGAATTCGCGCGGTTCGGCGGCTTGGCCGATGAAGGCGCGCGCGCGCGTCTAGCACACGGCGCCCGGTTGCGAGCCGCACTTGCCCAACCGGCCGCCGCCCCGCTGCCGCTGACCGCCCAATATGCGCTGCTCAGCGCCGTCGATAGTGGGCTGATGGACCAACGGCCCGTCGCCGAGGTCGGTTGGCTGCGCGATCGCGCAGACCGATGGCTGCGCGGCGCATTGCCCGAGATTTGCGATACGCTGGAATCCGGCGCCGCACCCGCGCGCGCCGATGTTGATCGACTGCGCGTCGCACTCGCGGATTTCCTGACACGCGCGGCGGAAGATGCAAGCGGCCCGTGATCCCGCCGCACACTTGTCGGCGCTGCGCCGCTTCCGCGACGTCGCCGCGGCGATGCGCGCGATCGCAGCGGGTGAGTTGCAGGCGGCCGAACGCGCCCGCGCCGCCGCGCGCGACTACGACCGGCGCGTCGCGGAAGCCGCCGACGCCGTCCTCGGCCCCGCGCCGGACGAAGTCGGCCCGAACGCGCAAATCGTCGCCTTCGTCGCCGAGACAGGATTCTGCGCGGCATTCGACGAGCCCGTGCTGACCGCCGCCCTCGCCGCCGCGGAAGGTGCGCCGCCGCCGCTGCTGGTCGGCCGCCGGGGCGCGCGACGCGTTCGCGAACAAGGGAAGTCCGCGCGCGTCGTCCCAATGGCCGCGCATTCGGCGGGTCTCGACGATTGCGTCGCGCGGATCGGGCGCGAGATCGACCCGCGCGCGCCATTGACGCTACTCGCCTGGTCCTCGCAGCCGGGAATGGCCGGATTGCTGTCGCGCCGGATATCGCCGCGCGATCCCGCGCGGATTATCCAACGCGCCGGCGACCGCTACGCCAAGCGCCCGTTGCTGCTCGAAACACCGGCATCGCTGGGATCGGCGATCGAGCGCGAGGCGCAGTTCGCCGCCATCTACCGTTTCGCGGCGGAGAGCTTGGCGGCCGAAACCGGCGCGCGATTCGCGCGCATGGACGCGGCTTGCGCCCACGCCGGCGAAACGATCGAACAATTATCCCGCGACGCGGAGCGGGTCCGGCAAGATCGCATCTCGGAGGAAATCTTCGAAGCCTTCGGCGCCGGTGCCACGCAGTCGATCCGTGAAGCACGTTAGCGCTCGCAATCGGCGCGCCACTCGCCAATACGAATTAAGTAAAGCGCCGCTTCTCCTCTTCGATCGTCCTGGAGCGGAGGTTTTGACCAGCCACGAACGCGTTCGACACGAACAACGCCGCATCAAGCTGCCGCGCGCGATCCGTTGGCTGCGGGAACATGCAGCGTCACGCACGCGCCCGGAGCTGTGTTAGTAAAACTCAACCGCCCCTCCATTCGCGCGGCAAGTTCCGTCGAGATCGCGATTCCAAGACCGAGACCGGACCCGTCGGCAATATAGCTGTTCCGCCCCAGAAACGGCGCGCCGGCGCTCGACAGCACCTCGGGAGGTAAACCCGGGCCATCATCACAAACAGTCAAATGTACCGTTCCGTCTGGACCTGGCCCCGTGCGCAGTTCGATGTTGCCGTTCTTTTGTCCATGTCTGGCCGCGTTGACCAGCAGATTAACCGCGATCTGTCTTAGCGCGGTCGCATCGCCAAGCGCGATCGCGGGGCCACGGCTCGTAACCTTGAGATTCGCGCCAGCGCCATCGACTTCCGAACTGGCGAGCACGGCTGCCGCACGTGCAACAGCGGCCAGATCAACGGCCATGCTGTCGATCGGCCGCGCGTCGTCGCCAAGGCGCGCCATTTCGAGGATACGGTCGATCAGGGCCAGAAGATGCGCGCCACTATCGTGGATGTCGCGGGCGTATCCGACATAACGGTCGGAAAGCGGTCCCAGAACACGCTCCGACATTGCGTCGGCGAACCCGATTATCGCGTTGAGCGGCGTGCGCAGCTCATGACTCATGCGAGCGAGAAAATTACTCTTCGCCTGGTCGGCAGCACGCGTGCGGAGTAACGCTTCATTCAGTCGCTCAGTCATGTGTATGCGGTCGGAGATGTCATGGAACGAGTTGACAAAACCCGTAACCTTGCCGTCGGCGTCGAGTACAGGTGCTATGCTGAGATCCGACCAGAACGGCGCGCCATCCTTTCGATAATTGAGAATATCGACACGTATCGGCTGGCCGGAAACGATTGCCTCGCGGATTTTCGCCGCCGCCACAGGATCCGTATTCCGTCCTTGCAAAGCCTGAAAACTCCGGCCTGTCATCTCGGCAGCCGTATATCCTGTGATCCGCTCGAACGCGGAGTTCACATAGCGGACGACCTGCGTCTCGCCGTCGGTGATCGCTACACCGGCGTCGGCAACGTCCATGCTTCTCAACAGCTCATCTCGACCGGCAATAAGTGCTTTGCGTCGTCGCAATTCAGCCGCGGCGTAAGCGCCAAAACCCGCCACGACTAACGCCGAACCCAATAGCCAAAGCACGATCAGACCACGACTGAAGAGCGCTTGAAGCAGTATGTCGCGCTCCGCGCGCGCGGAGAGAACCACAATATCTCGATCCGGCGAAAGCGCGAACCCGCCAACCCGTACGATCCCGTCAATAGGCGACATCGCCTTGTAATGCCCCGTCATCTCCCCTTCAACGACTCGCCGGTATACCAGCCGGTCGCTGAAGTCCAATCCTGCGATTTGTGCACCCGGATCCGGCAGGCGGAAAAGCGCCGTGCCGTCAACCCGGATCGCGACGAGCGTCCGGTCGCGCAGCGACAACGTGTCTTCGCCGACTTCACGCAACCGCGCGAGATCGATCGATAGCCCGATGACCGCAGTCAGCCGTCCATCCGGATCGGCGACGCGCCGCCCGATTGTCATCACCGGTCTACGGTCGATCGTTGATGCCTGAACGTAACCAATATGGAAAGGACCGGGTGCTCGTGCGGCGCCGGTGAAAAAGTCCGGCGGTTCTTGCGAGGACCATTCCCCGTCGGCAACCGCCGAACTGGCGAGAAGCCGTGCTCCCGAAGCGTCGAGAACTTTGAGGGCGACGAACTGGGAGTCATGGGCAAGCCTCGGCGACATCTCCTCAACGGCGCGGCGCGCGCCTTCGAGAAGCGGCATATTCTCTTCCAATCGAATGGCGGCGCCGTCGAGAATTACCTTTGCGGTGCGGATCGTCTGATCGATCTGTTGCGCCGCGAGCCGAGCCACAAGAATCTCTTCGCGCGCCGCATCTTCAACAATCCAGTCCCGGATCTTGCCCGCCGACAGCAATACGAAGGTCAACACAAGAAGACACGCGGCCATTGCAGAACGCCAGGCGACCGCCTCCGAGAGGGAGGCGGTCGCGGCGATCGACGGCGGAAGTATGCGCGACATCGGCCGTACCCCGCGGCATTGGTTACGCGGCACGAACCTGCGCAAGGAACGCGTCGACGGCATTTCGCAGCTCGGTCGATTGCGAACCGAGCAACGTCGCCGCCGACTGCACTTGCGCCGCGGCGGTTCCGGTGTCACCCGCAGCCTTCGTGACGCCGGTGATGTTCGAGGCGACCTCTCCCGTACCGGCGGCCGCCTGCTGGACGTTGCGTGCGATCTCCTGCGTCGCCGCGCCTTGTTCCTCGACCGCCGAAGCGATGGCAGCGGCGATCTGATTGATCCGCGTAATCGTCTCGCCGATCGCTTTCATGGCGGCGACCGAAGCGCCTGTGGCGTTTTGAATCTCTGCGATTTGGCCACCGATCTCCTCCGTCGCTTTGGCGGTCTGGCTCGCGAGACTTTTGACTTCCGAAGCGACGACGGCAAAGCCTTTGCCAGCCTCGCCTGCGCGCGCGGCTTCGATCGTCGCGTTCAGCGCAAGCAGGTTCGTCTGCGAGGCGATATCGGAGATCAGCTTGACCACGTCGCCGATCTTCTGCGCGGCTTGCGCCAGCGCTTCGACCGTTTCACCGGTACGCTCCACTTCGCCGACCGCCTGGCCCGCGATCTTCGCCGACTCGCTGACCTGACGCGAAATCTCGGTGATCGACGAGGAAAGCTCCTCGGCGGCCGACGCGACCGTCTCGACATTGGTCGACGCCTCTTCGGAGGCCGCCGCGACAGCCGTGGCCTGACGATTCGTCTCCTCCGCCGTCGCCGACATTGCGCTTGCCGAACCTTGCAGCTGTTCCGCCGAACTCGAAACGCCGGAAACGACGCCGCCGACCTTCGCCTCGAATTGATCGGCAAGCGCGTGCATCGCGGCCTTCTTCTCGGCCGCGGCTTTCGCTTCGAGCGCCTTCTGCTCGGCCTCCATTTCGCGAACCTTGACGGCATTGTCTTTGAAAACCTGCACCGCAAGCGCCATCGCTCCGATCTCGTCCTTGTTCGCCTTGGCGGGAACCTCGACCGTAAGATCGCCATCGGCGAGTTTGCGCATCGCCGCCGTCATACGCGAGATCGGGCCGGTGATCCCCCTGGCGATAAAGACCGCGCCAAGCAGACCAAAAAACAGAGCGAACGCCGACATCTTGATCATCAACGCGGTGTCGTCAGCCGCCGTCTCCGCCGCTTCGCCAGCGATCGTCCGCGACGCCTCGCGTTGACGCGACTTCAAGGTCTCGAGCCGTTCGTTCAAGCGACTGGCGACCTGCGCGTTGGTCGTATTCGTCATTTCGTACATCGCCCGAGCGGCCTCAATCGCGCGTTTTACCGCTGCCTCGTATTGCGGCAGTAGCTCCGCCGCGCGGTCGAGCTGAGAGCGCCGATCGCCCGTCGCGAATTCCCGCGCCCGAGCGACGTATTCCGCAAGTTGGCGCAAGTGCCCTTCGGCGGCCGTCACCGTCTGCGGATCGGGCTTGATAAGGTACTGCAGCGCGTTCACCCGCACGAAACCGAGTTGCTCCTGCGCTTTGCCGGCGGTGGCGGCGGTCCGCGCGTCGCCCGAAGCCAAAGCACCGTCAATAGCCGCCGTCAAAGCCGAGCTTGCCTGCTGCGCTAATGCGTTCATTCCGCGCTCGACCGCTTCGTCGCGAACGTCGCGCAACCGGAAGAGCTGCTCGAGATTGCGCATATACTCATCGAATCCCGACCGGATCTCGTTCCCCAGAGCGCGATCGCTCTCGTTTTCGAATGCCGCAGAGAGTGCCTTGAGATTGCGTCGAACCTCCCCCGCCGTCCGCTCGACGTTGGTCCGGGTGCCGCCATTGCCGTGGTCGGCGTAGAGTTGGGCGTAACGCCGCATGGCGGCGAAGTCGGCGTCAATCTCAACACCGCGGATCGTATTCTGCGAGACGGCGCTGTAACGTCCGTACAGGGACTTGACTTCGGTCAGAGCGAACCAGCCCACGTAACCGGTGGCGATCAGCAGGGCAAGGACCAGAACAAATCCCGCGCCGATGCGTGTTCCAATCGCGAGCTGACCATTCACTTTAGCGAGCATGTTCATATTCGAGCTCCATTCGGGGGCAGAGGATCGAGAACAGTTGCGACTATCGCGAAGCAGACTTCCGTGGACGCGGTGCGGTCGAGATGAAGAGGTTTTCTATTTCTAGTATTGTTATTTCCGTATCCGGTTTCGCCAAGTGCCTCCATTTACAGGGGCACTCATTAACAGAGCCTGAATTCCCGAAGGTTGTCTTTGTAAGGAAGAATACGTATTCCAGTGATAAACTGTACATATTGCTTTATTTTTCCAATTTGCGAGTTTGATGGTTCAATTCACGTGATTCGAGGCATCCGAAGTAATTTCCAGCAAGGGAATGTGATTAACTCTCTTATCACTTGTTATTTTTCTTTTTTAAAATAGCTCCAACGCCTCGAACGTCATTGCACATCGAGTACCGAGCGAAGCGCTCCGAACTCTCGGCGTTTCTCGAACTGATGCCGGAACGGATCAGAACTGTGCTTGACCGCTCTATCCGCCGCGAACTTACCGTCGACGAGTGATGTACGACGCGCATGATCGTCGCGATTTCCGCAATGGCGGAGTTTCAACTCCCGTGTTCGACTGCATGCCGCTTCGCAGTCCACGCGATGACGGTAAGTGCGGCGCTCACTTTTGGATCGACTACGTTACCGCAAGAGTGGACGTCCACTTCACCGGATTCGCGTGAAAGGGGAGCAAGGAACGCATCTTCGTCAATTACGTGACGGTTGGAGCGGTGCGTTACAAATCCAGAGCGGCATCGTCGCGAGCCCGTTCCTCGGATCGAATTAGGTCGTTCTATCTCGACGTTGCCTTCCACAATTTCGAGACACTCTGCGGCCTTTGTGGAAAATGAGATAACCTAAATCTCTGTCGCTGGCGCACGACGTTCAAGCAACTCCCTCGCGCGACGCCGCCAGATTCACAGCGGCCATTTCGCGAAAAACAGCAAAGCTCGAATTTCAAGCGACCTGAACCGATCCACGCAGGATCAGGTCGAACGGCATGATCGTCCGCGACGGCGAATTGCGCTTGCCCTCGATCAGATCGATCAACGTCGCCGCCAGCAACTCGCCGCTCTTCCGGATGGGCGTATAGGTTGCGGTTAACGGCGGCATCAATTCCAATGCCGTCACGCCGCGCACACCGTCGTCATGCGCGACGACCGAAACATCCTTGCCGACGGCGAGCCCGCAAGCCGCGATAGCGCGATAGACTCCGCGCGCCTGGAAGACCGAGCCGCAAACGAATGCGGTGGGACGATTGGCGCCGCGCAAATGCCGCAAGGCGGTCTCGTAGCCGGTCTGCTCGGTCATCGAAACGAACTCGACCGCTTCGGCCCGCGCGCTCAGCCCGCGCGCGGCGAAAGCGCGATGAAACGCGGCCGCGCGCGCTGCGGCATAACGGAAATGCGCGAGCCCGTTGACCGCGACGATACGCCGATGGCCGTAATCGAGCAGCAGCCCGGTCAGACGTTCGAAGGAATTGTCGTTGTCGGTATCGACATAAGAAAACGGCGCGTCCACTTCCGTGCGGCCATGCACGACATAAGGCAGGCCGAGCGAATTCAGCAGCGCGATACGCGGATCGTCGACCAACGGCCGCGTGATGATTACGCCGTCGACGGCCTTCGAGGAGGCGAGTTTGCGCAGCACCGCCGTCTCGTCGTCCATGAATGGCGATAACAACAGCGAATAGTTGCGCTCGGTGACAACCGTCGAGATTCCGGCCAGCACGTCGACGAAGTTCGTCTCCGGCAGCTGCAGCCGTTCGAGCGGAAAGACGAGGCCGATCGCCTCCGCCTTGCCGATCGCCAGGCTGCGCGCACGGGCATTCGGTCGATAGCCGGCGGCATCGGCGGCCGATTGCACACGCCGGCGCGTCGTCTCGGGGATCGCCGGATGGCCGTGCAGCGCCCGGCTGACGGTGGATTGGGATACGCCCAGCTGCGCCGCCAAGGATTTGAGATCAGTCGCCGATTTGCGCAAGCGCTTGCCTGACACAGCGTTTTCCGCCCCCTATCGTCGGACGACGCATTCGCCGATCGAATTTCGGTAATTCGGAACTTTGTTAATTAAGCGGCACGGAGATTAATACATCCGGCGCGCGATTGACAACCGGTCCGAGTCATTTTATGCAAGCGCTTGCGTAACTTTTACCGAAACGCTCGCAGAGGCGTAGCCACACAGGAGGATGCCCCATGACCTTCTTGCCGAGTTTCCGGAATCTTGTCCGCGCCCTCGCCGTCTCGGCGACGGCGGCCGGCGCGCTTCTGGGCGGCCATAACCCGGCCGCGGCGGTCGAAATTCAGTACTGGCAATACGTTTTCGATACGCGTGTCCAAGCGATGACCGAAGTCATTAAGACCTTCGAGGCCGAGAATCCCGGCATCACCGTCAAACAGGTCACCTTCCCTTACGCCGATTATCAGACGCGCCTGATCGCGGCACGCGCCGCCGGCCGCAGCCCCGAAGTGATGCAACTCTTCTACGGCTGGCTCGACACGTTCATTTCCGGCCGCCTCGTGCAGCCGCTATCGCCCACCGCGTTCAAAGCCGAGGAAATCGAAAAAGAGTTCTTCCCGATCGTCTCGGCGATGAAACGGGATGGCAAGTATTTTGGCCTGCCGACGGCCGTGCGCTCGATGGCCCTGTTCTACAACAAGGATATGTTCGCCAAGGCCGGGCTGGACCCCGAGAAGCCGCCGCGCACGATCGAGGAACTCGTCGCCGCCGGAAAGGCGATGACGAAGCTCGACAACGCCGGCAACTTCACCCAGGTCGGCATGGCGCTCGATATCGCACGCCAGGACCATAATTGGTGGCGCGAGATCCTCGTGCGCCAATATGGCGGCGAGTCCTATTCACCCGACGGCGCCAAGGTCGCCTACAACACCGAGGCCGGCCGCAAGGCGCTGCAATTCTACGTCGATCTGCAGAAGGTCCACAAAATCGGCCGCGAAGGCTTCATGGACGAAGGCCAAGCGGCGTTCCGTGCTGGTCTTGCCGGCATGGTGGTCGACGGCACGTTCCGCATCGCGTCGTACAAAACGATCAAGAACTTCACCTGGGGCGTGGTCGAACTGCCCACGGTGAACGGCAACAAGGCGAATTTCGGCAGCTACTTCGCCAACGCGATCAGTGCGGGCGCCACGGGCGAGAAGCTTGCGGCGGCGGAGAAGTTCCTCGCCTTCGTCTCGTCGCCCAAGGCGATGAATATCTGGCTCGAGAAGGTCGGCGAGTTGCCCGCGCGCCGTGCGGTGGCATTGACCGACGCGAACGTCAACGACCCGGTCTACGGGCCGTTCATCCGCGCGTTGGATTATTCCTCCACCCCGCCGATGACCGACGAACTCGCCCAGCGCCAAGTCTCGATCGACCTGATCAACACCGTGCTGCTGAAGGATACGCCGATCGCCGACGCGCTAAAGGTCGCCGCCGAACGCGAGCAGGCGGTGCTCGACAAGGCGAAAGCCAAGTAACGCGGCGTTCCGGCGGAAACGAGCCATGGCCCACACGAACATCACCGGATCGAGCGGCGTCTTCGGACGCCTTTGGGGGCGCCTGTCCCTCTCGTCCCGGCAAGTCGTGTGGGCCTGGACGTTCCTGGCGCTGCCTCTCGTCTTCTTCGCGGTCGTGCGCTTCTATCCCACGATCGACGCGTTCTTCCTGTCGATCACCGATTGGGACCTGCTGAATCCGGCGAAATTCATCGGGCTCGAAAATTACCACCGCCTGTTCGCCGATCCGGTGTTCTGGCAGGTCTTCCGCAACACGTTCGCCTATCTCATCCTCGGCACGCCGATCTCGATCGTGCTGTCTTTCGCGATCGCCTACTACCTCGATCGCGTCGTGTTCCTGCACGGCTTCATCCGCGCGCTCTATTTCCTGCCCTATCTTACGACCGCCGCCGCGATGGCCTGGGTCTGGCGCTGGTTCTACCAACCGCCGCCGATCGGCGTGATCAACAGCACGCTGAGCATATTCGGGATTCCCGCGCAGCCCTTCCTGCGGTCAATCGAGCAGGCGTTGCCCGCGATCATGACGACGTCGATCTGGGCGCATCTGGGCTTCCAGATCATCATCTTCCTGGCCGGTTTGCGCGCGATCCCGACGAGCTATTACGAAGCCGCGCGCGTCGACGGGCTGGGCGAAGGCGCCATCCTCACGCGTATCACCATTCCGCTGCTGAAGCCGACGACGGTGTTCCTGGTCGTGTTCTCCTCGATCGGTTTCCTGCGGATTTTCGACCAAGTCTACAACATGACCAGCAACGATCCCGGCGGGCCGCTCAACTCGACCAAGCCGCTGGTGCTGATGATCTATCAAACCGCGTTCGGGTCTTACCAAATGGGATATGCGGCGGCGCAGACGGTCGTGCTGTTCGTCATCCTGTTCACGATCTCGATGGCCCAGCTTTGGATTCTAAGGAACCGTTGAGATGAACGGCACCGCCCAAGCCGCGCCCCCATCGCCGCGCCGCCCATTCGCGGCACGGCCCGGCCGCATCGTCGCCTGGACGATCCTGTTCCTGGGCGGCGTGGTGATGATGACGCCGCTGCTGTTCATGTTCTCGACGTCGCTCAAAACGGCGAGCGACGTCTACGATCTGCGCCTAATCCCGCAAACGCCAACTCTCGCCAACTACATCCAAGTGCTCGCCGACGGCCGCTTCGCGCGCTGGTTCTTCAACTCGATCTTCGTTGCGACGGTGGTGACGCTGTCGTGCCTGTTCTTCGACAGCCTCGTCGCCTACACGCTGGCGAAGTTCCAATTCCGCGGCCGCCAGGTCGTCTTCATCGCGATCCTGTCGACGCTGATGATCCCGACCGAAATGCTCGTGATCCCCTGGTATCTGATGTCCAGCCAGTTCGGCTGGCTCGACACCTATTGGGGCATCATGTTCCCGGGGCTGATCACGGCGTTCGGCGTGTTCCTGCTGAAACAGTTCTTCGAGACCGTGCCTAACGACTTCCTCGAAGCCGCGCGCATCGACGGCCTCAACGAATTCACGATCTGGTGGAAAGTCGCTTTGCCGCTCGTCACACCCGCCCTCTCGGCACTGGCGATCTTCACCTTCCTGGGCAATTGGACCGCGTTCTTCTGGCCGCTGATCGTCACGACGGATCAGACGCTCTACACGCTGCCGGTCGGGCTTTCGAGCTTCGCCGTCGAACAATCGATCCAGTGGGAAATGATCATGACGGGTGCGGCCCTCGCGACCGTGCCCACGCTTCTCATCTTCCTTTTCTTCCAACGCTACATCGTGCGCGGCGTGATGCTCGCGGGCGTAAAGGGCTGAACTATGGGTATGCTGCAAGCGAACGACAAATCTGTCTTCCCGGATCCCGTCTACCGTAAGACCGTCCTCAAGCCGCTGTTCGACGGCGCCAAAAGCCATCATGCCGACGCCCTCGCCCGCATCGATCGCGCGCATCTGGTGATGCTGGTCGAGACCGGCATCCTCGACAAGCGGCAAGGCAAGACGATCGCGCGCGCGCTGCAGGCGATGGCGCGCGAGATCGAGCCTGCGCGCCTCAACTACGGCGGCGACGTCGAAGACTACTTTTTCTATATGGAGCGCGAACTCAAAGCGCGCGCAGGGGCCGATATCGGCGGGCGCTTGCACACCGCGCGTTCGCGCAACGATATCGACCACACCTTCCTGAAACTCGCGCTGAAACCGCGCATCGATGCGCTGCTCGCCGCGTCGCGTTCGTTGCTCGCCACGCTGATCGAGGCGGCGCATCGCGATCGCGACATCGTCATCGTCGCCTATACGCATGGCCAGCCGGCCCAGCCCACGACGCACGGGCATTACCTGTCTGCGATCATCGAAGTGCTGATCCGCGACATGGAACGCCTGGAAGCCGCGCGCGGAATCGTCGATCTATGCCCGCTAGGGGCCGCCGCGATCACCACGTCGGGGTTCCCAATCGACCGGCACCGCGTCGCCGCCCTGCTCGGCTTCGCCGCCCCCTTGCGCAATTCCTATTCCTGCATCGCCGCGACGGATTACCTGACGTCGGTCTATAGCGCGCTGGGGCTGATGTTCCTGCATCTCGGCCGCCCCGTTCAGGATTTCCAATTCTGGTCGAGCTTCGAGGTCGGGCAGCTCTATCTGCCCAACGCCTTCGTGCAAATCTCGTCGATCATGCCGCAGAAGCGCAATCCGGTGCCGTTCGAACATCTGCGCCATCTTTCCGGTCAAGCCGTGGGCCGCGCGCGCGCGGTCGTCGACGTGATGCACAACACGCCCTTCACCGATATGACCGACAGCGAAGCCGAAACCCACGAGATGGGCTACCAGGCGTTCGAAGTGGCCCACCGCGTCCTCGAACTGCTGACGGCGACCATCGGTGCGGGCCGGATCGATCCCGAGCGCGTCGCCGATATCCTGAACCGCTCCTGTGCCACGATCACCGAACTCGCCGACTGGCTCGTGCGGACCGAGAATCTCTCGTTCCGCCAGGGCCACGAGATCGCGGCCGACGTATCGCGCGCCGTGGTCGCGCGGGCGGGCGACCTTAAGCGCGACGGTTACGAGGTCTTCGCCGCCGCGTTCCGCGAACACACCGGCCGTGCCCCGCGCGCGGGCAAGGACGAATTCCAGCGTACGGTCTCGCCGGAGAATTTCGTCGCCGTCCGCGACCGCTTCGGCGGCCCCGCTCCTGCCGCAATGGATGCGGCGATCGCCGATTATCGCACGGCGCTGGCCGGTTTCGAATCCCGCGCCGCCGCCCACGCCGCGCGCGAGAAAGCCGCGCAAGCCGAGCTCGAACGCCGCATGGCGGAGATCGCGGAGATGTCGAATGGCGCGGATTGAACTCGAGAAGATCGTCAAAAACTACGGCAAGGTCGGCGTCGTCCACGGCATCGACCTGACGATCGACGACGGCGAGTTCGTCGTGCTGGTCGGCCCGTCGGGCTGCGGCAAATCGACGACGTTGCGCATGATCGCCGGGCTGGAGGAGATCTCCGGCGGCACGCTGCGCATCGGCGGCCATGTCGTCAACGATTTGGAGCCCAAGCAGCGCAATATCGCGATGGTCTTTCAGAACTACGCGATCTATCCGCATCTGACCGTCGCGCAGAATATCGGCTTCGGCCTTTACACCGCCAAGATGTCGAAGGCGGAGAAGCAAGCGCGCATTATGGAAACGGCGCGCGTGCTCGGCCTTGAACCCTATCTCGAACGCCGTCCGGCGGCCTTGTCCGGCGGCCAACGCCAGCGTGTGGCCATCGGCCGCGCGATGGTGCGCGATCCCGTCGCCTTCCTGTTCGACGAACCATTGTCAAATCTCGACGCGCGGCTGCGCGGTCAGATGCGCTTGGAGATCAAGCAGCTCCACCAGCGTTTGGGCCGCACGGTCGTATTCGTGACGCACGACCAAGTCGAAGCGATGTCGCTCGCCGACAGGATCGTCGTCATGCGCGACGGCCATATCCTGCAGGTCGGCGCGCCGATGGAGCTCTACAACAATCCTGCCGATATGTTCACCGCGCGCTTCATCGGCACGCCGGAGATGAACTTGATCGACGCGACGGTCGCCGGCGGCGGCTTGGATTTTGGCGCCAACAAAGACGCCGTCGCCGTTCCGGCGAGTTTGAAGCTGCCGCACGCCATAGCCGCCAGCCAGAAGGTTGCCATCGGCATCCGCCCGCAGGAATTGCAGATCGTCGACGGTGAAGCCCCGGTGGGTGCGATGCTGCTCACCGGTAAAGTCCGCGTCAGCGAGCCGCAAGGTTCCGAGACCTACGTGATGCTCGATTTGGCCGACGGCCAGGCGATCGCCCGCGCCCCGTCGAGCATTTCGTTCACGCCGGGCCAGACCGTGCGGTTTACCGCGCCAGTGGACACGCTGCGGATTTACGACACGTGCAGCGGCCGCCTGATCAAGTGAAACCAATGGTGGTCGACGGGGCGACGCCAACTCCAATCTCGAAAATATCTACGCCCGAGTTTCACCGTTCATTCTGAATGCACTTCGAAGGGGATTCCTGGTTCAACACGGATCGGAGCACTTGCGACGATCCCGTTGATCGGATCGGAACCGATGCGGTCTTACTTCGCGAGAAACCCGTTGCGCATCATGCCGCGCATCGCCTCGAACAGCTTCGAACGCTCCGACCACGCAAAGTCGGGATATGTGATGAGCAGCGAGACAAGCCCGTGGACGCTCGCCCAGATCGCCTCTGCCGTCGCGGCCGGATCGCCTTTGCGGAATATCCCCTCGTCCATCAGCCGCTTCACAAGAACCTCGAGCGCGCCGAAAGCTTGCTGGCCCTGATCGGCCGGATCGCGCGCCTTATCGGGGCGATTGCGATGCCCCGGAACAAAAGCAGGCGCTTCGCTCATAAACAGCAAACGGTACTCGCGCGGATGCGCGAAGCCGAATTGCATGTAGACGTCGAAGAATCGCTCGAACGCATCGGCCGGATTTTTGGCTTCGCGGCCCACACGCGCGAAACCCTCGGCCAAGACGCGCATGGCGTCCTGGCAGATGGCGTGCATCAGCGTCTCTTTGTCCGCGAAATGCAGATAGAGCGTCGTCGGCGTAATCCCGAGCTGCGTCGCGATACGACGCATCGTCGTGCGCGCATAGCCTTCCTTCAGGAAGATGTCCTTGGCCGCATCGAGGATCGCTTGCCGCCGCGCCGCCGCAGGCAAGCGCACGGCGCGGGTTCTTTTCTTTGCGGGCGGCCGGGACATGATCGGGACTTAGCACCTTAAGGCCGGGCTTGGCGAGCCGTCTTGACGAACTATAATAACGTTGTTAAGTGAACATCGTTATTATCTGATGGCAAGGATCATCATGTCGCTCTCCCCCGGCCTTCGCGACCTTCTGGCGTGGCGCAATCTCGCGCACGACAAGGTGCGGTTCTTTGTGACCCTGATCGGGATCGTCTTCTCGGTCACGCTGATGGCCGTCCAAACGGGATTGCTCACCGGCTTCGTGACGACGATTTCGAAGATTGTGGACAAAACGGACGCCGACCTCTGGCTCGTCGGCCGCGGCGTGCGCTCAATCGATCTGCCGGCGAATATTCCCGAACGGCGCCGGTTCCAAGTCCTCGGCGTCGATGGCGTCGCCGCCGCCGATCCGTTCATGCATGTCTTCGCCCAGATGAAGCGGCCGGATGGCGGTGCCGAAAGCGTCGCGGTCGTGGGCTTCGATCTCGCCACCGGGCGCGGCGGCCCTTGGGCGCTCGCCGAGGGCGATATCGCCGATCTGGCACTGCCCGACGCGGTCGTGATGGATCGGCTCTACAAAAAGAAGCTCGGCGTCGAGCGCATCGGCCAAACGATCGAGGTCAATGGCCGACGCGCCCGGGTCGTCGGCTTCACCGACGGGATCCGCACCTTCACCCAAAGCCCGCATCTGTTCGCCGATATCAAGACGGCGCGATACTTGACGGGCTACGCGGAAGACCGGCTCAACTATGTTTTGATCGAAACCGCCCGCGACGCCGATCCGCAGGCCGTAGCCGCGCGCATACGCGCGCTGCTGCCCGACATCGACGTCTATACCAAAGCCGAATTCTCGACGCGGTCGTCGATGTATTGGCTGGTGACGACGGGGGCGGGATTCTCGCTGGTCATCGCGTCGGCGCTCGGCCTTATCGTCGGCATGGTCGTGACCGCGCAAACGCTTTACGCGACGACGATGGATCGTCTGCCGGAATACGCGACATTGCGCGCCATGGGGGCGCCGGGAAGCTATCTCTATGGCGTCATTCTGCGACAAGCGGCGATCGCGGCGGTCTTCGGATTCGGCGCCGGCATTTCCATCGCCGCATTCATCGTTCATGGCGCACGCGACGGATCGGCCGCCATCCTCTTGCCCTGGCAACTCGCGGTGGGGCTGGGCTTGGCCACCTTCGCGATGTGCGCGGCGGCGGCGGTGATCTCCATCCGGCGCGTCATGGCGATCGATCCCGTGTCGGTGTTCAAATGACCGCGCTTGTCGAAGTCGCGCAAGCGCGCGTCGTCTACGGCACAGGCGAAGCCTCAGTCGAAGCGCTCAAAGGCGTTTCGCTGGAGGTGCGCAAGGGCGAAATTCTGATGCTGATGGGCCCGTCGGGCTCGGGCAAGACGACGCTGCTGCAGGTCGCGGGCGCGCTGCTGTCGCCGACCGCCGGCACCGTGCGCCTCGCCGGCGAACGGATCGACGGGCTGACGCAGGAAGACCTCGGCCGCCGGCGCTTGCGCCATTTCGGTTTCGTCTTCCAGCACTACAATCTTTTCCCCGCGTTGACGGCGGCCGAGAACGTCGCGATCGCCCTCGATCTCAAAGGCGTGCCCGCCGCGCGGCGCCGCGCGGCGGCCCACGAAGCGCTCGACCGCGTCGGCCTCGGCGATCGCGCGGCGCATTTCCCGTCGCAACTGTCGGGCGGCCAGAAGCAGCGCGTCGCGATCGCGCGCGCGCTGGCGGGCGAGCCCGACGCGATTCTCGCCGACGAGCCGACGGCCGCCCTCGACAGCGCATCGGGCAAGCGCGTCGTCGATCTGCTGCACGACCTCGCCAAAGCGCAAGGCCGGGCGGTCGTGCTCGTCACGCACGACCCGCGCATCGTCGAAGCCGCCGACCGCATCGTTCATATCGAAGACGGACGCATTCGCGAAGCCGCCGAACATCCCCTTCCAGCCGAGGCCTGACATGAACCGGAAACTCCTCCTCGCTCTTGCCGTCCTCGCGATCGGTGCCGGTGCGGCGACGCTGCCGATGATCGGCGGTCCGTCGGCGCAGACGCCCCCTGCCCCGCAGACTTTCCGCGCCGCCCTTCCGGCGGGGGCGATCGCCGCGCCGGGGCGCGTCGAACCGGTGGGCGAGGAGCGCGACATCGCGGCGGAATTGCGCGGCCGGCTTGCCGCTGTTCTGGTCGACGAAGGCGACAAGGTCGAAGAAGGCCAGATCCTGGCCGAGATCGTCGACGGCGAATACCGCGCGCGCGTGATGGCGATGCGGGGATTGGTCGCTGTGCGCGAGGCCGAACTCGCGCGCGCCTTGGCCGGGAACCGCGCGCAAGAACGCCGAGAAGCGGCCGCGATGGTCCGCGAGGCGCAAGCCGCGCTCGATCAAGCCCGGATCGATCTCGCGCGGCGCGAGCCGCTCGCCGCCCAGGGTCATGTTTCCCGCGAAGCGCTCGACAAAACGCGCTCCGATGTCGCCGCGGCCGAGGCCCGCTTGCGCGCGCGGCGCGAGCGCGCCGATCTGCTCGACGCGGGCAGCCGCAGCGAGGATGTCGCCGTGGTGCGCGCCCTTCTCGATCAAGCGCGCGGGCAACTCGCCGAGGCCGAAGCCTTTCTCGAAAAGACACGCGTGCGCAGCCCGATCGCGGGCTTGGTCCTGCATCGCTTCAAGCGGTCGGGCGAAGGCGTCTCGGACCAGCCGCCGACGCCGATCGTCAAAATCGGCGATATCTCCGAGCTCCGGGTGCGCGTCGATGTCGACGAAACCGATGTCGGCCGTATCACGGTCGGTCAGCGGGCCTTCGTGACGGCGGATGCCTGGCCGGGACGCCGATTCCACGGGACGGTCGTTCGCGTCGGCCAGCGTCTCGGCCGCAAGACATTGCGCACCGATGATCCGACCGAGCGGAACGATACGAAAATCCTCGAGACCCTTGTGGCACTGGACCCCGCCGAGATCGCCCTGCCGACCGGCCTGCGGGTCGATGCATTCATCCTGACGGCGCCGCAATTGGCATCGCGGTGAAGCCGAACCGGCGATTTTTTCGATCCAAATGTCGAAATCGCAGGCGCTCGCGGCTCATCGTTACGGAAACGGCGTTGGGCCGCATCCATTCGCTTTCCGAAGGAACCCGCCATGCACTACATGATCGCCTTCTACGAAACGGACGAGCAGTTCAAGGAGCGCACCGACCCCGCGAAATCCCAAGCCTATTGGGGGGCGTGGGGGGCCTATATCAAGGCGCTTTACGAGACGGGTAAGGTCGTCAGCGGTGCCGGTCTGCAACCGCCCACCACCGCGACTACCGTCCGTGTGCGCAAGGGCGAGCGTATCGTCCAAGACGGGCCTTTTGCTGATACGAAGGAGCAGCTCGCCGGCTTCTTCGTGTTGGACCTTCCCGATCTGGACGCCGCACTCGGCTGGGCGGCGCGCAGCCCGGCGGCAGCGGCGGCCTCGGTGGAGGTGCGTCCCGTCCTGCCGCCGATGTCGTGACGGAACGGGAATCCGATACGCAGATCGCGCGCCGCGCCGCCGAGGCCGCGGCGCGCGATTCCTACGGCCGCATCCTTGCGTATCTCGCGGCGCGCGCGCGGAACATCGCCGCCTGCGAAGACGCTCTGGCCGATGCGTTCCGGGCTGCCTTGGAAACATGGCCGCTGCGCGGTGTGCCCGACCGGCCGGAGGCTTGGCTTCTGACGGCGGCACGACGCAACCTCGCTCATGTTTGGCGGCACGAGAACGTACGCGCCGCCGCCGCGCCCGATCTCGCCGTCCTCGCACCCGAAGAAGCACAAGATATCTCGGCGGCGCCGGCGATTCCGGACGAGCGCCTCAAACTGCTGTTCGTCTGCGCGCATCCGGCGATAGAGCAAAGCGCCCGGACTCCGTTGATGCTGCAAACAGTGCTGGGGCTAGATGCCGCGCGCATCGCATCGGCCTTTCTGGTTTCGCCGGCGGCGATGGGGCAGCGATTGGTCCGCGCGAAAACAAAAATCCGCGACGCCGGGATCGCGTTCACAATTCCCGAGATGGACGAACTCCCCAAGCGACTGGAAGAGGTTCTTGCTGCGATATACGCGGCCTATACTTGCGGCTGGGAAGACGCGATCGGCACGGATCCGGATCGCCGAGGTCTCGCCACCGAAGCGGTCTGGCTGACACGGGTTCTCGTCGGGTCGCTTCCCGACGAGCCGGAAGCCCGCGGGCTCCTCGCCCTGATGCTTCACTGCGAAGCAAGGCGCGCGGCACGGCGCGACGCCGCCGGCGCATTCGTGCCGCTCGACCGGCAAGACACGGCGCTATGGGATCATTCGATGATCGGCGAAGCCGAGGCGTGCCTGACCGCAGCCGCACGCCAAGGCCGACTCGGACGCTATCAACTCGAAGCGGCGATCCAGTCCGTCCATGCCGGTCGCGCAAAATCCGGCCGGGTCGAATGGGTGGCGCTCGACGCGCTCTACGATCGGCTTGTCGGCATCGCGCCAAGCTTGGGCGCGCTCGTCGGGCACGCGGTGGTCCGCGCAAAGGTCGTGAACGCCCAAGCGGGCCTCGACTTGCTCGCGTATGCGGACAGCGAAACGACAGCGACGTATCAGCCCTTTTGGGTGGCCCGCGCGCGCTTGCTGGCCGAAGCCGGTGCCCGCGAGGAAGCGGTGGCGGCCTATAAGAAAGCGATCGGCCTCACCGAAGATTCCGCCCTGCGCGACCACCTCGTTGCCGCGATGCATGATATCCGTTGATCGTCGGCTCCACGGCAATGCGCCTCATCTCGTTTACGCGCGGTCACGCTCTTTGCTTTCCGCGCGGCGACGGCCGGACGATGCCGTCGGATCCGGCTAGAAAATCGAGGAAACACCGAACTTTTGCCGGAAGATACTCGCGCTTCGGATATACGGCGAAAAGCGGCACGCTTGCACCGATGTCTTTGGGAAGCACTCTCTCGAGAGTGCCCGCCGCGATGTCGTCGCCAAGAACGAGGTGCGGCATGAACGCGAAGCCCAATCCCTCGCGGGCGGCATGCAGCAGCAGCGTTTCATTGGCGCTTAGCAGGACCGGCGTAAAGCGAAGTTCCGTCTTGTTCGCGCCGCCGCCGATACGGACGCGGCCATTGGCCGCGACAGGCGTGTAGGCGAGAAACGGCGCGCCCGCGATATCCGACAGCTTCTTGGGCCGCCCGAACTTCGCCAAGAGCGACGGCGCTGCAACGAGATTGAACGACACGTCGATCAGCCGGCGCGCGATCAGTCCTTCATCGAGCGACGCGCTGACCCGCAGCGCAAGATCGAATCCCTCCTCGGCCAAGCTGACCTGACGACCGCTAAGATCGAGTTCCAGCACGACCTGCGGATACTTCGACCGGAATGCCGCGACCAATCGCGCGAAATCGGGATTCGCCATCCAGATCGGCAAGCTAACTCGCAGCAGTCCTTGCGGGTTCGAGGCCATACGGGTGACGTTCGCTTCAGCCTCCGCCAGCCCATCGAGAAGCGCACGGACACGCGCAAGATACTGTGCCCCCGCTTCGGTCAAGCTGACGCTCCGACTATTGCGATTGAGCAGCCGTCCGCCAACGCGTCCTTCGATGTGGCGAACATGTTTGCTGGCCATCGCCGGCGAAATTCCCAGCCGAGAAGACGCCGCCACGAAGCTGCGCAAATCGGCGACGGCAACGAAGACCCGAAGTCCGGTAAGCGTGTCCATGAACATTTCCAAATAAGAAATTAATCATCAACAATTTAGCTGATGATCAACAAATCAGAAATCAATAAATCATGGCGCCTATCCCTGCCGCTGCGTGCGCGTGCCGCGCGGCGAGACTCAAAACGGAGTGAGATATGACGGATATCAATATTGCGGCGGCGACACCCTCGGGCCGCTGGAATGTCGGCCTGTGGTTTGCGCAGATTCTGCTCGCTGCACTTTATGCAATGGCCGCATGGATGCATGGCGTTATGTCAATAGACGCGCTCGCTGCCATGGGGGCCGTATGGACAGCGGAAGCGCCGCTCGTCCTCGTTCGTTTCATCGGGCTGATGGAGTTTCTCGGCGTCATCGGGCTGATTTTGCCGGGCCTGACGGGTATTCGCCCGAGAGTGACGATCTGGGCCGCCATCGGCCTGCTCGCGATCCAGGCGCTTGCTATTCCCTTCCACTTCTTCCGGGGTGAGTATCCTGCGCTGCCGTTCAACCTCATCTATGCGGCACTTTGTGTTTTCGTGATCTGGGGACGCCTATCGAAGGCGCCCTTCAGCACACGCGCTTAGACGCGGTCGCCGCAACGCCCCATGACCGATCGCATGCCCAAGTCAGCCTTGCGCGACCACCTCGTTGCCGCGATGCTTCGTATTCATTGATTGGACTCAGTCGCAGCGGTCGAACGATGCGCCGAGACGTCAGCAGGCATGTGCGACGTCATAGTCAGCCCTGTCAGGATTGAAACGCGCTCCGGAAAATCGCCCCCCCCGTTTGCATACTCCTACATCTGAAATAGGCGCGTCTTGCAAACGCCAACCAAGCCAAAACACCGAAGCCCGCCGCTGGTTTCCCAGGGCGGGCTTCTTCGTCTCTCTCGAGTAATGGTCGGCGCGGCGGGATTCGAACCCTGAGCGGCATTGCCGCGAACCCAGTCCCCCAGACGGTCTAAGATCGTTCTATACCAATGTTACTTTCCACATTATCGGGGTGTATTGAGGCAATTTGAGGAAAATACGGCATCGCCTGTCGCGAACCTGCGCGCCACCTTCAACCTTCACAAACTCCGAGTTACCACCGGCGCGCCAGCGGCGCGAAAATCTCAAGAAATTCCGGCGTACCGCAGACGAAGCGCAGCTTGTCGTCGAGCGCGATCGCGTTCCAATCGAGCGTCGTATCGGCGCCGAGTTCGGCCAGGATCGGCACCATCGCCATCAAATCCCAGGTCGAGATGCCGAGGCCGAGATAACCGTCGACGGCACCGGTCGCCACGTCGATCAAACCGGTGACGGCGGAGCCTGTGTTACGAAAAGTCATTCGCGCATCATCAATAATGAAGCGCAGCGTTTCGGTCTGCTCCTCCGTCGGGATCGACGGATGAAAGCCGATACTGCACGCCGCCTTCGATCGGTCGAGACCGATGCGCTTGGCCAGCGCCTTGCCATTCAAGCGCACACCCTGCCCCGGCCCGCCGATCATCAATTGATCGCGCTTGGGAACGTAAACCACGCCGAAACTTGGACGCGTGCCGTCGCGCAAGCCGATCGACACCGCCCAATGATCGCTGCCCCGCAGAAAATTGAACGTGCCGTCGATCGGATCGACGATCCAGGCGCGCCCCGTTCGCGACGGCTCGGCCACGCCCTCCTCGCCGAAAATCCCGTCGCCGGGAAAGGCCGCGCGCAGTCGCTCGCCGATCAGTTTTTCGACCGCGCGATCGGCTTCCGACACCAGATCGAGATGGCCTTTGGATTCGACCGTCAATGCCGAAAGGCGATCGAAATACTCGGCGGCCAACGCGCCCGCCTCGCACATGATCGGTTCAAGAGCTTCGTACATGGGATTATCGGATACCGGCGCGCATGAAGCTTTGCACGAATTGACGCTGGAACAGCAGGAAGGCGACGAGCAGCGGCGAAACAGACAGGATTGTCGCCGCGGTGATCAGGCTCCAATCCACGCCCTGTTCGATCGTCGCGAAGATCTGCAAGCCCACGGTGATGGGACGCGTATCAACCGAGTTCGTCACCACCAGCGGCCACAGGAAGTTGTTCCAGTGATAACTGACGGTGACGAGGCCGTAGGCGATATAGATCGGCTTGGCCACTGGCACGAAAACGCGCAGCAGCACTTGGAACATATTCGCCCCTTCCAAGCGCGCGGCCTCTTCCAGCTCCTTCGGGATGCTTTTGAAAGTTTGCCGGAATAGGAATATCCCGAAGGCGGAAGCGAGATAGGGCAAGCCCATCGCCAACACCGTGTCGAGCAGACCCAGCTGAGCGACGGTCTTATAATTCTCGACCAGCAGCGCCTCCGGCATGATCATCAATTGCAGCAGAACGAACATGAACAGCACGTCCGATCCCTTGAACGGGAAGCAGACGAAGGCATAGGCGGCCAGCGTGCAGATCACGAACTGACAGCACAAGATCAGCGTCACCAGCAGGAACGTATTGAGGAAGTAGCGCGGAAACGGGGCCGCGTTCCAAACGCGCGCGAAATTCTCCAGCGTCCAGGGCGCCAACAAGTCGAAGCGCACCGCATATGCCGCCGGATGGAACGCGGTCCAGAACGCGTAAAGCAATGGCGACACCCAAAGCAGCGCCAAGACCCAACCGCCGAACGCGACGATCAACTCGGCGGGCGAAGTACGGGTTTCGATCATCGGTAGTGCACCCGCTTATCGGCATAGCCGAATTGAAACAGCGCGATCGCGGCGAGGATCGCCAGCAGCACGACCGTCAACGCGGCGGCATAGGCCGTGTCCCAGAACGCGAAGCCGTTTTGATAGATATAGAACAGCAGCAGCGTCGTCGCATTGTCGGGCCCGCCTTTGGTCATCGCCACGACATGATCGACCAAGCGGAACGCGCCGATCACCGCGTTGATCGAAATGAAAAGCGTGGTCGGCATCAACAGCGGGATCTGCACGCGCCACAGCGTTTGCCAGAACCCCGCCCCTTCGAGGCGCGAGGCTTCGATCAGCGTGGGCGAAATTTGCTGCAACCCGGCGAGATAGAAGATCATGAAGAAGCCGGCTTCCTTCCACACCGTGATCGCAATCACGGCGGGCAAGGCGGTTTCGACCGAACCGAGGATATTGTTGCCGCCCATGCCGAACAGGCCGAGGAATTTGTCGATCAAGCCGTAATCGGGCGCGTAGAAAAACAGCCAGATATTGGCGACCGCGACCATCGGCAGCACGGTCGGCGTAAAGAACGCCATCCGCATCAGCCCCTTGCCGCGCAGATTGGCGCTGACCAGCAACGCCATCGCCAAAGCAAGCGCGATCGAAAACGGAATCGTCGTCAGCGCGTAGATCAGATTATTGGTCATCGCCTTCCAGAAGATCGGATCGGCGATCATCGTCTCGTAATTCTCGAGCCCCACGAACACCGACGGCCG
Organism: Tagaea sp. CACIAM 22H2; assembly: GCA_014444615.1. Lineage (GTDB taxonomy): Bacteria > Pseudomonadota > Alphaproteobacteria > CACIAM-22H2 > CACIAM-22H2 > Tagaea. The sequence goes on along the minus strand of PVXE01000001.1, from coordinate 141,030 downwards.
GCGGCCGCGCGGCGTGCTGTAGAAACTGTTGAGGATCGTGGTGAAGATCGGCTGGTAGGTGAACACCCACAACAGGACCGTCGCCGGCAGCAACAGCAAAGCGCTGTAGAGCATCGTGCGATGGCCCGTCATGGACATGTTCACCCTATTCCCAGCCGAGCTTTGGCTTAGCGACGATACGGCCGCAGGATGCGGTCGATCGCGGTTTGCGCTTCCGACAGGGCCTGACGCGGCGTCTTGCTGCCGGTCAACGCGGCCGACAGCGCGTCGTTGAGGATCTTGGTCGTGCGCGCGTTCTCATAGGTCGAGAATTCGGGCACCGAGTCCGGGATCTGGTTCTTGGCGACCAGCGCGTCCGGCATCTTCGCCGTATATTCCTTCAGCACGGGCACGTTCCAAGCGCCGTCGCGCGGCGCCACATAGCCGGTCTGGATCGCCCAATCGGCTTGCAACTCGTCGCTCGTCAGGAACTTCACGAGCTTGAAGGCGGCGTCCTTCTGGTCCTGCGGCGCTTTCTTGAAGATATAGAAATTGCCGCCGCCGAGTACCGAGGCGGGCTTGGGATTGCCCGGATAGGGCGCGAGACCGAATTTGAACGACGCGTTGCGCGCGATGTTGGTCAGGTTGCCGGTGGTCGTCCAAATCATCGCAATGCGCTGTTCCAGGAAGTCCTGCGGCGTCGTGCCCCATTCCTGAATGCCCGGCGGATGCACGCCTTCCTTGGTGCTGAGATCGACCCAGAACTGCAGCGCGTCGACGACCTTCTGATCGGTGAGATACGTTTCCGTGCCTTCGTCGTTCATCAGGCGCCCGCCATTCTGCGCGACTAGCGCGCCAAACAGCCATTGCGAGGAACCGATATTGCCGGGAATGCCGACACCCCAGCGCGTGACCTTGCCCGACGCGTCCTTCTGCGTCACGGCCTTGCCCATCGCGACCATCTCCGCCCAGGTCTTCGGCGGTTTGTTGGGATCGAGCCCGGCCGACGCGAAGGCGTCCTTGTTGTAGTAGAGCACGGCGGTCGAGCGCTGGAACGGGATCGACCACAACTTGCCGCCGACCTGCGCGCTTTTCAGATAAGCGGGCATGAACCCGGCGAGCCACGCCTTGTCGGCGTCGTTCTTGACGAATTCGCCGACCGGTTCGACCACGTCTTCGTCGATCAGCGTGAAGATATCGGTCGCGAGCAGTACGGCGACGGCGGGCGGCGCGCCGCTTTTCGCTGCGGTCAGCGCCTTGGTCGTCGTGTCGGTGTAGTTGCCCGAATAGACGGCGTTGACCTCGATATCCGGGTTCGCTTCCTTGAACTTGGCGATATAGCCGTCGACGACCTTGGTCAGCGGACCGCCGACCTGAATCGGATAGTAGAAATCGAGCGTCGTCTTGGCCGACGCCGGCATCGCGGCCAGCGCACCCAGCATCGCGGCACCTAGCAGTGCCGTCCTGCGTTTCAAAGCGATCGAAGTCATCGGTTCCTCCTTGGGTTGGTTTTGTCGTTGGCGTCGTGAAAAATCAGGCGCTTTTGCGCAAGCCGCTGCGTGCGTCGAACGCGTGTTCATTCGATGGGGCCCAAGCCAAGCGCACTTGGGCACCGGTGCCGAGGCCAGGGCGGCCGGGAACGCGGACCATCAATTTCTGCTCGCCGATCCGGCAAGCAACGACGGTGTCGGCGCCGAAATACTCGCTGCCCGCCACGACGGCTTCCTGGCCCTCGCCCGCGAATTCGATATGTTCGGGCCGCACGCCCAAAACCAAATCGCTGGACGCGGCGGCTGCCACCGCCAAGCGCCCATCCTTGGGCGCCGCCGCGACGAGATTCATCGGCGGCGTGCCGATGAAGCCCGCAACGAAGGTCGAAGCCGGATTCTCGTAGAGCTCGGCTGGCGTGCCGCATTGCTCGACCTTGCCGCTTTTCATCAGGATGACGCGGTCGGCCATGCTCATGGCTTCGGTCTGATCGTGCGTCACGAACACCATCGTGATACCCAAACGCTGCTGCAGCGTGCGGATCTCGTTGCGCATCTCTGCGCGCAACTTGGCGTCGAGATTGGACAAGGGCTCGTCCAGCAGGCAAACCGGCGCTTCGGAAATCAACGCGCGGCCCAGCGCCACGCGTTGCTGTTGGCCGCCCGACAATTGACTGGGTTTGCGACCCAGCAACGCGGTGACGCCCAGCAAAGAAGCCGTTTTTTCCAAACGCCGTTCGCGTTCCGCGCGCGGCACGCCGCGCACCGATAGGCCGAAGGTGATATTGTCCGCGACGCTCAGATGCGGGAACAGCGCGTAGGATTGGAATACCAGCGCCAGATTGCGCTTGGCCGCTGCGACCTGCGTCACATCGCGATCGTCGATGAAGATCTGGCCCGACGTCGCTTGATCGAGCCCCGCGATCAAGCGCAGCGTCGTCGACTTGCCGCAGCCGCTGGGGCCCAGCAGCGCCACGAACTCGCCGTCGTTCGTTTCGAAATCGATATCGTCGACGGCGCGGAAATCGCCCCACGCCTTCACCAGATTTTGCACGCGAATACGCGCCACGTTTCCCCCTCATGTCCGCGCCGGTCAGGCGAAGACGAATTTCCGCTTAATGTCGTCGGGCAATTCTTCGGCCGCCGGCACCGTGCCCGTATCGGTCACGATGTAGTCGACCTCCGACAGCGGCGCGATGACGCACAAGGCCGTGCGATCGAATTTGGAGTTGTCGGCGACGACGATCACGGTCTGGGCGATATCGATCATCGCCTGCTGCACGGACCCGACTTGCGGCAGCAGCGTGCATAGCAGCGAGCGATTGAGATCGACCGACGACACGCTGAGGATCGCCTTATCGACGTTGAACCGGCGAACCATGTCGCAAGCCATCGATCCGCCGGTCGAATGGTTGATGTCGACATACTCGCCGCCGATGAAATGGACGTTGCGCGCCCCGCCCGCAACGAGAGTTGCCAGCACATCGGTGCCGTTGGTGACGAAGGTCAGCGAGCGATTGGATGCAAGCTCGCGCGCGACGGCGAGCGAGGTCGTGCCGCTATCGATCACCACCGCGTCGCCTTCGACGATCAACTCGGCCGCCGCCTTGGCGATGCGCTGCTTCTCGGCGGCGTAGGACGTTTCGCGCACCGCAGCAGCGGCGTCGCGCGTCACCTGATTGATGACCGTCGCACCGCCATGCGTGCGCTTCAGCAAGCCGCGACTTTCAAGCTCGCTCAAATCGCGCCGGATCGTCGCGATCGACACGCCCAGATGTTCGCGCAGCAGCTGGATGTCGGTGAACAGGTTGGAGCGCAGCAGATCGAGCAGTCGCGCCTGACGCTGCGGTGCCGATCGATATCGCTCAATATCTACGCGTTCCTCGCCCAATTCCTGCTCTTTTGAGTTATTTTGACTGTTATCACTCATAATATGAGTGAATCCAATCATCGTCAAGCACGGAAAATTGACCGAAGCGAACGCCCCCACGAATCGTCTAGGTCGCTTATTCGCTTTCGACTGGCGGGGACATCCCTAGCGGCATCGCCGCGAAGCAAGCCGTTCATTTGCACTAGCGCCGACGCTTAGGCCACTGCGGTTCCCTTGTCGGCGGAGAACCCGCGCGCGCAATCGAACGAAGACTGAGCCAACCACCGTTTCGTGCGCGGCTAGCAAACCGCCTAGGTGATAGGGCAGTCAGCGCTTTGGCCAAAAAAAGTTAGATCGAGGGACACTCAGCCCCGCATAATGCATGAAATCTATCTAATTCAATGCCGCTTTCCATGGAATCGAGACGTCTTGAGACCTTCTGCTACGCCAGTAGCGATGGCTTCAGCCGATCCGTCGCGCGCCCTCTTTCAGGGTCGCAAGTTTGGCCCAGGCAATTTCCGGATCGACCGATCCGAAACCGGCGAAGGTCCCGAAGCCGCAATCGGAGCCCGCGATAACTCGATCGCGGCCCACGATGCCGGTAAAGCGCTCCAAACGCTGACGGATCAGTTCCGGATGCTCGACGAAATTGGTCGTCGTATCGACAGCGCCGGGCACCAGGATCTTATCGTCGGGGATTTCCTTCGCACGATCGCGAAAAACGGTCCACTCATGGCCATGGCGCGGATTGGCCGTCTCGAAAAGGATATAGCGCGCCGGTGCACGCATCAGCAGCGCGAAGACCTTGTCCATGTCGATGTCGCAGACATGCGGGCCCTCGTAATTGCCCCAGCAAATATGCAACCGGATCCGCTCGCGCGGCAGGCCCGCCAGCGCGTGCTCGAGTGCGGCCATATGTGTCGCCGCGATCTTCAGGAACTCCGCGTCCGAGAGATGCATGAACAGCATATGTCGCGATAGCGCGAGATCGGGACAATCAATCTGCAGATCGAGCCCCGCTTCGACGATGGTGCGGTATTCGTCGCGCATCGCGTCGGCAAGCGCCTCGAGATAGGCCTCGCGCGTCGGATAATAGACGTTCTGGAGGAACAGCGAGATGACGCCCGGCGACGCAGCGTTCATGAATCCGCGCGGCACGCCATGCGCCGCCATCGCCGCCTTCAGCGCGGCGATGTCCTTCTCCAGCTCACCCTGCCCTTTCGAGCGCACCGGACCGATACATTGCGGCCGGGTGTATTTCGGCGTGCCGCCGGATTTCGCGAGACGATCAAGAAAACCCGGAAAGAGCTTGAGATCGGCGGGCGCGTTGCGCGGGCTGTCGCCGCCGAAACCGGTATAGCGATCCTTCACATAGGTCGCGTAGGAGATTTTGGATGTCTCCCCGTCCGATACGATGTCGACGCCGGCTTCCTTCTGCCGCCGGACGAGGTCCGCTACGGCCTCGGCCATAGCGGCATCGAACGCGGCGACGTCATAGGTTTCGCCGCGCTCGCGCGCGAACAAAAAATCGACGACTTTTTGCGAGCGCGGCAGCGAACCGACATGGGTGGCGAGCAACGTCATAGGCGTTTTCCTAAAGAAGCCGGCCGGTCGCGCCGGCAGGATCGGCGGTTGCGACGATACGGTAAAGCGAGGCCTCACCCGACATTGCGGGTATAAGCGAGTGGGACAAGCCCGGCGGGATCGCAGCCGTATCGCCGGGATTGAGGACGGTCGAACCGCCGTCCCAAGCGAGACGCCAATACCCCCGCATGGGCATCAGAATCTCGTGTCGCGCCATCGCGTATGCCGCAGGCGGGATCGAACCGCGCGTTAGGAAATCCACCTCGAAGCCGGGACGATCGCGCAGACGGCCTTGCGCACCGATGACTTTGGCGGGCTGGCGATCGGCCAACGCCATCAAATCCCAATAGCGCGCCACGCACGCCGGAACGACGTCGGACGTGCGCGGTTCGGGATAGGCCTTGAGCTCGTCCTCGGTCAGCACCGGCATCGGCACCACGCCGTTGGGCAGGCGCTCGCCTTTTTTCGTGTCGTAAAGCCGGCCATTTGCACCCAGGACAAGCCCATGCGCTTTCGCGGCCTCGATCACTTGCGGCGCCCATATGACGCCGCCGCCGGCATCGTCGCCGCCGAGGATCGCCATGATCATTCCGTAATCCGTGCCGACATTCTCGAAGCCGCGGAAAATGCCGGTCGGAACATTGAAGATATCGCCTTCCTCGAGGACGACCTCGCCCGCCGTACCGTGGCGCCCCCAGAAAAATCGCCAACGCCCTTTAAGGACGAAGAAAACCTCGGCGGTGCGGTGAGCGTGCAGCGAGTTCAGGCATTTGGGTGGCTGGCCAGCGGCGCCGATATTGAAGCCCGGCGTCTCGCGAATATGGACGTGCTGATCCGGGCTTTCCGAAACACCCGCGCCGATGATCGTAAAATTCTCCTTACGGTCCGAGCCGGGCGTGTGCGCGTCGATAAACGCCGTCTTGCACGGCACGAGATCGCCGTAACGGACGATGCGCGCCTCCATCTCTTGCGGCGTCATAGCGCACCCGTATGAAGCAGAATTTGTTTCCAGATCGCGACTTCGTCGTAAAGCGCGAACTCCCGCCGCAAGCCGACCCCGTCAGGGCCGAACGGCCCATACTCGGCATGGCTCATCCCCATGACATGGACGCGCGCGCCGGTCGGCCGACCGAACGCGCCCCAGCCGTCATGCGTTCCGTCGAGCGACCAGCGCAACGCCGCGCGTGGCGACAGCATGCCGCCATCCATGCCGATCTGGTGATGGATCGCGAACTTCGCCGACGGAAACGCCGACCTTAGCCCCAGCCAAAACGCGGTGATGGCCTCGCGGCCCAGCGCATGGCATGCCCCGGCATACTCGCCGATCGCGGCACGGTCGTAGCGCCTATGGATATGCGCGAAATCCGCGGCCATGATGCGCCCCAGATCGTCGGCGTAGCGTTGTCCCCATGCATTGACATTGCCGCGTCCGAAATACACGGGCGGCACTTCGTCGGCCGAAGACAAAGGACGCGCCGCTTTTTCCGGCCCGCCTTCCCGCTCGATCAGCATACGGGCATAGGTTTGCGGATCGCCGCCAAGCTGGCGGACCATTCCGCCATAGTCTCGCACAAGCCACTCGTCGTAGATCGTGTCGTCGCGCGCCGCGCAGTCGGCGATGACCCGCACCGCGAAGCGCTTGCCCGTGGCCGGACCGAAGGCGCCATCCGCGGCGTGCGTCGCGGTGGAAATCAGCCGATGCGACGATAAAAAACCGTGCTTGGCGTCGTCGGAAAAAATTACATCTTCGGCGAGAAGCTGACGGTCGGGAAATTCGTGCAAGGTCGCCATCGTCGCCGCGATAACGGCTTTGTTCCCGCGGCTCGCTCCCATCGGCGAGCGCACCGGAATATCGGAGGCGTAATAGCGCTCGAGAGTCTCTATCCCCCGCTCCTCCCAAATCTCCTTCGTGATGTCCACGATGTAGTCCGGAAGATGCGACCAACGGTTCGAGAACGGTTTCATGGCTTGTATCCCTTGGGAATGCGCGCCGAACGGCGAAGGACCAATGGGCCGTCGATGCGGAAATGGCGTGGTTCCAGATCGCCTTCGATCTGGCCAAGCAATGTCTCGACCGTTGCGGCAACCATGCGCTCGAGCGGTTGGCGAATCGTCGTCAGGTCGTAGACCGGCCAAGCCGCCATCGGCACGTCGTCGTAGCCGACGATCGACACGTCGCCCGGCACGCTGAGGCCCAGCCGATGGACCAATTCATCCATCACGCCGAACGCCATATGATCGTTGCCCACGAAGATCGCGTCGGGCCGCTGCGGGACTTCGCACAGCTCGCGCGCCACCTGCGCGGCCCGCTCGCGCGAGTACTCGCCGTCGATCATCGCGATGGGCGTCAGACCGGCGGCGGACATACCCTCGCGAAAGCCTTCGGCGCGGTCGCGTCCGGTCGACGATCCTTGCCAGCCCATGATATGCGCGATGCGGCGATGCCCGCCGGCGGCGAGGAACTCGGCGACCCGTCTACCGCCCGCGCGGTTGTCGGACGTCACCTCGTTGAGGCGCGGGTCGTCCTGTCCGCGGTTGAACATCACGACCGGAATGCCGGCCGCCTGGCAGCGCGACGTAAGGTCGTTGGTCATCGCGACCGATGCCGTGATGATCCCGTCGACTTGATAGTCGATCAGTTCGTCCATGACGCGCGCGACGTTCTCGGTGGCGTTGCCGGCCATGAAGATCAGGATGTGGTAGCCGCGATCCTGCAGCGCGTTCGACAGCCGCTCGAGCGCAAGCGGATAAAACTGATTCTCGAGATAGGCGACGACGAGGCCGATGATGCGGCTTCGCCCCGTGATCATCGCCCTGGCAAGCACGTTGGGACGATAGCCGAGCCGTTCGGCGGCGGCGCGTACCTTAGCGACGGTGCTCGGCGAAGCGGACGCGCCGGGCGTGAAGACGCGCGACACCGCCGACTGCGAAACGCCGGCAAGCCGCGCCACATCGGCGCTGGTCACCTTCTCGGTACTACGGGCGCCGCTCATTCCGCCGTCCACCCGCCGTCGACAAGCAAATGCGTGCCGGTCACGAGAGCCGACGCGTCCGAGGCGAGAAAAACGACCGGCCCCATGACATCTTCGACTTCGCCGATGCGGCCAAGCTTTATCTTCGAGAGGATCCACGCCTTGCGCTCTGGATCGGCCAGCGTTCGTTCGGCGAGCGGGGTGCGGATGAAGGTCGGGCACAGCGTGTTCACACGGATCCAGTAGCGGCCCCATTCGAGGGCCATCGCCTTGGTCATCCCTTCGAGCGCGTGCTTGTTGGCGCAATAGACGGCGCGATCAGGGCCGCCGACGTGCCCCATTTGGGACGACACGTTGATCAGCGAGCCGGGCCGGTTTGCCGCGATCAACCCGCGCGCGACCGCGCGCGTCAAGAAATACGCGGCACGCAGGTTGAGGTTCATCGCGGCATCGTAGTCCGCGGGTGTCGTATCGAGCGACGGCCCGTGCCGCGCCATGCCGGCCGAGTTGACGAGAATATCGAACGGACCGCTTTGCGCGACGAATTCCGCCGTCGCGTCGAGATCGGTGATGTCGAGCGTCCGGCCGGTGGCGCTACAGCCTTCGGCGACAACCGCCGCGACCGCCGCTTCAAGTTCCGCCGCCCGGCGCGCGACCATCGCGACATGGGCCCCCGCTTGCGCCAACGCCGCCGCGGCGGCGAAGCCGATCCCCGACGAGGCCCCGGTCACGAGCGCGCGCCGGCCGTCGAGCCGGAACGACGGTGTTCGCGGCACGCGCGGCGCGGCGGGATCTGGCACGCTCACGTCGCCGCCGCGCCGTAGGGCACGTTCTTGCCGCCGTAGCGGCGCACGCGAATGTTGCACTGCTCGGCATGCCCCACGAATCCTTCGAGCATGCAAAGTCGCGATCCGTACTCGCCGATCAGCGCCGCCGCCCTGTCGTCGACGACCTTCTGGTAGCTATGGGTCTTCAGGAACTTGCCGACCCAAAGCCCGCCCGTGTAGCGACCCGCGCGGCGCGTGGGCAGCGTATGGTTCGTCCCGATCACCTTATCGCCGTTCGCCACGTTCGTGCGCGCGCCAAGGAACAGCGCGCCGTAGGAATGCATATTGGCGAGATACCAATCATCCCGATCGGTCATCACCTGCACGTGCTCGTACGCCATCTCGTTGGCGACGCGCAGCATCTCCTCGTGGCTATCGCACAGGATCACGTCGCCGTAATCGCGCCAGCTCGCCGCCGCCGTTTCCGCCGTCGGCAGGATCTTCAGCAGCCGCTCGACCTCGCGAATCGTCTCTTCAGCGAGTTTGCGCGACGTGGTCAGCAGGCACGCGGGCGAGTTGTAACCATGCTCGGCCTGACCGAGCAGATCGGTCGCGCATAGCTCAGCGTCCACCGTATCGTCGGCGATCACCATCGTCTCGGTCGGGCCCGCAAACAAGTCGATCCCAACACGACCAAAGAGTTGGCGCTTGGCTTCCGCCACGTAAGCGTTGCCGGGGCCGACCAGCATATCGACGGGCCGGATCGTTTCGGTGCCGAGCGCCATCGCGCCGACCGCTTGGATACCGCCCAGAACGTAGATCTCGTGCGCGCCGCCAAGATGCATCGCCGCAACGATCGCGGGGTGCGGCTCACCGTTGACCGGCGGCGCCGAGGCGACGATGCGCGGAACCCCCGCGACCGATGCGGTAAGCACCGACATGTGCGCCGAGGCGACCATCGGGAACTTGCCACCGGGCACGTAGCAGCCGACCGACTGGACCGGAATGTTGCGGTGACCGAGGATCACGCCGGGCACCGTCTCGATCTCGACGTCGCGCATGCTGTCGCGCTGCGCCTGCGCGAAGCGGCGGATCTGCGCTTGCGCGAAGCGGATATCCTCCATGTCGCGGCGACCGACCTTCGCGACGGCCGCTTCGATCTCGGATTGGGTCAGCCGGAAGGCGGGCGGCGCATACTTATCGAATTTGAGCGCCAACTCGCGCACGGCCGTGTCGCCGCGCGTTTCGATATCCTTCAAGATCGCTTCGACGGTCGCCCGGACTTTCGAATCGTCCTCCGCGCGCTCGTGCGCGGGCTTGCCGCTTTTCAGGGAAATTGTGGCCATGTTCGCGTTCCTCAACTCGTCGTTCCGGACGGGGCGGGCGGTGTTTTCTCGCCGCGGTCGAAGGCTTCCCAGCCCTCGCCCGCGAATACGTCGCGGCCGAGCTGGGCGAGCACGGCGGCGAAATCGACGAAGACAGGATTATCGCGGATGCGGCCATCCTCGACGCGCCAGAAATCCATATAGGGAATGGCGACGCGCTTGCCGGTCGGTGCAATTCCCATGAAGGCGCCGGAATGCGTCGCCTCGATACGGCCGAAGCACGAGGCCCATTCCCCGTCGGCGATGAATTTTTCCGTAAGGTAAACGCGATCCGAGAACGCGGCGCGCAGCGGCAGTTGCCAATTCCGCCGGAACGCATCGAGCCCATGCTTCGTGCCGCAGCCGAAATTTCCACGCCAGACGAAATCCGCGTGGAAATGGGCGGCCATGTCGTTCGATCCGGCGGCCAGCGCGTCTTCCATACGTTTCACGGCGTCGAGCGTCGCCGTCGATCGCGCGCGATGGGCTTGTGCCTCGCTCACAGGCCTGCCCCCGCGATTCGAATGCCCGTCACCGGATCGAACAAATGGCAGATTGACGCCGGCAGATCGGCGCACAACACATCGCCGATGCGCGCAACGAAGTCTTTCGGCGTCTTGATCGCCGCGTAGCTGCCCGGCGCGATCTGCAAGGTCACCATCGACGCGTCGCCAAGCAGCTCCATCGAATAAACCGGCGCCTTCATTTCGCCGGCGGCGGCGATGCGCGCATCCTCCGCCCGGAAGCCGAGCGTCATCGGCCCGTCCGGCACGGTGAATCCGGCGACCCGCATCCCAGGCGCCTCGAAGGTTCCGGCGCGGATCTCGCCGGCGAGCAAGTTCATCGCCGGATTACCGATGAACGACGCAACAAAAGTGTTCGCCGGACGGTCATAGATCTCGATCGGCGTTCCGACCTGCTGGACCTCACCCTTGTTCATGACGACGACGCGATCGGCGAGCGTCATCGCTTCGATTTGGTCATGCGTGACGTAGATCGTCGTCGTCTTGAGTTCGTGGTGCAGATTTTTGATTTGGGCGCGGGTCGATACCCGCAATTTGGCGTCGAGATTGGACAACGGCTCGTCCATCAGGAAGACCTTGGGCTTTCGTACGATGGCGCGCGCCAGGGCCACGCGCTGGCGCTGTCCGCCCGACAGTGCCGCCGGCTTGCGGTCGAGCAATTCCTCGAGCTCGACCGTTCGCGCCGCGCGCATCACGCGCTCGTGATGATCTGCCTCAGGTATTTTGCGCACTTTCAGCGGGAAACGGATGTTTTCGTACACCGTCATTGTGGGGTAGAGCCCATATGACTGAAACACCATGGCGATGTCGCGATCCTTGGGATCGAGATCGTTGACGAGGCGATCCCCGATGCGAATTTCGCCGTCGCTCGCGTCCTCGAGACCAGCGATCATGCGCATCGTCGTCGTCTTGCCGCAGCCCGAGGGCCCGAGCAGCACGAGGAACTCGCCGTCGGCGATGTCGAGGCTCAACGTCCGGACGCCCGTAACGGAGCCCCAGCGTTTCGACAGGTTCACGAGCCGGATATCGGCCATGCGTCACCCTTTCACGGCGCCGGCGGTGAGGCCGGAGACGATTTGGCGTTGGAAAAACATCACCAAAAGGAACAGCGGCGCCGTCACCGACACGACCGACGAGACGGCGAACATCACGTTGCCTTCGGTTTGCGTCGTGCCGAGGAAGCTCGCGATCTTGGGAATCATCGTCTGGTTCTGCTTGGAGAGCAGCATCGCGGTGACGACGAAGTCGTTGTAAGCGAGCAGGAACGAGAACAATCCGGTCGTGATAACGCCCGGCCACATGACGGGGATGATCACGTGGCGGAACGCCTGGAACTGGGTGCAGCCGTCGACGCGCGCGCTTTCGTCGAGGTCCTTGGGAATGTTCCGGAAGAACGACGTCAGCATCCAGAGCGTGAACGGCTGGTTGATCGCCACAAGCACGACGATCGCAGTCGGCAGATGCCCCCAGAGATTCCATTGGTAGAACGGCAGCAGATAGCCCGACACCAGCGTGATCGGCGGCATCGCCCGGAACACCAGCGCGATGAGCAGCAGCCAAAACGCGTATCGATAGGTCGACCGGCTCAACGCGTAGCCGCCCAGCGTGCCGATCGACAGCGAGAACACGACCACGCATACGACGACCGCGAGCGAGTTGAGCGCCGAGCGCCAGAACTCCTCCTGTATCCATGCGCCGCGATAGCCGGCGCCCGTGAACGCGCTGCCGTGCTCGAGCAGCGTCAACGGACCGAAAACCGCATTCTGCCAGGTCGCCTTCGAGAAGAAGTCGCCTTCGACCTTGAAGCTTCCCCAGAGCGTCCAAAAGAACGGGAAGATCGCGAGCAAAAGCCAAAAGGCGAGGAACCCGACGATCAAGGCGTTGAGGGTCACGGAGCGGCTGCGGGCGCTGCGGGTCATGGCTCTCCTCACGCCTTGCCGAACTGGCGCCACGTGCGCACCAGCACCGGCGATAGCAAAACGAGGACGCCGGCGACCGTCAAAACCGAGGTCGCGGCCGCCGACGAAAGGAGCCGCGTCTCGCCGCCGAGGTCCGAATAGATGAAGTACGACAGCGACTGCGCATGCGCGCCCGCGTTGAAACTGACGATCGGCTCGAAGACGCGGAAATTGTCCATGATCTTGATCAGGAACATGAACGTCGTCAGCGGCATCAAATGCGGCAGCACGACATAGCGCAATCGATGCCAGCGCGAAGCTCCGTCGAGCATTGCGCTTTCGATCGTGTCCTGCGGCACCGTCTGAAGACCGGCGTAATAGACGACGAACGCGAACGGGGCCGTGGACCAAGTTCCGTAGACGATCAGCATGACCCAGGTCAGCGGCGTCGACGCCTTCAGCGACAGGTCGGGATCGTTAGCGAGCCATTGCACGGCGGCGCCGATGATGCCGCGCGAGTCAACCATCCAAAAAAGGATGAGGGCGCCGATCAACGGCGTCACGATCATCGGCAGCAACGAAAAGAAGATCGTCGGGCCGCGCAATATCCGCGGGATAGCGTTCACAGCCAGCGCCACGAGAAGTCCGAGCAGAATCGACAGCGGCGTCACGAAAACGAGATAGGTAAGCGTGAATGCGAGCGCTTTGTAGAACGGCAAGTTCATCAGCCGGGCCGCGAAGTCGCCGGCCGTCGCGGATTGCCGCCACGCCTCGGCGACCTCGGCGAATGCGAGATGCGACCGGTCGACGTAGATCGTGCCGCCGACGAACCGTCCCAGCGGATTCTCGTCGCGCAGCTTCTGCGTCGCTGCCTGATCAATCGCCGTCGACTTCGTGCAGCCAAAGGGCGTGCAGTTCTCGACTTCGATGACCACCCGGTCATGCGGCGCATAGACCGACTGGACGACGACCGAGACGATCGGCATAGCGATGAACAAGAGCATCGCGATGGCCGTCGGCAGAAAGAAGCGCAGGAAGGTCGCGTGCCGCATGGCGCCTCGCTTACGCGGGATGGAGGGACGGATCCGGCGGCTCTACCCGCCGGATCCGTTCGCGTCGCTTGCTTCCCTTACTTTAGGAAGCCTTTTTCCCGGGCCGCCGTTGCGTAGGCCTTCTCGATGTCGGAGAGCGTCGTCGCGGCGTCCTTGCGTCCTTGGAAGAACGCGGCGAGGCCGTCGCCCAGCGCGGTGTGAAGCAGACCCATATAAGGAAGCATCGGATAAGGCTTCGCGCCCATCGCCATGGTCTGGATCACGCCTTGGTTGACGGGTGCCGGCTTGTAACCCGCGATCATCCACACCGCCTGCCCCATCGTCTCGTCGTTGAGGATCGCGGGCGAGATCCCGTTCTTCATCGCAAGGAAAGTGGCACGCGCGTCCTCGTCCGAGATGTTGCGGGCGACGGTCCAGCCGTCCCACCACAGCGTGGTAGCCGGGATGCGCCCGCCGCCAACCGTCATCGGCGCGGCGACCGCGGTGTTGTCGGCCACCTTAGGATCGTTACCCTCGCGGGCCATCAGCACGCCGGTGCGCGAACCCCACATGTTCATCAACGCGACGTTGCCCGCCTTCCATTCGGCGGACGTGCCGTTCGAGTCGTGCGTCAGAAAATCCGGATGCATCAACTCGGACAGCGCCTTCATGGTGTTGAGCGCCGCGACGCCGCGCGGATTGTTGATCGCCGCCTCGGGAGTGCCCGGCTTGAAAAACTCGCCACCCTGGCCCGTGTACATGTTGACGAATTCTTGGGCGAGGTCCCATCCCGCCTTATAGGCGCCGCCGATCGGATTGCGCAGGATTCCGCGCTCGCGGATCAGCTTGCCGACGCGGATCATGTCCTCGTAAGTCTTCGGCGGCTCCGCGCCGACCTGGGCCAAAATGTCCTTCCGGTAAACAAGATGCTGGGCGTTCGCCATGAACGCAACCGCCATCACCCTGCCGTCGATCGTGATGAGCTGGTTCTTCGGGATGTCGGCGCCGTGCGCGGCCACGAGCGCGTCCAGCGGCCGAATCACGTTCTCGTTCATTAGCGCGACGATGGACGAGGTCGCGATGACCGCGGACGTATATTCCGCCGGATTGCCCTGCATGCCCTGCACGTTGATGCGCTGGTGGTTCGCGGTGAGATTCGACTTCACCGTCAGCGCCCCCGTTTGGCACTTCGCCGCGTTCGCCGCGACCGTCTTGATCGCCGGAAACTCGTTCCCCACGATGTTGACGCGGCCAGTCGTGGCGCCACAATTGGTCTGTGCGTGCGCCGTGCCGGCGGCCAACAAAGCCACCAGCGACAAGGCCGCTTTCAATGTCTTGTGCATGAGCCTGCCCTTCCCGATTTTGATTGTTCGTTGATCGATCCGTCGCGAATGTTCTTTGCAGTTCTTCGCGCGAATGAATGGGAGCATACTTTGCAAACGTATGCAATAATTCTTGAATACGAATGCAGAAGCGGTAAAATGCCGTTTCAGATCAGTGAGGTGCAGGAAGATGGTGCCTGATTTTGATCCCCTCGGCACGCCAGACGGCGAATTGCGTCGCGGCTTCCATGACCGTCTTCAAAGCTTGGCCGAGGCACCGCCCGAGGCGCTGGAAGGCGCCATTGCGGCACTCGCAAGCGCCGATTCAACTTGGCGCGTGGCGCATCCGATCAATCTTTGCGCGGGCAACGCCGAGGCCCTCGCAAAGGCCTTCCGACCGCTGAAGACCGCTTTTCCGGATCTCGAACGCCGCGACGTTATATTCGTCGGCGGTACCTACCAAGGGCGCCGCTACCTTGCCGCAATCGGCCACTACTGCGGAACGATGCGGCGTGATTGGCTCGGCATCCCAGCCACGAATCGCCCGATTTATCTGCGATACGGCGAAGTTTATCAGCACGACGACGCGGGCCGAGTGGTCCAAGCGAATCTTTTGTGGGACGTCCTCGACGTCATGCGCCAAGCCGGGGTCTGGCCGCTCGCCGCGCCGCTCGGTAGCGCCGAAATGTGGCCGGCACCGTTCACCGCCGATGGCGTGCGCTTCTTGCCGTCGGCGCCCGGTGTCGCGACGGCTAGTATCGCGCAAACCCTCGCGATGCATCGTACGCTCGCCGAGTTCGACGATCGCAGCCGGCTCGATCGCGAAAACCTGATCGCGATGCCGCAAAAGGAGCACTGGCATCCCAAGATGATGTGGTACGGCCCCGCCGGGATCGGCACCACACGCGGCCTCGACGGGTTCGTCGACGGTCACCAATTGCCTTTCCGCATCGCCTTCCATCGGCCGCAGGGAAGCTTCGAGGAAGTGCAAGCCGCACGCGCGCGGCACGGTGCGGGGCATTACATCCGGATCGGCGACGGGCCGTATTCGGTGACGGGCGGATGGCCGTCGGTCTATGCCGTTCATGCCGGCGGCGGGTTCTGCGGTCTGCCGCCATGCGGCAAGCCCGTGACGATGCGGGTGATGGATTTCTACCTGCATCACGAAGGTTTGATCCGCGAGAACTGGGTCCCGCTCGATATGCTCGACCTGCTTGCACAAATGGAGTTCGATGCGCTCGCGCGAATGCGCGAGGTTCTGCGCCGATAATGCGTGAAACGGCGGCCGACGCTCGATTTATTCGAAATAGAAACGACAAAGCCCGCCGCTGGTTTCCCAGGGCGGGCTTCTTCGTCTCTCGTCGTAATGGTCGGAGCGGCGGGATTCGAACCCTGAGCGGCATTGCCGCGAACCCAGTCCCCCGGATCATCTGTACCTTTATATCAATGTCGCTCCTCACAATATCGAGGCATTTTGAGGCCTTATGTGGAAAATGACTTCGCTCGACGACGCTGACGCTCAGTGTCGTATACCAGCCGTGTCTTGCTGGATTTTATTAATCTTTTCAACTAAAGGTAATACAAATTCTCCGCGATCCCTCCCGCCGGCACAGCTTGGCGATCGAGCACTCGCCCCGCCGCCCCTTTCGCAAACCGATCAAACTGTCCTATGGGTGTGACGGGGAACAGATTGCAAGAACACGCAACTTCGCGAACACGGGACGGACTCTCCCGTGGGTGGAACCACGCTGAGGCTACAGCGGGACGAGTCGTCCGGCCTACGCCTTTGGCACGCAGACATAGCGCACTTAAATGTACGCCGCGTGGCGAAAGCGCTCCGTCGCGACGAGGCCGGCCTGCTCGCAGGCCGCCTTTCCCTCGAATTCGTGCGCAAGCGCGGCCGTCGGCGGATTGTTCGCAGTGAAGAACGTCAACAGCAAAACGAAGGTAGTATTCACGGCGCTTGCTTCTTGATATTAAATTAGCCATGTCGCGAATCGCGGTCGAGTCAACCACGTTCCGCCAATGGAGTCTTGCGGCCGCGCTCGTCGCGGCGCTCGCGGGATGCGCACAAGACCCGCTCGCATCGGGTCCCGGCTTCGAGCCGGTCCGCATCGAACGCGCTCGCGGAGCCGCGGCGCAGGCTGCCCAGCGCGGGCTCGATGCGGTAGCGCGCGGCGACGCGGCGGAGGCCAACCGCGCCTTCTCGCTTGCCCTGCAAAGCGATCCGCGCAACCCAGCGCTCAACCAGATGAACGGGCTCGCCTATCACCTGCGCGTGCGCGGCGGCGACCGCGGCTATGCCGAACTCGCCGAGACCGGCTATCTCGCCGCGCTCGACCAGCGCCGCGACTACGTTGCCGCCGGGCTGCAGCTCGCCCGCCTCTATCAGGAAACGGGACGCGCCGCCGCCGCGCAGCGCGTCGCGGCCTATGTGCTCAACATCGAATCCGACAACGTCGAAGCGCTGCAGATCCTCGCCGCCGCCTCGTACGCGGCGGGCGATTTCGAACTCGCTTTGTGGGCGACCGAGCGTGCGCGCGCAACCGCGGGCCCGGCGTCCGCGCGCATGGCGGCCGGTGCCTCGCTCGTCTATGCGGCCGCGGGCCTGCCCGAGGTCGGCCGCGACGTGCTTGCGCAAGCAGATCTCGACGCACCCGCGCGCCAGTTGCTGGAACGGCGCATCGGCCAGTGGCAGAGCTTCCGCGAAACGCTGCTGGCACAGGCGCCGTCCCCGTCGGCGTCGCCGCCTCCACCCGCGCCCGCGCTCACGCCGGCGCCGGCCGCCGCCCCGGCAGCGCCCGGCGGCGTGGTGGCGCCCGCGTGGTTCGACTGCCAACAGGCGATCAATCAGCAGCAATCGAGCCCGAGCTATGGCTCCAGTTCGTCGTCCTACGGCTCTTCGTCCACCGGCGACGAGACCATCGCGCTGCCCGCCCTGCCCGCCCCCTGCCACGGCGCGGCACTGCCGCGCATGGCGGTGATCGACGCGGTGTTGCTGCGCTCGGACGACGTCACTTCCTACGGCTTCGGCGTCAATCTTCTCGACAACCTCAACGTCTTCGTCTCGCGCACGCTGAACCAAACGCGCGGGACGAATGCTTCGTCAACCGCGCGTACCGGCTCGGTCGCCGACGTGCTATCGCTGGGCACGACCAGCGGCGGCGGCATCAGCTATTCGCTCAACATCGCCAACGCCTCGGACCAGAGCGCCGACATCATCGCGCGGCCGAGCCTGCTGGCGCTCGACCGGCAGGCCGCGCAGTTCTTCTCGGGCTCCACCGTCTCGGTAGCGCTGGTCAGCACGCAAGGCGGCGGCACGATCAACGACAAGCCGGTGGGCGTCAGCCTCTCGGTCACGCCCACCTTCATCGACGACGATTCGATGCTGGTCAGCGTCAAGGCGGCGCGCTCGTTCTTCGAGACGACGGCGTCGACGGCGACATTCACACAGTCGGTGCAGACGTCGCGCAACATGGTCGCCGCGAACGTGCGGCTGCGCTTCGACGAGACGCTGATCCTCTCCGGCCTCAGCGAGCGCGAGATTACCTCGACGTCGAGCGGCGTGCCGGTCCTTCGCGACATTCCGGGGCTGCAGTACCTGTTCCAGCGCCGCACGGGCCGCGATTACACCAAATCGGTCATCATCCTGCTGACGCCGCGCCGCGTGGCGGGGTTCGAGACCCACATGCGCGAGCTCGACCGCAGCCTCGCCGCGTCCGAGCGCAGCGAGCCCGAAATCCTGCGCAATGCGCGCGCGAAGGCCGTCAAGGACTTGGGCGGCGTGTGGCCCAACCAGCTGCTGGCGCTGCGCCACATGGACCGGAACATGTTGTTCCGCGGCGTGCGAACCGGCGACATCTATCTCGAGGAATGGGCGGAGCCCACACGGCTCAGAAGACTGTTCGAGGACGCCGCACGCCTGCTGATACGCTAAGACCGGCAAGAAGCCGGGACACCCCCAGGAGAAAGAGCAAGCCGCAATGCGCCGCAAGATCGCAATCCTGCTCGCCGCTCTCACAGTCGGCCATGCTGCGCCGGCTGCAGCCCAGTTGCCGGGCGGAGGGCAGTTTCCGCCGCCATTCGAGGGCACCGGCCAGAATCCGGGCGCGCCGCCCATCTTCAATCGCCCGCAGGCCCCGACCAATCTCGACCTTCGCAAGCCCGTGAAGATCGTTTCGGGCCGCTATGTCGGCCAGAACCAGTTCCAGATCCTCAGGGACCCGTTTTCGGTGTCCATTACGGCTCAAAAACAGACGCCCCCGGATCTCGTCGCCACGCAAAGCAGATATTTGACGGAGCTTTTCGTCGTCGACACGGTTTTCGGAAAGCCGGTCGCCGGGGTCCCGGTGGCGGTCGTGTGCGTGAGTGGAACGTGCCCGAAGAACCACACGGCCTCCGCCGTCTCCGACCAGTGGGGCCGCATCGCGCTGACGCTCAATCTCGGAACCGCCGGCGAGAAGGTGGTCACCGGGCTTCAGGCATCGGGCGATAAATTCAAATCGGCAGTGACGCAGTTGACGTATGACGCGACGACGGTGCCGACCAAGGGCATGATCTGCGTCGTCAACCTGACGGGCGGCGCAAGGCCCTATTCCGACCAGTTCGCCGCGATCCTGTATGAGACCCTCGAGCAGTCCGGCTTTCCGCTGCTCGACAGGAACGTCGCCAGCGGCCAGCAGGGCCAGTCTCCGGTGGATCCCGATAGGACGTTGAGCGGCGCGAAGAGCGCGGTGGCGGATCTGCAGAAGCGGATCGCGTCGGCAACCGGCAAGATGCAGTTGGCTTCGGCCGCCGGTATCGCCGCGAGTGCGCTGACGCTCAATATCGGGATGATCGAAGCAAACGTCGTTGCCGCCATTTTCGGCGGATGGCTGTCGCAGTCCGGCGACGGCAGCTACAGGACGCGGGTGTTGATGAACGGGCCCGGCGAGAATTCCGGCTGGGCCTATCTCGAACAGTGGAATACGGACTGCAAGATCTACAACCCGGGAGATGCGGTGGGGCTCTATCTGCAGTACCACAGGTCCGGAAGCTCGTATTACAAGATCGCCGACTTCCCAGTCACGGTCCAACGCGGACACGTCACGATCATCGAGACGCATGGCACTTCGGATACCAGTTCGGGGTTCGGACCGAGCTATTTCATTCGCTAGCGAGACTGTCCGTTATTCCTCAACCTATGGAAACTGAGTGGAAACCGAAAGCAGGGCTGAAGAAACGAAGCCCGCTAAATCATTGATTTAGCGGGCTTCTTTCTTGGTCGGAGCGGCGGGATTCGAACCCACGACCCCCAGTCCCCCAGACTGATGCGCTACCGGGCTGCGCTACGCTCCGAACGGGTTCGCGGCGCGACCTATATATAAGTATAGGTGGCCCTGGGGCGGGCCGGCCTCGAACGGGCGCGGACTATGCCCCACCCCGTTCCGGGATTCAACGCTTCCCTGCCGGGGCCGCCGATCCCAGAAAAAGCGTGCAGCACCCGGTACTTCCCGGCGTCCAAGTCGTCGCTTCGAACGCCACCCCGCTCGCCCCGAAGCAGCCCGTGTCGAACCGGCCGGAGATTCGGCACAGGCGCTCGATCTCGGCATCCGTCGCGCCATCCTCGCGCCACGCATCCTGCAGCGGACAGCGATGGACCTTCACCGACACTGTCGTGCCGCCGTCGCGATCTTCGCGCGTGTGCGGATAAAGCGTGCCCTCGGCCGGGCTCACGGCCAGAAACCGGTCGGCCACGTCTTTGGCCGTCGGCTTTTCGAGCGCGCCGAACAATGCCGTCCCGGCCGCCACGCCGCGCTTCTCGATCGCGCGGCTCAACACCGCCTCGGCCCGCTCGGCGCCGATTTCGACCGTCAACTCGTCGAGGATTGCCCGATAAAGCCGGGCGCGCGCTTTGAAGGCGTCGTCGAGTTCACGTTTGAGCTTTTCGGCATCCATCGGCCACCCCCTCCATTTCGGCCGATCCGCGGCAGGAACAGCCCGGCAAGAATTGCCGGAGGACAGATTTCCACGCCCCGCCACCCGGATCAAGCCATTGATTTATATCGGAATACGCCCTGGCACGGGCGTTGCGATACCTGCTCTGCCCGATCGACGGGCGACCTTGAGACCAACGGGACCGAACGACGATGGAAAACCCCACTTACCTCGCGCTGTCGAACCAGCTCGCGCTGCGCCGTCAGATGGAGACCGTGGCGAACAACATCGCCAATGCCAACACGACCGGCTATCGCGCCGAGCGTTTGCTGTTCGCCTCGTACCTCACCCCCAAGGCCGGCAATCCCGGCGTGGGCGGCGACGGCGCCAATAAGGTCGCGTTCATCGAAGGCATCGGCACCTATCGCGACGTGCGCGGCGGCCAAATGATCAAGACCGACGCCCCGCTCGACGTCGCCATCCACGGCAACGCCTATTTCGTCGTCGACACGCCGGTCGGCCAGCGCTTCACGCGCGACGGCAATTTCCGCCTCGACGGCCAAGGCCGCATCGTCAACGCCGAGGGCTTCCCGCTCCTCGACCAGAACAACCAGCCGATCACCGTGCCGCCGGAAGCGACCGGCCTCGAGATCACGCGCCAGGGTGAAGTCTACGCCGGCAACCAGAATGTGGGCCGCATCCGTCTCGTCCAGTTCCAGGACGAACAGGCGCTAACGCGCCTGGGCGGCGGTCTCTACGCCTCCAACAACGATCCCATTCCCGCCGATCCGCGCACGGAAGTGCATCAGGGCATTCTCGAAGGCTCCAACGTGGTCTCGGTCACGGAGCTGACGACGATGCTCGACATCACGCGCCGCTACGAATCGGCCCAACGCGTCATCGACAGCGAACACGAGCGCGCGCGCAAGGCGATCGAACGCCTCGCCCGCGTCGCCTAACCGGATATCGAAGGAGAAACCGCCATGCGCTCCCTCAACACCGCCGCCACCGGCATGCTGGCCCAGCAGCTGAACGTCGAAGTCATCTCGAACAACATTGCGAACTTGAACACGACGGGCTTCAAGCGTCAGCGCGCGGAATTCCAGGACCTGCTCTATCAGGGCCAGCGCCGCGCCGGCACCGCCGCGTCCGACACGGGCGGCACGGTTCCCGCCGGCATTCAGATCGGCCTGGGCGTCAAGCCCACGGCCGTCTACCGCATCCACGAGCAAGGCTCGCTGCTGAAGACCGACAACCCGCTCGATCTCGCGATCCAGGGTAAGGGCTTCTTCGTGGTGACGCTGCCCACCGGCGAAACCGCCTATACCCGCGCGGGCTCCCTGCAGCTCAACAACCAGGGCCAGGTCGTCACCGCCGACGGCTTCGCGGTTCAAGGCCCCGGCAACGTGCCCAACAACGCGGTCGAAGTCTCGGTCAACCAGTCGGGCCAGGTCTTCGTACGCGTCCCCGGCCAGACCGCCCTGCAGCAGATCGGCCAGTTCCAGATGGCCACGTTCGTCAACGAAGCGGGCCTTCAGCCGATCGGCAACACCTCGTTCCTGCCGACTGAAGCGTCGGGTCAGGCGACGGTGGGCACGGCGGGCACGGCGGGTGTGGGTACGCTGCAGCAAGGCTTCGTCGAATCCTCGAACGTCAACTCGGTGAACGAGATCACGACGCTGATCACCGCGCAGCGCGCCTATGAAATGAACTCGAAGGTCATCCAGGCCTCCGATCAGATGCTCAACGTCGTCAACCAGATGCGCTGATCGTCCAGGTCGCCGGAGAATCGCCATGAAAAGCTTCGTCTTCTTCCTCGCCTTCCTCGCCGCGTCGATCGTCGCGGCCGCCGCCCCCGCCCCGGCGCAGTCGCTGCGCACCGACGTGGTCACGGTCGAAGGCGATGTCGTGCGCCTCTCCGACCTGTTCGACGGCGTCGCTTCGGATCGCGCCGTGCTGCGCAGCCCCGCGCCGGGCCGCCGCGTGGCGGTCGAAGTCACCCAGCTCGTCGACATCGCCCGCGCCAACGGCATCGCCTGGCGCCCGCAGACGCGCTTCGATCGCGTCGTGCTGGAGCGCGCGGGCCGCACGCTCGATCAGAACGACATTCTGCCGCCCTTGCGCGACGCGCTGAAGGCGGAGGGTGCGCGCGACAGCGACGAAATCGACCTCGGCAGCCGCGCGATTACGATCGCGCTGCCGCTCGACGCGCCCGCCACAATCGATGTTCGCCACGTCCAGATCGACCGCACCACCGGCCGCTTCACGGCGTCGATCGTCGCGGGCGGCGCGCATGCCGGCGCCCAGCGCGTGCAGATCCAGGGCCGGATCTTCGCGACCGCCCGCCTGCCGGTCCTGCGCCGCGCGGTGAACAGCGGCGAGACCATCCGCGCCAACGACATCGAATTCGCCCAGGTGCGCGAGGACGGCGGCAAGCGCGACATGATCGCCGACCCGAAGCGCCTGGTGGGCCAAACCGCCCGCGTGCGTCTGCGCGAAGGCGCGCCGGTGCGCGAAGGCGAAGTCCGCGCGCCGACTCTGGTCACCCGCAACTCGACCGTCACGATCGTGCTGCAAACCGGCAGCCTGCAACTCAGCGCCCAAGGCCGGGCGACCGAAGACGGCGCGCGCGGCGACACGATCCGCATCGTCAACACGCAGTCGAACCGCACGATCGAAGCGACCGTCGTCGCCCCCGATACGGTCCTCGTCCAGCTCGGCCGTCCGCTCGCTCTGCTCGATCAGCAAAAATCCGTCCAATAAGAACGAACCCATAAAGCCGAATTCACGGAGATCCTCATGAACCGCGCCTTCCGCCTCGCCCTTCTCACCGCCTCGGCGCTCAGCCTCGCCGCCTGCGGCAACACGCTAAGCCGCCTTTCCGAGATGGGCCGCGAGCCTTCGCTGTCGCCGATCGCCAATCCGCAGGACGCGCAGCCCAAGGTCACGATGCCGATGCCCCGTCCCGAACCCGATCGCGCCGGCGCTTCGCTGTGGCGCACGGGCGCACGGGCCTTCTTCAAGGACCAGCGCGCCAACCAGATCGGCGACGTCGTCACCGTCGTGATCAGCGTGTCGGACAACGCCAGCCTGTCGAATTCGTCGACGCGCGGCCGCACCTCGAACGACGGCGCCAACATCTCGGGCCTGTTCGGCTACGATCCGAGCTCGATCATCCAGCGTCTGCCCGGCAGTCAAAGCCAGCTCGGCACGTCGGGGCAGGTCAACACCGCCGGTACCGGCAACCTACTCGGCGTCGACGGCACGACGAACTCGACCGGGACGGGCTCGATCTCGCGCAACGAGTCGGTGTCGATGCGCGTCGCTGCGGTGGTCACGCAGGTCCTGCCCAACGGCAACCTTGTGCTGTACGGCACCCAGGAAGTCCGCGTGAACTACGAAGCGCGCATCTTGCAAGTGACGGGCGTCGCACGGCCGTCGGACATCCTGTCGGATAACACCATCCGCCACGATCGACTGGCCGAAGCCCGAGTCGCCTACGGCGGCAAGGGTACGCTGAGCGACCTCCAGCAGCCGCGTTGGGGTTACCAGATGATCGACATCATCTCGCCCTTCTAAAAATACCCCATACGAAGTGGTTAATCGGACCCCGCCCTCTGGGCGGGGTCTTGGTTTTTGGACAATGACTTAAGTGGTAAACAGGACATTAGGTCCACTTATGTAAGGCATATTTAAGGCAGCTAACCCAAAGAAATCTTTGACATTCGCAATTTGCTTCGCGAAATTTGCGTTATGGACAGGATCGATTACGCCCTTCTCGAAGCCCTCCAGGCCGATGCCCGGGCTTCCCTCGCCGAACTCGGCAAGACCATTGGTCTGTCGATTTCCGCCACCAACGAGCGCATCAAGAAGCTCGTTGCCTCGGGAACGTTGCGCGGCTGGACCGTGCGGCTCGACGCCCGAAAGCTGGGATACCCCGTCCTGGCGTTCGTCAGCGTGTCGATCGACCGGCCGGAGAACGAGCCGCAATTCCTTGACGCGATCCGCGCGATCGCCGAGGTCCAGGAGTGCCACCACGTCACGGGCGAGTGGAACTACATGCTGAAACTGCGCGCGCGCGATCCCGAAGATCTCGAGGATTTGATCGCCCGCCGGATCAAGACGATTCCGGGCGTGTTGCGCAGCCATGCGATGATCGCGCTGTCGACCGCCAAGGACCGCGAATACGTGCCTTGCGTGCAGCAAACCGCCGTCGCCGCTGAATAACTCGCGGCCTTCTTCAAGCGACAAAAAAAGCCCGGATGAAACCATCCGGGCTTTTTCGTTGGTGTCGCGCGGGGATCAATCCTCGCGCTGCGTGCGCTCCATACGCTCGTGGCGTTCCTGCGCTTCGATCGACAGCGTGGCGATCGGACGGGCATCCAGACGCTTGATGCCGATCGGCTCGCCCGTATCCTCGCAATAGCCGTAGACGCCGTCGTCGATCCGGCGCAACGCGGAATCGATCTTGGCGATCAGCTTGCGCTCGCGATCGCGGGTGCGCAATTCCGTGAAGCGGTCCGTCTCGGTCGAGGCGCGATCGGTGACGTCGGCCTCGGGCACCGTCTCCTCCTGGAGGTGGTGCAGCGTCTCGCTGGACTCCTTCAGCAGTTCGGCGCGCCAATTCAGCAGCTTCTGCCGGAAATATTCCCGCATCAGCGGGTTCATGAATTCCTCTTTTTCCGTCGGCTTATAATCCGGCGGCAACAGCGGATACGTCATCGCTTCCCCGTTCTTCACTGTGACCCGTCTTTCACGTTCGATCGGCTCAACGTCCGAGTTTTGCGTTCCGTTGGCCCGGCTTGTATCGGAATACCCGCGGCCAAAGCAAGCATGCTCGCTGGCCCTCGGGCGCCGTCCAGGCGGGGCAGGAAATAGCGCGACTCGCGCCGGCCGCCAGCAAAAAAATATCTAAGGGAGGTCCGTTACCGGACGATGTCGATCTGGCTGAGCTTGGCGAGCTCGACCTCGGCCCGCAGCTCGATTTCGCCCACGACTTCCAACAGCTTGGGGTCGGCGCCGATTTCGCGCCGGGCGCGCGCCATCTGGGCCAATTCCATCAGCCGGCTGCGCGATACGCTGCCCGTGACGATGCCGGTACGCAGCTCGTCCAGGCGTTCCAGCATTTCCTCGGCCCGCTGGCGGGCTTTGCCGTTGGCGCGTTCGGAGGTCGAATCCCCGACTTCCTGGGCGCCCAGCACCGCGCCCACGAGTTGCGTCGGCGCGGTTCCCGACGGGCCCTCGACGCCCTTGCCGCTGTCGCCGTCGAGAAATTTCGAAAAGTCGGAGCCCTTGGCGCCGCCGCCGCGCTTGACGCCGCCGGCTCCGCCGATGTTCCGCGATCCGCTAGTTTCGCCGATCTTCATGGCAAAAACGCTCCGTCCCAACCGTTATGGCCGGGAACCCTTGCGATCAAGATGGGCTTGGTTCGGGTTTCGCGCAATCGGCAATTTCTGCCGGGGACAGGGGAGAAATGGCCGGGTTCGAGCCACGATCCAAAAACATAACTATCTGTTTTTAATACTGTTTTCTGAATTCAACGACTGGCACGCGCCTCGCAACACCTGCTCCGGACCAACCCCGTCCATGGGAAGAAACAACACCATGACGAGCCGAATGAAGAACCTGATCGGTGCCTGCCTCGCCGCCCTTATTGCGGCGACCGGCGCGCTTATCCCCGCCGATGCGGCCGCCCAAGGCCGCGTGCGGATCAAAGACATCGCCGACTTCGAGGGCGTGCGCCAGAACATCCTGGTCGGTTACGGCCTCGTGGTCGGGCTCAACGGAACCGGCGACACGATCAACAACTCGCCGTTCACCCAGCAATCCCTGATCGGCATGTTGGAACGTCTGGGCGTCAACACCCGCGACATCGCCAACACGCTGCGCACCAAGAACGTCGCCGCCGTGATGGTGACCGCCACCCTGCCCGCCTTCGCGCGCCAGGGCGGCCGGATCGACGTGAATGTCGGCGCGCTCGGCGACGCCACGTCGCTGCAAGGCGGCACGCTGCTCGTCACCCCGCTAATGGGTGCTGACGGCGAAGTCTACGCGGTCGCGCAAGGCCCGATGGCGATCGGCGGCTTCTCGGCCTCCGGCCAGGGCGCGTCGGTCACGCGCGGCACGCCGACCGGCGGGCGCGTTTCCAACGGCGCCATCGTCGAACGCGAACTCGGCTTCGAGTTGGCGGCGATGCAGGCCGTGAACCTCACTTTGCGCAACCCCGATTTCACCACGGCGCGGCGCGTGGCGCAGGCGATCAACGCTTTCGCCGGCGTCCCGGTCGCGCGTCCGCGCGATCCTGGCACGATCATCATGGTGCCCCCGCCCGGCCGCCAGAACGACCTGGTCGGGTTCCTGACCGACATCGAACAGCTGCAGGTCCAGCCCGATCAGCAAGCGCGCGTCGTGATCGACGAAAAGTCGGGAACGATCGTGATGGGCGAGAACGTGCGCATCTCCACGGTCGCGATCGCGCAGGGGAACCTCACGATCCGGATCACCGAGACGCCGCAGGTCAGCCAGCCCAACCCGTTTTCCTCGACCGGCACGACGACCACGGTGCCGCGCACCGACATTCAGGTCGACGACGGCACGGGCCGCCGCCTCGCGGTTCTGCCGGGCTCGGTCACGCTGCAGGAACTCGTCAACGGTCTGAATGCGCTCGGCATCAGCCCGCGCGACATGATCACCATCCTGCAGGCCATCAAAGCGGCCGGCGCGTTGCAGGCCGAAATCGCGGTGATGTGACATGAGCGCCGGCTTCGCCATGAACGTCTCCCAAGCGCGCGAATTCGCACTCGACGGCGCGGTATCGCAAAAGGCGATCGCGCTGAAGGGGGCCGGCAGCAAAGCGGTGACGCGCGAATCCGCGAACAAGACCGCCACGGATTTCGAGAGCATGTTTCTCGAGCAGATGTTCAATCACATGTTCGCGACCATCCCCGTCAATTCGACGTTCGGCGGCGGCCAAGGCGAAGAAACGATGCGCTCGTTCCTGACCGGCGCCTACGCCAAGCAGATGGTCAAAGCCGGCGGCATCGGGCTCGCCCCGCATATCGCCAACGAAATCCTCAAGATCCAGGAGAAGGCCGATGGAATCGCCCGCTAAATCCCAGCCCGCCGGCCCGGCCGAAACGCTGATCGCCATCGCGGCGCGCTTGGTCGCGTGCCTGGAGAAGGAAACCGCCCTGCTCGTCGACATGAAGATGCAGGAGATCGCCGAATTGTCCGGCGAGAAGACCGAACTCACCCGCAACTTCGTGATGTGCGTGCGCCAGGCGAAGGACCGCGCCGCCGACTACAAGGCATTGGCCCCCGCCGTTCTCGCCGAAGTGCAGGACGCGATGGACAAGGTCGAAGCGACCGCGCGCCGCAACGAGCGCGCGATCCAGTCGGCGCGCAAGGTCAACGAGCAGGTGATGAAGTCGATCGCCGAAGCGATCAACGAAAAGCGCGTCAACGCGGCCGGCTACACCAAGGCCGGCACGCGCCCGCAGCCGCTGGCCAAAAAGGCCGCGTATACCTATCAGCCGATGGTGCTGGACGAAAAGTGCTGAGCCCCGCCCCGCTCCCGCTCGCAGCGCTCGTCTTGAAGGCGCTCGCTTTGCCGAAAGCTGCGCCGCCATCGCCCATGCCGGCCGATACGCCAGCCAATGCGGCCGTCGGCCCCTTCGTCGCGGCGCTGGCCGCGGCCAGCGCCGTGCGCGGCAATACAAGCTTCGCCGCGCGCTTGCCCGCGCGCGAACCCGCCGATCGGCGCAAGCGCGAACAGCGGCACGGACGCTAGCGTCCCATTTCGCGTTTGAGATCCGCTTCCGTCCACGGATTGTCGATTTTGAATCGATGGCCGTGGATCACCATATGCAGATCTTGGAACGGCCCTTCGCCGAAGGCGCGATAGCGGCGCTTGTATTCCTCGGCGCCGATACCCGGTTCGATCCGACAGAACGCGTCGAACTCGCTGCGCAGGCGCGTCGCCCCCGTCCACGCCTCGCCGCTTTCGGGCAGGAGCGCATCCGAATTCATCAGCGCATGGGCGAGCTCCCCGAAGATCCGCACCAGCGCTTCGAAGGCGAGCGTGGCCAAATGCATGCGCCCGCAATCGGGGGGTACGTCGAACCACTCGGTCGCGACGATCGGCCCCGCATCGACCTGGCGTAGCATCCGGTGTGCGGTGGCGCCGAAACGCGCCGCCTTTTCCCACACTGCGAAACTTTCGGGATAAACGCCCGGATAGCTCGGCGGGCCGGGATGGAAATTGTAGCCGCCGTGCTCGCACGCGGCCAAATAACGCCCCGGTACGATCACATTGGTCGTGAAGGCGATCAAACGGCGCCCGGCGACCGGCACGGCGAAGGCTTCGTCCAGCGCCGCGCGCGTCGCGACATGGCGCACGGGCACCGACGGCGCGAAGCCGCGCAAATGCGCCGCCAGATGCGGCGCCTCGCGATCCCCGGTCAGCAGGACGATTTCCTTGGGCATGAGCGGCAACAAGCATAATACATGCCCACGCCGTTCGGTACGCCCCAAGCGAACTACCGGCTTCGGCGCGAATCTGAATAGACTCGCTTTATCCATGACCGACGCCGCCGCCATTGCCCAACGTTGGGACGCGCTCGCCGCCTTGGTCCGCGAAGGGCGCGGCGCCGAGGCCTTGCCCGGTATCGACGCGGAGCTTGCCGCGATGCCCGGCTTCGCGCCCGGTCATTACTTGCGCGGTGTGGCATCGCTCGGGCTTCGGCGTGGCAGCGAAGCCGCCCTGTCGGCGGAGCGCGCCTGCGCCTTGCAGCCAGATTTCGCCGATGCGCGCTGGCTGGCGGTGCTGGCGTGGGAAAGTGCGGGCGACCTGCCCAAGGCGATCGCGGCCGCACGCGAAGGCTTCGCACGGCACCCGGCGCGCGTGGATTTCGGCACGATGGGCGCGCTGCTGTCGGAGCGCGCGGGCGATCTGGGCGCGGCCTACGAATCCGCGAAGGCCGCGCGCGACCGCCATCCCGACCATCCCAATGCCGCCTTCGTTCACGCGATGCTGGCGCAAAAGGTCTGGCGCCTGGACGAGGCCGCCAAAGGCTTCGCGCGCGCGGCGGAACTCGATCCCGCTTCGGCCGACGCGCCGTTCGGCCTGGGCAATTGCGCGCTGGAGGAAGGCGACTACGCGACCGCGCGCAGCGCCTATGCGCGCGCTTTGGCGATCAAGCCGGATTACGAGCCCGCCTGGATCAACCGGCTTTATCTGTCGAACTACGACCCCGACGTATCGCCCGATGCGCGCCGCGCGTTGCACGAAGCTTGGGCCGCGAAATTCGCCGACCGTTTCGCGCCCGCCGATCCGCCGCGCGCGCGCGAACCGGCCAAACGGCTGAGAATCGGCTATGTCTCCGCCGATTTCCGCGCGCACTCGGTGGCGCCCTTCGTGCGCACGCTGCTGCGCCATCACGACCGCGCGTCGTTCGAGGTCCACGGGTTTTCGAACGTCGAGACGCCCGATGCCGAGACCGCGCGGCTCGCCGCCCTCGCCGATGCGTGGCATCCGATATACGCCCTCGACGACGATACGGCGGCGGCGCTGATCCGCAGCACGGGCATCGACGTGCTGATCGATCTTTCCGCGCATACGTCGGGCAATCGGCTGGGCGTTTTCGCGCGCAAACCCGCGCCGTTGCAGGCGAGCTGGCTCGGCTACTGCACCACGACGGGGATAAAAGCGATCGACGGGTTCCTTACCGACGCGACGATCGTGCCCGAAGGTCACGAAGCCGCGTTCACCGAAACGATCTGGCGGATGAAGCACGCCTACGCGTTCGAGCCCCAGGAAACGCTGCCCGACGTGGCGCCGCCCCCGATCCTGGCGAAGGGCTATGCCACGTTCGGCCATTTCGGCCGGCTGCAACGCGTGAACGACGACGTGCTGCGCCTGTGGGCGCGGCTGCTGGCGCGCGTTCCCGGCGCGCGGCTAATCCTGAACACGTTGTCGCTGAACGACGCGGCCGTGCGTGCGCGCGTGATCGCGCGCTTCGAAAACCTGGGCGGCGACATATCGCGGCTCGATCTCGCCGCCACTGCGCCGCAGCCCAAAACCTGGGCGGCCTATGGCCAAGTCGACGTGGCGCTCGATCCCTTCCCGTTCAACGCCGGGGCGACGACGTTCGAAGCGCTTTGGCTGGGCGTGCCCGTCGTCACCAAATTGGCCGCCCCGCCTTTGGGGCGGATGGGGGCCTCGATCCTCGAGACGGCCGGCCTCGCCGACTGGATCGCGGCGGACGACGACGCCTATCTTTCGCGCGCGGCCGATGCGGTGCGCGATCCGGCGGCGCTGGCGGAACTGCGCGCCGGGATGCGCGATCGCCTGCGCGCGTCGGCCTTGGTCGATGGAAAAGGTTTCGTGCGCGAGTTCGAAGCGGCGGTCCGGCGCGCTTGGATCGCCGCCTGCGGATAGTTCGCCTTGCGCCCTGACAGTGGCTGCACCACCATGGCGCAACAGGGGCCGAATCGGGGGTGGACGGAATGTCGGGCGAAGCGCAATTCAACGCCGACGGCTTGGCGACGATCCACAACAGCGATTTCCTGCGCGATCCGCGCTTCGTGCGCGCCTATCGCTTCGGCATGCGAACGACCGCGACGCGGATGCTGGATATCCATATCGAATGGCGCGCCTGGATCGCGATCTGGGCGGCCGAACAAGCCTTGCGCGTGCCCGGCGATTTCGTCGAATGCGGCGTCAACACGGGCATCCTTGCGGGCACGATCGTCGATTGGACGGGCTTCGGCAAACTGACCGACCGCACGATGTGGCTGGCCGATACTTATGACGGTTTGCCGGAAGATCAGATCAACGACGCGGAACGCGCCATCGGCCTGCACGGCTACAACGCCGAATATCGCGGCACGGGCGCCTACGAAATCGTGGTCGATAAATTCGCCAAGTTCCCCAATGTGCGCATCGTGCGCGGGCCCGTGCCCGATACGCTGCCGCAGATCCACACCACGCGCGTCGCCTATCTCTCCATCGACATGAACATCGCCTATCCCGAGATCGCGGCGGCGCGGCATTTCTGGCCGATGCTGTCGCCGGGCGGCGTGATCCTGCTCGACGACTACAACTGGACGCCGCATATCAACCAGAAGCGCGCCTTCGACGAATTGGCGAAGGAATGGAACGTGCCGATCCTGGGGCTGCCCACCGGCCAAGGCGTGATCGTCAAACCGCCGGGTTGATCCGCGATGGAAATCCGTCCGCTCAAACTCCAAGGCACGATGGCGATCGAATTGTCGCCGCGCAAGGATGCGCGCGGCTATTTCGGCCGCTTATTCGACGCGGAGATTTGGGCGGCGCACGGATTGCCGGTCGAATTCGCGCAGGAGAACGAGGCCTTCACGGCCGCGCAACACACGCTGCGCGGCCTGCATTTCCAGCGCCCGCCGCACGCGGAAACCAAGATCGTGCGCTGCGCATCGGGCGCCGTGCTCGACGTGTTCGTCGATCTGCGCATCGGGTCGTCGACCTTCGGCCGCTGGGATTCGATCGTGCTGTCGGCTTCCGAACCGCGCTGGGTGGTGATCCCCAAGGGCTTCGCCCATGGCTATTGCACGCTCACGCCCGACACGCTCGTGCAATACAAAGTGGACGCCGCTTACGCGCCGCAGGCCGAAGCCGGCATATCGTGGTCCGATCCCGATCTCGGCATCGATTGGCCGACGCGCGAACCGATCCTGTCCGACCGCGACCGCGCCGCACCGCGCTTGCGCGACATCGTTTCGCCGTTCGCCGACGGAATCGAGTGGTAGCGATGCGCGTCGCCCTGCTCGGCGCCACCGGCATCGCGGGCCAAGGCATCGCCGCGGCCCTCGCGGCGGCGGGCCATCAGGTCGTCGCCTGGGGAAGGCGCGAGAAACTCGGCCGTCATATCGATCTCGCCCAGGCCGGGGCGGGCATGGGCATCGATTGGCGCGGCATTGACGCGCTGATCCATGCCGCCGGCATCACCGACGAAACCGCGCGCGATCCCGAATTGGGTCCGCGCATCGCCATCGAATCCTGGCGCACGGTGCTGGACGCCGCCAAACGCGCGGGCCTGGCGCGCGCGATCTATATTTCGTCGGCGCATGTCTACGGCCCGCTGGAAGGCGCGATCGAAGAAGACGCCTTCCCCAAGCCCGCCAACGATTACGCGCGGCTGCATCTGGCGGCC
The DNA here is from genome assembly GCA_014444615.1 of Tagaea sp. CACIAM 22H2. GTDB lineage: Bacteria > Pseudomonadota > Alphaproteobacteria > CACIAM-22H2 > CACIAM-22H2 > Tagaea. Next base: position 108,125 of record PVXE01000001.1, on the reverse strand, counting down.
GAACAAGTGCTGCGCAGTTCGGGCATCGCGGGCGATACGATCCGCGCCTGCAATCTCTATGGCCGCCCGGCCGACCTGAAGCGCTTCCAGCGCTGGGCGTTGATTCCTTACGGTTTCCCGCGCGAGGCGGTCGAGACCGGCAAGATCGTGCTGAAGTCGCCGGGCGTACAGCAGCGCAACTTCCTGGCGGCACGCCGGCTGGGGGAGATCGTCGCCGCCACGCTGGCGCAGCCGCCCGCACCCTGGCGTGTGCGCAATGCCGTGGGTCGCGATACGATGACGATACGCGAATTCGCCGCCCGAGTCGCCGGGATCGCCCGGATCGTGCTGGGGCGCGAGATCGCGATCGACGCGCCGCCGCCGATTCCCGCCCCGCCAGCATTATCGCTGGGTACGAGCTGGGGCGGCACCGGCGCCGCGCAGGACGATCTCGACGGGTTTTTGTCCGGCATGCTTGAAACCCTCGCGGCCGAACGGGATGGATGAAGATGAAATTCGACGAGACCGCCGCCACCGACCACGCCATCGCCAAAGCCTATGTGTCGTTCCTCGTCGAACGGCGCCTGGACGACGACGACGCGGCGCGCGCGGAATTCTGCCGCACGGCGCAAGTGGCGCCGAAGCTCCTCTACAACAACCCGCATGTGAATCAGATCGCGTCGATCTTTGCCAAGCGCACGAATATGGAGCGCGTGGCGAACATGACCGTGCGCGAATATCTGCGCTACCACTACTACTACGTCCACCAAGCCTACAAATATGGCATCCCCGAGATGCAGCAGACTTGGCTGGGCCACCACATCATCAAGTCGCCCGAGGATTGCTGGGTCTATCAGGAACTGCTTTACGCGACGAAGCCCGACATCGTGCTCGAACTCGGGTTGATGTTCGGGGGCGCCTCCGTGTTCCTCGCCAATATCCTGAAGCTGATGGGCCACGGCGAAGTGCTGGGCATCGATATCACCTTCAAGAATTTGAAGCACGATCCGCGCGACGCCGGGAACATCACCTATCTCGAAGGCGATAGCGGCTCGGCGCGCATCCTCGACGAAGTCGCGCGGCGCTGCGAAGGCAAGAAGGTCTTCGTCATCGCCGACAGCGATCACGAAAAGGAGCACGTGCTGAAGGAGATCCGGCTCTACTCCAAATTCGTGAACGTGGGCTCCTACTACGTCGTCGAGGATTCGCTGAACGACCTGATGGGCTATCACCCCGTGCCCAACGAAGGCCCGCTCGCCGCCGCCAAGCAATTCCTGACCGAAACCGACGCGTTCATCCCCGATCTGCGGCTGCCGGAGAAATATCTGATGACGCTGTCGCCGCACGGTTTCCTGAAGCGGGTGAAGTGACATGAAGATCGCCATCGCCGCCGCCCCGACGATCGACCGCAACGCCGCCGCTGCGAAACTCGCCGGCGGCAAAGCGCGCATCGTCGCCGATCCGGGCCGCGCCCTCGTCCAATCGCGCGGCTTTCAGACCATGTACGAAGTGCCGCGCGATCTGCAGACCGAGCTGCGTTTGCAGCTTTTCGATCTGCATGCGGCCGAACTCGACAAAGGCGGCGATGTGGTTTTCGACCATTGCGTGGCGGAATGGATCGCCGATTGGATGCGCTGGCATTGGGCGGCCTTGTCCACGCGCGCCTGGGACGCAGCTTTCGCGAAGGCCGCCGAGCTCGCCAAACGCTACGACAAGGTCGAATTGCTGACCGACGGCCCCAAGCGTGGCTACGACGGCTATTTCTGGCTCGACGAGCCCAACGCCCGCCAAGTCGCCGAGTTGTTGCCCTTCGTACTGCAGAAGCTCGGCGCCAAGATATGAGCGACGCGCTGTCGATCGATCCGACGGCTTTTGTCTCGCCCGACGCGCGCATCCACCCGTCGACACGCGGCACGAAAATCCGCATCGGCGCGCATAGCCAGATCTACGATTTCGTCGTGATCCGCGCGGTCGGCGGCGCGGGCGACGTGTCGATCGGCGAGCATTGCTACATCAATCCGCATTGCACGCTTTATTCCGGCAACGGGATCAAGCTCGGCAATTACGTGCTGTTGGCACCGCATGTCTGCGTCGTGCCGTCGAACCATGCCTATGCGCGCCGCGACGTGGAAATTCGCCATCAAGGCTTCGCGCCGTCGAAAGGCGGCGTGGAGATCGGCGACGATGTGTGGATCGGCGCGAACGCAACGATCCTCGACGGCGCCAAGATCGGCAAAGGTGCGATCATCGCCGCCGGATCGGTCGTGTCGGGCGAAATTCCGCCCTATCAAATCTGGGGCGGCGTGCCCGCCGCCTATATCAAAGACCGGCCGTAAGCTTTTCGATCGCGCGGGCGATCCGCTTGCCGTCGGTCAACGGCGAGGCCGCGAAACGCGCGCGCACATCTTCGCGCGACGGCGGCGTCTTCGCCAAACGCATCGCGATGTCGACGAAGGCGGCTTCGTCCTTCGCGATCCAGCCGCCGAAATCCGCATGCGAAAGGATCGACGCCCCGACGCGCGCGGCATGCGTGCGGCCGGGCAATGTTACCACCGGCACGCCCATCCACAGCGCTTCGAACGTCGTGATCGTGCCGTTATAGGGCAAGGGATCGAGCGCCACGTCGATCTTTCGATAGAGATCGAGATGCGCGCCGAGCCAGCCATGAAGTTCCACGCGCGACGCGACATCGCCGAACTTCGCCAAGATCGCGTCGCGCGTCGCCGACTCCTCGAAGCTACGCGCCTTCAGGATCAGCTTCGCGTCGGGCATCGCGCGCAGCAGCTTCGACCACAGCGCGATGGTCGCCGGCGACAGCTTGGCGAGATTGTTGAACGAGCCGAAGACCGGCCCCGCGCCGTTGCGCGACGGGTCGGGCGCGTCGGCGGGCGGCGCGTAAGCCAGGAACCCGCCATCGACGAAGACCGGCGTCTCCGTCATCGAAGGTGCTGGATCGCTGACGCGATCGACCAACCGAAAATCGATCTGCGACAAGCCGGTCGTGGCGGGATAGCCGAGCCACGTCGCCTGCCGGGGCGCCGGTTTGCGCGCGAACACGCCCAAGCGATGACCGCCCGTGTGCCCCGAAAGATCGATCAGCAGATCGATGCGCGCGCGGCGGATCAAATCGGCGGCGGCCTCGTCGTCGAGCCCGGCGATCGCGTGCCAATGGTCGAAATGGGCTTTGAGCTCGGCGGTGACGGCGTCTTCCGCCGCGACGTTCGAGAAGGCGTGGATTTCGAACTTCGCGCGATCATGATGCGGCAACGTCGCGCGCAACACATGCGCGCAGGAATGGGCGCAAAAATCCGCCGAGACATAGCCGATGCGCGGCCGCGTGTTGCGAATGGCGGGCGCCACGACGGGCGCAAAGCGCTTGGCCCAGTCGCGATGCGCTTCGAGCAGCGCCTCCGCCGTGATCGCATCGGCATAGCTCAACGCGTAAAGCGTGCTCGACGAAACCGGCAGTCTCGCGAGCAACGCGTTCGCTTGGTCGGCCTCGCCGCGATAGAGCAAAGCGTTGGCGTGATTCATCGCGGCATCCGTATCGTCGGGCCGCAAGGCGGCGGCTTGCGCGAAGGCGTCGGTGGCGGCGGTATAGAATCCCCGGCCCGCCTGCGCATTGCCCAGTGCCATCGACGTATCGAAGCCAGGTCCAGCACCGTCGAGCGCCTTCAACGCGGCGTCGTAGCGATGCGCGCGATTCAACGCCGTCGCTTTGGCCGGCGCGACCTTGGGATCGTCGCCCGCCTTGCCGAACGCCGCGATCGCGTCGTCGGTAAGGCCGAGCATGCCCAGCGCCACGCCGAGATTGAACCACGCACTGGGGTCGCTGCCGAAGCCGAGCGCGGATTGGGCGGCGTCATGCGCCACTTGTGCGCGGTCGAGATGCAACGCCGCGCCCGCCAAGCCGATCAACGCGCGCGGATCGCCGGGCAGCCGCGCGTAATCGTCGAAGGCTTCGCGCCAGCGCCCCAAGGCGGCCAATGCGTTGGCGCGATTGAGCCTTGCGCCGCCATGCGCGGGATCGAGCGCCAGAACGCGCGTATACGCCGCGATGGCCGCGTCGCCGTCGAGCGTGTTGGCGTAATTGAACGCGAGGCCGATATCGTTGGGCGCCAACGCCAATGCGCGCTCGAACTCGGCGCGCGCCGCGGCGATCCGGCCGAGGCCTTTCAGGCACAACGCCAAAGCGCCGCGATAGGCGGCATTGCCGGGCACAAGCGCGACCGCGCGCTCGAGCGGCACAAGGGCTTCGCCATCGCGCCCCAGTTCCGACAAAACGAAGCCGTGAAGATACGCGGCATCCGCATTGCCGGGCTCGGCGCCGGCGGCTTGCGCGAACAGCGCCAAAGCGGCGGCCTTGGCGCCGCGCTGATACGCGGCAAGGCCGTCGCGCAGCGCGTCGGCGGCGTTCAAGCGCGCACCTTGGCGCAGTAGCGCCGCCAGAGCGCGCGATAGATGCGCTCGAAATCGCGCGCTTGGGCGCGAGGATCGCAAAGCGCCGAGTTGCGCACCGCTTCGCGCAACGCCGCGCGGTCCTGGTGCTTGGCTTTCGCCGCTTGGTCGGCCGCCAATGCGACGAAATGATCGTCGCTGGTCGCGATCAAGTCGGGGCGGCCGACGCGCGTGAGCATGCCAGCAGTCCAGCGCGACAAGACGGTGCGCCCAGGCGGGGTTACGACCGGCACGCCCATCCACAAGGCTTCGAACGTGGTTGTCGAGCCGGTGAAAGGGGTGGCATCCAACGCCACATCGACGCGTTCGTAGAAGCGCAGATGGCCGTCCGTCTCCACGCCGCCGAGTTCGAACACGATGCGCGCCGGATCGATCCCATGCGCCGAGAAACGATTGAGCAGACCGAGGCGCGTCGCTTCCTCGCGATAGGCGTTGTAGAATTTAAGCCGCAGCATCGACCCCGGCACGGCGGCGAGCACGCGTGCCCACAACGCGATCGCGCGGCCGGAAATCTTGATCGGATTGTTGGCCGAACCGAAAGCGATCGCGGCTCCCGCCGCACTTGGCGGAACAGCGACCGGCGGTGCGGCTTCAAGAGGCGCATGGACGTAAACACGGCGCGAGCGCACCACGCGTTCGGTGAATGCGTCGCCGCGCGCGGCGGCCATCGTCGGCTCGGCCAGGAACGCGTCGAACACGTCGCTGGCGCTGGTCGCGACGTCGAAGGCGTTGATTTGCACGGGGGCCGCGCGCATCACCGGAATGTCGAGCCGGTTGTCGTCGAAATGCTGCGCCATCGTCACCAGCACGTCGATGCCGTCGGCGCGGATCATCGCGGCGGCTTGCGCCCCGTCGAGACCGACGGTGGAGCGCCAGCCATCGGCCAGCGCGCGAAACTCGCGCGTTACGCTGTCTTCCGTCGCCGCTTCGGAATAGACGTGGATCTCGAAATTCGCGCGATCGCGAAACTCGAACAAGGCGCGGAAGCTGCGCGCCGCCGAATGCGCGCGGAAATCCGCGCTGGAATAGCCGATGCGCAGCTTGCGGCCGGGATCGGGCGGATTGGCGAACACGACCGGCGCTTCGGGCTTGGGCAATTCGGCGACGAACTCGGCATTACGGCTGCGGATTTCCTGCGGGTGGACCGCATCGTCGTAGAGGAAAGCGTTCAGATAGGCGCGCCACATCTTGCGGCGCACCGCACCTTGCGACAACTCGATCGCCCGACGGAACGACTCGCGCGCCTCGCGATGGCGCATCTGCCACATCAACGCGGAGCCGAGCTGGTAATACGCATGGGCAAGGCTGGGGTCGTCGGCGATCAAGGCGCGCCACAGCCGTTCGGCCGCGACATGGCGCATATCGTCGGCGAGGGCGTGCGCGAGATTGATCGCGATGGCGCGATCGGCCGGGCGCAGCGTCAACGCTGCGGTGAACAGCTCAATCGCGCGCGCATAATCGCGCTTCCAATATTTGGCCACACCCAGATCGACGAGCGACGGCAGATGCAGCGGATCGAGTGTGAGGGCGGCTTCGTATTTCAGGATCGCGCCGTCACGATCCTGCCGGGCGAGCAGCGCCGTTCCCTCGGCATGAAGCGCATCGGCGGTCATCGTGCGGCGGCGGCCTCGCGTTCGATGAAAGCGGCCAGCGCTTCGACCGGCGCCTTGTCGCGCCACAGTCGCGGCAAGGCCGCCTGCGTCGCCGCGCGATAGGCGGCGAGTGCGGCTTCGTCTTGGCCGAAGCGCACCGCGCGCGCGACGTAATCGTCGGGCGACGACGCGATCCCGTCGTCGAGGCCGAGTTTCTTCAAGATCGCGTAGCTATGGCGCGAACGCATCGTCGTGCCGGGCCAGGTCAACAGCGGCACGCCTTGGGCCAACGCCTCCAGCGCCGTGTTGCCGCCCGACCAGCGTAGCGAGTCCAAATACAAATCGCAGGACGCGTTGAGTGCGGCATAACGCTGGCGATCGAGCCAAGGCAGGAACACGAGATGGCGCGCGGGATCGACGCCTTGCGCCTTGAACGCCTTGCGCAGGCGATCGGCGAAACGCGACGCGAGGGCGGGCGACGTGGGATGGCCGACGAACACGAATTGCGAATGCGGCACGCGCGTCGCGATACGCGCCAAAAGCCCGTCGTCCTGCGGCAAATATTTGAAGATCGACTGGCAGCAAAGATACTTCGTCGCCGTGCTGCGCAAACCGAACGCGGCGGGATCGGGTGCGGCGCGCGCTTCGGGCGGCGCATAGTCGATCGACAGCCCCGGCAAGCGTTCGACGCGTTCGGTGTAGCGCGCCGCCTCGCCCGTCGGTTCCATCAGATCGCTGGTCAGGAACCAATCGATCGCCGGAAAACCCGTCGTCTCGGGATGGCCCCAGGCGAAAGCTTGCACGGGCGCCAAACGCAGACACGCCAAGCGATGGCAGATCGGGTCCATGCCGAGTTCCGGATAGATCAGCACATGCGGGCGATCGTCCGCGAGTGCCGCCGCGATTGTTTCGAACCCACCTTCGACGAAACGCTCGAAACACGCGCGCGCATTCGGCGTTTCCGCGTCGGGTGCCGGCGACGTCCAATAGCCCATCAAGCGGAAGCGTTTGCGGTCGAGCCCTTCCATCCAGCCGCGGAACAATTTCCAAACCGAATGGTTGCGGAAATAGGCCGTGGCGAACGCCACGCGCAACCTGCCGTCGGGTTCGCGCGGCGGCATCGCCACGGGTTTCGCCCATTGCGGATAGGCGTTCGCCATTGCTTCGGCAGCAAAGCGGCCGTAGCGGCGCTGCAAATCCGCGTCGTCGCGGCCTTGATAAGGCAGGTAAAACGGATGGTGCTGTCCGATCGCGGCGGCGAGTGCGGGATCCTTCGTGTCGCTCGTCGCGATCAGGCGATCGAGCGCGACGGCGTAATTGTCGCGCGCGACGTCGATTTGCTCGGCGCTGTCGTAAAGGATCGGCAGTTCCGCGAAACACGCGCCCAGCCGCGCGCCCGCATTGGCGGGGTCGAGTTCGACCGCGCGCGCATAGGCGCCGCGCGCGGCTTCGCGATCGCCCGTATCGGCGAGCGCGGATCCCAGATTGGCGTGCGCGGAGGCGAGCGACGGATCGATGCCGATCGCGCGTTTGAACGCGGCGATCGCGGCGTCGGGATTGCCGCTTTCCTGCGCGGCGGCGCCGAGGTTATTCCAAAGTGCCGCGTCGTCCGGCAGCAGCTTCAAGGCCGCACGATAGAAGTCCTGCGCCTTGGCAAGATCGCGCGCGCGATGGAACGCGAGACCGGCAAGCGCGAATGCGCCCGCATCGGTGGGATCGAGTTGCGACGCGCGTATGAATTCGCGTGACGCGGCGTTCCAGTCGCCGAGCTTGCCGTGCGCTTCGCCGAGATTGAGATGCAGCTTGGCGGAGTCGGGCGAGTCGCCGGCGATTTCCAGCGCCGTCGCGAAGGCGTCGCGTGCCCCTTCCCAGTCCGATAAAGCGAAACAGGCCGCACCGAGGTTTTGAAACAACATCGGCACGCGAATTCCGGCCGCAACGAGTATACGGTACCCGGAAACCGCATCGGCGAATTCCCCTTGCGCGTGACTGCGCGAAGCGGCCGCCAGAATCGCCGAAATCCCTTCCATTACTTGAGCATACACCAGATCGGCCGTGCCGTATCGCGACCAATTCCCGTCCGCATGCCGGGGCACGATAAAGATTACGGACGGACGGAATAACGAATGCCCGGCGTATTCGTCAAAACTTTTCTTCTAATTTTAGAGAATTTCGCTTGGCAGATCGAGAAACGTTGCGTATTGTAATCCTTGCGAGCGAGCATTCCATCCCGGAAGCGCTCGCTGGCTATCTCGGCAGAATGCCGGGAGAGACCCTAGAAAGGAAGGAACAAGTATCATGTCGAATTCGATCAACACCAACGTCGGCGCCCTCGTCGCCCTCGCTTCGCTGCGCACCACGCAGTCGGCCTTGTCCGTCGCCTCCAAGCAGGTGCAGACCGGCTATCGCGTGTCGGATGCGCAAGATGACGCGTCGACCTTCTCGGTCGCGCAAGGCATTCGCGGCAACCTGCAGGCCTTCCAGGCCGTGCAAGGCTCGCTCGCCAACGGTGTCGGTCTCGGCACGGTCACCCAGGCCGCGCTGACCAACATCTCCAACCTGGTCGGTAACCTCCAGGCCAAGATCACGCAGCTCGCCGACGGTTCGATCGGCAACAGCCAGCGCACGATCTACGCCGCCGACTTCACCGCGATGACGAACCAGATTTCGAACTTCATCGCGCAGGCCAACTACAACGGCGTCAACCTGCTGTCGAACAACTCGGCGGCCAAGACGTTCCTCGCGGACACGTCGGCCTCGACGTTGACGATGACCAGCCAGTCGTCGATTCACACGGCGTTCACGACCTTCGCGCAGGCGTCGGTGTCGTCGGTCACGGCGGCGACCGCGGCCCTCACCTCGTTGACGACCTTCTCGAACGCGGTGGCCTCGTCGCTGGGTGCCAACGCGGCCGATACCCGCACGATGACGTTGCAGTCGAACTTCGTGAACTCGGTGGTCGATGCCACGACGACGGGCCTCGGCGCCATCGTCGACGCCGACATCGGCAAGGCCTCGGCCTCGGTGCAGGCGTTGCAGGTCCGCCAGCAGCTGGGCATCCAGTCGCTGTCGATCGCCAACCAGCAGCCCTCGGTTCTGCTGGGCCTGTTCCGCTAAACGTTCTTCCCTTCGGGGAGGCAAAGACGGGGGTGGCGCAAGCCGCCCCCGTTCTTTTTTCGGCGCCCGGAACGGCGGCTACGTTCTATTTCTCCGCAAATGCGCGGCAGAACTTGGCGAGCCTCCCCCCACCGGGGTAAAAGATACAAGGAATTGTCGATTCGGGCGGCTCAACGCCCGAGGGAGGCCCCGTGACAGAGCCCGCTCAAAAACCTGGCGAAAACGACCGCGACCGCGAATATCGCTTGCTGACGCTGGTCACCAAGAAGCTCAACGACGCGAAGTCGGTCGTTCAGCAGCTCGACCCGCAATCGGTCGGCCAAGTCTGCGACGCGATCTTCCACAATCGCGACGTTTGGAACGCCTTCGTCAACGACGTGTCGGACGATCGCAACAAGCTGCCGAAGGAGCTGAAAGTGCTCCTGATCAATCTGGCGGCTTACGTAAACAAGAACTCTGACATGATCATCAACGGGCATACGGACGGCGATCTGGACATGCTGATCGCCATCAATAAGCACGTGATGGACGGACTGCGCGGCACCGCCTGACCGGCGACGCCATTCCATCCGTTTTTCGACGGCGCCGCGCGCACCGGATTTGTCCGGAACCGCCGGCGCCGTTTCGATTCCGGGCCAAGGCCCGCGCGCCATGACCGATCCCGCCCTTCTTCATGCGACGATGCTTGCGGGCCTCGCCAAACACCGCGCGGGCGACGCGGCCGGCGCGCTTGCCGATTATCGCGCCGTGCTGGCGCAGGCGCCGGCCCATCCCGACGCGCTGAATCTCGGCGCTCAAGCCTTGCGCGCGATCGGCCGTCTCGACGAAGCGCTCGACTTCGCGGCGCGCGCGTGCGCCGCTTTGCCGGGCAATGCGGCCTTCCACGCGAACCGCGCGGCAATCCTGCTCGACACGAAATCCTTCGACGCCGCGCGCGTGGCCAGCGCCCAAGCGATCGCGGCCGACGCCGCGCACGCGCCGGGCTGGATCAATCGCGCGGTCGCGCACGCCGCTTTGGGCGACGACGCGAGCGCCGAAAGCGATTACCGCAGCGCGCTGGCGCTGGCGCCGGGGTCGGCCGAAGCGCGCAATAATCTCGGCAATCTTCTTCAGCGCCAAGGCCGCATCGACGAAGCCTTGCGCGAGTACGAAGCGGCGATCGAAGCCGATCCGCATCATCGCGAAGCGCACTCGAACTACGGCACCGCGCTATACGCATTGCAGCGCGCCGGCCAAGGCCAGAAAGCGGCGGCGTTGGCGCGCGAATGGGCCGGCCGATTTCCCGAAAACGCGACCGCGCGGCATATCGCCGGCGCGCTCGCCGGCGGCGACGTCGCGGCGCGGGCACCCGACGCCTATGTCCGCGACGCCTTCGACATGTTCGCCCCCACGTTCGAAGCGACGCTCGCCAAGCTCGATTACCGCGCGCCGCAAGTGCTCGACGGTTTGCTCGCCCGGCATTTGAAGCGCCCTTTGCCGATCGGCCGCGTCCTCGACGCGGGCTGCGGCACCGGCCTTGCGGCACCGATGCTGCGCGGGCGCGCCGCGATCCTCGACGGCGTGGATCTATCGGGCGGCATGGTCGCGCGCGCGCAAGCCCGGGGCATTTACGACGGGCTACGCGTTGGCGAATTGATCGCGGATCTGAAAGCGCATGCGCGCACCTACGACCTGATCGTCGCGGCCGACGTGCTCTGCTATTTCGGCGACTTGGCGGAGGTGCTGTCGGCGACGGCGGCGGCGCTGAAAGCCGGCGGCGGATTCGCCTTCAGCGTCGAAAGATTGACCGATGCGGCGCCGGGCGAGACTTGGCGCGTGCGTCCGTCGGGGCGTTACGCCCATTCGGCCGACGCTTTGCCGGCGGCGTTGCGTGCGGCGGGCTTCACGAAAATCGCGATGGAAGCGGAATCGACCCGCAGCGAAAGCGGTACCGCCGTTCCCGGCGCGATCGTCTGGGCGGAAATAGCGTGAGCGCGGCGGCTCAGCCGAATTCGCCCGCGCCCACGCGATCGTTCATGTCGCGCAGCACGACGCGGACCGCGTCGCGGCCGTAAACTTCGACCAGCATTTGCAGCACGACCGTGAAGCAAGCGACGCTCAGCGTGTCGCGGCCCATACCTTGCCGCATGCCTTCTTCCAAAGCGTCGGCGACGACCCTCAGCGCCGCCAGGCGTTCCTGGTCGGTGCTTGCGACGTTGAAACTTTCATCGGACATCAGCGTATCCCCTTTGGGACGGACCTTCCCCGGCCGACCCGTGGCGCGAATCGGAGAATTCTAACACGGAAGGTCAAGTTCAGCGGCGGGTGCCAAGGCCCTGCAGCAGGTCGAGCACCCCGTTGCCGCCGTCCATCAGCGGCGTCAGCAGCCCGGCGTACATGTTGGCGCCCAGCCCGTTGGCCTGCGACGTCTCCTGATCGACCTTCATCAGATAGGTCTGAATGACCCGATCGACGAATTTGGGATCTTTCAGCTTGGCGACGTCGACCTTTCGGGTCAGCGCCGTCGCCTGGGCTTCGACGCCTTGAACCGCGAACTCCTTGGGAATGTCGAACGCCTTGGTCACGACTTCGCGCAGGATTTTGTTGCCCAGCACGTCCCACGGGCTTTTGACCGTGCCCGCGTTTTCCTTGAAATAGATCGCTTCGCGCAGGCCCGGCGTGGCGTTGCCTTGGGCCTTGTCGAACTCGTTCTTCAGATAGCGGGTCACCAGCGAGTTGAGGATCGCCTCGTTCTTGACGTTGTTGACGCCGCTATTCTTGAGGTCCAGGCGCTGGGTCAGTTCGACGAACCGGGGATCGTTCATCCGGTTCGCGTAGGAATCGATATTGCCCAGGTCGGACAACAGGACCTTGCGCAGCAAGCCCTTCTTGTCGACTTCGCTTTCCAGCTGGAACGCGGAAAGCGCGAAATTCATAAATCGGCGATCGTTCAGCAGCTGATCGACGTCCTTCACCTTCGACGCGAAGGCTTTGACGTACTCGATCTCCCGCTGGATCGACGGCTGTTTTTCCCATCGCACGCGCTGGGCTTCGCCCGTTTTCTCGAGCTGCTTCCAGGCGACGATGGCGGTCATTCCACCCGCAATAGAACCGGCCATGTCATCCTCCATCCTGATCGTTCTCGATCAGTGGCCGTACTGTAACGAAGTTTATCCGTCAGGGCAAGTGTCAACAAATTAGATAAAATGCTTGGTATTTTCGTGTTTGTTTAAAATCAATAACTTAACGCAAATCTGTTACTCGACCTCTTCGCCATCCGTCATCGCGCGCTGCTTGGCTTTGCCTTCGGAGCCTTGCAGCAGCATTTTGCCCTTCTCGGTCGTCGTGCCGAGCAAATCCCATTCGAACTTGATCAGGCGCTTGGCGTCCTTGAGGCCGGGATAAAGCTCGCCCTTCTCGACCCGCGCGCGCAGCGCGTCGATGATCGGCTTCGAGCCGGGCGCCGCCGCCTCGAAATCGTTCATGAACTGGTGCAGCGCTTCGGAATAGGCCTTGATCTCGTCCGGGAACAGATAAAGGCATTGCAGCGTGTAATAAACGCGCAAAGCCGGGGTCGCGGCTTCGTCCAGCTGAAGAATGTCTTTTTGGCGCAAGATGTTGCCGCGATTGCGGATCGCGAGCATAGCCAAGCCGCCGGTGTTTTCGATCACCACCCCGTTGATGATGATCTTTTCGGCGGGATTGAGACGAAGGACAAGCGGCATTGGAACTCCTCGGCGACGGCGCCAACGGGGGGAATTATAGCATCCCGTCCGCTCTGACAACCCGCCGCCACACACTGCGATAGACGCGCTCGAATTCGCGGGCCAGGCGCCGCCCGTCGCATAAGGGCGACGCGGCCATGCGCGCGCGGAGATTTCCGCGCAGCGCCGCGAGCCGCTGCCGGTCGGCGGCCAAAAGCGCCGCAATCCGCGCGAAATCGGCGGGATCGGCGGCGACGAGATCGCCCAAGCCGACCCGGTCGAGCAACGACGCCCCCACTCGCGCGGCGTGGCGGTCCCCCGCCAGCGTCACCACCGGAACGCCCATCCACAAGGCTTCGCAGGTCGTGGTCGTGCCATTGTAAGGAAACGTATCGAGCGCCACGTCGATCGCGCGATAGCGCGCGATATGCGCGCCGATGTCGCCGACGAACCCGGCGAACTCGACCCGCGAAACATCCAACCCCTGCGCCTGGAACATCGCCACGTAGCGTTCGCGCGTCGCGTGCTCGTCCAGCCCTTTGGCCTTCACGACCAACCGCGAATCCGGCACGGCGCGCATGACCGGCGCCCACATCGCCACGGTGCGCGACGTGAGCTTGGGCAGGTTGTTAAACGAGCCGAAGGTGATCCGCCCCGCCGTTTCGAAAGGCGGCGGCCCCGGATCGGGCGCGAAAGGCGGCGGCAGATAGGCAAGGAACCCGCCCGGAACCCGCACCAGATCCTCGCTCGCCAACGCGCCGTCGGGATCCGTTATCGCATCGACGAGTCTTGCGTCGAAGCAATCGAGCCCCGTGCTGGCGGGATAGCCGAGCCAGGTCACCTGCACGGGTGCTGCGCGGTGCGCGAACGCAGTCAGACGATTGCCGGTCGTATGTCCCGCGCAATCGACCAGCACGTCGATCGCGTCCGCCCGCGCTTGCGCGACGAACGCGTCGTCGCTCTTCCCCGCCATATCGCGCCATTGGAGATTCAGCGCCTTGAAGGCGGCGGTCACGCCGTCGGGCGCGCCGACATCGGAATAGGCGAAGACCTCCACCGCTTGGCGATCATGCGCGGCCAGCAGCGGCGCCAGGAAATAGGCGCAGGAATGATTGGCGAAATCCGGCGACGCGTAGGCCACGCGCAATCGCCGGTCGGGATCGCGATCGCGCGGTGTCGGTCTTGCGGCGCGCGACGCAGGCCGCGGCCAAGCCGCGGCCTCGGCCAGCGCTTCGGCGGGCGAATTCATCGGATCGTAATGGCCGGAGAACAACGCGGCCGAGGCGATCGCGGCATCGTCCGGCGCCGCGCGGCGCGCCATCGCGAATTGCGCGGATGCTTCGGCGGCGCGGCCTTGCGCCTGCAGCGACAATGCGAGCTTGGCGCGCAGGCTTGCGTCCTCCCCGCCCGACAAGGCGGCGGCGAAGCCGTTGGACGCGGCGAAAGGCTGGCCCATTTGCATCGCCGCTTCGCCCGCCACCGCGTAGATCGGCGGGAAACCGGGAAACCGCGCCGCCGCGTTCGCGGCGGTCAACATCGCGCCCTCGGCGTCGCGGCCGGCAAGCTGCACGGATGCGAGGTTGACGTAAGCGGGTGGAAAATCCGGCGTCGCCGCGATCAACGCGCGGTAACGTTCAGCCGCCGCACGCCAATCGCCAGCGAGCGCGATCGCGTTCGCGGCGGCAAACTCGGCGGCGATCTCCGGCGGCGCGTTCGTCGTCATCGCGCTAGTCTATCGCCGGAGAGGATTCGCGAACATGGACAATAGCGGGATCGAAACCCTCGAACGCCGCGCTTTCGCCGCTTGGCCCGCCTTGCGCACCGTAATCCGCGACGGCTGGGTCATGCGCTTCGCCGACGGCCACACCAAGCGCGCGAATTCGATCAATCCCGTGGCGCCCGGGACGGGCGATCTGGCCACGCGCATCGCGGCCGCCGAGACCGATTATGCCGCTGCCGGTTTGCCGCCGGTCTTCCGCATCACGCCGTTGGCCGAACCGGGACTGGACGAAGCCCTCGCCGCGCGCGGCTATGCCGCGTTCGACGAAAGCCTGGTGATGGCCGGGGCCTTGCCCCAAGGCGTTGCCGATCCCGACGTGACGATCGCGGCGGATCCGATCGCGTCGGGCTGGCTGGACGAATTCGGCCGCGCGACGCAAGCCGACGCGAAATCGCTCGCCGCGCTTTCGCGTATGTTCGAAAACCGCCTGCCGGGAACGGGCTTCGCGCGGCTGATGCGCGGCGAAGCGCCCCTCGCTTTCGCCATGGCCGTGCCCGAAGGCGGCGATCTGGGATTTTTCGAAGTGCTGACCGTGCCGCAAGCGCGCGGCCAAGGTTTGGCGCGCCGCACGCTGGAATCCTGTTGCGCGTGGGCGCGGCCGCGGGGCGTGACGCGCGCCTATCTGCAAGTGACTTCGGGCAATACCGGCGCGATCGCCCTTTATCGCAAGCTCGGGCTCGAGACCGTCTATCGGTACTACTATCGCGCCAAATGAACAAAAAAAGAGGGGCCGCCGGAAATCCGGCGACCCCAAGTTCACGGAGCCGAAACGGTCGACGCGATATCAGCGCTTCAGGTTGACCACTTCCTGGAGCATTTCGTCGGCCGTGGTGATGATGCGCGCGTTCGCCGAGTAAGAACGCTGCGCGACGATCATCTTGGTGAACTCCTGACCGATATCGGTGTTGGAGTTTTCCAAAGCGTTGGGGTTGATGCCGCCGGCCTGGCCCGTCAGCGCCGCTTGGTAGCCGATGAAACCCGCCGCCGGCGAGTCCAGGAACGCTTCGCCGTTCTGGCGAACCAGGCCGTCGGCGTTGTTGAAGGTGCCGAGCGCCAGCTGGTACTGGCGCAAGCGCTGGCCGTTGGAGTAGGTCGAGTAGATATTGCCGTTCGTGTCGATCGCGATGCCGTTATACGAGCCGGCCGAGTAACCGTCGGCGGTGATGTTCGACAGCGAGATCGACGTGCCGCCGAAATGCGACGTGCCGCCGGCGACGTTGAGCTGCGACGCGGAGCCCGCCGTCGCGTTCGGCGCGCCGAATTCGAGGTTGATCGACTGCGCGGGCGGCGGTGCGGTCAGCGAAGGCGCGCCGTAGCTGAGCACGACGCGGCCCGTACCGGCGGTGACGGCGGCGGTGAGCTGCGTGCCGGGCGCGGTCGTGCCGGCCACGGTGATGCCGGTCAACAGACCCGCCGTGGTCGTCGTCGTGCCGAAGCTGAAGTCGAGCGCGATGGATTCGTAGTTGTTCGGCGAGCTGGTCGGCACGGTCAGCACCGCGCGCCATTGCGGGACCGTACCGGCGGCAGAGGCCGCGATCGCGTTGGTACCGGTCGTGGTGCTCGCCGCGACGCCGGGCAACGTGCCGCCGGCGGTCGTGCGGTTGTACCAGGTCACGGACACGGGCTGCGCGGCACCGTTGGCGTCGGTGATCGTGATCGTGCCGCCGTTGAAGGTCGTGCCGGCGACCGCGTTCGACGGAATGTTCGCGGCGTAGCTCGCGTTGGCCGTGGCGAGCGCGGGAAGCTGCGAGGTATTGATCTGCACGGGTACCAGCGAGCCCTGGTTGGGCTGCGGGTTGGGCACGGCGGTCGTGGGGCGCGGCACCGAGCGGGCGAACAGGTACTTGCCCGCGCCGTTGACCATGTAGCTGTTCTGGTCGAGCGAGAAGTCGCCGCGGCGCGTGAATTGGCGGATGTTGTTGCCGGTGAACCCGGCGGCGGAAGTGGCGCCGTCTTCGACTGGCAGCCAGCCAGCGCCCGCGATCGCGATCGAGGTCGGCGACGCGTCCTGGATGATCGTGCCCTGCAGCGAGTTCACGAAATCGGGACGCGCCGTGGCGCCGCCCGGATTGAAGAAGCGCTGCGACGATGCCGAGACATAGCTCGAGAAATTCGCGTCGATGCGCTTGAAGCCGATCGTCTGCGAGTTGGCGACGTTGTCGGAAATATAGTTGATCGCGGTTTGGAAGGCGTTCAAACCGCTGATCGCGGAATTCATTGCTACGGTTGCCATGGTTTCGTGCTCCTATTTTTTGAATATGTATCCGGCGTTTATCGCAGGAATTTGGCGAGGTTCAGGTTCAGCAAGTCGCGGGTGGTGATGTAGCTGGCTTCGAGCGAGGCTTTGACGCCGGCGATCTTGGTGCCGACCTCGCCCATGTCGACGGCGACGATTTTGTCCGCCGAAATCGTGGTGGAAGTGACGGTGTCCTCTTGGATCGAGCGGATGTCCTTCAACAGCGCCTGATTGGCGCCGTTGGTGCCCGCCGCGTTGCCGAGGTCGAGGACCGCCCGCTGCAGCTGCGCTTGGGCTTGCGCGTAATACTGCTGCGCGTTGCCCGTCGGGTCCTGCTGCAGATACGTGTTCGGCGTATTTTGCGCCCAGCGCAGCGCCATTTTGAAATTGCGCAGGCCGTTGATCAGGTTCTGGAATGCCCCGTGCGTGGCGCTGATGCCGAAATCGACGTTCAGACTGTCCGACACCGAGATGCGCGTCTGGGTATAGACCCATTCGCCCGTCGCCGTGGACGGCGCCGCGAGATCCAGCGCGTTGTTGATATAGCCGGGAACGTTCGTGTTGCCGTCGCCCGCGAACTGCGCGGTATTGACCGGCGAGGTGAACGGCACGGACTGGACCGCGTTGGCGTAGGTCGCGTTGCGCGGCGGGGAGTTGGTCGCCGCGGCGAAACCGTTCACGCCGGCGACCAGAGCCGCGTTGTCGAGGCCGGTCAACTGGCGCACGGGCGCGGTGTTGAAGGCGTTGCCCGAGAAAATGTAGCGCTGGCCGTCGGTGGTGTTCAGAACCGACTGGATGCGGTTGAGCGCGCCGTCGATCAACGTCGCCTGCACGCCGTAGGTCGCGGGCGTCGTCGACTGCGCCTTCAACAGCTCCGACCGCATGTCGTTGGCGATGTCCTGCAACGACTGCACCGACTTCGCGTAAAGGTCGGTGCGGTACTGCGTCGCGTCGATCGCGCGGGTGTAGATCTCCGATTGGATGGTGACTTGACGGTATTGCTGATAGCGCAACGTGTCCGACGCCAGCCCCCGCTGCTGGAAGCTGGACAAGGCGACGCCGATCAAGCCGTCGCGCTTGCGTCCCGTCGACAGTTCCTTTTGCAGCTGGCCGAGTTCGGTCTGCTGGCTGGAAAGAATGCGCTGCGTGTCAAGCAGCTGCGCCAGATTGGTCACGCCCGTGATGCTGCCGGCCATGGATTAGCCCCTTCCCAGATTGATCAGCGTGTCGAACATGGTGCGCACCGTCTGCAACACCTGCGCGGACGCCTGATAGGCATTCTGCAGAACCACCAGATTCGCCATCTCCTGATCGATCGAGACGCCCACCGTGTTGCGGTAGGTCTGATCCGTCTGGTGACGCAGCGTTTCGGTGTAATCGGCCTGGTTTTGCGAGCCGGCGATGGATCGCGCGGTGTAGGACACCGCCGAGCCGATCGTGTTCGAGATTGTCATCGAACCCGTCACGATGCCGGTGTTGTTGAGCGCCGCGACGCCCGTCGGGATCGGGATCGGGTCGAACGTGGTGCTCGTCATCAGGTTCAGCGCCTGCGACATGTCGCCGGCCGCACCCTTCTTCGTCATCACGGCGCCGTTGGCGAGCGTCGGATTGATCTGAAGCATCGACGCGACCGGCGGGTTGTTGCCGTAGGCCGGCTCGATGACATAAACGCTGCCCGCACCCGGCGCCGTCGTGAAGGCGGGGCTGACCGTCAGCTGGTTCGCCGTGTTGCCGGTGATCTGCGCGACCTGCCCAGCACCGGTGCCCGAAACGATGCGCACCTGATAGGCGATACCCGTCGCGGTCGGCTGGAACGCGTTGACGGTCCAAGTGTTGGTCGTGTCGGTCACCGTCGTCGTCGTCGCGGCGGTCGCGGCATTTGTCATCAGCGGGCCGGTAACCTGCTGGATCGTGTAGCGGCTGGTGGCGTCGGTCGCGGCGAGGCCCGGCGCGGTGATCGACGTCGCCGTGTTGGCCGTGATGACGGCCGACGAGCCCTTGCCCAAACCGTCGGTGATCGTGACGCGGAAGTAGTTGGTCGCCGTCGGCGTCAGCGCGCCGAAGGCCGCGGCGCCGTCGGTCAAGCCGCCGCCGGAAGTACCCGTCGAAGCCGTTCCCGACGTGATGGTCGTCGCCGTCGTGGTCGAGGCGGGGACCGCAAGGCTCGAATAGGTGAAGAAGTTCGCGGCGAGCTCGCTGCCGTAGGACGCGCTTTTGTTGTACGTCGAGTTGACCGTGTAGGCGATCTGATTGGCGATCGCGTCGATCTGGTTGACGTATTTGCGCAAGGCGCCGTCGGTCGGCGCGGTCGATCCCATCACGGTCTGCGAGAACGTCGACGTCGACGCTTGGCTTTCGTAGCCCGCGCGCAGGCGCAGCAGCGCGTCGAGCTGGCCGCCCGCGAACGCCGTGTTCTGCACGGATTGGGTGCCGCCGTTGATCGTGACCTGGATCTGATTGGTGTTCGGGTTGTAGCTGAAGCTGGGCGGCACCGCGCCCGAAACCAGCGTCTGGCCGCCGGCGGTCAGCACCTGAAGCGCGGCCGTGCCGGTGCCCAGCACCTGAACCTTCGTGATCTTCGAGATCTGCGAGACGATCTGATCCATCTGGTCCTGCAGTTCGCCGATCGGCTGGCCCGTGGACGATTGGTTCACGAGCTGCGAGTTGATCGAGTAGGCTTGCTGGACGAGCTGGTTGAGCTGCGTCAGATTCTGATTGATATCGGTCTGGATCAGCGCGTCGATCTGCTGGGGCTGCGCGGCGAGATTGTTGATCTCCGTCGCCAGCAGCTGCCCTTGCGTCGATACCGCGCGCGCCAGCGTCGCGTTTTCCGGGTTGGCTTCGTAGTCCTTCCACGCCTGCTGGAACGCCTGGAACGTGGTGGTCACGCGCGGCGTGCCGTCCTGCACGTTGAGGAACGAGCCGATGCGTTCCAAATACTGCTGCTGGACGGCGTTGGCCGCAGCCTCGGAATTGCGCGCGTAGAGTTCGTTCTGGAGCGTCTGGCTGACCGTGCGCGTCACCGATTGGACCGCCACGCCCGTCGGCAAGCCTTGGACCGCCGGGGTGATCAGATTGACGTTCTTGCGGGTGTAGCCGGCGGTCTGTGCGTTCGCGACGTTGGCCGATGCCACACGCGACTGCTGCTGCAAAGTCAGCAGCGAGCTCAGCGACGAGTTAAGGGCGGCGGACAACGACATTTTTCGATCTCCAAAGCGCCCGCCGGTCGGAAATCCGCCATCGGGCTTACCGAGGAATTCGCAACGCCCGTGCCAGGATAGAAATCGTTACATTTCAAGGGGCTGGTTAAATCCGATTCACCATTCCAGGCCAAAACTGCAGGTCCGGCCCGGCAGAATTTTCCGCCCTCAGGGCCGGTATTGCCGCCCGAAACGAAAAAGGCCGCCGGGTGTGCCGGCGGCCTTTTCGAAGCGTTTGTGTGCGGGCGCTTAGGCGCTGACCGACCCGATCCCGGCGACCGGGCGGCCGGCGGGGGCCGCGGTCGATGCCGGGGGTGCCGCGGCCGCGGCGCCGGTTTGCGGCGCGAGGCCTTCCATGATCGTCTTGTTGACGTTGATCAAGGAGTCGATATCGCCCGTCCCGTCCAGCACCTGAATGGTCTCGCGGCCGACCCACAAGCCGATACCGATGATCTGGGCGCGGAGCTCTTTGGGCAGCTTATTGCCCTCGCTCGACAAATCGACGATGAAGGCGTCCCACACCTTCTTGTTCCACAACATGGCATCGACGAATTCTGAGGTGCCGCGTTTATTGCTGTCGCGCGCTTTGGTCAGAGCGGCGGTCACCTGCCCCAGCAGCCGATACTCCAGCGAGCGCGGGTTTTCGGTGGCGTTCTGCACTTTGCCGTAAGCCTGGTAGCCGCTCATCTTCGACCCCTTGAATTTGTTCTTCCGGCGGAGGCGCCCGCCCCCGATTCCGGCGCCGTTAGAATGCGCCAATAAGTTAACGATAAGCTTAAGGGAAAGCGCGGAATTTTGCACCCATCCTCGAAGTCCGGGGGCCCGTATAGTTTGGCCTATGGCCGAATCGATTCTTGCCCAGGCGATGGACCATCACCAGGCGGGGCGCCTCAACGAAGCGCATGCGCTTTATATTGAAGCGCAATCCGCCGCGCCGTCCGACCCTGCCATTCCCCATCTGCTGGGCGTTTTGCTGTACCAGGCGGGGCATGCGTTCGACGGCCTCGCCCAGATCGATCGCGCGATCGCGCTGTCGCCAAAGGTAGCGCCTTTCCATCTCAATCGCGCCAATGTGCTGATCGCCTTGGGCCAGAATTCCGCCGCCCTTGCCGCGGCCCATACGGCGCTGACGCTCGACCCCAATCTGGCACCCGCCCGCGCAATGCTGGCGCGCGCCGCGCTGACCGGCGGCGACAACGCCACCGCGATCGCGCATTTCACGATCCTCGCCACCGGCAATCCGGGCGACGTGCAAGCTTGGCTGGGCCTCGCCCTCGCCAAGCACGCGCAAGGCGAGGCCGCCGCCGCGATCGACGATTATCGCCGGGTGCTGGCGATGGCGCCGGGCGAAGTGGCGGCGATCAACGGGCTGGGTGCGGCACTCCTCGATCTCGGCCGCGCGGCGGAGGCGTTGGGCGTGCTTGCCCCCGCCGCCGAATGCGGCTGGGGCCCACTGGTTGCCAATCTCGGCAATGCCCGCCGTGCGATGGGCGATATCGATGGCGCAATCGAAGCGCTGAAACGCGCGGCGGCGCTCGATCCCGGCAATGCGATCACGCTCGCCAATCTCGGCGCCGTGCTGACCGAGCGCGGCGACATTGCGGGTGCCCGCGACGCATGCGTCGCGGCGCTGAAGGCCGATCCGGCGCACGGGCCCGCGCGCGCCAACCTCGCCGCCGCGATTCTCGATGCGGGCGACGCGATCGCCGCGCGCGAGGAATGGGAGTCGATCGACGGCGATCCGATCGCCGGCGCCAACGCGCTTTACGCAAGGCTGTTCGATCCCGCGATCACGCGCGACCAGGCGCGCGCCGCCGCCGAAAAATGGGCCGCGCGCCATTATCCGCAAACGCCGCCCGCCCCCGCCTTGCGCAAGCGCGACGGCAAACTGCGCGTGGGCTTCGTTTCGCCCGATCTGCGCTCGCATTCGGTCGCGTGGTTCCTGCTGCCTTATTTGGGCGCGCGCGCGAAAGACAAAGTCGCGCTCTACGCCTATTCCGAACTCGCTAACGAAGACGCGATCAGCGCCAAGCTGAAGCCCGGCTTCGATGCGTGGCGCACCACGATCGGCCAAAGTGCCGACGCCGTCGCCGCGCGCGTGCGCGAAGATGGCATCGATATCCTGGTCGATCTCGCGGGGCATACGGCGGGCAATCGGCTGGACGTGTTCGCCCGCCGTCCGGCGCCCGTGCAAGCAAGCTGGCTCGGCTATGCCGATCCCACCGGCCTCGCCGCGATCGATTGGCGCTTGAGCGACGCGATCTGCGATCCCGAGCCGCAAGTTGGGCCGGAAACGCCGTGGCTTCTGCCGCACGGCATTCATTGCTACGCGCTGCCCGAGGGCACGCCCGAACCCGTGCCCAGCGCCAACCCCGCGCCGGTCTTCGGCTCGTTCAATATCTGGCCGAAGCATTCGGCGCCTTGTTTGGCGCTGTGGGCGGAGATCCTGCGCCAGATCCCCGAAGCGAAGCTCGTTCTGAAAAACCGCGCGCTGGCCGACCGCGCGGTCGCCGAAGCGGCGCATGCGCAGCTCGAGAAACTCGGCGTCGCGCGCAATCGCGTGACGCTGCTGTCGCGGGTCGAAAATCCGCGCGCCCATCTCGCCCTCTATAACGGCATCGACGTGGCGCTCGACACCTTCCCCTATAACGGTGTCACGACGACATGCGAGGCTTTGGCGATGGGCGTGCCGGTCGTCACGCTGTTGGGCACGCGGCCCGCGGGGCGCACGGCTGCCGCCTTGCTCACCCGCGCCGGCCACCCCGAATGGATCGCGCGCGACAGCGACACCTATATACGTCTGGCGCTCGATCTCGCGCGCGACAAGGCCAAGCGCGCCGCCTTGCGCGCGACTTTGCGCGGCGAAGTTTCGGGAAGCGAATTGGGCGATGCGCCACGCTTCGCGCGCGATCTCGACGACGCGTTTCTGGCGATGGCCGCGATGCGCGAACGGGAAAAAACTGCCGGGTGAATTCTTCCGCGTGGCCGTTTTCCGCCGTCTTCGCTGCGAAGCAAATCTTACGTTTTCAAAGGCTTGTCGATTGGCCTCGGGCTTGCTGAGGAGGGGGAGACCAAAACCCCGAACGCGAGTTCGCACCAATGGATTTGTCCGCCCTCGAGAGCCTGCTGCGTATCGACAACGGCTCGGCCAGCCAGCCCCGCCGCTTCGCCGACAATTCGGGCGAGCGTTTCGCCCAGTTGCTGGGCCAGGCGGACAGCAAGGCGCGTCCGACGACGCCGAGCCACGCCCGCCGCGAAACGCGCAACGACGATTTCGCCGCCCGCCCCCAACGTAACGAGCGCAACGAGCGCCCGGAACGCGCCGAGCGGCCCGAGCGCAACGAGCGGCCGGAAAAGGCGGAGCGTCCCGAAAAGGCCGATCGTCCTGCCCACGCCGACAAGAACCAGGCGGAAAAGCCGCGCGCCGAAAAGGCCGCCGCCGAGAAGGCCCCCGCCGACAAGGGCGAGCCCGCGAAGGAAAGCGACGTGAAAGACGCCGACGTCGTCGCCGCCAAGCCCGCCGACAATGCGGCGGACGAAACGAGCGTCGATAACGAGACGCAAGCGAAGACGGAAACCGCCGATGCCGAAGCGAACGCGTCGGCCGGCGTGTCACCCGAACTCTTGAAGATGTCGGCCCTCGCCGCCGCGCACCAGATCGGCTTGATGATGGCCAAGGCGAAGGGCGAAGCGGGCGAACCCGCGATCGAGGGCGGCGAAGCCGTCGCCAGCGTCGACGCCAAAGCCGCCAAGCAGCAGCTCGAGCTTGCGACCGGCGCCCATCCGGGCGTGAAGCCGCAAACCGCCGAAGGGGTCGAAGAAGATTTCGCCGACTTCGTGATGCGCAACGCCGCCAACCCGGCCGCGATGGCCGCCGCCGCCGCAAACGACGACGGCGAAGCGAAGGCCGAAGCCAAGGCCGACGCGAAGGCCGCCGACAAAGGCCAGATGATCGTCACGCTGTCGCAGCCGATGGCGATGGCCGCACCTGTCGCCCCCGTCGTCGCCCTGGCCGTGCAAGCGAGCGCGCAAGCGCAAGCCGGCAGCGGCGAAATCGCGCTCGACGCCGACAAGGCCGCGAATGCCGCCCTCGCCGGCGACGACAAGGCCAAACCCAACGCCAAGCCCGCCGACGCCAATCCGATGTTCGGCCAGGCGCTCGACCGCGCGCAAGGAACGCAGTCGTCGCAAAGCACGGCCGAAGCCAAGCCCCGCGCGCCGATCGTCCCGCCGCACGAACAGGTCGCGGTGCATGTGCGCAAGGCGGTCGACGACGGCCACAACCAGATCACGATCCGCCTCAACCCGACCGAACTCGGCCGCATCGACGTCAAACTCGAAGTCGGCCGCGACGGCACGCTGCGCGCCTCGTTCGCCGCCGAGCAGGCGCAGACGCTCGAAGCCTTGCGCAACGACAGCCGCCAGCTCGAACGCGCGCTGCAGGAAGCCGGACTTAAACCCGATGCGGGCGGCCTGAATTTCTCGATGCGCGGCGACAATCGCGAAAACGCCCAAGCCTTCGCCGATCTGGGCCGCGAACAGCGCGGCCGCGCGAATTGGGGCGACGACGATGCCGGCAACACAGCCAACGCCGCCCCCGCCCCCGTTCAAGCCAATTACCGCGCGGCCCGCCGGGCCGCCGGCGGCCTCGATCTGGCCGTCTGACTTCAGGAGATAGAACGATGACCGGTTCAATCACCAGCAACTATACCAGCGGCGGTTCCGCCGCCTCGGGCTCGTCGACCGCCGCAGCCGCGACCTTCGGCAAGAACTTCGACACCTTCCTGAAGCTGCTGACCACGCAGTTGCAGAACCAGGATCCGCTGTCGCCGATGGACACGACGCAGTTCACCCAGCAGCTCGTCCAGTTCTCGTCGGTCGAACAGGCGATCCGCCAGAACCAGAATCTGGAAACGCTGATCGCGATGCAGAAGAGCACGCAGGCGGGCAACGCCGTCAGCTATATCGGCAAGGAAGTCGACCTCAATGGCAGCGTCGTCGGCTTGGTCGACAGCGTCGGCGTCGTCACCTACGAATTGCCCGAAGCGGCATCGCGCACGACCATCAACATCTACGACAAGGACGGCAAGCTCGTCCGGCGGATGGAAGGCACCAACAACGCCGGCCGCAACGCGGTCGAGTGGAACGGCACTTCGGATACCGGCGCGCAAGTCGCCGACGGCGACTACAAGGTCGAAGTCGTGTCGCAAAACGCGGCCGCGCAGAACATTACGGTCAAGACGGTCATCACGGGCGTGGTGTCGGACGTTCGCTTCGTCAACGGCACCACGATGCTGACGGTCGACGGCGTGACCCTGCCGCTGACCCAGCTCGGCGCCGTGCGCGGCGCGCCGACCACGTCGAGCTGATCGGGAACGTAGACGATGTCCGAACGCATCGCCCACGCCGCGGCTTTGGCCGCCGCAGGCCTCGCCGCGCGCGGGGCTGCGGGCATGCGCGCGGCGGGCGGCGCGGCTTTCGCCAAGCTGCTCGACGGCTTCGCCGAGCCCTTGTGGAACGACGCGAGCGCCCATCGCGCGGCGAGCGGCGACTGGCGGCCGGACGGCGCCTATCAAGTCAAATTGCCGCGCAACGGCGAAACGCATGTGCTGGTGTGGCGCGCCACACCGGGCGGCAAGCCGCTGGTCGTCGAACCGCTGCTGTTGCGCCAATCCGCGCAAGCCTGGGAACGGCTGTTGCCCGCCCCCGACGAGAATTCGCGCAAAGCCGTCGCCGCCGGCTTCGCGGTCATGGACGACGGCGGCGTGCGCGCCGAATATGAATTCCTGTGGCGCTTCGTGCCCGGCGCCGGCTGGCGGGCGGATCCCGATCCGCATGCCGACGACCCGGCCATGTCGCGTGTGCGCCCCGCCCCCTTCGCGGCGGTCGGCGCGCTCGACCCCATTGTAGCCCGCGATCCGTCTGCGTGGCTGCGCGACTGCGGACGGTGCAAGCGCTACACGCTCGGCCGTCGCGATTTGACCCTGACCTTATTGTTGTGCCCACACGATTGCCTCAAGCCCGGAGAGCCCGGATGAAGTCCGACGACGTCAACGATTGCTTAAGCGCACTGCCCCTAGAGTCCGATGGTTTTCGCCCCTATTACGGCGCGCCCGCCGAGGCCATGACCGAGACACAAGCTCGCCCGTTTCCCGCACTCGGCACACCGACGTTCCGCATAGCGGAACAAAAGACGGTATCGTCAAACCGTAAGCCGATCGTTTTGCCGGCACCCGGCACGCAGCGCTGGGTCGTCCGGCGCAAGGCCGCCATCGTGGAAGCCGTCAAAGCCGGCCAGTTGACCGCCGACGAAGCATGCCGGACCTATGGTCTGTCGGCCGAGGAGTTCCAATCCTGGCAGCGCCTGATCGAGCGTCACGGCACACGTGGCCTGCGCACGACCCGTCTGAAAGAATACCGGGCGAAAGACGAAAACTAACGCTCGGATTCGACTCTAGATTCCGCCCCTAGAGTCTTGTGACTCGGCAGAAATTTCCTAGCCAACTGGGAAAATTCTGCCGGGTATTAACCTTCTCTTCATGTCTATTCGTTACGATACTTATCAAAGTTTGGATAAAATTGTGCCAATTCCGGCACCTTCGATTTCCAAACTTTGATTGGTTTTTCGGGCAGTTAGCTCGAATTCGGACGAAATCGGTCATGTCGGCCGAGGGAAGAGAACATGGGCGGATTCGGCGAGACTTTGCGGCAATTGGGGCCGCTGCGCTTGTCCTTGCTGGGCGCGGTTGCGGTCGGCCTTCTCGGGTTTTTCTTTTTCTTTTCGATGCGGCTGTCCCAGCCGCCGATGGGGCTGCTTTATAGCGATCTGGCGCCCCAGGATGCGGCACAGATTACCGCGCGCCTGGAGCAGCAGCAGGTCCCCTTCGAGCTGCGCAACGGCGGCAACACCATCATGGTGCCCGACGATCGGGTTCTGCGCCTGCGTTTGAGCTTCGCCGAGGCGGGCATCCCGCGCGGCGGCTCGATCGGCTACGAGATTTTCGACCGCGGCGAAGCGCTCGGCCAAACCAACTTCATGCAGCAGCTGAATCAGGTGCGCGCACTCGAAGGCGAGCTCGCGCGTACGATCAGCGCGTTGCAGCCCGTGCAAAACGCGCGCGTGCATTTGGTGGTGCCGCGCCGCGACCTGTTCAACCGCGAGCGCCAGGAACCGACCGCATCCGTCATCGTGCGCATGCGCGACCAGAACAACCGCCTGCCCCGCCAGCAGGTCCAGGCGATCCAGTCGCTCGTCGCCGCTGCCGTGCCGGGGCTTCGTCCCGTGCGCGTTTCGGTGATCGACGATCGCGGTAATTTACTCGCGCGCGGTCAGGCCGAAAGCGACGATCCGTCGGCGCTCAACAACTCGACCGAGGAGCTGCGCCGCGGCTACGAGCAGCGCCTGTCGCGCACCATCGAAACGGTGCTCGAGCGCGTCGTCGGTCCCGGCAAGGTGCGCGCGGAAGTGTCGATCGATCTCGACTTCGACCGCATCGTCACCAACAAGGAAAGCTTCGATCCGGACGGCCAGGTCGTGCGCTCGACCCAGACGGTCAGCGAGAACAACGAAGCCTCGGAGCAGGCCGCCCAGGTGACGGTGCAGAACAACCTGCCCGACAGCGGCCAGGAATCGGGCGGTCCGCGCACCACCAATCGCGGGACGCGCACCGAGGAGACGACGAATTTCGAGATCACCAAGACGGTGACGCAGCATGTCCGCGAACAGGGCGTGATCCGCCGCCTGTCCGCCGCCGTGCTGGTCGACGGCAACACGACCGGTACGGGCGAACAGCGCCAGTGGCAGCCGCGCTCGGAAGAGGAAATGCAGCGCCTGACGGCGCTGGTGCGCAGCGCCGTCGGCTACGATCAGCGCCGCGGCGACACGCTCGAACTCGTCAATCTGCAATTCTACGCGCCCGAGGAATTGCCGGTCGACACGAAGGAGCCGGGCCTGTTCGACTTCTCGAAACAGGACATCATGCGCATCGCCGAAGTCTTCGTGATGGCGATCGTGGCGCTGCTGGTCATCCTGCTGGTCGCGCGCCCGATCATCAATCACGTGCTGAAATCGGCGCAGGAAAAGCGCGAGCAGGAACGCGCGGCGGCCGAGCAAGCGGCGGCGCAAGCCCAGCTGCTGCCGGGTGCTGCCGGCGGCATGCCCGGCGCTTTGGGCGGCCCCGCCCCCGGCATGGAGGGCCCCAGCGAGATCGAACAGATGATCGACATCGCCCAGGTCGAAGGCCGCGTGCGCGCGTCGTCGATCAAGAAGATCGGCGAAATCGTCGAGAAACATCCCGAAGAGGCCGTCGCCATTCTTCGTACCTGGATGTACCAGGAAACCTGATCGGATAGGCGCATAGACAGATGACCCTTCCGCAATCCCGCCCGCAAAGCCCGGCCAAGCTCCGCCGCGTGAATCCGCAAGGCGCGCAACGCGCCGCGGCGCTGCTGCTCGCACTCGACGAGACGGCGGCCGCACGCCTCGCCGCCGCGCTGGACGCGAACGAACTTTCCGCGCTGACGGGTGCCATGAAAACGCTCGAACCGCTCGACGCTTCGGAACTCGAAGCACTGATCGACCGCTTCGCTAGCGAAACCGCCGTGCGCCTCTCGGTCTAAGGAAACGCGATGCCCGCCATCAGCAAATTCCTGTTCGAAGAAGAATTCGCGGGCGCCGTCGGCGAGGACGGCCAGCCCGCCCCCGTCGTCGTGCGGCGCAAGCCCAAGCACTTCTCCGAGGCCGAAGTCGACATCTTCAAGAAGAACGCATTCGAGGAAGGCAAACTCGCCGGTTACGAGCAAGGCAAGGAAGAAGCCTTGTCCGACGCGGCGTCGCTGACCGCACAAGCGCTCGCCGCCATCGGCGCCACGCTGCCCGAAGCCGTCGAAGCCGCGCACCGCGCGCGCGCGGAAGCCGCCGCCGGCGCCGTCACCGCGATGGGCGCGATCGCGCGCAAGCTTTTGCCCGCCTTGGCCGATCAGCGCGCGATCGAGGAGATCGAAGCGCTGGCCCGCGAATGCCTCTCGCGCTTGGCCGAAGAGCCGCGCATCGTCGTCAAGGTCGCCGCCGATCTCGCGGATCCGGTGCGCGCCAAGCTGGAAACGCTCGGCACCCAATACGGGTTCGCCGGACGCCTGGTCGTCATGCCCGATCCGGGCCTGCCGATCACCGACACACGCATCGAATGGGCCGACGGCGGGGCCGAACGCAACGTCGCCGACATCTGGAAGGAAATCGAAGACGCGATCGAACGCTACTTGGCGATGAAGCCGGGCGCCGGCGCGCCTTGAACCTATAAAGGAGTAAATCAATGGCCGACGAAAAGCCGAATTTCGACGATCTCGACATGGCCAAGGCCATGGCGGGCGACCCCGCGATGGCGGCGGCTGCGGCGAACGCCGCGGGCGGCGACGGCCAGCGCCAGGCGCGCACCGCTAAGGAGCTGGAAGCCGTCTACGACATTCCCGTCACGGTCTCCGCCGTGCTCGGCAAGGCGACGATGCAAGTGAACCAGCTCCTCAAGCTGGGCCGCGGCGCCGTCGTCGAACTCGACCGCAAGGTCGGCGAAGCGATCGACATCTACGTCAACAACCGCCTCGTCGCGCGCGGCGAAGTCGTGGTCGTGGACGAGCGCCTGGGCGTGACCATGACCGAAATCGTCAAGGTCGACCGCTCCTAAGCCGAAAGTAGACACCATGCGCTTGCTGATCGTCGGCACACTTTCGGGACAGGTCTCCACCGCGGCCAAAATCGCCATCGCGCGCGGCGCGAAGGTGAGCCAGGTCGACAGCGTCGAGCGGGGCATGGAAGCCTTGCGCGGCGGCAAGGGGGCCGATCTCGTCATGGTCGACGTGGGCCTCGATGTCGGCGCTTTGGTCGATGGCTTGCGCGCCGAGCGCATCCACGTGCCCGTCGTCGCCTGCGGTATCGGTACCGATTCCGCCGCCGCCGTGCGCGCGATCAAGGCGGGGGCGAAAGAATACATTCCCCTGCCCCCGGAGCCCGAGCTGATCGCCGCCGTGCTGGCCGCCGTCACCGAGGAAAGCTCGGCGATCGTGTTCAAGGATCCGGCGATGGCCGACACGCTGCGCCTGGCCGATCGCGTCGCCGCGTCGGACGCGTCGATCCTGATCACCGGCGAAAGCGGCACCGGCAAGGAATTGATGGCCCGCTACATCCACGCCAAGAGCAAGCGCGCGGGCGCCTCGATCATCTGCGTCAATTGCGCGGCGATCCCCGACAATCTCCTCGAAAGCGAACTCTTCGGCCACGAGAAGGGCGCCTTCACCGGTGCCGTCGCGCGCCGCGTGGGCAAGTTCGAGGAGGCCGACGGCGGCACGCTGTTCCTCGACGAGTTGGGCGAAATGGATCTGCGTTTGCAGGCGAAGCTGCTGCGCGCGATCCAGGAACGCGTGATCGACCGCGTGGGCGGCACCACGCCGATCAAGGTCGATATCCGCATCCTCGCCTCGACCAACCGCGATCTCGAAGCCGAAGTGCGCGCCGGCCGCTTCCGCGAGGATCTCTATTTCCGCCTCAACGTCGTCACGCTGCGCCTGCCGCCGCTGCGCGCGCGCCCCGCCGATATCGAGGTGCTGGCCGACCATTTCCTGCGCAAATACGCCGAAGCCAACGGCGCCGAGGCGCGCGAGATCGCGCCCGAAGCCAAGGCGATGCTGCGCGCGCATGCGTGGCGCGGCAATGTGCGCGAACTCGAGAACACCATCCATCGCGCGGTCCTGCTGTCGAAAGGGCCGACCGTCGGCCCCGAAGCGATCGTCCTGCAAGGGGCGACGCGCGCCGACGACCGCCCTGCGCCGGCCGCCGCCTATTCGGGCGCGCCCGCGGCGGCGCAAGCCGCGCCGGGCGGCCCGAAGCCGGGGCTTGTCGGCCGCACGGTCGAGGACGTGGAACGCGAGTTGATCATCGACACGCTGAACCATTGCCTGGGCAACCGCACGCATGCGGCCAATATCCTGGGCATTTCGATCCGCACGCTGCGCAACAAGCTGAAGATCTATTCCGACCAAGGCTTCGCGCCGCCGCCCCCGCAAGGCGGCGAGCCGCGCGCGGCGTTCTGATCGGGTAAACGCATATGGCAGAGCCCGCCGCCGCCGAAGCCCCGCCGCCCGAGACCGGCGGCGCGCAAGGCCCCAGCTTGATGAGCCGTCTGAACGGTCTTGGCCGTCAGACGGATATCATGCTGGCGCTGGGCGTGTTCGGCATCGTCCTGGTTCTGCTGATTCCGCTGCCGACCTGGCTGCTCGACATCTTCCTGGCGCTGTCGATCACCTTCTCGGTCCTCATCCTGCTCGTATCGCTGTTCATCCAG
Organism: Tagaea sp. CACIAM 22H2; assembly: GCA_014444615.1. Taxonomy (GTDB): domain Bacteria; phylum Pseudomonadota; class Alphaproteobacteria; order CACIAM-22H2; family CACIAM-22H2; genus Tagaea. The sequence goes on along the minus strand of PVXE01000001.1, from coordinate 76,747 downwards.
CGGCCGCTGGATTTCAGCTCCTTCCCGACCGTGCTGCTGATTTCGACGCTGATGCGCTTGGCGTTGAACCTCGCCACCACGCGCCTCATCCTCAGCCACGGTCACGAAGGCCCGCAAGCGGCAGGTGCCGTCATTCAGGCCTTCGGCGCGCTGCTGATGGGCGGCAGCTTCATCATCGGCGTGATCGTGTTCGCGATCCTGGTGATCGTGAACTTCGTCGTCATCACCAAAGGTTCGGGGCGTATCGCGGAAGTGTCCGCGCGCTTCACCTTGGACGCGATGCCCGGCAAGCAGATGGCGATCGACGCCGATCTGTCGGCGGGTTTGATCGACGAAGGCACGGCGCGCAAGCGCCGCCAAGAGCTGGAGGACGAAAGCCAGTTCTTCGGCTCGATGGACGGTGCCGCGAAATTCGTGCGCGGCGACGCCGTCGCCGCCCTGCTCATCACCTTCATCAACATCGTCGCGGGCCTCATCATCGGTACGACGGCGCACGGCCTCAACTTCGCGCAGGCCGCGCAATACTACACGCTGCTGACCATCGGCGACGGCTTGGTCAGCCAGGTCCCCGCCCTCATCACCTCGATCGCCGCGGGCTTGCTTGTGACGAAGTCGGGCGTGCGCGGGGCCGCCGACAAGGCGCTGATCGGTCAGCTCGGCGGCTATCCCAAGGCGCTGGTGCTGTGCTCGATCCTGACCGGCGCGCTTGCCGTCATGCCGGGCTTGCCCTTCCTGCCTTTCGCGATCCTGGCAGCGGCTTCGGGCTACGCCGGCTATGTGATGCTCGAGAACGTCAAGAAGACGGAGGTCGAGGCCGCGATCCAGAAGCAGATCGCCGACACGCCGCCGCCGCCGCCCGAAGAGCCGATCCAAGCCTCGCTGCATATCGATCTGATCCGCCTCGAACTCGGCTACGGCCTGTTGTCGCTGATCAACGCCGACAAGGGCCAGAAGCTCACCGATCAGATCAAGGCGCTGCGCCGCCAGCTCGCCGCCGATCAGGGCTTCGTCATGCCGTCGGTGCGCATCCAAGACAATATGCAGCTGCCGTCGACCGAGTACTGCATCCGCATCAAGGAAATCGTCGCGGGCCGCGGCGATCTGCGCCCCGGCCAGTTGCTGATCATGGACCCGCGCGGCGACGCGATCCCGCTGCCGGGTGAGCCGACGAAGGAACCGACCTTCGGCCTGCCCGCGATGTGGGTGGACGAGGCCTTGCGCGAAGAAGCCATGTTCAAGGGGCTGACCGTCGTCGATCCGCAGACCGTGATCACCACGCATCTGACCGAGATCGTGAAGGACCACATGTCCGATCTGCTTTCCTATTCGGAAACGCAGAAGCTGCTCGACGACCTGCCCAAAGAACACAAGAAGCTGGTCGAGGAGCTCATCCCCTCGCAGATCACGGTCGGCGGCTTGCAGCGCACGCTGCAGAATTTGCTGGCCGAGCGCGTGTCGATCCGCGACCTGCCCGCGATCCTGGAAGCCGTATCGGAATCGGCTGGCCACACGCGCAACATCACCGCGATCACCGAGCATGTGCGCGCGCGCCTCGCCCGCCAGATCTGCGAGCAAAACTCGGCCGACGGCCAATTCATCCCGCTGGTCACGTTAGGGCCAGAATGGGAGCAGAGCTTCGCCGAATCCATCGTCGGCCAGGGCGACGACCGCCAATTGTCGATGCCGCCGTCGCGCTTGCAGGAATTCATCCAATCGGTGCGTACGGTGTTCGAACGTCACGCGCTGATGGGCGAAAGCCCGGTGCTGCTGACGAGCCCGCTGGCACGGCCCTTCGTGCGCTCGATCATCGAACGCTTCCGGCCGGCGACGGTCGTGATGTCGCAGAACGAAATCCATCCGCGCGCGCGGATCAAAACCGTCGGCTCGATCTGAGGACGAATGTAAATGCGCCTCAAATCCTACACTGCCGCCACCGCCGAAGACGCGATCGCCCAGATCCGCCGCGAACTGGGCGACGAGGCACTGGTGGTGTCGACCGAATCGCAAGGCGATCTGGTGCGCGTCGTCGCGGCACTGGAAGTGGCGCCCGACGCGCCCGAGCCCGCTTACGAGCCGCGCGACGTCGCCGAGCTCGAAGACGAGTTCCAAGCGCCGCAAGGTCCGAGTTTCGGCCGTGCCAAGCCCCAGCCGCCCGAAGCCGATCCGATCGACCAGATCCTCGCCTATCACAACGTGCCGCCGATGCTGCGAAGGCGCGTGCTCGACGGCCCGTCGCTCGGCCGGCGCGCCGGAATCCCCAGCGTCGGCGCCACTCTCGCCAAGCGTTTGGCGGGTCTTTACCGTTTCGATCCGCTGATGCGCCGCACGTCCGGCGCGCCGCTGGTCATCGTCGGTCCGCCCGCGGCAGGTAAAACGCTCGTCGCCGCCAAGATCGCCACGCAAGCCGTGCTCGACGGCGAGCCCGTGCGCCTTATCACCTGCGACCGCAATTCGGCGGGCGGTGTGCCCGCACTCGCCTCTTTCGCCAATATCCTCGGTATCGATTTCGACATCGCCGAGACGCCCGAGGATCTCGCGCGCTTCGTGCGCGCGTCGCGCAACGACGCGCTGCTGATCGTCGACACCGCGGCCGCGAATCCGTTCTCGCAAGCCGAGATCGCCGCGACCGCGCGCTTCGTCGTGGCGAGCGGTGGCGACGCGCTGCTCGCCTTGCCCGCCGGGCTCGATCCGATCGAAAGCGTGGAAATCGGCGAATCCTTCGCCAAGACCGGCGCCACGCGGCTGGTGCCGACGCGTCTCGATTCCGCGCGGCGCATGGGCGGCCTGCTCGCCGCCGCCGCCTCCGGCACCTATTCCTTCGCGGAGGCGGCGGTGTCGCCGTCCCCCGCCGACGCCCTGGAAACGCTCGATGCCGAGCGTTTCGCCCGCATCCTCGTCGCTTCCGCCAACGCAATCCGGCGCGAAGCCCAAACGGAGGCCGTATCGTGAGCACCGTCCATGCCCTGAACTTCGCCTATCGCGAAGCCGTCGAACCGGCGGATACGCCGCACGCACGCCATGGTCTGGGGATCGTCGCCGTCGCCTCCGGTAAAGGCGGTGTCGGCAAGACTTGGTTCTCGATCACGCTGGCAGCATCCCTTGCCCGCAAGGGCCTCAAGGTCCTGCTGTTCGACGGCGATCTGGGGCTCGCCAATGTCGACATTCAGCTCGGCCTATTCCCGCAGCGCGATCTCGGCCACTATTTCTCGGGCTCGCATCCGCTGCGCGAATGCGTGACCGCTTATGGCGCCGGCAATTTCGACATCCTGGCCGGGCGCTCGGGCTCGGGCAATCTCGCCACGCTGCCGCAAACGCGTTTCGCGCAGCTCGTGCGCGATCTTTACGAACTCTCTGCCGATTACGACGCGACGATCATCGATCTGGGGGCCGGCATCGAAGCGCATACGCGCGGCCTTGCGGCGCTGTCGCGCACTTGCGTGATCGTGACGAACGACGAGCCCACATCGCTGACCGACGCCTACGCCTTCGTGAAGGTGCTGACGATCAACCGCCAGCGCACCGACGTGCGCGTCGTCGTGAACTGCACGTCGAACCCGACGCAAGGCCAGCGTATCCACGAAACGCTCGCCAAGGCCTGCCGCGAATTCCTGAAATTCGAGCCTGGCCTGCTCGGCACCGTGCGCCGCGACGGGCGCGTGCGCGACGCGATCCACGCCCAGACGCCGCTGCCTGTGCGCCATCCCGGCGCCAACGCGGCGGTGGATGTCGAGGCGATCGCGCAGCGCCTGATCGACCGCGCCTGAGATCGCGGTGAGCGGCTCGATCCTCCCGCCGGGGACGGGTGCGGCCGCCGCCACGACGGCGACGACGAGCGCGCAGGACTTCCAGCGCGTCGTGGCACAAGTCACGCAGTTGCCGACCGAGCTGCGCAACGCGATCATGGCCGCGAACCAGCAGATGTCACTGGCCAAGGTGATCGGCCAGATGCCGCCGCAAATGCCGGTCGTGCAAGGTCAGGTTCAAGGCACCGATCAGAACGGCGCGACGTTGATCCAAACGGCGCAAGGCCAGCTGGCGGTCAAACTGCCCATGCCCTTGCCGCAAGGCGCCACGATCACGCTGGCGCTGGGCGGCAACGCGCAAGCCCCGCAAGCGCAGATCCAGCAGGTTCAGCAACCACCCGCGCAAGCCGCGCAGCCGCAGCCGCAAGCCCCGCAAGCGCCGATCACCCAGATCGCGCAATCGGCGACGCAGGCCCAACCCAGCGTTCAGACGAAAGCGACGCTGATCGCGGCCCCCGCCAATCCGCTGCCGTCGCCCTCCGCCCCGCAAGCGGCGGCGACACCCGCACAAACCGTGCAGGTCGGGCAGAGCGTGCAGGTCCGCGTGCTGCCCGAAGGGGCGGCACAAGCCACGCAAACAGCTCAAACCACGCCGCAAGCGTCCGCCTCCAATTTCGGGCAGACATTGACTGCCCGCGTCGTGGCGCACACGGCGGGCGGCCAGACGATGCTGGAAACGCCGCTCGGCCGCTTCGCGTTGCAATGGCCGCAAGGCGTGCCGAAGCCGACCGAGGGCGCAAGGCTGGCGGTCGAAGTGACGCTGCCGCAACTCGCCAAGAACATCGTCGCGGGCGACGTGCCGCTCAAATCGGGCGCGGCGTTATCGCGCGACTGGCCGTCCCTCAAGGACGCGATCAAGGTGCTGGGCGAAACCGATCCGGGCCTTGCCAAACGCGTGCTCGACGACGGCTTGCCGCGCCCAGGCCCGAAACTCGCGACGCAAGTCCTGTCCTTCCTGTCGGGCGAACGCACCGACGCGCGCGCACTGCTGGGCGAACAAGTAACGACGGCGCTGGAACGCGCCGGGCGCGGCGACGTGCTGCAACGCCTCGACGGCGACCTGCGGGAGATGCAGCGCCAAGCCAACGCGCCGGGCGATTGGCGCGCCGCCTATGTGCCCGTATGGGACGGGCAAAATCTGTCGCAGATGCGCCTCTTCTCCCGCCGCGAAACGAAGAAGGACGCGCAAGGCCGCAAGACCGAACGATTCATCGTCGAACTCGACTACAGCCAGTTCGGCGAAGTGCAGGTCGACGGGTTGATGCGGAAACCCTCGCTCGATTTGATTTTGCGCACGCATACGCCGATCCCGGCCGACATGCGCGACGAAATCGAGATCGTGTTTTTGGAAGGCTGCTCGCTTGCCGGCCTCGCGGGAAAAATCTACTTCCAGGCGATGGCGAAGTTTCCGGTCAATCCGGTCGAGGAAATCGCCAAGCAAGATCGCGGAATGATGGCTTAGGCGGCCGCGCGCGGAAACGGCGCGTCGTACCAGATGTTGCCGGGCTGGAGCTTGCGCACGATCGGCCAAAACCGCGGATCGAGCCTGGCGGCAACGACGAACAAGTCGCGCGCTTTGGCCGGCTCGAAATCGCCTTTGAAACCGGCCACGCCCGCGTTGCGCCGCTCGAAATCGAAGCGCACCTTGCTGTGCTCGAATTCCGCATGCGTCTTCTCGCCGGTTGCGTAAGGCAGCGTCCAATCGAGCGAACCGGCGATCGTGGCGCCGTTCGTCGCGCGCGTCGCGTACCAATCCTGACCGTGGGCCTTGGCCGCGAGACACGCCACGCATAGCGGCAGCAGATTGTAGACGACGTAATGGATCGCATCGCGCTCGGCGAAGTCGTTTGACGGCCCGTCGGGGATCAGCGTACGCGCCAGATGCGCGTCGAACGCCGCGCGGACCTCGCCGATCAGGCGCATGTCGCCGGTCGCGAAGGCGGCCAGGGCCATGATCTTGACCCGATGGCTGTGCCAATTGTTGATCGCCGTATTGCCGCGCAAGGTTGGCAAACGATCGAGATAGCCTTGCGCGAAACCGCGCGCGAATGCGGCGTATCGCGCGGCATGCGGCGCGCGCGCCGCTTCGGGCAACGCGTCCCACGCGACGAACAGATTCTCGAACGCCGTCTCGTCGATCGGATTGAAGTTCGGGCGATAGATCTCGAGCCAGCGCGCAAGCAATGCCACCGCTTTCGCGGCGTAGGCTTCGTTGCCGAAGGCCGAAGCCAACGCCAATTCGCGTATCGCCGATAGCTCGCGCAAGGCTTCGGCACTCGCGTCGTAATCGCCGCGCCCGGCAATGCCGCCTTCGACATGCACGCTCGCGCGCGCCTTCGACGGCGCGTCGAGATGGCGATCCGCCCAGCGCGTCAGCGAGCCGCGCAATGACGCGCTCGTCCCGCGCAAAGCGGCAAGTTGATCGGGGCCGAGCAGCGCGTAGGGTTCGGCCGCAACGGCCGGCCTCGTCGCCGCAATCGCCGCCGCCATTCCCAGAAATGCGCGACGCGTCGTCGGCATATCACACGGGCTCGACCTGGTTGCGCCGATGCATGTTGAGGCTGATTTCGTCCATCGCGATCGTCGCCTTGCGGTCGGCGGCTTCCTTATCCGACTTTTTGCGTAGATCGAGTGCGATTTGATAGCGCTTCAATTCCTGGAACGCTTCGGCCATCGCATCGCGCGCCTGTTCCAGCATCGGCTGCAACGCGTCGAGCTGACGCTCCAACTCTTTGCGGCGATGGATCGTGCCTTGCGCATAGCCCGAATAGGCGAAAGCGCCCGCCTCCAGCTCGCGCGACAAGGCTTGCTCGCGGCGCTTCTCCTCTTCGAGCTCATCGAGCTTGCGCTTGATCTCCTCCTCGCGCTCTTGCAGCGCGTTGAGCTCGCGCCGCCGGTCGTTGAGGGCGGCATCCGACAGGCGGATCAGCGAGTTGAGGCCTTTGTAGTTCCCGGCCATCTAATCAGCGCGCGTGCGCGCGTTCTTCGGTTTCGCCGCCGACGATATTGGGATCGTCCATCCCCAAAATCTCGGCGAGCTGGCTGTAGCCTTGCTGCAATTCCGAGCGTTCGCGCTTGCCCTGTTTCAGGAAGGCTTCGATCGCCGGATTGAAATGGATCGCCTCGTCGACCGCCGGATCGGAGCCGCGGCGATAGGCGCCCAAGCGGATCATCTCGGCCATATCCTCGTATTGCGACATCAGCGCGCGGGCGCGCTGGACGACCGCGTTCTCGGCCGGCGTGTTGCAGCCCGGCATGGTTCTCGACACCGAGCGCAGGATGTTGATCGCGGGGTAGCGCCCGCGCTCGCCGATCGCGCGCTCCAAGATGATATGCCCGTCGAGAATGCCGCGCACCGCGTCGGAGATCGGCTCGTTCGTGTCGTCGCCTTCGACCAGCACGGTGAACAAACCGGTGATCGAGCCATGGCCGATACCCGGTCCCGCGCGTTCCAGCAGGCGCGGCAACTCGGCGAAGACCGACGGCGTATAGCCTTTCGACGCGGGCGGCTCGCCCGCCGACAAGCCGATCTCGCGCTGCGCCATGGCGAAGCGCGTGACCGAGTCCATCAGGCACAACACGTCGCGGTCGTGATCGCGGAAATACTCGGCGACGGTGAGCGTGAGATACGCCGCTTGGCGGCGCATCAACGGGCTTTCGTCGCCCGTGGCGACGACGACGACCGCGCGCGCCAAGCCTTCGGGCCCGAGATCGTCTTGGATGAATTCCTGTACTTCACGGCCGCGCTCGCCGATCAGGCCGATCACCACGATGTCGGCGGCGGTGAAGCGCGTCATCATCGACATTACCGAGGATTTGCCCACACCCGAGCCCGCGAAAATGCCCATACGCTGACCGCGGCAGCAGGTCAGGAACGTGTTGATCGCGCGCAAGCCCAGATCGATCTTGCCGCGCACGCGCTGGCGGCGATGCGCCGACGGCGGCGAGGCTTTGATGAGATAGGGGGCCGGGCCCATTGGCAGCGGTCCCTTGCCGTCCACGGGCTCGCCCAGCGCGTTGACGACGCGGCCCAGCCACCCGTGATGGGGATAGACGACCGGCTCGCTGTCGACGATCTCCGCGCGGCTGCCCACGCCGATCCCGTCGACCGAGCCATAGGCCATCAGCAACGCCTTGCCCGCGCGGAAGCCGACCACTTCGCACGGCACGCGGCGGCGGTCGCGGGTCGAGATCGCGCAGCGCGAACCGATGGCGAGCATATCCTCCACGCCGCCGATTTCGACGAGCATGCCTTGCACGGCCGTGACGCGGCCGTAGTAGCGATAATCGGGGATCTGCCCGATGGAGGCGATCAGCTCGGCAGCGGGCATGGTTCGTTAATCCGCATTTTGCTCGAATTCGAGCTTAATCCCGGATGATTAACGAAGCCCTAAGCCGGGGCCATTTCATTGAAAACATTGGCGTATATTTTGCGGTGAATCGCGAGGAACCGTTCCGCGGGCAGTAATTCGTTAACCTTTTTTGTTAACTATTTGCCCAAGATGTTAACCTGCCGGTCAGCCATTAAGGAACCGGCAATAAGGAGTCCCGCTCATGCGCGTCCTGCTGGTCGAAGACGATCAGGCCACGGCCAAGTCGATCGAGTTGATGCTGAAGCAAGAAGGCTTCGTGTGCGACGTCTCCGACATGGGCGAAGACGGGCTCGAAATCGGCAAGCTCTACGACTACGACATCATCCTGCTCGATTTGATGCTGCCCGACATGGACGGCTACGAGGTGTTGCGCCGCTTCCGCCAGGCGCGCATCAAGACGCCGGTGCTGATCCTCTCGGGCCTCGCCGATCTCGACGCGAAGATCAAGGGATTGGGCTTCGGCGCCGACGACTATCTGACCAAGCCGTTCGACAAGCGCGAATTGATCGCGCGCATCCACGCGATCGTGCGCCGCGCCAAGGGCCATTCGCAATCGACGATCAAGACGGGCAAGCTGACCGTCAATCTCGAAACGCGCACGGTCGATGCGGGCGCCAAGCCCTTGCATCTTACCGGCAAGGAATACGCGATCCTCGAGCTGCTTTCGCTGCGCAAAGGCACGACGCTGACCAAGGAGATGTTCTTGAACCATCTCTATGGCGGCATCGACGAGCCCGAACTCAAGATCATCGACGTGTTCGTCTGCAAGCTGCGCAAGAAGCTGACGACCGCGTGCGAGGGCGACAACTACATCGAGACCGTCTGGGGCCGCGGCTATGTGCTGCGCGATCCGCAGCCGAGCAAGGGCGGCAAGGCGGCCTGAGGCCGCCTTACGTCACTTCCCCGGCGTGAGCTGATAGATGCCGCGCTGATTGGGCATTGGCTGGAATTTTTCGGTAACGCCGAGCACGGTTTCCGCACCGCCCAGATAGAGCAAGCCATCGGGCGGCATCAGCTTGGCGATGCGTTCCAGAATATTGCCCTTGGTTTTCTGATCGAAATAGATCAGCACGTTGCGGCAGAACACCACGTCGAATCCGCCCAACGCCCCGAAATCGTGCAGCAGGTTGTAGTTCTTGTACTGCACCATCGCGCGGATTTCGGGCGCGATCTGCCACTTGTCGCCTTGCTGTTTGAAGTACTTCACCAGCAATTGAATGGGCAGTCCGCGCTGCACTTCGAACTGGGTATAGACGCCGTTTCTGGCGCGGTCGAGCGCTTCGGAAGATAGATCGGTCCCGACGATTTCGTAACGCCAGCCGATCAGCTGCGTGGCGGCTTCTTTCAGGATCATCGCGATCGTATAGGGCTCCTGCCCCGTCGACGCCGCGGCGCACCAAATGCGGAAGGTTTTCTTCGCCGCGCGATTGGCGAGAAGCTGGGGCAGCACCAGCGATTTGAACTGATCGAACGGCTTGCCGTCGCGGAAGAAGAAAGATTCGTTCGTCGTCATCGCATCGACGACTTCGCGCTGCAAGTTCGCATCGCGCGGCCCGCGCAATTGCGCGACCAGCAGATCGATCGTCGCGAGATTGAATTTGCGCGCGACGGGCGCCAGGCGGCTTTCGATCAAATACATCTTGTCGGCGCCCAGAACGATGCCGCTCTGGTCGTAGATATATTTCGTGAAGAAGGCGAAATCGTCGGGCTTCATGGGCGCACACCCGCGATGCGCATGATCTCGCCGGCGACCTTGTCGATCGGCAGCAGCGCCGAGCAGATGCCGGCTTGCGCCGCCGCCCCCGGCATGCCCCAGACGACCGAGCTCGCCTCGTCCTGCGCGATCACGGTCGCGCCCGCGTCGGTCAGAACGCGCCCGCCCTTGGCGCCGTCCGACCCCATGCCGGTCAGCACCACGCCCAGCACATTGGCGCCATAGACGGCGGCGAGACTGCGGAACATCGGATCGACCGCGGGACGGCAGAAATTCTCCGGCGGGTTTTTGTTGAGACGGATGACCTTCTGCGCGCCTTGCGATTCGACGATCATATGGTTGTCGCCGGGGGCGAGATAGATCTTGCCCGGCTCGATCGGTTCGCCGTCGCGACCTTCCGCCGACGGACGCTTGGCGACGCGCGCGATATGCTCCGCCAGAATGGTGGTGAACGTCGCGGGCATATGCTGCGTGATGACGATCGGCAGTTTGAACGACGCGGGCAAATTGCCCAGCACCGTGAACAGCGCTTGCGGCCCGCCGGTGGACGAGCCGATGCCCACGATCTGCGGCATCGACCGGCCGAAAGGCCGCAGCACGACGGGCGATACGGGCGACAACAAAGATGTACGCCCGCCCGCCGCCGCGCGCGCGGCAGGTGCGGGTTTGGCTTCCGGCACGCCGGCCGCCTTGTTGCGGTCGCGCCGGTCGCGGCGCGTCTTGCCCAAAACCTTCACCTTCTCGATCAGCTCGCGCTTGAAATCGGCCGAGCCGTGGATCTCGCCGGTGGAGCTGGGCTTGGGGATGTAGTCGGAAGCGCCCTTCTGCAGCGCCTCGATGCTGACCTGCGCGTTACGCTGCGTCAGCGTCGACGCCATGATGATTTTGACGTCGGGGGCGGCTTTCAGCAATTCCGGCAGTGCGGTCAGCCCGTCCATCACCGGCATTTCGATGTCGAGTACGATCACGTCAACGTCGCTACGCGACATTTGCGATACCGCGAGTTGGCCGTTCCCGACCGTCGCGACGACTTGGATGCCGGAATCCGTCTCCAACGCGCGCGTGATCAAACCGCGGATCACGGCGGAATCGTCGACCACCATCACCCGCACGGGCGATGGGCCGGAAGCGGCCGTCTTCGTCGCGTCGGCGCCGTTCGACATTTAAAGCAACCCTACCTGCGAAAGTTTCGACTCGACGATCTCGCTGTCGAACGGTTTCATAATGTACTCGTTGGCCCCAGCCTCGATCGCGGTCTGGATTTTCACGAGTTCCGTTTCGGTCGTGCAGAACAAAACGATCGGCGCGTCGCCGCCCGGGGATGCGCGAAGCGCGCGCAAGAAGCTGATCCCGTCCATCACCGGCATGTTCCAGTCGAGCAGGATCGCGTCGGGCATCGCGCGCTTGCACGCATCCAGCGCCTGCTGCCCGTCGGCCGCTTCCTCCACCTTGAAGGACAGCGCCTCCAGAATGCGCCGCGCGACATTGCGAATGACGCGCGAATCGTCGACCACGAGAAACGTTTTCATCCGGCACACCTCCGTCCCGGTCTTTTTCGGGACGAACCAGAAATATACATGCCCCCCCGCCGTCGCCAATCTCAAAGCGAAAGGACGCCGGCAGACCCGGCCAAGATCACTTTTGCCGACAACGGCTTAAATTAAGATGAAAGCTCGGCCGCGATCCTGGCACGCAAAACCGGGCCGGCCGGCGTTTCGGTCATTTCCAAGCCGCCGCCCGCCGCGGTCGATAAACGCCGCGCAAGCTCGGCTGGCGCCGCTTTTGCGGTCATTTGAGCGAGCGGCACGAGCCCGCGCAACGCGGCTGCCGTTTCGTCCGGGAACTTGGCGTTGGGACCGGCCGCGACCGCCTCGATCGTCGCGCGTGGCCCGGACACCGCGCCCGAGACGCGCAGCACGCCGCCCCGCGCCAGCGCCTCGACGCCGATTAGGGCCACGAGCAAGGCGAGCCTTGCGCCCGCGCGCCCGCAAGCGGCGTCGAGCACCGCATCGATCTGCCAGTCGACCGAGGCCTTCTCGCCTTCCAGCATCGCCGCGAGCAATTGGCCGGCTTGCGCGAATGGCCGCCCGCCCGACAACGCGCCCGGCGTGCCGTAGGCGACGCGGAACACCTGCAAGCGGCGGCTCGCTTGGCGTGCCGATTGGCCGATCAGGCGCACGACTTCGGCGTCCGCCGCCTCGCCCTCGGCAAGCAACTCGGCGCCGTTGACCGATGCGCCGACTGGGCCCACCAAATCGTGGCACATCCGCGCCGCGATCAGCTCCAGCAATCGAAGTTCTGAATCGTCCATGGGCGCAACCTAGCAACCTATGCGCGGCGACGCTATTCTCGCCCGTATCATGACGCGTCTGGCACCCGGCGATTACGTCCGCCATCCCGACAAGCCCGAGTGGGGCCTGGGCCAAGTGCAATCGGCCATCGGCAACCGCGTGACGGTTAATTTCGAGCACGCGGGCAAGCTGTTGATCGACGCCGGCGCGATCGAATTGCGCCCGGCCGATCCCGACGCCGATTAACGGCCCAGAAAAATTTCCGCTTGCACCAAATCCGCCGGCGCATTCGCGTTGAAGAATGGGTCGATGGGATCGGTCGCGAAATCGACCGCGACGCTTTTATGCCGCGCGATCCAGGTTTCGACCTTGCGAATGTCGTCGTCAGTCAGCGCGCGGCGCATATCCTCGCGCAACGTCACGGGCCACAATCCGCACACCGGATGCGTGCGCCCGCCGGACGATGCGATGGCTACCGCTGCACCGCCGCCCGCGTCGTAGAGGCGCCGCACCATGTCGCGCGGCAAGAACGGCGCGTCGGCCGGAAAGCTGGCGACGCAGTCGACGCCCGGCGCATTCGCGGCCGCCCAGTCGAGTCCCGCCAGAATGCCCGCCAAAGGCCCGGCGAAGCCCGGTATCGAGTCGGCAACGCAAGGCAGGCCGAATGCGGCAAAGCGCGACACGTCGCCGTTGACGTTCAACACCAGCGCCCCAACCTGCGGCCGCGCGCGATCCAGTACGTGGGCCAGCATCGGTTTGCCCGCCAGATCGCGCAACGCCTTATCTCCGCCCCCCATGCGCCGGGACAAGCCGCCGGCCAGCACCACGCCGGCGATTTTGGGGTGATTGGGGTCCATCTGGATCAAATTGACCTTTATTGGCCCGATTTCGCAATTGCGAACATGACGGGCTCTTGAGAAGCCCTATTCCCGGCCGTATATAACGGGAATGGACGGCAACCACCTGCCCCCCGGTTCTGCGCCGCTGATCGACCCGTTTGCCCGCGCGATTTCGTATTTGCGCGTGTCGGTCACGGATCGCTGCGATTTCCGCTGCGTCTATTGCATGGCGGAGGACATGACGTTTCTGCCCAAGGCGGAAATGCTGTCGCTGGAGGAGATGGATCGCCTGTGCTCCGCCTTCGTGCGCATGGGTGTACGCAAGCTGCGCCTCACCGGCGGCGAGCCCTTGGTCCGGCGCAACGTGATGCAGCTGATCCGCGGTTTGGGCCGCCATCTGAAAACCGGCGCGCTCGAGGAATTGACGCTCACGACCAACGGCTCGCAGCTGACCAAGCATGCCGACGGCTTGGCCGAAGCGGGTGTCAAACGCATCAACGTGTCGCTCGACACGCTCGACCCCGCGAAGTTCGAAAAGCTGACGCGCTGGGGCAAGCTGGACGTCGTGCTCGATGGCTTGCAGGCCGCCAAGCGCGCCGGGCTTTCCGTCAAGATCAACGCCGTGGCATTGAAAGGCCAGAACGAGGACGAAGTCGACCGCATGATCGCATGGTGCGGCGAGGAAGGCTTCGATCTGGTGTTCATCGAAGTGATGCCGATGGGCGAAATCGGCGACGCCGCGCGCCTCGATCAATATTTGCCGCTGTCGCTGCTGCGCGCGCGCATCCAGCGAAGCTGGACGCTGAACGAAACCGGCTATCGCACCGGCGGCCCCGCGCGCTATTTCGAGGTGAAGGAAACCGGTCAACGCCTGGGCTTCATCACGCCGCTGACGCATAATTTTTGCGAAAGCTGCAACCGCGTGCGCCTCACCTGCACGGGCACGCTCTATATGTGCTTGGGGCAAGACGATGCCGCCGATCTGCGCGGGCCCCTTCGCGCTTCGGCCGACGACGCGTTGCTCGACGGCGCCATCCGCGAAGCCATCGCCCGCAAGCCCAAAGGCCACGATTTCGTCATCGACCGGCGCCATTCCGGCCCGGCCGTGCCCCGGCACATGAGCGTGACCGGCGGCTGACAGCACGCCCCGGAACGTCGTACAAGGGGCCTATGTCGGCCCTTCGACTCGCCTTCGCCGCCGCGGCCACCCCGCAAGCCCGCCATGCTTTGGCGGCGCTGAAGCGGCGCTACGCCCATGTCGATGTCGACCGCGCCGACGTCGTCGTGGCGCTGGGCGGCGACGGCTTCGTACTGCAGACGCTGCATCGTGTGATGGATCGCGGCACGCCGGTCTTCGGCATGCATCGCGGATCGATCGGCTTCCTGATGAACGATTACCGCCTGACGGGCTTGCCCGCGCGCATCGCCAAGGCGACGCGCGAAACGCTGCACCCGCTGCGCATGACGGTAACGCGCGCCAACGGCCGCAAGGCGCAAGCGCTGGCGGTCAACGAAGTCTCGCTGCTGCGCCAGCTGCGCCAGGCCGCCAAGATCCGCATCCTGGTCGACGGCGTGGTGCGCATGGACGAGCTGATCGCCGACGGCGTGCTCGTCTCCACCCCCGCCGGCTCGACCGCCTATAACCTGTCGGCGCACGGGCCGATCGTGCCCATGGGCGCGGAACTTCTGGCGCTGACGCCGATCACCGCTTTCCGCCCGCGGCGCTGGCGCGGCGCGCTGCTGCCGTCGTCCGCGAAGGTCGCGTTCGAAATCCTGGAGGCGGATAAGCGCCCGGTTTCGGCCACCGCCGACCACACCGAAATCCGCGACGTCGTGCGCGTCGAGGTCGCCGAGGATCGCGCCAAGCGGCTGACGCTGCTGTTCGATCCCGAACACAATCTCGAAGAACGCGTGCTGAAAGAGCAATTCGCGCCGTGATCGGTGCCAAAGAAGGCTACGATCTTTGGGCGCCGGCCTATGATGGGTTCGACAACCCGATGATCGCGCTGGCGAGCCGCGCGATCGACGTGGCTGCCCTTCCCGTTTCCGGCAAACACTTCCTCGATATCGGCTGCGGCACCGGGCGCAACCTCGCCTGGGCGCTGTCCAAGGGCGCTGCGCAGGTCACCGGGCTCGACGGCTCGCCCGGCATGCTCGATCAAGCACGCATAAAGCTCGGGCCGAAGGCCACGTTGATCGAACGCGATCTGTCGGGCGATTGGGGTTTAGCGCCCGCATCGCACGATATCGCGTGTATTTCGCTGGTCCTCGAGCATTTCCCGACAGTGGCGCCGCTGATCGCGCAAGCCGCCGACGCGCTCGTGCCGGGCGGCACGTTATTCGTCGCCGAGATGCACGCGGATCTCGCCCGCGGCGGCACGGGCGCTCATTTCGAAAAGGACGGCAAGCGTCACGCGCTGCCGAGCTACGGCCATGATCGCGTCGAGTTCGACGCGGCGTTGACGGCGGCGGGCTTCGCCGATGCGGTTTTCGTCGATTGGCGCGCCGACGATCACGCCGCGGCCGTGCCGAAGCTCGCCAAGCATGCAGGCAAGTCGGCGCTGCTGTCCTTCACGGCGAAACGCCGCTAGCGCTTCTTCCGTTGCCCGTCGAGCAGACGCTTCGCCGCTTTGATGAAATCGGGATCGAGCGGCGGCGGTTTCAGATCGACCCCCGCCGATAGCACGTCGCAAATATGCGAAAGCGCTTCGATGCGCGCGTTCCATTTGGAATCGGCATGGATCGCTTTCCACGGCGCGCCCTTCCACGACGTCTTCGCGAACATATCGTCTGCCGCCGCCGCGTAGTCGTCGTAGCGCAGATGCGCGTCGATATCCGCCTGGGTCAGCTTCCAGCGCTTCTCGGGCGCTTCCAAGCGCTCAGCGAAACGCTGAAGCTGCGTTTCCGGCGTGATGTGCAAAAACACCTTGGCGACGCGCACGCCGTCTTCGACCAGCATGCGCTCGAACTCGACGATCTCGCGATAGGCGCGCCGCCACGCCTTTTCGGGCGTCAGATCGTCGACGCGTTCGACCAGCACGCGGCCGTACCAGGAGCGATCGAAAATCGCGATCGTGCCCGGTGCCGGCAAGCGGCGCCAAAACCGATAGAGGTAATGGCGGCCTTGTTCCTCGGGCGTCGGCGCGCCGATCGGCCAGACATGCACGCCGCGCGGATCGAGCGTTTCGGTCAAGCGGCGGATCGCCCCGCCCTTGCCCGCCGCGTCCCAGCCCTCGAACACCAAAACGGCGCGGCGCTTCGAATGATAATAAGCCTGCTGAATGGTCAGCAGACGCTTTTGCAGTTTTTCGAGCGTCTTTTCGTATTCGGCCTTCGACGCGAATTCGCGCCCCGGCTTCAACTTCGAAAGACGGGGCGCCGCACTCATCGTTTCGCGATCCAGGCGGCGAGCGCTTCGAGATATTCGTCGAGCACCGCCCTGGTCTTGGCGAAGTCGGCGTTCCGCGCGCGCGTCTCCTCGTCCATGTAAAGGCGCCGGTTGACCTCGATCTGGATCGCATGGCGTTTCTCGGCGGGCCGCCCATGGCGGCGCACGAGTTCGACGCCTTTATAGGGATCGTTGGCGCGCGCGTCGTAGCCCTTGGCCAGCAGGAAATCGACGGTGAACTTCGTATAGGCGGGATCGCAGGTCGTGCCGTCGCGATCGCCGATGGCGAAATCGGGGCGCACGGATTCGCCGTCGGCCGAGGTTTCGCGGTCGCCCACCGCCGGCATCGAATGGCAGTTGATGTGATAGACGCGGCCCCAGCGCGCATAGGCGCGGTCGGTCAGGCGCTGCAATTCGGCGTGATAGGGCAGATAACACTCGTCGATGCGCTTCCACACCTCGTCGACCGTCAGCTTGCGCGCATAGACCGGCGTGCCCGCTTTGATCTTGCGCCAGATCAGGCCAAGGCCGAGCTTCGTCTTCTCGCCTGGCACGATCTGGCCCGGCCATACGCCGTCGATCAACTCGGGATCGATGTCGAGCGGCGAGCGGTTGGGATCGATATAGGCGCGCGGGAAGCGTGCCGCGAGCAACGGCGCCCCCAGCGACGGCGCATGCGCGAACAGCGCGTCGACATGCGTATCCTCCGACTTGCGGATCAGCGCGAAATCGCAGGCATAGCCGAAATCGGCGGGATAATCGGTGCCGCTATGGGGCGAATCCAGCACCAGCGGGATATCGCGGCCCGCAGGCGGCAGATGCACGTCGAAGGGTTTACTGGCCATCGTTCAAATGACAGGCGGCGAAGCGGCCCGGCGCGATTTGGCGCAGCGCCGGCCGTTCGGCCTTGCAGCGCGCCATCGCATGCGGGCAGCGCGGATGGAAATGGCAACCCGTCGGCGGATTCAACGGCGACGGGATCTCGCCCTGCACGGGCACGAATTGGCGCTTGCGCGTGTCGAGGCGCGGGATCTCGCCCAGCAGCGCCACCGTATAGGGATGGTTGGGTTTGTCGAACAGTTCTTCGGTCGGGCCCTCTTCCACCACGCGGCCGAGATACATGATCACGACGCGATCGGAGAGATGGCGCACCACGCCCAGATCGTGGCTAATGAAGAGATACGTCAGGCCGAGATCGGCGCGCAGCTTCATGAACAGATTCAGGATCTGCGCCTGGATCGACACGTCCAGCGCCGCGACCGATTCGTCGCAAACGACGAAGTCGGGTTTCACCGCGAGCGCACGCGCGATACCGATGCGCTGGCGCTGGCCGCCGGAGAATTGATGCGGATAGCGGCGCTTATAGCCGGGATCGAGGCCCACGCGGCGCATCGTGTCGTCGACATAGCCTTCGAACTCGGCGCTGGAGCACAGCCCGTGATGCAGCGGCGCCTCACCGATGATGTCGCGCACGCGCATACGCGGATTGAGCGAGGCGAACGGGTCCTGGAAGATCATCTGCACGGCCAATGCCGCCTTGATGCGTTCCTTGCCCTTCAGCGTGTCGAGCTTGCGGCCGCGATAGAATACCTCGCCCGAGCTTTCGGGCAGAATGCCCGCGACGACGCGGCCAAGCGTGGATTTGCCGCAGCCGGATTCGCCGACCAGGCCCACCACCTCGCCCTCGCGCACCGCGAGATCCACGCCGTCGACCGCGTGGACGATCTCTTCCTTCACGTCGGCGCCGAGTTTGGCGGCGATCTTCGCCGCAACGTCGAGGCTTTTGACGAAGCGTCGGGAGACTTTGCGCAGCTCGATCAGCGGCGGCTTGTCGGTCGCTTGGCTCATCACGCGACCTCCGCGAGCGGACGCACGCAGCGCACGCCGCGCTTGCCGATAGGTTCCGGCGGCGTTTTCGTGCAAGCGTCGTCGGCGTATTGGCAGCGCATGCGGAACGCGCAGCCCGACGGCAGATTGAGCATCGAGGGCATCACGCCGGGAATCTGCGTCAAAGGACGCCCGCGCGCATTGCGGCTGGGCACCGAGCCGATCAAGCCCGCCGTATAGGGATGCGCGGGCTTGTCGAGCACGTCGTCGACGCTGCCGCGTTCGACGATGCGGCCGGCATACATCACGCAGACTTCGTCGGCGAGCGACGCGACGACCGACAAATCATGCGTGATCCAGATCAGGGCCGTGCGCGTGACGCGCGCGAGCTTCTGCACTTCGTACAGGATCTGCCCTTGGATCGTGACGTCGAGTGCGGTCGTCGGCTCGTCGGCCACGATCAGATCGGGTTTGTTGAGGAGCGCGATGGCGATCGCCACGCGCTGGCGCATACCGCCGGAGAATTGATGCGGATAGGATGCGAGGCGTTCCTCGGGGCTGGGAATGCCGACCTGCCCCAGCGCATCGCGCGCGCGCGCCCAGGCGGTCTTGCGGTCGACGTTTTCGTGCGCCTGCACCGCCTCGATCATCTGCGTTTCGACCTTCAGGACCGGATTGAGGGTCATCATCGGGTCCTGAAAGATCATCGCGATGCGATTGCCGCGTAGGCTTCGAATCTCGTCCTCCGCCATCCCGACGATGTTCTTGCCCTTGAACAGCACCTCGCCGCCGACGATGCGCCCCGGCGGATCGACGAGGCCCATGATCGAAAAGCCGGTGACCGACTTGCCCGAGCCGGATTCGCCGACGAGGCCGAGGATCTTGCCCTCGCCCACCTCGAACGACACACCGTCGACCGCGCGCAACACGCCGGCCTTGGTGTGGAAATGGGTCTGGAGATTGCGGACTTCGAGCGTCGCCGCCATGGGATTACTTCTGAAGCCGGGGATTGAGGACGTCGCGCAATTGATCGCCGACCAGATTGATCGATACGATCGTGACCAGCAGCGCGATGCCGGGGAAGAAGCTGATCCAATAGACGCCCGACAGAATATATTCGAAGCCGTTGGCGATCAGCAGGCCCAGCGACGGTTCGGTGATCGGCAGGCCGACGCCCAGGAACGACAATGTCGCTTCCAGCGCGATCGAATTGGCGATCTGGATCGTCGCGACGACGATCAGCGGCGGCAGGCAGTTGGGCAGGATATGCCGGAACAGGATGCGCGACTTGGGCAGCGCCAAGCAATGCGCCGCTTCGACATATTCCTTGCGCCGCTCGACGAGGGCCGAAGCGCGCACCGTGCGCGCGTAATAGGCCCATTGGATGATGACGAGCGCCAGGATGATCTTGCCCGTCCCTTGCCCCAGCAAGGCCAGCAGGATCAGCGCGATCAGAATCGCCGGGAAGGACAGCTTGATATCGACCGTGCGCATCAGGAAGGTATCGATCTTGCCGCCGTAATAGGCCGCGATCAGCCCGACCGTCGTGCCGACCGCCGCGGCGATGAAACCCGACGTGACCGCGACCAGGAACGACGTGCGCAACCCGTAAAGGATCGCCGAGACCATGTCGCGGCCCTGGCTGTCGGAGCCGAGCCAGAATTTCAACCCGTCGCTCGAGACCGAGCCCGGCGGCATCTTGCCGTCCATGATGTCGAGCTGGCGAAGATCGTAGGGGTTCTGCGGCGATATGAAAGCGCACAGCATTGCCGCGACGAACACGATCGCGAATACGATCAAGCCGCCCAGCGCCAGCTTGCTTTCGGTGAAATCCGCGACGAAGCGCCGGAACGGCGTTTCGACCTTGGCGGTACCTTCGCTCGCTTGAATCGCACCGGCCATCGGTTACTTGCCCATATCCCCGAGCCGCACGCGCGGATCGAGGATCGAATAGAGGATATCGACCACCAGATTGATGACGATGAACATCAGCACCACGATCATCAGATAGGCGACGATCACCGGCCGGTCGAGATTGTTGATGCTGTCGATTATGAGCTTGCCCATGCCGGGCCAAGCGAAGATCGTTTCCGTCACCACCGCGAAGGCGATGACCGAACCGATTTCTAGGCCGACGACCGTGACGATCGGGATCAGGATGTTCTTCAGCACGTGGACCAAGATCACGCGGCGCTTCGACAGGCCTTTGGCGCGCGCGAACTTCACGTAATCCATCGGCAGGTTTTCGCGCATGCCCGCGCGCGTCAGGCGGATGACCAGCGAGATATTGAACAGCGCGAGGTTCAAGGCCGGCAGCAGCAAATGCTTCAACCCGTTGAAGGTGAAGATGCTGGATTGGATGCCGAGGAACGTGCCGACCTCGCCCCGCCCGGTCGAGGGCAGCCAGCCGAGTTCGACCGCGAAAATCAGGATCAGCATCAGCCCGACCCAGAACGACGGCAAGGAGAAGCCGAAGATCGATCCCGCCATGATCGTCTTGGCGACGGCCCCGTCGGGTTTGTAACCCGCATACATGCCCAGCGGCACGCCCAGCACCACCGACAGCGCAACCGCGACGATCGCGAGTTCGAGTGTGGCCGGCATGCGCTGGAGGATGAGTTCGATCGACGGAATGTTGAACACGAAGGAGCGGCCGAGATCGCCCGCCACCGCATTCGCGACGAACATCACGTATTGCTCCCAGATCGGCTTGTCCAAACCCAAAGCGGCGATGGCGCGCGCACGTTCGGCCTGGTCGGCGTCGGGGGCGATGAAGATTTCGATCGGATCGCCGATCGCGAAAACGCCGAAAAAGACGAGCAACGACATCAGCAGCAAGACGAGGCTGCTTTGCATCAATCGGCGGATGATGAAAACGGTCATTTAAAGCGGGGATACGGCCGTATGAATGAAAACGGGAGCCCGGATATCGCGCCGGGCTCCCGTCCGCAGTTTCAGCGCGGTTTGACGAACTGCGCCAGCGTGTATTCGTCCGTGCGCGCCTGATAGGTCACGTTCGAACGCATCGCCCAGAGATTGACCTGATAGTAGAGCGGGATCAGGCCGTAGTCGCGCAAGGCCACTTCCGAGGCTTCCATCAGCAGCTTCTCGCGCGCCGCCGCATCGACGGTCTGCAACGCCTTGGTCAGCAGCGCGTCCATCGCGGGGTTCGAGTGCCGGCCGCGGTTGGAGGCGCCGTAACCCGCCTGCGGGTTGACCGTCGCGAGCAGTGCACGCAACGGCGACGAGGTCTCGCCGGTATCCGAGCCCCAGCCGACCAGCATCAGCGAATATGCGTAGTTCGGACGGTTCGACTGCGTCGCGAAGGTCGCCCAGGGCAGCGTCACGACCTGCGTTTCGACGCCGGCACGGGTGAACATCGGACCGATCGCCTGCAGGACCTTGTCGTCCTCCGGATAGCGATCGTTGGGGCCGTGGATCGTCAGTTTGAAGCCGTTCGGGTAGCCCGCCTCGCGCAGCAAGGCTTGGGCGGCCTGGGTATCGAACGCGTCCGGCTTCAGGTTCGGCGACACGCCGTACATGCCGTCGGGCAGCAGACCGCCCGCCGGGATGGCCTGACCGTCGAAGATCTGGCGGGTGATCGCCTCGCGGTTGATCGCCTTGGACAGCGCTTCGCGCACGCGCTTGTCCTTCAGCGGGCTCTTGGCCAACGGCTGGCCGGTCGCCTTGTCGAAGGCGAACGGTGTGGCGTCGCGCTCTTGATCGACATGGAGATAGATCAGACGCGTCGAGGTGACCGTCTCCAGGCGGATCGCCTGGTTCTGGCGCATGCGCGGCAGGTCGGCGGTTTGCAGCTGGTCGATGATCTGCACGTCGCCCGACAGCACCGCGGCCGAACGCGCGGAGGCGTTGGTCATGATGCGCACGGTCGCCGTCGCCCAATGCGGTTTCGGGCCCCAATAGGCGTCGTTGCGTTCCATCGTCACGCGGTCGCCGGGCAGGAAGCCGGTGAACTTGAACGGCCCCGTGCCGACCATCGCCTTCCCACCGTTGAAATCGGCGGTCGGCGCTTCGACGTTCGACGCCTTCACGATGTTCACCACCGCGAGGTCGATCGGCAGCATCGGGCGCGGCGCCGGCGTCTTGATGATCAGCGTGTAGGGATCGGCGACGCTGATATCGAGACCGTTGACCATCGCCGCGAAGGACGACGGCGAGTTCGGCACCCACGGCACGCGCTTATACGTGGCCACCACGTCGGCGGCGGTGAAGTCCGAACCGTCATGGAACTTCACGCCGCGGCGCAGCTTGAATTCCCAGGTGTTGTCGTCGATCGTGCGCCAGGATTCGGCCAAGCCCGGCGTGGGGCGCTGACGCTCGTCCATATGGACGAGACGGTCGAAGAAATGCTGCGCCATGCCGTTGTTGGGCCCGAGATTGTGGAAATGCGGGTCCATCGACGTGATGTTGCCCCCCACGCCGATCGTGAGCGCTTGGGCGCTGACATCGGTCGCAGAAGCAAGGCCAAGCGCCGCGGCCAGCGCGAGCGCCGTCAAAGTCGGTCTTTTCATATAGGTCTCCCTGCGCCGGAGCGGTTCCCCCGGCAGGGCGATACTTTAGGCCGGGCGGCCGGGATTTGTCGCTTCGAATCTCGTCAAGGGGGCTTGCCGTCCCGACAACGGTTAACGCCCGCCGGCGGCCAAGCGGCGATAGACGCCGGCCGTGGCTTTCAAGGCTTTGACGAAGCCGTCGATTGCGGGGCCCTTCGCCGACGGACTCAGCACCACTACGAATTTCTGCCAGAGCGTCGGGCGGAACGGCCGCGCGACGGTGCTGCCGTCGGCCTCGGCCTGCAATGCCGTCAAGCGGCTGACGACGGCGATGCCGATCCCGGCGCGCGCGCATCCCATCGCCGCCTGACCGGACGAGGTTTCGACCCGCACACGCGGGGCCACGCCCGCCCGGCGGAACAATTCCTCGAGCCGGCCGCGCAAGGCGAAAGGCCGGTTGATCAGCACCATCGGCTCGCGATCCAAATCCTTCGCCACGATCGCCGCCTGCCGCGCGAGCCGATGATTACGCGGGATCAGGCAAACGGTCTCGATATCCAGCAGCGGCACCGTCTCGTAATCGCCGGCCTCGGCGGGCAAGGTCAGAATGGCGAGATCGACGCGCCCGTCGCGCAGCGCCGCCACGCCGGCGGCCGCAGAGCCGTAGTCGATGTCGAGCATCGTGTCGGGGTGCGACTTGGCGAAGCGCACGACGCAGTCGGGCAGGAAGCGCTGCGACAGGCTGGGCGGGAACATCGCGCGGATGCGGTCGCCGCCCTGCAGGCGCAGATTGGCCGCCGTATCGCCCAGCCCGTCGATCTCGCGGAACACGCGCTCGACTTCGGCCGCGAAGGCGCGGCCCGGCTGGGTCGGCACAAGGCGGCCTTTTTCGCGCCGGAACAACGAAAAGCCCAGCTCGTGTTCGAGCTGGGCGATCGTCCGGCTGATGGCGGAAGGCGCGATGTTGAGCGTGCGGCTGGCCGAGGCCTGACTGCCGCTCGCCGCGACTTCGCGCAAAACCCGCAGCGCGCGAAGCTTCAACGCGACGCCCTTAGTTGGCGGGGCGGACCATGTGGGCGAGCGTGTACTCGTCCGCGCGCGGCGTATAGGCGACGGCGCGGCGATGGCCCCACAGGTTCACCTGATAGTAAAGCGGGATCAGGCCGACATCGGCCACGCCGATTTCGGCGGCCTCGGCGAGCAGCTTGGCGCGCGCCGGATCGTCGACGGTCGACAGGGCCTTGGTCAGCACCTCGTCCAGTTGCGGGTTCGAGTAGCGGCCGCGATTGGACGGACCGAAACCGGTCTGCGGATTGACGCTCGCCAGCAGCGAGCGCAGCGGGTTGGACATTTCGCCCGTGCCCGCACCCCAGCCGACCAGCATCACCGAGAACGCGTAATTGGGCGCGCCGGCCTGCGAGGAGTACGTCGCCCAAGGCTGCGTCAGCACGCGCGTGTCGATGCCGATGCGGCTGAACATCGGGCCGATCGCCTGAAGGACCTTCTCGTCCTCGGGATAGCGGTCATTGGGGCCGTGGATCGTCAAGCCGAAGCCGTTGGGATAACCCGCCTCGGCGAGCAGCTTGCGCGCCCCTTCGAGATCGAAGGCATCCGCCTTCTGGTTCTGGGGGGCGCCGAAGAAGCCCGGCGGCAGCAGGCTGCCCGCGGGAATGGCTTCGCCGTCGAACAGGCGCTGCGCGATCGCTTCGCGATTGATCGCCTTGGACAGCGCCTGCCGCACGCGCTTGTTCTT
This sequence comes from Tagaea sp. CACIAM 22H2, assembly GCA_014444615.1. Taxonomy (GTDB): domain Bacteria; phylum Pseudomonadota; class Alphaproteobacteria; order CACIAM-22H2; family CACIAM-22H2; genus Tagaea. The sequence continues at coordinate 52,248 of PVXE01000001.1, read as the reverse complement.
CAGCGGGTTGTTGGGCAGCACCGCGCCCTGCTTGTCGGTCGCGAACGGCGTCTGGTCGCGGTTCTGATCGAGATGGAGATAGATCAGGCGGTTCGACCCGGTCTTGGCGATGGCGGTTTGCGCGTTGGCGCGAACGCGCGCCAGATCCTGCGTCGGCACCTGATCGATGATCTGCACGTCGCCCGACAGCAAGGCGGCCGTGCGGGCCGACGGGTTGGTGATGATGCGCGCCGTCACCTTCGCCCAATGGGGCTTCGGCCCCCAATAGGCGTCGTTGCGTTGCAGGACGACGCGATCGCCCGGCACGAACTCGACGAATTTAAACGGCCCCGTCCCGATCGCCGACTTGCCGGAATTGAATTCGGCGGTCGGCGCCTCGACGGCCTTGCGGCTGACGATGTTGACGATCGACAGATCGGTCGGCAGCAGCGGATAGGGGCGCGCGGTCTTGAAACGGATCGTATAGGGATCGACGACGATGGTTTCGGTGATCGGGCGCGTCGCAATCGAGAAGGACGACGGCGAGTTCGGCACCCACGGCACGCGCTTGATCGTCGCGACCACATCGGCCGCGTCGAAATCCGAGCCGTCGTGGAACTTCACGCCGCGGCGCAGCTTGAATTCCCAAGTCGTGTCGTCGACCGGCTTCCAAGATTCGGCAAGGCCGGGGATCAAACGCTGCAACTCGTCCTGATGGACAAGGCGGTCGAACAGATGGACGGCGATGCCGTTGTTCGGGGCGAGATTGTGGAAATGCGGATCCATCGACGTAATGTTGCCGCCCACCCCCATCGTCAGGTCCTGCGCGCGCGCGGCACCAGCGAGAAGCGGCAGCGCCACGACCGTCAGGGCCGCAAAGCGCGCGAGGCGGGATACTTTAACGTGCATTTCCGATCGTCCTTCCCGTTGGGGAGCGCCGCATTCCCGGCCGAACTCGGCCGCCGGCGGCGCATGCAACTGTGTTCAGCACCGACGTTCGCAGAAATCGGCCTGTTCTGGCAACCCCCCGGCGGGTCGGATACGACGGCGACACCCCGTCAAGCGTTTGGGGTATCGCCGGGTGTCTTCAACCGGCAGCCTTCGGCGCCCATTGGGCATGCGCGTCCAGCGGATAAACCGGGCGCGGCAGATTGCGGAACGCAATCCGCTCCAGCACCGGGGCCGTCAAGCCGCCGGTATCGACTTCGTAGACGCGCTCGGGCGGGAAAAACTCGTCGAACCCGGCGCGGAAATGCCCGCGGGACTTGACGCAGACGCAGGCCGCCTTCGCGATATCCAAGCCATGCATTTCGAAAAACGCCGGATCGGCGCATTGCTTTCGCGCCGTCGTCACCACCACGGTGATGCCGCCCAGATCCAGCGCGGCGGTGGGCCCGAGATCGAGCTGCCGTCCGCCGAAAATCCCGCGCCGCCCGACGACCTTGCCGTCATGGACCGATAGCACCGTCGCGTCGCGCTCGAACGCCTTGCCGAATTGGTCGGCGTTCGCCCGATTGAAACGCGCGCGGAACTTCGCACCCTTCCCTTTGGCGACCGCTTCGGCCGCCAACGCGCCGTCGACGAAATTGCCCAGCAGAACGCTCGTCGCTTTCGCGTCGAGCAAAGCGAGCAACAATTCGGTCGTGTTGCCGCGCCCGCCGCCGCCGGGATTGTCGCCCGCGTCCGAGAAGATCACCGGCGCGGTCGCGCCCGAAGCGGCATCGCGCGCAAGCTCGAGCGCCCGGGAAATCGGCGTCAGCTTTTTGACGAAGCGGTGGCGGTCGGCCCAGCCGCGCGCGGCCAAGCCCTCGGCGGTCGCGAACGCATGCGCCTCGCTGTCGCGCGACGTCGCGACGAAAGCCATGCCGTTCTTGGGCGTGTCGCCGAACACGAAACCGCCGACGACCGAGAGATTCATCAGGCGATCGTCCTTCGCCATGATCGCGTCGGCTTCGTTCATCAAATCGGCGTAGGGCCCGCTCGCCGTCAGCAGCGTGACCGAAGCAGGCGTGAGCGGCAGGCGCACGAGCGCGAGATGACTTTTGCCGCCCGCCATCAATTCGGCAAGATGGCGCGCGCACTCCGCCCCGCGCTCGCGCTGATCGACATGCGGATTGGTGCGATAGGACACGAACGCGTCGACCGCGTCGATCATCGCGTCGGAAATCGCGGCGTGCAGATCGACCGAAGCGGCGATGGGCACGGGGCCCACGCAGCGGCGCACGGTCTGGTAAAGCTCACCGTCGGGATCGAAAGTCTCGGTCGCGGTCATCGCGCCGTGATTGCTGATATAGACGGCGTCGACCGGCCCCGCTTGGCGCAGCATGCCTTCGATCTTGGCGAGACACGCGTCGAAGAATTCCTGCTCGATCGGACCGCCCGGTTCGGCTGCCGCGCAAAAGATCGGAACCGGCACCCAACCGGGCGACAGACGGTCCATTTCGCGGAAGAAGCCGGGAAACTCCAGCGGGCAGGACGGCGTGGCTTTGCGCGCTTCGATCGCCAGTGCCTCGCCTTCCAAATAGCAAAGTCGCCGGAAATCCTCCGGCGTCGTCGGCGGGGCGAAGGCGTTGCTTTCCAGATGGAAGCCGATCAATGCGATGCGCTTTGCCGAATTTTCCGTGCCCATTTTTCGCCGTCCTGAATTGCGCGCCACGAATTTGTGCCCACGGCGCAGTTTGGGCATACTCGCCCGCGACTTCGCAACCCGCACGACGGACGACCCCATTCATGAGCCGCGACCCCAGTCCGGAAGCACTCGATCTCGTCAAAACGCTCGTTTCCTTCGACACGACAAGCCGCGACAGCAATCTCGCCCTGATCGACTGGGTGCGCGGCTATCTCGGCAAACTCGGCATCGACTCGCATCTCGTGTTCGACGAGACAGGCAAGAAGGCCAATCTTTGGGCGACGATCGGTCCGGCCGACAGGCCGGGCCTCGTTCTGTCCGGCCACACCGACGTCGTGCCGATCGACGGCCAGGAATGGACGGTCGAGCCGTTCAAGCCGGTGGTGAAAGACGGGCGCATCTACGGGCGCGGCACGACCGATATGAAAAGCTTCGTCGCGGTGTGCCTGTCGCTGGCACCCGAATTCCAGAAGGCGAAACTCAAAACGCCGATCCATTTCGCGTTCTCCTACGACGAGGAAGTGGGCTGCATCGGCGTGCGCCGCCTGATCGCCGACATCAAGGAACGCGGGCTGAAGCCGGCGGGCTGTGTGGTGGGCGAACCCACCAGCATGAAGGTGATCCGCGCGCATAAAGGGAAGCTCTCGTTCCGCGGCCATGTGCGCGGCTTCGAATGCCATTCGTCGCTTGCCCCGCGCGGCGTCAACGCCGTGCAATACGCCGCGCGCATCGTCGATTACATCGTGCGCATGAACGAGAAATTCGCCGCCGACGGCCCGTTCGACGACGAGTTCGACATTCCCCACACCACGGCGCATACCGGCGTGATCCGCGGCGGCACCGCGCTTAACATCGTGCCCAAGGATTGCAGCTTCGATTTCGAATTCCGCCATCTGCCCGTGCACAATCCCAAGGCGCTGTTCGCCGAACTGGAAGCCTGGGTGCGCAAGGAGATCGAGCCGAAGATGAAGGCGGTCCACGCCGATACCGGCGTGCGCTTCGAACAGATTTCCGCCTTCCCCGGCTTGAAGGGCGACGAGGACGCGACGGTGACGCAAGTCGCCAAGGCAGCGTCGGGCGGCAACGCGACCGGCAAGGTCGCCTTCGGCACCGAAGCCGGCTTGTTCGAAGCCGCCGGCATTCCCACCGTCATTTGCGGGCCCGGCGACATCGATCAGGCCCATAAACCCGATGAATTCGTGGCGTTGGAGCAGATCGCGTTGTGCGAACAGTTCCTGCGCCGCATGGTCGAACGTTTGGAAGCGAAAGCAGCATGAAACCCACTATTGTCGTCTTCGATTTCGGCGGCGTGCTGGTCGATTGGGACCCGCGTCGCGTCTACCAGCATCTGCTGCCCGACATGGCGGCGATCGAACACTTCCTCGCCACTGTCTGCACGCCGGAATGGAACGTGAAGCAGGACGCCGGCCGCAGCATCGCCGAAGCCGAGGCCGAGTTGATCGCGCGTTTCCCCGACAAGGCGCATTTGATCCGCGCCTATTACGCGGGCCATGAGGTCGCGGTCGGCGGCGCCGTGCAAGGCACCGTCGATCTGCTGGAGCGGCTGCACGCGAAGAACGTGCCGCTCTATGGCCTCACCAACTGGTCGGCCGAAACGTTTCCGCGTTCGCGCTGGCGTTTCGCGTTCATGGAACGCTTCCGCCATATCGTCGTGTCGGGCGAGGAAAAGCTGATCAAGCCCGATCCGGCGATCTATCGCACGATGCTGAAGCATATCGCGGCCCCCGCCGAAAAATGCCTGTTCATCGACGACTCGCTCAAGAACGTCGAGGGCGCCAAGGCGGTCGGCATGCACGCCGTGCATTTCCAATCGCCCGCGAAACTCGAAGCCGACCTGACGGCGTTCGGTTTGCTTTAAGGAGAACGCGCGTTGAGAGACGAAAACAACTATCCGGTCGAGCTGACGCCGCCGGACATCTCGGCCTACGCCAAGGGCAATACGGGCGTCGAATACGCCACGAGTTTCGATTCCGGCAAAGCGGGCCCGCATGTGTGCGTGAGCGCGCTCGTGCACGGCAACGAGCTTTGCGGCGCCATCGCCGCCGATTGGCTGATGCGCGAAGGCGTGCGGCCGCAGCGCGGCAAGCTTTCGTTCCTGTTCTGCAATATCGGCGCGTATCGATCGTTCGACCCGAAGAATCCGCAGGCCTCGCGCTTCGTGGACGAGGATTTCAACCGCCTGTGGAACGAGGAAACGCTCGACGGGCCGCGCCGCTCGGCGGAACTCGCACGCGCGCGCGCCATCCGGCCGTTCATCGATACGGTCGATCTGCTGCTCGATATCCATTCGATGCAGCACGCGACACCGCCGCTGATGCTGTGCGGCCCCCTCGACAAGGGCAAAGCCTTCGCGCGCGACGTGTCCGTCCCCGAATTCGTCGTCGCCGATGCAGGCCACGCGGCGGGCAAGCGCCTGCGCGATTATGCCGGTTTCGGCGATCCCGCCAGCCCGCGCAACGCGCTGCTGGTCGAATGCGGCCAGCATTGGGAAAAGAAATCCGCGGACGTCGCCAAGGAAACGGCGTTGCGTTTCCTGCTGGCGACCGGTGCCGTGTCGCGCGAGTGGATCGAGCCGCGCTTGGGTGCCAAGCCCCCGCCGCAGAAGATCGTCGAGGTCACGCAAGCCGTGACGATCCGCAGCGACGAATTCGCCTTCGCGCATCCCTATATCGGGCTCGAAACGATTCCGAAGGCGGGCACGTTGCTGGCGACCGACGGCACGGAGAAAGTCCTCACGCCTTACGACGATTGCGTATTGATCATGCCGTCGAAGCGCTTGGGCAAAGGACAAACGGCGGTGCGGCTCGGCCGCTACGTCGGTTGATGGGAAATTTCGACTTCCGCGCGATCGGCTTGGCGGTCGTCGTCGGCACCATCGGCGGTGCCATCTTCAAGTATCTGACCGTGCCGCTGCCCTGGATGCTCGGCGCGATGTGTTTCACCACCATCGCGGCGATGTCGGGCATCAAGGTCGCGATGCCGCGCCGGTTGCGCGACGGCTTCGTGACCATCCTGGGCGTGCTGCTCGGCTCCGGCTTCACGCCCGCCGTGCTCGGCCGCATGGGCAATTGGGTTTTCACCCTGGCGGCGCTGGTCGTGTGGATATTCGTCGCGGGCGGTGCCGCCTATATCTATCTGCGCCGCGTCGCCAAGCACGATAAGACGACCGCGTTTTTCGGCGCGACGCCCGGCGGCCTTGCCGAGATGACGCTGGTCGGCAGCCAATACGGCGCCGATCCGCGCGTGCTGTCGCTGATCCATACCGTGCGCGTCATGGCGACGGTGCTGATCGTGCCGATCTGGTTCCGCCTGGAAGGCCTGGTCGGGCCGCTGCCCGCCAAGGCGACGATCGGCATTCTGGAAGTGGCGTTGCGCGACTACGGCATTCTCGCGGCCTGCGCCGTGGCGGGCGCCTATATCGGCATCAAGTTCCGCCTGCCGGCGGGCACGATGTTGGGGCCCATGGCCGTGTCGATGGCCGTGCATCTGACCGGCATCAGCGAGGCCCAGCCGCCCTACGAGATCGTCGCCGCGGCACAGGTCGTGCTGGGCTGTGCAATCGGTCAGCGTTTCGCGGGCTCGAAGCTTTCCGCCATCGCACGCCACGCAAGCCACGGATTGGTCGTCACGCTGATTATGCTGGGCTTGGCGATCCTGTTCGCCGCGATCATGTCGCGCGTCACGCCGGAAAGCTTCGAAGCGCTCGTGCTCGCCTATTCGCCCGGCGGTTTCGCGGAGATGAGCCTCGTGGCGCTGGCGCTATCGGTCGATTCCGCCCTGGTCGCGTCGCATCACCTGTTCCGCATCGTGTTCATCGTCACGGTCGCGCCGCTGCTGTTCCGGCGCAAGATCATGAAATCTTCAACGTGATGCCGCCATCGACCGGCAGCGCCACGCCGGTCACGTATTTGGCTTCGTCCGACGCCAGGAACAGCGAGGCGTAGGCGACATCCCACGCGTCGCCCATCTTGCCGGTCGGGCATAGGCGGTTGCGCGCGTCGATCATCGATTCGACCGAGCCGTCGCCATAGGCGCCCTTCAACGGCTCGACGATCATCGGCGTGTTCATCAAGCCGGGCAGCACGCAATTGGCGCGCACGCCGCGCGCGGCGTATTCCAGCGCCACAGCTTGGGTGAAGGGAATGACGGCGCCCTTGGTCGTGCTGTAGGCGATATAGGGCACGCCCAAATATCGAATGCCCGCGATCGACGCGATGTTGACGATGGCGCCGCCCTTCCCGTCCGTTTCGAATTGCCGGACCATCGCGGGCAGCACGGCCTTGCAAGTCAAGAACATGCTTTTGAGATTGACCCGCACGACGCGGTCCCAATCCGCCTCGTCGAGTTCGACCGGCCCGCCTTTGACGACGATGCCGACATTGTTATGCAGAATATCGATACGGCCCCATCGCTCGAGGCATTCGCCGACCAGCGCGTCGACATCGCGCTTGGCGCCGACATCGGCGGCGACGACCAGCGCTTCCCCGCCCTCGCCACGAATGATCGCGGCCGTTTCCTCGGCGGCATCGCGCTTTGCGTCGACGCAGACGATCTTCGCCCCTTCGCGCGCATAGAGAACGGCAACCGCTTTGCCATTGCCCCAGCCGGGACCGGACGATCCCGCCCCCGTCACGATCGCGGTCTTGCCTGTCAGCCGGCCCATGCCCCCTCCCCGCTACGCGCCAAATTCGTCACGAAAGGCGTTGGCGCAGTTCCGTTTTCAGAATTTTACCGTAGGCGTTCTTCGGCAGCGCATCGACGAAGATATACTTCTTCGGACGCTTGAAGCGCGCGATGTTGTCGAGGCACAGCGCGTCGAGCGCAGCTTGCGTCACGCTATCGTCGCGCCGAACGACGAAAGCGACGACGCTTTCGCCCCATTCGGGGTCGGCCGCCCCGACGACCGAGACTTCGGCGACGCCGGGATGGCGCTGCAACACTTCCTCCACCTCGCGCGGATAGATATTCGACCCGCCCGAGATGATGAGATCCTTGGATCGATCTTTGAGCGTGAGATAGCCGCGCGCATCGAATTCGCCGACGTCGCCCGTGTGGAGCCAGCCGTCTTTCAGCGTCTTCGCCGTCGCGGCTTCGTCGCGCCAATAGCCCTTCATCACGCTCGGCCCACGCACCAGCACTTCGCCGTCGTCGGCGGTGCGCACCTCGACGACCGTTTGCGCCGTGCCGACCGAGCCCAGGATCGCATCGTCGCCCGCCTTGTGTGCGGCTTCGATCGTCGCCCGCGTCATGCCGGTGATGCACATCGGGCTTTCGCCCTGGCCGTAAAGCTGCGCGAAGCGATAGCCGAGTTTGCCAATCGCGGCTTTCAGGTCGGCGACATACATCGGCCCGCCGCCATAGACGATGACGCGCAGCTTTCCGGGCTCGATCCCCGGATGCTCGACCAAACGCTTCACCATCGTGGGCGCGGCGAACATCGAGACCTTATTCCAGCGCTTCCACAGCGCCTCGATTTCGGCGGGATCGAAGCCGCCGCTTTCGGGGACGACTTGCGCGGCACCGATCGCCAGCGTGGGGAACATATAAAGCCCCGAGCCGTGCGACATGGGGGCCGCGTGCAGCAAACACCCGCCCGCTTCGGGCGGATCGATATCGGCGTAATAACTGGTCGCCACCGCCAGCGCGTTGCGATGGGTGATCATGGCACCCTTCGGCCGGCCGGTCGTGCCGCTGGTGTAGAACAGCCACAGCAAATCGTCGGGTGCCGCGGGCGCGATTTCGACCGGATCGGCGAAGAGCTTCCGCCAATCCGCGCCACCGATCTCGACCATGCGCGCAGAACTGCCGCTCGCGGCGACGTTCTCGCCCATGTCGCGCGAATGGAAAACCAGCGTGGCCTGCGAATGATCGAGGCAATAGGCGAGCTCCTTGGGATGGAGCTTCACGTTGACGGGCACGGCCGCATAACCCGCCCACCAGATCGCGTAGATCGCCACCGCGTACTCGATCGAGTTCGAGGCGACGATGGCGATGCATGTACCCGGCGCGTATCCCAGTCCGCGCAAACCGCCGGCAAGTTCGGCGACTTGGGCGGCCATACTGGCCCAATCGGCGACAACGACGCCGCCGCGCCCCAGAGCGGGCCCGTTCGGATCGCGTTTGGCATTGCGCAACAGATGGGCGGCCAAGTTCATCGCATCACCCAATCGACGAAACCGAGCGCTTTGGTGACGTGGATCAGGCCCAGGATCACGGCATAGGCGCCGAGCCCGAACAAAGCCGCCAGGGCGAAAACTTTAAGGTGCGTCATCCGAGCCGAAAGAGCCTTTCCGCACGGGACTTTACCACCGCGCGCGGACGACGCATTATCCAAGAATAACTCGGACGGGACGCTTTATGGCCAGCAGCAAGGTCAGCCAACAGGAACTCAATCAGGCGGTCACGCTTCACGAAAAGATGGTGAAGGGCATTACCGGCGGCATGCGTCTGGTGCTGTCCTTCAAAATCGCCGAGCGCATGAACATGCGCGGGCGCAATCTTTCGGAAGCGGAGCTGGTCGGCGCCTATCTGTGCGAGTCCGATTTCGGCGGCGCGAAACTGTCGCGCGCCAATCTGTTCGGCGCCGATCTGTCGGGCTGCGACCTGCACGAGGCCGACTTGACCAAGGCCGATATGCGCGGCGCCCAGTTGAAGCGCGCCAATCTGGAACGCGCGAATTTGACCGGGGCCGATATCCGCGACGGCTTCATCATCGTTCGCGATAAGGACGGCAATTTCTCGTATCACAACAACCAGCGTCAGGGTGCCGTCATCACCGACGCGAAGTTCAATCACGCGGATTTGACCAACGCGAAGATGAGCCGCGTGTTCGGGCCCCGCACGGACCTTACCGGCTGCATCCTGCGCGGCGCCGTGCTGCGCGAAGCGGATCTTTCGAATTCCGACCTGTCGGGCGTGGTGCTGACAGGGGCGGACCTTACCAACGCCAATCTCTCCAACTGCATCCTGCACGGCGCCACTTTGTCGGGCGCGTTGCTGGAAAACACCAATCTCGACGGCGCGGACCTGACCGCGTCGAATTTCGGCACCAAGGATCTGGCGCGCGTCGATACGTCCAAGGCCGTACTGCCGGTCAATATCGACAGCCTGGAAAAGTCGATCCAGCAAATCTTCATCGACCATCTGGAATGGCTGAAGACCGAGGGGCGCAACGGCGCACAAGCCGATTTCGAGCGCGTCAATCTCGCCAACCTCAATGCGCCGGGCGTCAATCTGTCGGCCGGGCGTCTTGGGTTGTCGATCCTGCGCGACGCCAAGCTGACGGGCGGCTATTTCCAGATGGCGGATTTCTCCTCCGCCTTCATGTCGAATTGCGATCTGGTGTCGGCGAAGCTTCAGGGCTCGAAGCTCGACAAGGCGACATTGACCGGGGCCAAACTGCGCGACGCGGATCTGTCGCCCATGCCGGTCGATACGATGAGCCAGCGCAACTGGAACACGCGCCTGCGCGAAGCCAATCTGACCGGCGCCGATCTGCGCGGCGCCAATCTACACAAAGCCGATCTGGCGGCGGCGGTGTTCCGCCGCGCCGATTTGCGCAACGCCAATCTGAAGGATGCGATCCTGCTGGATTGCGATTTCACCGGCGCGGATCTGCGCGGCGCCGAATTGTCCGGCGCCGATACGCGCGGCACCACGGGTCTCGACAGCGCGCTTTAGCCGTTTTTTTCGATCGATTCTTCCAGGCGCTTGGAAAGATACCAAGCCAACGCCATGAACACGACCAGCAGGCCCAAAGCCGTGGTCGTCGCGGTTTCGCCCAGCGCCTTGTCGGAAACATGGGCGAAACCGTAGCCGATGGCGACCAGCAGATTCGACCAGATCGCCGCCGAAACGAGATTGAGCGCCAAGAACCGGCCGCGCGGCATGGTCGACAGGCCGAAGGCGAATCCCGCCAAACCGCGAATGCCGTGCGGATAGCGATAGACGAACATCATCCACCAATGATGCTTGTCGACCACACGCGCCGCGCGTTGAATGCCGTTGCGCAAACGCGGCATCGAATCGAACAGCTGCGGCCCGAAACGGCGGGCGAGCCAAAAGCGCACTTCGTCGCCGATTACGCCGCCCGCGAACACGGCGGCGACCGTCGGCCAATAATCCAGCGCGCCAAGCTGCACCGCGTAGCCCGCAAACAACGGCATCAGCATGGAATTCCAGAACGCCCCGGTCGCCACCAAGGTGTAAACGGCGTTGCCGTTGTCGCGGACGAGATCGAGGATTTGCTGGAGATCCATGGGACCGATCAAATGGGGTGAAGCAGGCGCGAAGTCAACGCCTCCGCGCGTTCGGCTTGGACCTGAATCGGCATGTCCAGAAGCTTCTGGGCGAAGGCGCGCCCATCGAGATCGAAAGCGAGATCGTGGCCGCGCCCGGCCCCGGCGACGTTCTCGAAACGATAATGGAACGACGTCAGGCCGGCGAGTTCGACACGGCGCACGGCGCGCGGACGCAGGAACGAGAACCACGCGCCGACCTTTGCGGCCGTCGCGCCGGCACGCACGCTGCGCCAATCGCCGGGATCGCGCAGCGTCAACGCGACGATCAGCGAACTTCCGACGACGCGCGCGCGCGCATGCGCCAACAGACGAAGCTGGACGAGAGCGCTCATGCCTCGCCCTCCAGCAATCCAACGCGCGGACGCACATAATGCGCGGGGATTTTCGCGGCGCTCACGCGCCGCTCGGGATGGATGGCGAGACGCACCCCGCCCGCCCCCGCCGGTCCGAAACCCGACAAAGACGCGAATTCGGCTAGCGCCGATTCCACCGTTTCCTTCGCCGCCGCGCGCAAGGCCAATCGCAAGCGCACATCCTTGCCGGGCACGACGGCGAGATCGGCCGCGCGATCGACGGCGCCGCGCGTTGCGGATTCCACGCCGACGATTTCGACGCGGAAACGCTCGTCGCCGAGCAGCGACTTCAAGCGCGTTTCCAATTCCCGCGCGGCGGCAATTGCGCGGCCCGCCGCGCCTGTGCCGCCATAGGCCAACTCGCCTTCGCCCGCAAAACCGGCCTCGAAGACCAGCGTGCCGGGCAGATGATCGGGCGCCGCACTTCCTTTGACGCCCGTGAGCTTGCCGCCGATCAGCGTCGCATCGTCCAGATCTAACGTCAGATCGGGATCGGCGACCGCGCGCGGGTTTTCCACGCCATCGAGCAGCGACAGCGCCAACGCCGCATGTGCCGGCGAAGCGCCTGTCGAGGTCTCGAACGCCAGCGCGCCGTCCTCGGCGATGTCGACCAATGGCAAGCCTGTTTCCGGCAGCTTATCGAAAGCGGGATCGTAAAGATCGCCGCCCCCGGCGCCCGCGCCGGCCGACAGGATGCGGCCCGCAGCGGCGGCGGACGCGAGCCGCGCGTAATCCTCGACCGGCCAGCGATGGGCGTATCGCGCAAACGCAATCGATAGCGCCGACGGCGCCAACGGCCCGCTGACGACGACCTCCGCCCCCTTGGCAAACAGGCCGACCAAGGGTGCCGCGCCGAAACGCACGCTCGCGGCGATCAAGGTCGAATCCGGCGGCGGCGGTGGATCGCAAGGCGTGCCGAGCAAGCCCGCCCCCGACTGCGTCGCCAACAGATCGTGCCCTTCGACCAAGCCGATGCGCGGCCGGCGGCGGCCCAGCCGCGCCGCAAGCCCCGTGATCGCATGTGCGACCGGGGCGGGCTCGCCCGCCGGTACTTCGATCGCAAGCCGCACGCGCCCCGACAGACACGCGATCAACACGGGCTCGAGCGCACGCTCGACCTCGCGCAACGCCAAGCGCAACGCGAGACAATGCGGCCCCGGCTTGGCGGTCAGGCGTTGGAGAAGTGCCGCCGTCGCATCCGGTCGTCCGCCGCGTCCCGCATGCGCGAGGCGCATCTTAGAGCCCGGCGAGTTTGCGGATCGGTTCGTACAAGGCGGGGTTGGCGCACAGCACCGGCGCGCCCTTTTCGATGCCGCCTTCGCCCAGGAAGTCGTTCACGCGCCCGCCCGCTTCGCGCGTCATCACGATGCCCGCGAGGCAATCCCAGGAATTGATGTGAAGCTCCACGTAACCGTCCGCGCGGCCGTCGGCGACATAGGCGATGCCCAGCGCCCCGGAACCCGCGCGGCGGAACGAGGCACCCGCCTTCACCGTGCGCTCGATCATGCCGGTATAGGCTTCGACCGGGCGGCGCGTCGACCAGCCAAGCTCGATCTGCGCGCGCTTGAGATCGTCCACCGCCGTCACCTTCATCGGGCGGCCATTGCAGGTGGCGAACTTGCCCCGCCGCGCCAGGAACATTTCGTCGCGCATCGGATCGTAGATCGCGCCGATTTCCGCCTCGCCCTCATGCATATAGGCGATCGAAATGCAGAAATGCGCGATCCCGTTGGCGAAATTCGCCGTGCCGTCGATCGGGTCGATGACCCACAGCGCGCGCGTATCCTTGCTGCCGCCGGTTTCCTCGCCCAGCACCTCGTCCTTCGGGAACGCCTCGCGGATCAACCCCATGACGAGCTTTTCGACCGCCCCGTCGGCGACGGTCAGGTAATCCTGCGGTCCCTTGAAGGTCATGCCGATGGAGGCGCGGTCGGCGAAGAATTTGCGCTGCAATTCCCCGGCGGCACGCGCGATCGCCGCGGCGGCCAGGGTACGTTTGGCGAGTTCGTCGGTCATTGGGCGCTGAAATTACGTTCCCTATGGGCTATAGGGAAGCGCGATGATCACGATCGACTCCCTGACCTTGCGCGTGGCCGGCCTGACCTTGATCGAGGATTCCTCGGTCCAGGTGCCGGACGGCAAGCGCGTGGGCCTGGTGGGCCGCAACGGGGCGGGCAAATCCACGCTGCTGTCCTGCCTGCGGGGCGTGGCCACACCCGACAAAGGCCTGATCGCGCTGCCCAAGCGCGCCAGGCTCGGCTGGGTGGCGCAGGAAGCCCCCGGCGGTCCCACAACACCGCTTGAATTCGTGCTGGCGGCCGATATCGAGCGCGCCGCGCTACTTGCCGAGGAAGAGGCCGGCGCGGACGGCGAACGCGTGGCCGATATCCATGCGCGCTTGGCCGAAATCGACGCCTATGCCGCCCCATCGCGCGCCGCGTCGATCCTGGCCGGTCTGGGCTTCGACGCGGGCAAACAGGCGCAGCCGCTGTCAGATTTCTCCGGCGGCTGGCGGATGCGCGTGGCGCTGGCCGCCGTGCTGTTCTCGCGGCCCGACGTGTTGCTGCTCGACGAGCCGACGAACCATCTCGACCTCGAAAGCGCCTTGTGGCTCGAAGACTATTTGCAGCGCATTCCCTGCACGCTGCTGGTCGTCAGCCACGATCGCCGTCTGCTGAACAGCGTCTGCACGCATATCCTGCATCTCGAACATCGCCGCCTGACGCTCTACGCGGGCGACTACGATTCCTTCGAGCGCCAGCGCCAAGAACGCCTCGCCCAGCAAGCAGCGATGGCCGCGAAGGTCGATGCGCAGCGCAAGCATATGCAGGCTTTCGTCGACCGCTTCCGCTACAAGGCGACGAAGGCGCGCCAGGCGCAATCGCGCTTGAAGGCGCTGGCCAAGCTCACTCCCATCGTCGTCGAGCAGGACGAGGAGTCGGTGCGCTTCGAATTCCCCGAACCCGAGATGCCGCGCCCGCCGCTGATCACCTACGACAAGGCGTCGGTCGGCTACGTGCCCGGCAAACCGATTCTGCGCGGCATCGATCTGCGCCTCGACCCCGACGATCGCATCGGCCTGCTCGGCGCCAACGGCAACGGTAAATCGACCCTCGCCAAATTGTTCGGCGGGCGCTTGGCGCCGATGGACGGGCGCGAAACCCGAGCGCGCAATCTGGAAGTCGGCTTCTTCGCGCAGCATCAGGTCGAGGAATTCGACCTTTCGCGCTCGGCGCTTTTGCATCTCGCCGATTTGCGCCCGCAGGACAATAACGAGCAGCTGCGCGCGCGCCTCGCGCGGTTCGGCTTCTCGGGCGACAAGGCCGAAACGCCGACCGGCAAACTCTCGGGCGGCGAAAAGGCGCGCCTCGCCTTCGCGCTCGCCACCGCCCATCGCCCGCAATTGCTGATCCTCGACGAGCCGACCAACCATTTGGATATGGCGAGCCGCGAGCGCCTCGTCGCCGCGATCGGCGATTTCGCAGGGGCCGTCATTCTCGTTACTCACGATTGGAGCTTGCTGGAGCTCACCTGCGACCGGTTGTGGCTGGTCGCTAACGGGCGCGTGCAGCCCTTCGAAGGCGATCTCGAAGAATATCGCGCGTTCAGTCTGGCCGAGCGGCGCGCGCAACGCGGCGGAGACGAGAAGCCAAAGGCGGAAGCGCCGGCCCCGCGCCGCGCCAAGCCCGCTTTGGGACCGCTCAAGAAGGAACTCGCCGCCGCCGAAACCGAGCTCGCCAAGCGCACCGACGAAAAGGCGAAGCTCGATGCGGCGCTGGCCGACCCCAATGTCTACAACGATCCGGCGAAGGCCGCCGATCTCGCCAAGCGCCACAAGGATGCGGTGGAGCGTGTCGATGCGGCGGAAGCGCGCTGGCTGGCGGCCGCGCAAGCGCTGGAGGAAGCCGATGCGGCTTAAGGCGCTGATCGCGGCGATGACGCTGATCGCGTCGCCCGCCATTGGCAAAGAATGGGGCGACGTGAAGCTGCCCGTGCCGGGCCCCGCGCGCGTCATCGGCGGGCCCGCCACCGGCTGTATCGCCGGGGCCGAACGCCTGCCGCCCGACGGGCCCGGCTATCAGGCCGTGCGCGTGAGCCGCAATCGGCAATGGGGCCATCCGGCCACGGTTTCGTTCATCCGCGATTTGGGTGCCCGCGCCAAGGCGGCGGGCTTCGCCGATCTCTATATCGGCGACGTCGCCCAGCCGCGCGGCGGGCCGATGGCGTCGCTGCATGGCAGCCACCAGAACGGGCTCGACGCCGATATCTGGTTCAATATCGATCCCAAGCCCGCCCTTCCGGCCGCCGCGCGCGAAGATATCGCGATCGTCACGCTGACGACGCAAGACGAACGCCGCGTCGATCCCGCGACATGGCGCGACGGTCATGCGCGCTTGCTGAAACTCGCGGCGGAAGATCGGCGCGTCGACCGCATCCTCGTCCACTTCGCGATCAAGAAGCATCTGTGCGAAACACTGCCGGCGGCGGATCGCGCATGGATACGCAAACTGCGCCCCTGGCGCGGGCATAACGAACATTTCCATGTTCGCCTGACCTGCCCGTCGGACAGCCCGGATTGCGTTGGCCAAGCCGCGATCCCGGCGGGCGACGGCTGCGATGCCACGCTCGATTGGTGGTTCCTCGACGCCGCCGAACGGCGCAAACGCGACGAGGAAGCGCAGCGCGCGGCGCCGAAGGTCCAGACCGGCCCGCCGCGCCCCAAACTGCCCGCCCAGTGCGCCGCGATTTTGCGGGCACCCTGACGCTTAATCGAACCGGAAGCCCTTGGGCGGCAGCAAGCCCGTTTGGCTGCGGGCACCCACCCAATGCTTGGGCGCGTTTTCGCGCGCGTCCGAATTCGCGAAGCCCATCGGCCAGCCCTTCGCGATATTGAAGGTGCGTATTTTGAACAACGCGCCGCCCTTCGAATAACGCTGCAGGATGACGCCCTTCCCGCGCGACATTTCCGGCAATTCGGACAAGGGGAACAGCAGCAGCTTGCGGTTCGTCCCCTGTACGGCCAGCGTGTCGCCTTCCACCGCGCAAACGGCGGCGGCTTCCCCGCCTTCGCCGACGTTCAGCACCTGCTTGCCCTGGCGCGTCTGCGCGACGCATTCGGCTTCGGGCACGACGAAGCCGTAACCGGCCGACGACGCGACGACCAGTTTGCGGTCGGGCTTGTGGATGAACACGTCGACCAGATCGACGTCGTTACCCAGTTCCAGCGTCACCTTGATCGGCTCGCCGTCGCCGCGCCCGCGCGGCAGCTTGTCGCAACCCAGCGTATAGAAACGCCCGTTGGTCGCGAACACCATCAGCTTGTCGGCGGAATTCGTGCGCTCGACGAAGCGCTGCTTGTCGCCGTCCTTGTAGCGGATCTCCTTCACCGCCGCGTCGTCGAGATGGCCCTTGAAGGCGCGCACCCAGCCCTTGTCGGAGACGACGACGGTCAGATCTTCACGCTCGATGAAGGCTTCGACCGGCACGATCAGTTCGGCGGGCGCATCTGCGACTTCCGTGCGCCGCTTGCCCAGCGGCGTGCGGGGCCCGTATTTCGCCTTCAATTCCTGAATTTCGGTCGCGATCGCCGCCCAGCGCTTATCTTCGCTTTTCAGCAGGCCTTGGAGTTCCTTCTTCTCCTTGGTCAGCGCGTCGTTCTCCTTGCGGATCTCGAATTCCTCGAGCTTGCGCAACGAGCGCAGACGCATGTTCAGGATCGCCTCGGCCTGAACCTCCGTGAGACCCCATTTCTTCATCATCACGGGCTTAGGCTCGTCCTCGTTGCGGATGATCTTGATGACCGCGTCGATGTTCAAATATGCGATCAGCAAGCCGCCGAGGATTTCCAAGCGCCGGTCGATCTGGCCGAGACGATGTTCCGAGCGGCGCTTCAGCACCACATGGCGGTGATCGAGATAGGCCTGAAGCACTTCCTTCAGGTCCATCACGCGCGGCACGTTGTCCGCGTCGAGCACGTTCATGTTCAGGGCGAAGCGCGTTTCCAGATCGCAGGTCCGGAACAGCGATTCCATCATCACTTTGGGATCGACGTTGCGGCTCTTGGGCTCCAGCACCAGGCGCACATTCTCGTCCGATTCATCGCGAATATCGGCGAGCAGCGGCAGCTTCTTGGCCTGAAGCAGCTCCGCGACCTTCTCGATCAGCTTCGACTTCTGGACCTGATAGGGAATTTCGGTGACGACGATCTGCCACGCCGCGCGCGGCAATTCTTCGACCGCCCATTTCGCGCGCACGCGCAGCGAGCCGCGGCCGGTCTCGTAGGCTTGCACCAGCGTTTCGCGGCTTTCGACCAGAATGCCGCCGGTCGGGAAATCCGGCCCCGGCATCAGATCGACCAGCGTGGCAACGCGCGCGTTCGGCGCCTTGATCAGATGCAGCAGCGCGTTGCAGATTTCGACGATGTTGTGCGGCGGAATATTGGTCGCCATGCCGACGGCGATGCCGGCGGCACCATTGGCCAGCAAATTTGGGAAGGCGGCGGGCAGAACGACGGGTTCTTCGCCTTCGCCGTCGTAAGTCGCGCGGAAATCGACCGCGTTCTCATCGAGGCCGCGCAGCAATTCGACGGCGACGGAGGTGAGGCGCGCTTCGGTGTATCGCATCGCGGCGGCGTTATCGCCGTCGATATTGCCGAAATTGCCTTGGCCGTCGACCAGCGTATAGCGCTGCGCGAAATCCTGCGCGAGGCGGACCAGCGCGTCATAGACCGACTGGTCGCCATGCGGGTGGTATTTACCGATGACGTCGCCGACGACGCGCGCGCATTTCTTGAACCCGGTCTCGGGATCGAGGCGCAACTGCTGCATCGCCCAGAGCAAACGGCGATGGACGGGCTTCAAGCCGTCGCGCACGTCGGGCAGCGAACGCGCCATGATCGTGGACAGCGCGTAGGCGAGATAGCGCTCGCCCAACGCATCGGAGAGCGCAACGGGTTTGATTTCGGCGGCAAAAGACGCGGTCATTTTCTTTCCTCGGGACGGCGGTACTCCCGTCGCCAGCGCTCATAAAGCCGGACTCGGGGGCCCGGCAAGGTCTTCGTCTGCGGGGCCAAAACATATCGGTCGAGAAAATGTCCGGTGATTTCCAGGGCTTCGACCAGTTCGCGGGCGTTTCCGGCCGCCCCGCCGTCGCGCAGGAAAGCCGGCAAAACGAACAGCCGGTCGGCATAGGGGGCACCCGCCTCGCCCGAGACGGCGCGCCCCGTTTTGGGGCTGACATAGCGCAGATCGTCGACCACGCCGGTCGCCGCACAGGAATCGAGATCGAGCCCGAAGCCGAGATCGGCGAGGCAGCGCACTTCCCATTGCACATAGGCTTCGCGCCACTCGCGCGTCTCGAAACGCGCCAGCATCCCCTTGGTCGCGTCGAACAAACCTTCATGCGGTTCGCGCTCGGGCAGCACGGCGTCGAGGATCGCCGCACAGGCCGCCAGCGCTTCGAGCTTCGCGGGTTCGTCCATCAACGCGGCGGAATTGGCGGCGACGAGTTCGCAGGTCCAATTGCCCAAATGCTCGACGAGCCGCGCGCGCCAAAACGCCGAGACGAGATTGCCGGTTTCGAAGACCGATGCGCTTTTGCCGTGTCCGCCGCCGCGCGCCAAGCCCAAATGCCGCCCGTGACCGCGCGTGAACAAGGTCGCGATCGCCGCATGCTCCCCATGCGTGCGCCGCCCCAGCACGATCGCTTCGTCGGTCCACTCCATGGATCAGATTTGCCGGGATTCGAGCGGCGGGGCTAGTTTTGCGACATGCGCAAGACAACCCGCCTGATCGAAGCCTTTCTCGACACAGACTACGCCGTCCACGACGGCGGCGCTTGGCGCGTCGTGCGGATCGGCGAACGCCATCCGGGGATCGAAGCCTTGGTCAAAACAACCGGCATCTTCATCACCGGCTGGAATCCGTTCGGAAAGCGCGCAAGCCCTGCCGCCAACGCGGCGCGCAACCGCGCGATGGCGCGTATCCTGGCCGCGCGCGGCTATCGCACGCTGCCCCATCAAGGGATCGGCAGCGACGGCGATTGGGCGGAGGACGGATTTTTCGTTCGCGATATGCGTATCGCGACGGCGCGCAATCTGGCGCGCAGCTTCGGCCAGCTCGCGATCGTTTCGATCGCGCGCGGCCGTCCGGCGGAGATCGTCTGGGCCTTTTAGCCCTGCTCCATGATCTGCTGCTTGGCGATCGGCAGGAAATGCGCGAGCTGGGCCTTGATATCGGCGGCCGACACGCCCTTGCCCTTCAGATCCGCTTCCAGCTTCTCGATCACGTCGTCGTCGCCCGCCTTCTCGAAATCCGAGGCGACGACTTCCTTGGCGTAGGCATCCGCGTCCGGCCCGGTCTTGCCGAGCTTTTCCGCCGCCCACAGACCCACGAGCTTGTTGCGCCGCGCGTTCACCTTGAACTGCACTTCCTGATCGTGCTTGAACTTGTTTTCGAAAGCGCTTTTGCGGTCGTCGAAGCTGGTCATCTGCGGGCCCTCGTGAATGGGTCGTTGCCCATGACATAGGCGACCGCGATGAGCAGGTCAATCGCAACCGGACATCCCTTTTTCATGTGCACTTTGGCGATTTTGCGCCGTCCCGGCCACGCTTGGCCGCTGATCGTCGCGGGCAATCGCGACGAAATGAAGTCGCGCCCCTGGACGGCCCCCGGCCGCCATTGGCCCGACCGGCCGAACGTCGTCGCGGGGCGCGACGATTTGGCCGGGGGATCGTGGATCGGCCTTAACGATACGGGCGTGATCGCCTGCGTCCTCAACCGGCGCGGCACGTTGGGGCCGGCCGAGGGCAAGCGCAGCCGGGGCGAATTGGTGCTCGACGCGCTGGATTTCGCCGACGCCAAAGACGCGGCCGAGATGTTGGGCGCGTTGGACGCCGGCGCCTATCGCCCCTTCAACCTGTTCGTCGGCGATGATCGCGACGCCTTTTGGGTGCGCGCCACCGGATCGGGCGCGCCCGAGGTGATGCCGATCGGCGAAGGCGTATCGCTGCTCACCGCCTTCGACCTCAACGATCCGGGCTCGCCGCGCACGCGCCATTTCCTGCCGCTGTTCCGCGCCGCCCCGCCGCCCGAGCCCGCGACCGGCGATTGGTCGGCCTGGGAAAAACTGATGGCCGCGCGCCAAGGCGGGCCCGACGCGGGCGAAGAAGGGGCGATGAACATCGCACTCCCCTCCGGTTTCGGCACGTCGTCGACATCGCTGATCGCGTTGCCGTCCCGCAGCGCGGGACTCGAAACGCAGCCCGTTTGGCGCTTCGCGCGCGGCCACCCCGACGCGATCGTCTACGACGCCGTTTCACTCGCTTGAATCAGTGCTTTAGCCCCGCATTGCGAGGGTGAATGCGCTGGGCTATAGGGGGGCCCGCTTTTCCCGTCGCGCGTCAGGGGGTTGGGCATGTCCCGCCGTAAACAAATCTACGAAGGCAAGGCCAAGATTCTGTTCGAAGGGCCCGAGCCCGGAACGATCATCCAGTACTTCAAGGACGACGCGACCGCGTTCAACAACAAGAAGAAGGGCACGATCACCGGCAAGGGCGTGCTCAACAACCGTATCTCGGAATTCCTGATGACGCGTTTGGAGGAGATGGGCATTCCAACCCATTTCATCCGCCGCCTGAACATGCGCGAACAGCTCGTGCGCGAAGTCGAAATCGTGCCGCTGGAAGTCATCGTGCGCAACGTCGCCGCCGGTTCGTTCTGTCAGCGCTTCGGCCTGCAGGAAGGTTCGCCGCTGCCGCGTTCGATCATCGAATATTGCTACAAGAACGACGAGCTCGGCGATCCGATGGTGTCGGAAGAGCACATCACCGCGTTCGGCTGGGCCGACACGCGGGACCTCGACGACATCATGGCGCTGACCTTGCGCATCAACGACTACCTGTCGGGGCTGTTCCTGGGTGTGGGCATCAAGCTGGTCGATTTCAAGATCGAGTTTGGCCGCCACTGGAACGAGCACGACGAGATGCGGATCATCCTGGCCGACGAGATCAGCCCGGATTCCTGCCGTCTGTGGGACGTCAAGACGAACGAGAAGATGGACAAGGACCGCTTCCGCCGCGATCTCGGCAAGGTCGAGGAAGCGTATCAGGAAGTGGCCCGCCGTTTGGGCATCCTGCCCGAAAGCGGCCCGCGCGATCTGCGCGGCCCCGAAACGATGCAGTGAGCCGAAGGGATCCGCGACGAATGAAAGCGAAGATTCACGTCACGCTGAAGAACGGCGTGCTGGACGTGCAAGGCAAGGCGGTTCAGGCGGGGCTTTCGGGTCTCGGTTTCAAAGGTGTCGGCGACGTGCGCGTCGGCCGTTATGTCGAGATCGAACTCGACGCCAAGACGAAGGCCGCCGCCGAAGCCGAAGCCAAGCGCATGTGCGAGAAGCTGCTGGCCAACACCGTGATCGAGAACTACCGCGTCGAGATCGCGGAGTAATCGGCACATGAAATCCGCCGTCGTCGTATTCCCCGGCTCCAACCGCGAAGGCGACGTCGCCGACGCGATCACCCGCGCTTCGGGCAAAAAGCCCGAGATCGTCTGGCACTCGACCGGTTCGCTGCCCAAGAAGCTCGATCTGATCGTGCTGCCCGGCGGCTTCGCGTATGGCGACTATCTGCGCTGCGGCGCCATGGCGGCGCGCAGCCCCATCATGCGCGACGTGATCGCGCGCGCCAATGCGGGCACGCCGGTGCTCGGCGTTTGCAACGGCTTCCAGGTGCTGTGCGAAAGCGGCTTGCTGCCGGGCGTGCTGCTGTCCAACGCCGGCCTCAAATTCATCTGCCGCGACGTGTATCTGAAGGTCGCGACCAGCCAGACGATGTTCGCGCATCGCTACGAGAAGGGCCAAGTCGTGCGCTATCCGGTGGCGCATCACGACGGCAACTACTTCGCGGACAAGGACACGCTGAAGCGCATGGAGGATCGCGACCAGATCGCGTTCCGCTATTGCACGCCCGACGGCGAGGTCAACGCCGAAGGCAATCCGAACGGCTCGGCGCGCAACATCGCCGGCGTGTACAACAAGTCGAAGACCGTGCTGGGCCTGATGCCGCATCCCGAAAACGCGACCGATCCCGCGACCGTGGGCGCGCTGGGCGGTTCGCTGGACGGCAAGCCTTTGTTCGACGCCATTGTGGACGCCGTTTCCAAATGAAGAAGAAATCCAAGACGAAATCCTGGCCGCGCCCGAACGATCTGATGGGCCTGTCGCCGGCCGAATACGACACCGCGTGCGAAATCCTGGGACGCGAGCCCAGCTATACCGAACGCGGCATTTTCTCGGTGATGTGGAGCGAGCATTGCTCCTACAAATCGTCGAAGAAATGGCTGAAGACGCTGCCGACCAAAGCGAAGTGGGTCATCTGTGGCCCCGGCGAAAACGCCGGCGTGATCGATATCGGCGACGGCGACGCGTGCGTCTTCAAGATCGAAAGCCACAATCACCCGTCTTATATCGAGCCCTATCAGGGGGCTGCGACGGGCGTGGGCGGAATCTTGCGCGACGTGTTCACCATGGGCGCGCGGCCTATTGCGAATTTGAATGCCCTTCGCTTCGGCGATCCCAAGCACCCGAAGACCCGCCATCTGGTGGCGGGCGTGGTGGCGGGTATTGGCGGCTACGGCAATTGCGTGGGCGTGCCCACCGTTGCGGGCGAGACGAATTTCCATTCGGCCTATAACGGCAATTGCCTCGTCAATGCGATGACGGTCGGCATCGCGAACAAGAAAAAGATCTTCTATTCGGCCGCCGCCGGTGCCGGGAATCCCGTCGTCTATGTCGGCGCCAAAACGGGGCGCGACGGCATTCACGGCGCCACGATGGCCTCGGCCGAATTCGACGACAATTCGGACGAGAAGCGCCCCACGGTTCAAGTCGGCGATCCGTTCACCGAGAAGCTCCTGATCGAAGCGTGCCTGGAATTGATGGCGACCGACGCGATCGTTGCGATTCAGGACATGGGGGCTGCGGGCCTCACCTCGTCCTCGGTCGAGATGGCGGGCAAAGGCGGCCTCGGCATCGAACTCGACATGGACAAGGTGCCGGCGCGCGAAACCGGCATGACGTCTTACGAGATGATGCTCTCGGAAAGTCAGGAGCGCATGCTGCTGATCTTGAAGCCGTCGCGCCAGAAGATGGCGGCGGCGATCTTCAAGAAATACGGCCTCGATTTCGCGGTCATCGGCAAGCTGACCAAGACCGGCCATCTGGTCGTGAAGAAGAACGGCAAGACCGACGCCGACATGCCGATCGCGCCCATGGTCCAGGCGAGCCCCGAATATGCGCGCCCCTGGAAGAAATCGCCCAAGCGCAAGGCGATCCAGCCCAAGCGTTTGCCCAAGCGCGATCCCTCGGCCGTGCTGCCCAAGCTGATGGGCTCGCCCGATCTCGCCTCCAAGCGCTGGATCTGGGAGCAATACGATCACCTCGTGCGCGGCCACACGCTGCAACGGCCGGGCGGCAACGCCGCCGTGGTCGGCATTCCCGGCCGCAAGAAGGCGCTGGCAATGGTCGTCGATTGCACGCCGCGCTACGTGCACGCCGATCCCGAAGCGGGTGGCGCGCAGGCCGTCGCGGAAACGTGGCGCAATTTGACAGCCGTGGGCGCTACGCCGCTCGCGATCACCGACAACATGAATTTCGGCAATCCGGAACGGCCCGAAATCATGGGCCAGTTCGTCGGCGCGATTAAGGGCATGCGCAAGGCGTGCTTGGCGCTCGACTACCCCGTCGTGTCGGGCAACGTATCGCTCTACAACGAGACCAACGGCAACGCGATCCTGCCCGCCCCGGTCATCGGCGCGGTCGGCGTGCTGAAGGACGCGAGCAAGCGCGTCGATCTGGCGCTGAAGGCGCCGGGCGAAACGCTGGTGCTGATCGGCAAGACCGGAGGTTGGCTCGGCTCGTCCGTTTATTTGCGCGAGATCGAGGGCATCGAGGACGGCGCCCCGCCGCCGGTCGATCTGAAGCTCGAACGGCGCAACGGCGATTTCGTGCGCAAGCTGATCGAGAAGGGTCTCGTTTCGGCCTGCCACGATCTTTCCGATGGCGGTTTGATTTGCGCGATCGCGGAAATGGCCTTGGCCGGCCGCCATGGCGCCGCGTTGGCGCCCAAGCGGACCGACAACGCCTTCCTGTTCGGCGAGGACCAGGCGCGCTACGTCGTCGCCACTGCCAAGCCCGAAAAGCTGCTGGAACGCGCCAAGGCGGCCAAGGTCCATGCCGAAATCGTCGGCCGAACGGTGGCCGGGGCCTCGTTGACACTGACGGGCCGGGTTCTTATATCCCTTGAAGCGTTGCGGGCCGTGCACGAAAACTGGCTGCCCGCCTATATGTCCCAGAAGCACTAAGGAAAGTTCCGACATGCCGATGGCGGCCGCCGATATCGAAAAGCTGATCCGCGAGGCGCTGCCCGATGCGGATGTGCGCATCGACGATCTGCGCGGCGACGGCGACCACTACGCCTGCCACGTCGTCTCGGCGCTGTTCAAAGGCAAGTCCCGCGTTCAGCAGCACCAAATGGTGTATGCTGCCCTGAAAGGCCGCATGGGCGGCGAGCTGCACGCCATGGCGTTGCAGACCGCGTTGCCCGCCGGCGCCTAACCCATTTCCTCCTCCCCCGGAGCATCCGCCATGGACCCCGTCAAGGAACGTATCGAAGCCGATCTCAAGGCCAACGACATCGTGCTCTACATGAAGGGCACGCCCGTGTTCCCGCAATGCGGCTTCTCCGCGGCCGTGGTCCAGGTGCTGACCCATATGGGCGTGAAGTTCAAGGGCATCAACGTGCTCGAGGACCCGGAACTGCGCCAGGGCATTAAGGAATTCACCAACTGGCCGACGATCCCCCAGCTTTACGTGAAGGGCGAATTCGTCGGCGGTTGCGACATCGTGCGCGAGATGTATCAGACCGGCGAGCTCGCCGATCTGCTGGCGACCAAGGGCATCGCCACCAAGGCGGCCTGATTTCGCGCGCCGGCGAACGCAAAAGGCCCCGTCCGAAAGGCGGGGCCTTTTTTGATTCACGCGAAGGAATAGGCCGCCATCGATAGGCTGCCATGGGTGAAGGAATGGTGCAGCTGCGTGCCCTGCCCGCCCGCCCCCATCGCCACGTAGAACGGCAGCAGATGTTCGTCGCTCGGATGCGCCATTGCGGCATTGGGTGCCCGCGCGCGATAGTCGAGCAGCGCGTCGATATCGCCCGCCGCGATCTTCCCGGCGAACCAATCGTCGAATTCCTTCGCCCAATCGGCAACCGCATTATGCAGGCCCCAGGATAACGCACGCAGATTATGCGTCGCCGAGCCCGAGCCGATGATCGCGATGCCGTCGTCGCGCAATTGCGCCAGCGCTTGGCCGATCTTGTGATGATGCGCCGGATCGCGGTCGGGCTGAATCGATAGCTGGAACACGGGCACGTCCGCGTCGTCGTAGATCATCGACAGTGGAACCCAGGCGCCGTGATCGAGCCCCTGGCGCGGATCTTCGTCCGCGTCGAACCCCGCTTGACGCAGCAATGCGACCGCTTGCGCGGCCGCCGCCGGCGCGCCTGGTGCGGGATAGGCGAGCTTATAAAGCTCCGGTGGGAAGCCGTAGAAATCGTGGATCGTTTCGGGCTGCTTGGCGGTCGAGGCCGAGGGCGCGTCGGTTTCCCAATGCGCGGACGCGATCAGGATCGCTTTGGGTTTTTCGAAGCGGGCGCCAAGCCCGCGTAGGAAGTCGCGTGCGGCGACGTTCTCGAACGGCAGCGTGGGCGAGCCGTGGCTCACGAAAAACGCGGGCGCTTTGGTCATATCGGATCTTCCTTGCGACGCCGGGAAAGCGGCCCTCTCAGGCCTCGACGAGCATAGTTACAAAATCATACCGATGCCATATTATGTAAGTAGTTGGTTCGGTAAAGTAGGTACCTCAGGGTAACCACTTTCAGTCAGATGACGGTAATGGAGAGCGCGATGCCCCTGCCCGAAAGCCCCAAAGCCTGCCCGATGGATTCGATCCTGCGCGTCCTGATGGGACCGTGGACGACGTATATCCTGTGGGTGCTGAAGTCGAACGGCCCGACGCGCTTCGGCGAGTTGAAACGCAAAGTGGGCGGCGTGTCGGCCAAGGTGCTGACGGAGCGTCTGCGGCTACTGGAAAGTGCGGAGATCATCTCGCGCCACTACGAACCGACGATCCCGCCGCAAGTAACCTACGCCTTCACCGCGCGCGGGCACGAACTCTCGGACGTGTTCGAAAGCTTGAACGCGATCGCCACGCGCTGGCGCGCGGAAGACGAACAGCGCGAGAAGAAAGCCGCCTAACGAAAAAGGCCGGACCCGAGGGTCCGGCCTTTCGATATCCCCGAGGGGACCGAGCGATCAGCGCGAGTAGAACTCGATGACCAGGTTCGGTTCCATCTTCACCGGATACGGCACGTCGGCGAGCTTGGGCACGCGCACGAACTTGCCCTTGAACGCCTTCTGGTCGACGACTTCGAGATAGTCGGGGACCTGACGCTCCTGCGACGACACGGCTTCGAGAACCTGAACGTTCTCGCGCATCTTCGCCTTCAGCTCGATCACGTCGCCTTCCTTGATCTGCATCGAGGCGATATTCGCCTTCTTGCCATTGACCAGGACGTGGCAGTGGCTGACCAGCTGGCGCGCGGCGAACACGGTCGGCGCGAATTTCAGGCGATAGACCACGGCGTCGAGGCGGCGCTCCAGGAGACCGATGAGGTTCTCCGAGTTATCGCCCTTCTTGCGCGTCGCTTCCTCGTAGGTCTTGCGGAACTGACGCTCGGTGATGTTGCCGTAGTAGAATTTCAGCTTCTGCTTGGCGAGCAGCTGAATGCCGTAATCGGTCGGCTTCTTGCGGCGCTGGCCATGCTGGCCGGGGCCGTATTCGCGCTTGTTGACCGGGCTCTTGGCGCGGCCCCAGAGATTTTCGCCGAGGCGGCGATTGATCTTGTATTTGGACTCGTGGCGTTTCGACATAACTCAGGTTCCCCTGGCATCGTCGCGGAGCCTGGCGAACCCCTTGACGCGACACCGGAAAGATTGGACCCGTTCTTTCCCGGTAATGGCCCGTCGAAACGGGGCAAAGCCTTGCCAGGCAGGAATGACGTGTCCGAAGGGCGCGGAATATACTAGAGTTACGCGGACTGTCAAACACGGGTTTCCCCTTTTGAATCAATCATCTGAACGGCGATTAATGGGCTTCGGCATCGGCCCGCTGCTGGCGGTGGCACTCGCCGGGCTCGTGGGACTCGCCCTCGCGGTCGTCTTGGCGATCCAGGTTTTGATCGGCGGCGGCGGTGCGCGCGAGCTGTTCCGCGAAAAAGCCGACCTGATGGTGGAACTCGTGTCGCGCCAAGTGCGCGAGCATCTCGATCCCGCCTCCGCGCAGCTCGACTACATCGCGCGCGTGTTGCCTGCCGACGGCCCCGACGACGGATCGGAGCGTGTTTCCGATCTGCTGACCGGGGCGCTGGCCGGCGTCACCGCGATCCAAGCGCTTGCCTATATCCCGGTGGACGGCATCGCCACGTTCGTCAATCGCACCGAGGCGGGCGCGGAGGTCATGCATATCGACGCGCGCAACGATCCCAGCCTGTTGCAGGGCATCGCCGACGCGCAGAACCGCGAAGGCGGCTGGTGGGGCGAGTTGTTCTTCACGCGCCGTTACGACGGGCCGGTGGTCAATCGCCGCCAAGCGCTGCGCCGCGACGGCAAGCTGGTCGGCGTGATCGGCGCCGTCGTGCTGCTTGGCGAGCTGTCGCGCGTGATCGACGAATCCACCGCCACCGAATATGGCGGCCATCCTTTCGTGCTGCGCGGGCGCGATCACGTTCTCGCCCATCGCCGCTTGGCCGGTCACTTTCCCGGCCTGACGCCCGCCAAGCCGCTGCCCGGTCTGGCGGAAGTCGACGATCCCGTCCTCACGCAGATTTGGACGGCCAAGCGCTCGGCGCCGTTTCTCGGACGCTTATCCGCCACGTCGCACGCCGCCGACGTGAACGGCGTGCCCTATCTCTATCTTTATCGCACGATGCCCGAATTCGGCGATCCGCCCTGGTATGTCGGCGCGTATTTCCGGGTCGACGATATCGCCGGCGGTTTGCGCACCGCCACGTTGGCCGGTGTCGCCGGCTTGGCCGTTCTCGCGATTTCGGTGATCGTCGCGATCTTGCTCGCGCGCAAACTGGCGGCCCCCACGCGCAGTTTCGCGCGCGCCGCGGCCGAACTCGCGGATCTCGATTTCTCCAAGGCGCAGCCGCTGCCGCCCAGCCGCATCCGCGAGCTCGACGAACAGGCCCGCGCTTTCAATCGATTGCTGGGCGCGTTGCGCTGGTTCGAATCCTACGTGCCCAAGGGCCTTGTGCGCCGGCTCGCGCGCGAAGCGCCGCCGGAATCGGCGGAGCGCGAATTGACGATCATGTTCACCGACATCGCCGGCTTCACGACGCTGACGCAGGACATGCCGCCCACGCGCGTCGCGGAAATGCTCAACGCCCATTTCGCGCAAGTGATCCGCGCGGTCGAAGCAAGCGGCGGCACGGTCGACAAATTCCTGGGCGACGGCGCGATGGCGTTTTGGGGAGCGCCCGACAATCTGCCGGGCCACGCGCGCGCGGCGTTGGAATGCGCCGCCGACATCGCCGCGTCGATGGCGAATACCGGCCTTCGCGTGCGCATCGGCGTGCATACGGGCCGCGTCGTCGTGGGCAATGTGGGCACGACCGGCCGCCTCAACTACACGATCATCGGCGACGCGGTGAACGCGACCCAGCGCATCGAACAATTGGGCAAGGATTTCATGAAGCCCGGCGATGCGTGCTGCGTGCTGGCAAGCAGCGACACGTTCGACGCCGCCGGCAAACCCCAAGGCTGGATCGCGCAGGGCGAGTTTAGTCTTCGCGGGCGGGATTCCGGGGTTTCGATTTACCGGCACGTTCCGGACCATGGGGCCGGTCGATAAGCCCCGATAACATGCCGTGCGCCGTGCGGATCTCGTGCGCCATCGGCCGCGCGCGCAGCAGGAAGGCGCGGATGTTGCGCACCATCGTCGGGCGCATTTGTTCGTTGCGCAGGAACCCGCAATCGTCGAGGGCGGCTTCCAGACGCTTCAACAAGCCCTCGATCTCGCCCTTGTTCGCGGGCTCGGCTTTGCCCAATCGCAAATGGCGCGCGGGCGCATCCGATTGGCGGCTGATCCATTCATAGCCGACGACCAGCACCGCTTGGGCAAGGTTCAGCGAACTGAACTCCGGATTGACCGGGAATGGCACGATCGCGTCGGCCAGCGTGATCTCGTCGTTCTCAAGCCCCGTGCGCTCGGGCCCGAATAAAAACCCGACGCCCCGCCCCGCGTCGATCGTTTCAGCCGCGACGCGGATCGCCTCGCGCGGCGCGAAATAGGGCTTCACCATGTCGCGATCGCGCGGGCACGTCGCATAGACGCGCGTGAGATCCGCGATCGCCGCGCCCAAATCGTCGAACACCCGCGCTTGCTCCAGCACCGTATCGGCACCCGAGCAGGACCGGCGCGCGCGCTCGTCCGTCGGCTCGACGCGCGGACTGACGAGGCGCAGGTCGGTCAATCCGCAATTCAACATCGCGCGCGCAGCCATACCGATATTCTCCGCCAATTGCGGGCGGACGAGGACGATGGCGGGGCCGCGCGTACTCATTTCAGGGTGCGGCGACGCCGTCGCGATAGAGCTTCCAGGTGATCGAATCGTGCAGGGCGCCGTAGGACGCGTCGATCACGTTTTCCGACACGCCGACCGTACCCCAGCTGCGCACGTCGCCATGTTCGTGACCGTCGGCACTTTCGATCATCACGCGCGTCACGGCGGCCGTGGCGCGTTCGGGGGCGAGGATACGCACCTTGTAGTCGACGAGGCGCAATTCCTTGAGCCCCGGATAGAACTCGAGCAACGCCGCGCGCAACGCGGCGTCGAGCGCGTTCACCGGGCCATTGCCTTCGCCGACCGTCAGGCGGCGATGGCTGCCGACATCGAGCTTCACGCTGGCTTCCGACATCGTCACCAGATCGCCGCGCGCGTTGTAGCGCCGCTCGGTGATCACGCGGAAGCTGACCAGCTTGAAATAATCGGGCACGCCGTGGATCAAGCGGCGCGCGAGCAATTCGAACGAACCGTCCGCGCCGTCATAGGTGAAGCCGTCATGCTCGCGGTTCTTGATCTCGTCGAGCAATTTGCCGAGGGCGGGGCTTTTCGGATCGATCTCGACGCCGATATCGCGCAGCCTCGACACCACATTCGATCGCCCCGCCTGGTCCGATACGACGATATGCCGCTTGTTGCCGACCGTCTCGGGCGGCACGTGTTCGTAGGTGCGCGGGTCCTTCTCGACCGCCGACACGTGCAGCCCGCCCTTGTGCGCGAAGGCGCTGTCGCCGACATAGGCGGCGTTGCGCGCTGGCGAGCGGTTGAGGCGCTCGTCCAACATGCGCGAGACATGCGTCAGCTGCGTGAGTTTTTCGGCGCTCACACCCGTGTCGTACCCCATCTTGATCGTCAGATTGGGGATGATCGACATCAGATTCGCGTTGCCGCAGCGCTCGCCAAGGCCATTGATCGTGCCTTGCACCTGGCGCACGCCCGCCTTCACCGCCGCCAGCGAATTGGCGACCGCGTTCTCGGTGTCGTTGTGGCAATGGATGCCGAGCTTGTCGCCCGGCACATGCTTCGTCACTTCGCCGACGATGCGCTCGATCTCGTGCGGCAGCGTGCCGCCGTTGGTGTCGCACAGCACGATCCAGCGCGCACCCGCATCGCGCGCGGCTTTCACGCAATCCAGCGCGAAGCCCGGATTGGCCTTGTAGCCGTCGAAGAAATGCTCGGCGTCGAGCATCGTCTCCTTGCCGCGCTTGATCGATTCCGCGAGGCTTTCGACGATCATGTCGATGTTCTCGGCGAGCGACACGCCCAAGGCGAGCTCGACATGGAAATCCCAGGTCTTGCCGACGAGGCACGCCGCGGGGGCGGCCGTGCCGAGGACGGCCTGGAGCCCCGGATCGTTGGCGGCCGAACGGCCGGAGCGGCGCGTCATCCCGAAGGCGGTCATGCGCGCTTGGCCGAGCTTGGGCAGATCGCCGAAAAACGCGTCGTCGGTCGGGTTGGCCCCCGGCCAGCCGCCTTCGACGTAGTCGATGCCGAGCTTGTCGAGCGCCTTCGCGATCGCCGCCTTGTCCGCCGGATTGAAATCCACGCCCTGCGTCTGCGCGCCGTCGCGCAGCGTCGAGTCGAAGAGATAAACGCGGTCGGCCATGGTCAGCCTCGTTTCCAGGTGGTGCCCTTGGGCCCGTCTTCCAATATCACGCCCTTGGCTTTCAAATCGTCGCGGATGCGGTCCGCTTCGGCGAAGTTCTTCGCTTTGCGCGCATCGAGGCGCGCTTGGATCGCGGCTTCGATATCGGCGGCGCTGGGGCCCTCATTGCCCGATGGAGTCCACTTGAACCAAGCATCCGGTGTTTGGGTCAATACTCCAAGCAATCGAGCATTCAAGAGGAGTCGATGCTTCAGTTGGCCCTTCGTATAAATCGCGGGAGCGCCCGATGGCATGTGAGAATGAGATGTCGGGTTCAACACGAAATCTGCCAAAGCATGCATTCTGGCAATCGCCATTGGCGTATTCAGGTCATCCATCAAATCTTCGAGTACACCGCCTTGCTCGACCGGAAGAGGAATATCAGAAATCTCCTCATCAGCATCTTGCACTGACGCTAAAGCACGATACCAACGATCCAACTCGCCCTTCGCTTGCTTCAAACCGTCGTCGGTGAAATCGAGCGGCGCGCGGTAATGCGTCTTCAGCAGCAGCAGGCGAATCGCCTCACCGGGCGCACGATCACGTAGATCGCGCACGGTGTAGAAATTGCCGAGGCTCTTCGACATTTTCTCGCCGTTCACGATCACGAAGCCGTTATGCATCCAGTATTTCACGAACTGGACGCCGTCATGTGCGCAGACCGACTGCGCGATCTCGTTCTCGTGATGCGGGAAGATCAGATCCTGCCCGCCGCCATGGATATCGAACGTCGGGCCGAACAGCTTTTCGGACATCGCCGAGCATTCGATATGCCAGCCCGGCCGGCCGCGCCCCCAGGGCGACTCCCAGCCCGGCTGCTCCGGTGTGGACGGCTTCCAAAGCACGAAATCGGCCGCGTCCTTTTTGTAGGGTGCGACTTCGACGCGGGCACCGGCGATCTGGTCGTCGCGCGAACGGCCCGACAAACGCCCGTACTCTGCGTAGGCGGGCACGTTGAACATCACATGTCCTTCGGCCGCATAAGCGTGGCCCGACGCGACGAGCTTGGCGATCATCGCCACCATTTCGGGCACGGTCTGCGTGCAGCGCGGCTCGTGATCGGGGCGCAAGGCACCCAACGCGGCCATATCCTCGTGATAGGCGCGCGTGGTTTCTTGCGTGATCTCGTCGATCGTGCGCTTGGATTCGAGCGCCCGCGCGATGATCTTGTCGTCGATATCAGTGATGTTCCGCGCATACTCGACGCGAGGATACAGCCGCTTCAATACGCGATAGAGCGTGTCGAACACGACGACGGGGCGCGCGTTGCCGATATGCGCGAAGTCGTAGACCGTGGGGCCGCACACATACATGCGCACGTTCGACGGATCGAGGGGAACGAATTCCTCCTTCCGCTTGGTGAGCGTGTTGTGCAGCTGGAGCTTCACGCGGTCTTCCCTTCCAAACGGGCCAGCGCGCGCGCGCGGCCCAGCATCGGCAGCAAAGTCTTGAGTTCGGGCCCGTGTTCGCGCGCCGTCAACGCCAAGCGCAACGGCATGAACAAGTCTTTGCCTTTGCGGCCCGTGGCCGCACCCAGCGCCTTGGTCCAAGTACCCCAGGTCGTCGCGTCCCACGGTTCGGCCGGCAGCAGTTTCGCGGCTTCCGCCAAGAACGCCTTGTCGCCGAGCACGGGCGCCACCGGCTGATGGGTCAGCGCCCACCATTCGCGCGCATCGAGCACCTTCGTCAGGTTCGGGCGCACGCCCTCCCAGAACGCCGCATCGGCCCCTTCGGGCAAGCGATCCTTCGCCGCGTCGAACGACAAGCCATGCACGATCTTGGCGTTGAGGCGCAGCAGATCTTCGGGATCGAGCTTGGGCGAAGCGCGGCTGAATTTCTCGAACGCGAAGCCGGGCACCAGCGCCTCGAGGCTCGCGACCGGCTCGACGGAATCGCTGGTGCCGAAGCGCGCGAGCAGCGAGGCGATCGCTTCGGGCTCCAAGCCGTCGTCGCGCAGATTGGCGACCGACAAGCCGCCTTCGCGCTTCGACAGATTATGCCCGCCGATATCGCCGATCAGCGTGAAATGCGCGAAATGGAGCGTTGCCGGATCGCGGCCGAGCGCTTCGAAAATCTGGATCTGCACCGAGGTGTTGGTGACGTGATCCTCGCCGCGCACGATATGCGTGACGTCGAGTTCGATATCATCGACGACCGAGGCGAGCGTATAGGTCGGCGAGCCGTCCTCGCGGATCAGCACGGGGTCCGACACGCGCGAGCCGTGATAGCTGCATTCGCCCCGGATCAGATCGTTCCAGCGTACGTCTTTCGCTTCCAGCAGGAAGCGCCAATGCGGTTTGCGGCCTTCGGCCTCGTATGCCTTCTTCTGCGCGTCGGTCAGGCGCAGCGCCGCACGGTCATAGACCTGCACGCCGCCTTCGGAGACTTGGCTGAAGCGCTTGAGCTTCAATTCCTCGGGCGTTTCGTAGCAAGCGTAAAGCCGCCCCGCCGCCTTCAACGTCTCGGCCGCCGCGTCGTAACGCGCGAGACGATCCGACTGGCGCGCGAACGCATCCCATTTGAGACCGAGCCAAGTTAGGTCCGCGACGATGCCGTCGGCATATTCCTGGCGCGAGCGTTCCAGATCGGTGTCGTCCAGACGCAGCAGGAATTCGCCGCCCGTCTTGCGCGCGTAAAGCCAGTTCAACAGCGCCGCGCGCACATTGCCGAGATGGAGCCGCCCCGTCGGGGACGGCGCGAAACGGGTCCGCACCGTCATGACTAACCTCTGAAACCGTTGACGATGGGATAGCGGCGCTCGCGCCCGAAGGCGCGGCGCGTGATTTTGACGCCCGGCGGGGCCTGGCGGCGCTTGTATTCGGCAAGGTCGAGCATGCGCCAGATGCGGCGCACTTCGTCCTCGGCGAAACCTTTGGCGACGACCGCGGCCACGCTGCCCTCGCCTTCGACCAGCGCCTGCAAAATCGCATCGAGCCGCGAATAGGGCCCGAGCGAGGCTTCGTCGGTTTGGCCTTCGCGCAGCTCCGCCGTCGGCGGCTTGACGATCACGCGTTCGGGCATCACGGCACCCTTGGGGCCCAGCGCATCCGCCGGCTTGTTCGAATTGCGCCAGCGCGACAGGTCGAACACCGTTGTCTTATAGACATCCTTCAGCACGGCGAAACCGCCGCACATATCGCCGTAAAGCGTGGCGTAGCCCGCCGACATCTCGCTTTTGTTGCCGGTCGACACGACCATGTGGCCGAACTTGTTCGACAGCGCCATCAGCGTGAGGCCGCGCGAACGCGACTGGATATTTTCCTCGGTCGTGTCGGGCTTCGTGTCGTCGAAAGCCGGCGCCAGCATCTCGGCGAAGGCATTGACCGCCGGCACGATCGAAATCGTGTCGTAATTGATGCCGAGCAGCTTGGCGCAAGCGGCCGCGTCGTCGAGGCTTTCCTGGCTGGTGAAGCGCGAGGGCATCATCACCGCGCGGACCTTCTCGGGCCCCAGCGCATCGGCGGCGATGGCGGCGGTGAGGGCTGAATCGATACCGCCCGACAGGCCCAGGATCACGCCAGGGAAACGGTTCTTCGTCACGTAATCGCGCAAGCCGAGCACGAGGGCCGCATAGATCGCTTCGAGTTTTTCGGGCGGTCGCGCACGCGGACCTTCGATGCAGGCCCAGCCGCCGGCGTTGCGCCGCCATTTGGTGAGCGCCAGATCGCCGACGAAGGCCGGCATCTGCGCCGCCAACTGGCGATCGGCATTGAGCACGAAGGAGGCGCCGTCGAACACCAGCTCGTCCTGCCCACCGATCTGATTCACATAGATCAGCGGCAGACCGGTTTCGACCACGCGCTGCACGCCCAGCGCGATGCGCTCGTCCAGCTTGTCGATCTCGAACGGGCTGCCATTCGGCACAACCAGGATTTCCGCCCCGCTTTCGACCAGGCATTCGGCTGCGTCGGGAAACCACATGTCTTCGCAGATCATCAGGCCGAGGCGCACGCCCCGGAACACGACCGGGCCCGGCAGCGGCCCGGCGGCAAAAACGCGCTTCTCGTCGAACACGCCGTAATTCGGCAGTTCGTGCTTGTGGCGCAGCGCCGCGATCTTGCCGCCGTCGAGCAGCAGGGCCGTGTTGT
Source organism: Tagaea sp. CACIAM 22H2 (assembly GCA_014444615.1). Taxonomy (GTDB): domain Bacteria; phylum Pseudomonadota; class Alphaproteobacteria; order CACIAM-22H2; family CACIAM-22H2; genus Tagaea. The sequence goes on along the minus strand of PVXE01000001.1, from coordinate 16,551 downwards.
GCAAGCGCCCGGCTTCGACCCAGGGTGCCCCGACGATCACGCCGGGCCCGCCATCGGCGGTGTCGGCGGCGAGGCTTTCGACGGCCGCGCGGCAGGCTTCTTGGAACGCGGGCTTCAGCACCAGATCTTCGGGCGGATAGCCGGCGATGTTGAGTTCGGAGAACACGACCAGATCGGCGCCGAGCTTCGCCGCCTTCGCGCGCGCGTCGCGCGCCAGCGCCAAATTGCCCGCGACGTCGCCGACCTTCGGGTCGGTCTGCGCCAGCGCGATGGCGAGTTCGCCGGTCACGCGTCGTCCTTCGGGGCGTTCTTCTGGCCCAGCATCTTGTCGAGATAGGCGAGCATCAGCGCCGACACGATGAAGGTCAGATGGATCACGACCAGCAGGATCAGCTTGTCGGTCGGGATCTCGTTGACGTCGAGGAACGCCTTCAACAAATGGATCGACGAAATCGCGACGATCGACGAGGCGAGCTTGATCTTCAGCGAGCCCGCGTCGAGCTTGCCGAACCACGACAGGCGGTCCTTCACCCCGTCGAGTTCCAAGCGGCTGACGAAATTCTCGTAGCCCGAGATCACGACCATGACGATCAGGTTCGCGACCATCACCATGTCGACGAGGCCGAGGACCGCGAGCACGAGGCGGGACTCGTTCAACGTCCACAGCGTCGCGGTCAGATGAACCAGCTCCTGAAAGAACTTCGCGGCGAGCAGCGCCATGACCAGGATCAGGCCGACGTAAAGCGGCGCCTGAAGCCAGCGGCTGGCGAAGATCAGCCGTTCGACGAGACGTTCGAGGGGCATGGGATCAACCGGGTTTGCGCAGAAGGAATTCGCGGCCGACCTTCACCGAAGCCACGCCGTCGTATTCGACGATATCGGCCGTGGCGTAGGTCTCGGTCCAAATCTCCGGCAGGTAGGAGCCGGTGCCGACCACGTCGATCGGCGCGTTGGACACCGCCATCGATTTACACTTGGCGGGCGTGAAGCCCGACGAGGCGACGATCTTGACCTTCGGGAAGCCCGCGCGGTCGAGTTGTTCGCGCATGTACCAAATCGCGGCGGCGGAAACGCCCGTCCCCGTCAAATGGCGCAGTTCGGATTCCGTGCGATAGCCGCGCAACGACAACGGCGCGTTGCGCTCCAGCACCGCATAAGCGACCTGAAGGTCGAGCCCTTCCATATAGCGCCCGCCATGCGTGTCGAGCCGCACGGAGATGCCGCCTGCCGCAGCGAGATCGGGGAAGCGGCGGCAGACTTCCAGCGCGTCCGACACTTCCTTGCCGAAGTAATCGACCAGCACGGTGATCGGATCGTCGGGATAAACCTCGCGATACATCTCGGCCGCGCGCACGGTCGAGCCCGCGTAGCCGATCAGCGCGTGGGGCATCGTGCCGTAGCCTTTGGGCTGGCCGAAATAATGCGCGGTCGCGTCGGTCGCGTTGCCGATGAAACCCTTGGCGCCGACTTCCTTCTTCGCGGCGTTGGACCCGACGGACGCGGCATAGGCCATCATCTCGGCCATTTCGCCGCCCGCACAGTGGCGCGCGTCCATGGCGAGGAAGGCGGTGCGCGGCAGGTCGACGCACATTTGATAGGCGTTGTAGGCGGCCACGCAAGCCGGCCCAAGCTTTTGCAGATAGAGCGTTTCGAGATCGACCAGGTGGAACAGCGAGCCGGAGAGATAAAGGATCGGCTCGCCCGCGCCCACCCAATCGCCTTCGGGATGGCGCAGATCGATGTCGATCGCCGTGCCGCGCGCGGCCGCGATGCCGCGGATCCATTCGATCGCCAGACGCGGCGCGCAAATGATCGGGCGGCGCATGAACACCGCATAGGTGACGCGCTTGTCGCCGAAACGCTCGACCGTTCCCTTCGTCTTGACGAAGTAATGGTCGGTCAGCCCCTTGATCTCGCCGGCGGCGGGATGCGGGGGTGGCGGCGGTGCGGGTGCACGGCCATCGGCCATGGCGTTTGGGCCCTCAGTCGTTGGCGGCGAGGGCGCGCATCGGCACCGCGCGATCGCGCAAGCGATCGGCGAGCAGGAAGGCGAGCTCCAGCGCCTGCGCGCCGTTGAGGCGCGGATCGCAATGCGTGTGGTAGCGGTCGCCCAGCGCCGCATCCTGAATGGCTTCGGCGCCGCCGGTGCACTCGGTCACGTTCTGGCCGGTCATCTCGAAATGCACGCCGCCGGCATGCACGCCTTCGCCGCGCGCCACGTCGAAGAAGCCGCGCACTTCGCCCAGGATGCGGTCGAAGGGCCGCGTCTTGTAGCCCGACGCCGACTTGATCGTGTTGCCGTGCATGGGATCGCTCGACCACACGACCTTGCGGCCTTCGCGCGCCACGCGGCGCATCAACGGCGGCAATTTCTGCATAACCTTGTCGTCGCCCATGCGCGCGATCAGCGTCAGACGCCCGGCTTCGTTTTCCGGGTTCAGAACGTCGATCAAGCGGATCAGCTCGTCCGGGTCCGAAGTCGGCCCGCATTTCAGGCCGATCGGGTTCTTCACGCCGCGGCAGAATTCGACATGCGCGCCGTCGAGCTGGCGCGTGCGGTCGCCGATCCAGATCATATGGGCCGATGTGTCGTACCAGTCGCCGGTCGTGGAATCCACGCGCGTCAGCGCTTCCTCGTAGGGCAGCAGCAGCGCTTCGTGGCTGGTGAAGAACGAGGCTTCGCGGATTTGCGGTACGGCGTCGGGCGTGATGCCGCAGGCTTCCATGAAGCGCAGCGAATCCGAAATGCGATCCGCGAGCTCGCGGAATTTCTCGCCGGCCGGCGAACGGTCGACGAAGCCCAGCGTCCAGCCGTGCACGCGATGAAGGTCGGCGTAACCGCCGCGCGCGAAGGCGCGCAGCAGATTGAGCGTCGCGGCCGATTGGCCGTAGACCTGCATCATCCGCTCGGGATCGGGCGCCCGGCGCGCGGGATCGAACTCGATGCCGTTGATGATGTCGCCGCGATAGATTGGCAGCGTCGTATCGCCCTGCGTCTCCGTCTCGGTCGAGCGCGGCTTGGCGAACTGGCCGGCCATGCGGCCGACCTTCACGACGGGCAGACCGCCCGCATACATCAACACGACGGTCATCTGCAGGATGACCTTGAACGTGTCGCGAATATTGTTCGCGGAGAATTCGGCGAAGCTTTCGGCGCAATCGCCGCCCTGCAACAGAACGGCCTTGCCTTCCGATACGGCGGCGAGCTGCTTCTTGAGGTCGCGGGCCTCGCCCGCAAAAACCAGCGGCGGATAGGACGCGAGTTTCTTCTCCACGCCCGCCAGCGCGGCGGCATCGGGATAAGTCGGCATTTGGCGCGCGGGCCGCGCGCGCCAGCTATCAGGCGTCCATTTCGCAGGCATTGTTTGTCCCCAACTTGGCCGAGTAACCTACAAGGCGTCTTTCGCATCCGCAACGGCCCGCGAATTTTCGATATCGTTCAAAGGCTTGACGGATCTCGCGGGTTCTGCGCAAAAGGTTTTCGCCCATGTTGCAGGATATTTTGTTCGCCGCGTCCAAGGTGTTGGGTCCGCTGCTCGATCCGCGGGTCGCCCTTTATTGGGTCCTGCTTGCCGGTATCGTGTTGCTGTGGAGCCCTTGGAAGCGCGCGGGCCGCGTTCTCGCCACGCTCGCTTTCGTCGCGAGCTTGGCGATCGGCTCGTCGCCGCTGGGCGCCTTGGCCTTGAACGCGCTGGAGAACCGCATCCCCGCCCCCGCCGCGTTGCCCGCCAAGATCGACGGCATCGTGGTGCTGGGCGGCGATGTCGATCCGCGCATGATGCGCTTGCGCAACGCCACACCGGGGGCCGATGCGCAACGCCAGATCGCCTTCGCCGATTTGGCGCGCCGCTATCCGGACGCGAAGCTCGTCTATTCCGGCGGATCGGGGCGGCTGATCGATCGCGACGACACGGATGCCGACGGCGCGATGAAGCTGCTGCCGATGCTCGGCCTCGATCCGGCGCGCGTGATCTTCGAAGACCGCTCGCGCAACACGTGGGAAAACGCCGCACTGGCGCGCGAACTCGGGGCACCCCAGCCGGGCGAGACTTGGCTGCTGGTGACATCGGCCTTCCACATGCCGCGCGCGGTCGGCTGTTTCCGCGTGGCCGGATGGACCGGCTTCATCCCCTACCCGGTCGGCTACATGACGCCGCCGGATGTCGGCACGGATTGGTGGCCGTCTTTCACGTTCGACGGGCGCATGTTCGCGCTCTACGCCGCCATCCGTGAATTCTCGGGCTTGTTCTATTATCGACTGACGGGCCGCGTGGATGCGTGGTTTCCGGCACCGTAGGCGTTAGCGCTTCACCTTCTCGCGCATCAGCACGAATTCCTCGGCCGCCGTGGGATGGATCGCGACAGTGCGGTCGAAATCCTTCTTGGTGAGGCCCGCCTTCACGGCGATCGCCACACCCTGGATTATTTCGGGCGCGTCCGATCCCACCATATGCACGCCGCGCACGCGGCCCGTGCCCGCCTCGACGACCAGCTTCATCATCGTGCGCTCGTCGCGGCCCGACAACGTATGCTTCATCGGCCGGAACGTCGCGCGATAGATGTCGACGCCATCGACGCCGAACTGCCGCTCGGCCGCCTCCTGGGTCATGCCCACCGTGCCGCAAGGCGGCTGGCTGAACACGGCCGACGGAATCTCGCCGTGATCGGTCGGCGACGGGTTGGCGTTGAACAAGGTCTCGGCGATGCCGCGCGCTTCGGCGATGGCAACCGGCGTGAGCTGCACGCGGTTGGTCACGTCGCCGACGGCGTAGATATCCGGCACCGTCGTCCGCTGCCATTCGTCGACCGCGATCCCGCCCGCCTTGTCGACATGCACGCCCACGCTATCGAGGCCCAGCCCGCCGGTATTGGGCGAACGGCCGGTCGCGTAGAGCACCGCGTCGACCTCGTGCGTGTCGCCCGCTTCGGTCGTCACGCGCAACACCGCGCCGTCGCGATCGATGCGCGCGATCTTCTCGCCCGGACGGATGGCGATGCCCTGCTTGGTCATCTCCGCCGTCAGATGGTCGCGAATGTCGATATCGAAGCCGCGTAGGATTTTCTCGCCGCGAATGAAGATCGTCACGGCCGAACCCGCCGAACGGAAAATGCCCGCAAACTCCACCGCGATGAACCCGCCGCCGACGATCGCCACACGCTTGGGCAGTGCCGGCAGATCGAGCGCTTCGTTCGACGTAATCGCGTGTTCGATGCCCGGAATGGCGGGAAGCTCCGGCTTCGCACCGGTCGCGATCATGATGTATTTCGCGGTGATCGTGCGGCCAGCGACCTCGATCGTGTTCGGCGCCACGATTTTGGCGTGGCCCAAAATCGGCTCGACCTTCGAACCCGACAGAAGGTTCTTGTAGATGCCTTCCAGGCGATCGGTTTCGCGGTTCTTGGCCGCGATCAGCCTGCCCCAATCGAGCGTACCATCGACGGTCCAGCCATAGCCGCGCGCGTCTTCCATCTCATGCGCGAAATGGGTGCCGTAAACCAGCAGCTTCTTCGGCACGCAGCCGCGCAGCACGCAGGTGCCGCCGATGCGCCAAGATTCGGCGATGGCCACGCGCGCGCCATACGATGCCGCGCGGCGCGATCCGGCCACGCCGCCCGAACCCGCGCCGATCGTGAACAGATCGTAGTCGAAGCTGGTCATCAGATCCCGCCCATGCAGACGTATTTGATCTCCATGAACTCCTCGAGACCGTATTTCGAGCCTTCGCGCCCGATGCCCGATTCCTTCATGCCGCCGAACGGCGCCTCGGCGGTGGCGATGACGCCCGCGTTGACGCCGACCAGGCCGTATTCCAGCGCGTCGGCCACACGCCACACGCGCCCGATATCGCGGCCGTAGAAATAGGCGGCAAGACCGAACTCGGTATCGTTGGCGAGTTGGATCGCCTCCTCCTCCGTCTTGAAACGGAACAAAGGCGCCAACGGCCCGAAGGTTTCCTCGCGCGCCACGGCCATCGCGGGCGTCACGTCGGCGACGACAGTCGGTTCGAAGAAGCGCCCGCCGCGCGCATGGCGCTTGCCGCCGGTCAAAACCTTGGCGCCCTTCGACAGCGCGTCGGCGAGATGGCGTTCGACCTTCGCGACGGCCGAATCCTCGATCAGCGGCCCTTGCGTGGCGCCCGCTTCCGTCCCCGGTGCGGGGTTGAGTTTCGCGGCGGCCACGGCGAGTTTCTTGGCGAATTCGTCGTAGACCTTTTCCTGCACGTAAATGCGGTTGGCGCAAACGCAGGTTTGCCCGGTGTTGCGGAATTTCGACGCGATGGCGCCTTCGACCGCCGCGTCGAGATCGGCATCGTCGAACACGATGAACGGCGCGTTGCCGCCAAGCTCCAGCGATACCTTCTTCACCGTGCCGGCGCATTGCGCCATCAGCAGCTTGCCGATTTCGGTCGAGCCGGTGAAGCCGAGCTTGCGCACGATGGGGCTAGCGGTCAGCTCCTTGCCGATCGCGGGCGCGTCGCCCGTGACGATGTTGAGCACGCCCTTGGGCAGGCCCGCGCGTTCCGCGAGTTCGGCGAGCGCGAAAGCGGAGTACGGCGTGAGTTCCGAAGGCTTCAGCACAACGGTGCAGCCCGCGGCGATCGCCGGACCCGCCTTGCGCGTGATCATCGCAGCGGGGAAATTCCACGGCGTGATGCAGGCGACGACGCCGATCGGTTCCTTCGTTACCACGAAGCGACGGTCGTTCGCCGTCGACGGGATCACGTCGCCATAAGCGCGCTTGGCTTCCTCGGCGAACCATTCCAGGAACGAGGCCGCATAACCGATCTCGCCCTTCGCTTCGGCCAGGGGCTTGCCCTGCTCGGCGACCATCAGCAGCGCCAGATCGTCGGCGTGCTGGTTCATCAGATCGAACCATTTGCGCATGATCGCCGAACGCGCTTTAGCGGGCGTGCGGCGCCACGCCGGATACGCGCGGTTCGCGGCGTCGATCGCGCGCTTGGTCTCGGCCCCGCCCATATCGGGCACGTGACCGATGAATTCGCCGGTCGCGGGGTTATCGACGTCGAAAGTCTTCTTCGAATCCGCGTCCACCCATTGGCCGTCGATATAGGCCTGTTGGCGGAACAGCTTGGGGTCCTTCAGCGCGACGCCGGTATAGCGCAGGTTACGGGCGGGCTCGGCCATGGATCGTTCTCCCCTGAAACGGAATTCGAGGAAGATTATATAGGCAGCCCTTTCGCCTTATTCCACCGTCACGCTCTTGGCGAGATTGCGCGGTTTGTCGACATCCGTGCCTTTGCGCACGGCGACGTAATAGGCGAGCAATTGCACGGGGATCGAATATAGGATCGGCGTCACGAACGGATGGCTTTCGGGGATTTCGATCGTCGCGGTCGCGAGCGACCCGGCCTTCGCGATGCCCTTGGCATCGGCGATCAAAATCACCTGGCCGCCGCGGGCTTTCGTCTCCTGGATGTTCGACGCCGTCTTCTCGAACCATTCGTCGCTGGGGGCAAGGACGATCACCGGCACATCCGACGCGATCAACGCGATGGGCCCGTGCTTCATCTCGCCGGCGGGATAGCCCTCGGCGTGGATGTAGGAAATCTCCTTGAGCTTCAGCGCGCCTTCCATCGCGATGGGATAGGACGTGCCGCGGCCGAGATAGAGCACATCGCGCGCGGGTGCGACGATTTCGGCGGCCGCGCGGATCGCCTCGTCCATCGCCAGCACGGCAGAGACTTTCTCCGGGATCTCGTAGATGGCGCCGGCGAGTTCGTTCAACGCGGCGGCCGACATCGTGCCGCGCGCCTTGGCGGCGGCGAAAGCGAAGGACGCCAGCACGGAAAGCTGCGTCGTGAACGCCTTGGTCGAAGCGACGCCGATCTCCGGCCCCGCATGCGTGGGCAACACCACATCGGCTTCGCGCGCCATCGAGCTTTCGGGCACGTTGACGATCGCGGCGATCTTTTGGCCTTGCGCCTTCGCGTGGCGCAACGCCGACAGCGTGTCGATCGTCTCGCCCGATTGCGATACGAACATCGACAGCCCGCCCTTTTCCAGGATCGGATCGCGATAGCGGAATTCCGACGCGATATCGACATCGACCGGCAAGCGCGCAAGACGCTCGATCCAATAACGCCCGACGAGACCCGCGTAATACGACGTGCCGCAGGCGACGAGCTGAATGCGATTGAGCGTTTTGAGATCGACGGGCAGTTCGGGCAAAGCCACCGCGCGCGTCGCCGGATTGACATAGACGCGCAGCGTGTCGCCGATCACGGCGGGCTGCTCGAAAATTTCCTTCTGCATGAAGTGCTGGAAATTGCCCTTGCCGATCAGGGCGCCGGACAACGCAGTTTCCTTGATCGCGCGCGTCACGATCTTGTCGTGGCTGTCGTGGATCGTGACGGTCGATCCGGTGACGACGACCCAATCGCCGTCGTCGAGATAGGAAATCTTGCGCGTGAGCGGTGCGAGCGCCAGCGCGTCCGAGCCCACGAACATCTCGCCGTCGCCGTAGCCGATGGCGAGCGGCGAACCGCGACGTGCGGCCAGCAGCAGATCCTCATGCCCCGCGACGATGGCGGCGACCGCGAAAGCGCCGTGCAGGCGCTTCAGCGCCGCGCCGAATGCCGCTTCGGGCGTCATGCCTTCGTCGATCATAACGGTCAGCAAATGCGCGATGACTTCGGAATCGGTTTCGCTGGCGAAGACGCGGCCCTTGGCGGCGAGTTCGGTCTTCAACTCGGCGAAATTCTCGATAATGCCGTTATGCACGATCGCGACCTTGTCGGTCGCATGCGGATGCGCGTTGTTCTCGACCGGGGCGCCATGCGTCGCCCAGCGCGTATGCGCGATGCCGGTGCGCCCGCCCAGCGGCTCGGCGTTCACACGATCTTCCAGCGCGGCGATCCGCCCCGACGCGCGGCGGCGTTCGATATGCCCCTTCACCAGCGTGGCCACGCCGGCGGAATCGTAGCCGCGATATTCCAGGCGCTTGAGGCCATCCACCAATAGCGGCGTGGCCGCACCTTTGCCGACGATTCCGACGATGCCGCACATATCCGGATCTAGCCTTTCTTCTGCGCCGCTTTTTCGGCCGCCCGGCGGGTGCGGAACATTTTCGCCCAGCCTTCTTTCACCACCGGTGCGGGACGCACCACGACCATCGCATCGGCGGGCACGTCGCGCGTGACGACCGAGCCCGCGCCGACAATGGCGCCGTCGCCGATCGTCACCGGTGCCACGAGCGAAGAATTCGAGCCGACGAACGCGCCCGCCCCGATATCGGTGTGCGATTTGAAGAAGCCGTCGTAATTGCAGGTGATGGCGCCCGCCCCGATATTGGCTTTCGCCCCGACGCGCGCATCGCCGATATAGGAAAGATGGTTGATCTTGGCGCCCGCTTCGACTTTCGCCGCTTTGATCTCGACGAAATTGCCGATATGCGCACCCTCGCCGATCTGCGCACCGGGGCGCAGGCGCGCATAAGGCCCCATCAGCACGCCGTCGGCGACGGTCGCCCCCTCCAGATGGCAGAAGCCCTTGATCTGCACGTCGCGGCCGACTTTGACGCCGGGCCCGAAAATCGTGCCGGGATAGACGACCGTGTCGGCGCCGATTTCGGTATCGTAGCTGAACCATACCGCCGACGGATCGATCAGCGTGACGCCGGCGCGCATCGCCGCTTCGCGCTTCTTGGCCTGGAACCAGGATTCGAGATCGGCGAGCTGCACTTTGTCGTCCGCGGCACGCCATTCGTCGCGCGAGCCTTCGGCGGCGACGACTTTGCGCCCGGCCTTGCGCGCGAGCTCGACCGCGTCGGTCAGGTAGTATTCGCCCTTGGCGTTGGCGTTGCCGATCTTGGCGATCAGATCGAACATGCCCTTGCCGTCGAATGCCATGACGCCGGAATTGACGAAGTCGATGGCGAGTTCGGACGGTGTCGCTTCCTTCGCCTCGACGATGCGCACCAGTTCGGCGTCGACATTGGTAACGATCAAGCGGCCGAAGGAATTGGGGACGGGTACGCGCACGCCCAGCACCGCCAAGGCGGGTTTGGGGTCGCTGCGCAACGCGCCCGCCAGCCGCGCAAAGGTTTCGGCCGACACGAAGGGCGCGTCGCCCAGCGCCACCAGCACGTCGCCGTCGAACCCGTCGAGCACGGCGCGCGCCTGCAACGCGGCATGCGCCGTGCCCAGGCGATCGGTCTGCAAGACCGAGACGATGTCGAGACCGGGGGCGGCCGCGCGCGCGGCTTCGAGCACGTCGTCCATGCCCGCCCCGAGCACCAGGGCGACTTTGACGACGCCGAGCTTGGCGAGCTCCGCCGCGATATGGCCGATCACCGGCCGCCCGCCCACTTCGAGCAGGGCCTTGGGCCGGGCTGATTTCATACGCGTGCCGAGACCGGCGGCGAGCACGATGGCGGCGATTTTTCGGCTCATATCTGCGAATCCATGCGTGACGGGCGGACCATTCCATATACCCCGGCCGCGACCCCAGTCACGAATTGTTGCGACCTGTGGCAAGGCCCGCTAAATCCAAAGGATGAAAGCCCCTTTTCGCGTCTCCGCGATACTTTTCGACCTCGACGGCACGCTGGTCGACACGGCCGGCGATATCGGCGCCGCCTTGGACGCGCTGCTGGTTGAAAACGGCCACACGGCGCTGGGCGAAGCGACCGCGCGCGGTCTGGTCGGCGACGGCGCGCGCGCCTTGATCGAAAAAGGATGGAAAGTTTCCGGCCTTCCCGCACCGGATGCCGCGATGCTCGACAAGCTGACCGCGCGCTGGTTCCAAATCTACGAAGCGGACATCGCGCGGACGTCCAAGCCCTATGCCGGCGTCGAGGCGACGCTGGAAACGCTCCGCCAACGCGGCCTCAAACTCGGCATCGTGACCAACAAGGCCGACCGGCCGACGGCGAAATTGTTGAAAATAATCGGCTTCGAAAAGTATTTCGGCGCCGTCGTCGGCGGCGACGTGCCGTTCCGCAAACCCGATGCGCGCCATGTGCGCGTCGGGTTGGCCGCATTGGGATCGGCGCCGGGCGAAACCGCCTTCGTCGGCGATTCGCCCAACGACGCCTATTCGGCGCGCGCGGCGGGCTTGCCGTTCATCGCCGTGCCGTATGGCTATTCGCTGGGGCCGGTCGAGAATCTGCGCGCCGACGCGCTGGTGCGCGACTTCGCCCAAATCGCGGAGCTGATCGCATGAACGCCGACATGACCATCGAAAGCATCGCGCATCTGATCCAGATGGCGATCGCGCCCGTGTTCCTGCTCAACGGTTTGGGCATTCTGCTCAGCGTGTTCACCGGGCGCTTGGCGCGCGTGGTCGACCGCACGCGCAATCTGTCGCGCGAGTTGCGTGGTTTGGCGGAGCCCGAGCGGATGCGCCAATGGCACGGCGAATTGGCGATCCAGCGCACGCGGCTGCGCGTCGTCAACGCGGCGATCGCGCTGCTGACGGTATCGACCTTCCTGACCTGCTGCGCGATTTTGGCACTGTTCGTCGTGGGCGTGTCGCGCGGTATCGCCAGCACGGTGCCGATCGGCTTTTTCGCCGCGGCGGTCGTCGCCGTCATCCTGGCGCTGGGGCTGTTCCTGATCGAAGTCTATGTCTCGATCCGCGCCTTGCGCCGCGAAACCGAAGACATCGAACACCGGCCTTAGATTCAGTCGATCTCCGCGCGCGCGGGCATGCGGCGCACGTCGCGCAGATGCCCGACCACGGTGCCGAACCACAGCGTGAACTCGATACGCACCGGCGCCAGCACGGCGCTGTCGGCGACCGGGGCGAGATAGACGGTGCCCACGCGCTGTTCGCCCGAGACGCGGATCGACGGGTTGCGCTTGCGCCCCGCGATCGGGATCCATTCGAATTCGCAGGCCCGCGCCTCGCCTTCGAAATTCGAGGCGTTGTGGCGCGCGACGCGCTGCATGCCTTTATCGGTGAAGGCCACGTCGTAACGCTGGCGGCCGTCGAACACCTTCACGCGCGCATCGCATTTGCCGGTCTCGTTCACCGTGCGCAGCGCATAGACCAGCGCCGAGACCGGATCGACCGCCCCTTCGCGCAACGCGGCCGGAACTTCTTCGCGGTCGTCGTCGCGCGCCTCGGGCACCGTATCCATGCGCACGACGCGCCCGTCCTCGAACACCAGTTCCACTTTACGCGGATTGCCGCGGAACGTGCCGTCGACGCGATAAGACGTCGGCACCGGATCGGTGCCGCGGAAAAAGCCGCGCACCTCGGTTTGCGAACGCCACGAAGCCAGCCAATCGAGCAACCCGGCCGATTCCTGGCGCGAGGCGAATTGGTAATTCTGTCCGACCATGGCGAATGCCAAGGTCAGATGGGCGATCCGCCCGCCCGCCGTTACGTCGAAATCGACCTCGTAACGGTCGCCGGACGTAAAGGCGCCCGCCGGGGCCGCAAAAAGCGCGGCGGCCAATCCCAGGGCAGCGGGGCGGCGTCTTTTAGGCATGTCGATAAGATAGGGCATTTCGGCGCGGCGCCAAGGGCCCGTTACCAAGGCGCCTTTCTTGACAGCCGGAAACGCCCGCCCTATACCCCTGCCCCACCGCCGCTTTTGGCCGATGGCGACGGGCGCTTAGCTCAGCGGGAGAGCACTGCTTTCACACGGCAGGGGTCGCAGGTTCAATCCCTGCAGCGCCCACCATCCGGCCCCATCGAACCCCCGATTCGTCGAGTAGAACGGGTTCGCGGCTTTTCCGATCCGGCAGATCGTTTCGTTCCCATTCGGATGGCGGCGCAAAGCGCGAGCACGCGTGACGCAATTTTTACATCGCGCCGCGCGTTAATAATTAAAGCGAACGGCATCCAGAATCGGCGTTCGTGTTTAACGCTTGATTCACCGGCAGCCCTCAAATTGAGTCGAACTCAAGCCTCGCACGAGTCGAACGGATATGCCGATGGAAAACACGCCCGCCCCGCAGCCCCCCCAAGCCGAAACGTCGGCGACGTCCGACGCACCGCGCACGCTGATCAACGATCGCATCTTCATTGGCGCCAACTCGGTCGCGCAATGGTTCGTGACTCTGGGCACGCACGAGGGCAAACCCGTGCTGCTCGCCCATCAGGTGTTCCTCGACGCGCCCAAGCATATGGGTGCCGTCGCCCGCCAGCTTGCGGCGGGGCGTATCTTCGGGTCGATGAAGCAACTCGAAACCATGATGTCGTTGCGTCACAGCTTCGAGGTCGCCGTGTCGGAAGGCGAGCGCATGCGTATCGACCGTCACCTCAAGGGCCTGTAACCTTCGGGGCCTCGCCGGCGAATCGTCCGGCGAAAGCGAGGTCCCCCATGTATCTCTTCGCCCGCAAAAAAGCCGTGATGCCGTCGCCGTCCGAGGCGCTGCCCGGACGCGACGAAGCGATCGCCGTTCCCACCCGTCACTTCGTGCTCGGCACGCCGTTGAAGCCGCCCTTTCCGGCGGGTACGGAAACGATCGTCGTGGGTCTGGGCTGCTTCTGGGGCGCCGAGCGCAAATTCTGGCAATTGCCCGGTGCCGTTTCGACCGCCGTGGGCTATGCCGCCGGTTACACGAAGAATCCGACCTACGAGGAAGTGTGCTCGGGCATGACCGGCCATAACGAGGTCGTGCTCGTCGCCTTCGATCCCGCGCGCTTGAGCCTGGAAGCGGTGCTGAAGACGTTCTGGGAAAGCCACGACCCGACCCAGGGCATGCGCCAGGGCAACGATGTCGGCACGCAGTATCGCTCGGGCATCTACGTGAATTCGCCCGAACAGCGCAAAGCGGCCGAAGCGTCAAAAGCGGCGTTCGGGGCGGCGCTGGCGAAAGCCGGCTACGGCCCGATCACGACCGAGATCGTCGACGCGGGTCCGTTCTATTATGCCGAGGCCTATCACCAGCAATATCTCGCCAAAAACCCGGCAGGTTATTGCGGCCTTGGCGGAACGGGCGTTTCCTGCCCGATCGGCGTCAAGGTCTAAGGCTAGCGGTCGTTCGCCGGCGCAGGCCTGGATTCGGCGAGCCATTTCGCGATCGCGGCGCGGATATCGGGCGGCAATTTGCCGATCTCGTCCCACGCCTTGGCCGCGACGGTTTCGTCGCCGGTCCGCGCCGCGCGCGCGACCAGTTCGACCAGTTTCGAATGGCTGCCGAAATTCTCGGCGAGCCGCAGCGCCAAATCCGCGAGGGCGGCTTGGTCGACGCTCACGCTTGCCCCAGATCGATCGCGAAACCGCCGCCCGGCGGATCAGCGAGCGGCGTCACGGCGAAGATTTTTCCCGAACGCTTCGCGTCGAGCAGATAGCGCCCGACCGGCTGGAACAGTGTCTCCCCGCCGCCTTGCGTGGCGGGATCGATGAGCACCGCGTAAAGATGCGGGGCGGGCGCGGCATGGGTGTCGATCAACGCTTTCAGCTTGGCGAGCGCTTCGTCGCGCTTGAGGCCGCGCAGATCGAGCGTGGCATGCGTGTCGAAGCCGCCGCGCCCCAGCATCGTCAACGGATCGAACGCGCCGCTCATCGCAAGCCGTCGCGCACGTCGTCGAGCAATTGGCCGAAGCCGCCGATCCAAGGTTCCATCGCGTGATTTTGGCGCACATGGGCGAAGGCCGCACGCCCCAATTTCACGCGATACGCAACGTCGCCCGCCACGCGATCCATCGCGGCTTCGAGATTGGCGGCGAAGCGCGCATCGAAATCCTTTTTCAACGGTTCGAAAGTCTGCCGCAGGAAACCGTACTCGTCGTACCAGGACAGCTTACGCCGCCCTTCGACGGCGATCCCGGTTTCGCCATGCGTCACGAATTCGTCGACCGCCGGCGCGTCCGACGCGATCAACGCGGCGCCCGACGCCATCGCTTCGAGCAGCGAAACCGTGTGCAACCCGCAAGACGGCAGCAGGAATGCGTCGGCGCGCAGGAACAGATCGACGAAATCGGGATAGTCGAGCTTGCCGTCGACGATCTCGACATTCGGCAGCGAACGCACGAAATCGGCGAAGCCTTCGCCGAAGATCGACACCGGCAACTTCGTGCGCAGGATCAAGCGGCAATCCGGGCGGCGTTTGACGAGATTGCCGTAGGCCGCGAGCGTTTCCATGCCGCCGCGCAAGACGAAGCTCGGCTCCGCCTGGAACCAGGAATTCGTGAACAGAAAAGTGCAGCCTTTGCGGCTCGCGCGCGCCGCTTGCGCGTCGCGCACCCGCGCTTCGATCGAAGGCGGGAATGCATGACCGAAGGGGATGAAGCGCGTCTTGGCCGCGATCGTCTCGCTGTCGAACAGCTTGCCGATCCAATCCACCGTGTGCCGCAAATGCGCCGACAGCGCGCGGCAGGACGGATCTTCCAGCATCGCCTTCACCAGCCGCCACACCGGCGTGCCATAGGCGGTGCGCTCGGCCGACGTGCCGTGCCAGAAGAAGGGTGCGAACAGCGCCAGCAATTCTTCGAGATGCGAAATCCATGGCCGTTCCATATCGGTGAACGGCATCGAATGCGGAAATACGAGATCGGGCTCGGCGGCGGCGACCTGTGCTTGGCTTTCGAGGTCGCGCGACTTCACGAATTCCGCCAGCACATCGTCCGCGATATCGGGCACGGCCTTGCGCAGCTTCGCGGAAAGATTGGCGAGGCCCCTTTCCGCCTTCGCGCGCGCAGCGGCGTCCGCCGCCGGCAGATCGAGCTTGAAGTCGTAGCCCGCACGCGGGGCGAGCAAACTCGTCATCATCGGATGGTCGCCGCCCAGCCATTGGAAGACCGGCGTGCGCCACATCGCGGCGACGGTGAAGTCCGTCATATCGTCGCGCCCAGCCTCAGTTCAACAAGCTCCGGCGTGACGTTCAGCGGCTGAGAGGCTTGCATCGTCGCGAACAGATCGCAACTGCCCACGCCTTGCCGGTACACGGGCTTCGCGGCGGTCGTATAGGGCACGGGCGGCAATTTGGGATCGGGGAACAGATTCTCGCGATGGAGAGCCGCGTGTTCGAGATTCCACGGCGCATCTTCCATCAGCGTTTCGGCCGGCAGACGCGGGCGATAATCCACCGCCCGCGCCACGCAGGCGAAACGCGCCACACCCGTGCCCGCCGGAATCCAGCGCGCATCGAGCGGCATCATTTTGAGGAAACGCAGGAAATGATCGAGCAGCGGCACGGTCATGAACCACGTATCCGTGGGGCCGTAGACATAGCCCGTACCGGCGAAGTTCCACTGCATCAGATAGGCGTCCATCGGCATGATCGCCGTTTCGACGATCATCAAGCCGCCCGGGCGCAGCAGGCTGCGCGCCGCCGCCAGCACATGCAGCGGCGAATGGACGTGATAGAGCATGCCCGACAGCACGACGACGTCGAAATCGAGGCGCGGCTTGGGCCCTCCCGCGAAGCGATGCTCGGTCATGTCGCCCGCGACGCGTTCTTCCATCGCGCGCACCAGCGAACCCGACAATACGCCGGGCACATACGCGAAAGACACGTTATGCGCTTGGCGCACCGCCGCGACCTTCTCGCCGAAATCGAGCCCGTCGACCGCGACCACGCCCGAGGCACCACGCTTCGCGAGGATGACGGGTACCAGCGCTTCCATCGTGCC